>JAGKSW010000245.1 GCA_018993265.1 Nostoc sp. TH1S01
GATGAGTGGAGTCTTGCATTCGATAGTTATCTTTAACTACATAGCCTTGAAGTCGATAAAATGCTTTGGCTAATTTTTCAATGAGTGCATCTGTTTGAAATAATCCAAGTTCTTTCATGTTTAAATCCCAAACTCAAAAACTTTAATTCCATCAACATCAACATGACTGATGTTAATTAATCCACCTCCTGCATAATCACAAGGAATCTTGCGTTTATCCTTGTCATCAAATGCTTCTTTGTGTACTTCTAGCCATCGACCTACACAAGAAAAACCAATGGCTGATTCCGGTGCGCCAGCTTTTTTATAATCTGCAACAGTAGCTATATATCCACAAGAGGGACACTTGAATTTCCACCGCATCTTGTCTTGTCCGAATAATGTTTGTCCTTGTAAAAGCCATTCATCTTTTGTCATCATAATCATCCAGTAAAAAATCTATTTCCTGTTTTGCGTGTGCGATCGCTGCTTCCTCAACTTCAAACCCCAAATGCTTTAGACTATCTGCAAACTTCTTTTTATTGTGATAGTCTTCGTTAGAAGCATAAGCTATCCAGTGGTACATCTCTAGGTGTTCTATCCACCTGATTTCTAAGAGAATGCCTTTGTAGATTAAGTAGTCTTTTGTGTCCATAATGGCTTTCTTAATCCTTATTCCTTACTTCCGCAATCCCCGCTTCCAAAGCCTCCTGTGGACTATCGTAAATCCCGCTTAAATATGGGTCATCAGAAAACTCATTAAATTGACAAACACCAGCCCCATAAATGAGAGCGAAAGAATATTTTGATGGGTCAGTTGGACAGTACCAAACAGAAACATAATGCGTACCTTTCATAGCCCCTTTACTCTGGTAAACTTTCTCTCGCAATAGCGGGGTTTGTGGTTGCTTTACCTCCCAGGAATAACCGTATCTGTCACAATATACTGTTCTTTCAGTTGGGTTCTTTCGGTAAATATCTTGGCTTCCGCAGTTGGGGCATATCATAATATTATTTATTCAGTTAACCTCCTATTATTTTATTATTAAATCGAGGTAATCTTATTCATAATCCAAAGAACAATCGCAAGCCACATAAATAGCTTCAGGTGGTATTTTGCTTGCTCTTTCTGGGAAGATTTGGACGTACAAACTTCTTAATAAATTTCCTTCGCCATTACAAAAGTTGCACGGCTGAAAATCGATGTCGTATCCCTTGAATTTCAGCCAATTTAAGCAAGTGTTCAAGGGTGATGAATCAACAATATTCTGAGCATCACAAACGGGCAGAATAAACTCTTGAATGAGAGCGAAATTTGTAGAGAAGGCTGGGCAAAGGCCATACTCTTGAACCCAGGTATCAAAATCATCAACATTAGCAGGATGATACCAAGTAACTTCAGCGTCATACTGGTATTCTGTCTGGTTTACTCTTTCTGTAGATAATTCCCAATCAAGGGATTCTGCTACAAATTCGTCTAGCAGTTTGTGTGATGTGATTTTGATTTTTTGAGTAGGCATAACTTTCTCCTTGATTATTTGATGAGTGCTAATCTTCATTTTCAAGCTGGGGAATAAAATGTGACGCGATCGCTTTTTGAAGATTGATGGCAGTCAAAATACTTTCTAAAGAATCTAGGTTGGCTTTACCTCCTAAAATTGTTTTTCTGCCTGAATAATCACCATGCAGCATAAAATAAGACATCAACCGTCTCGCCTTCTGATTTCCTTGTGTGGCAGCATCAGAAATGAAATCGATGGCAATCAAATCAAGTATGGTGTGGTGAGGCCAATCAGGTAGAGAATCAACACCAAGCCATTGAGCAACAGTCGTACTTTTGAAATAGCCATAATCTTCGTGGAAGATGTATGCGAGGCTGATTTCTTTGCCGATTTCGTTGATATGTTCTTCGTTCATAGTTTGACCTGCTTGCTTTTACCAACATATCTTGTTCCGTTATATAAACAAGGGCTTTCTTCCTTATATTGATGGGGATATTTATAAGTAGTGCAAATTTCACCAGATATATCTACATACATTGAACCAGAATATATTGTTTGTCCTGGACAAATAGAAATATGTTCAGCAGAGGTAAGATTTTGAAGGTGATAATTACTGGCATAGCCTAATTGATGATTTTGTTCTGTAGGAATTTTGGATTTTTTCATGAATGGATGTCCGCAAATAGCGCATTCATCATTCTCTTTTGCTTCAGGAAAAACATCATCGGCTTCAACATTGCAAAGAAAACAAATCATAATTCCTCCTAAAATCAAAAAGTATTAGACTTATATCTATGGTGAGCTTTGAGTGTTAAATGTTGACCATTATCTGTCAAGCAGTAACCACCGCCCTCCTTTTGAATGCCCCCGCTTGCTTGAGTGCCGCCGCAGGGCTTGGATGTGCGAAAAACTCCTCAATTGCTTTTGTCAAACCAGCAACCACCGCAGGGTCATGACACGCGTAAACGTAAACTGGTTGTTGAGTACCGTTAACTAGTCTGTCTTCTTGGCGAGCGCCCAACTGTGGGTAAAACGTGCGAACCCATGTACCCAGATGACCCCTGTAGTGTGAACCACTGATCGGGACTTTTCTACCCAGTTCACTCTCTGCAAAATTCACAACCCCAAGCCAGCGTTCTTCTGAAGGAGCTAACATCTTCCGGTTGTGTTCAGCCAAAAGATTCCCAGCGTAGTCTTTGAACTGCTGCTCCATATAAGGGTTAAGTCTGCCACCAGTCAACTCGGCTAAAGTTTTCATTGCCAGGACGAGAGTATGCAATCGCTGTTCAACTGGGGGGAGTGCTGGTGCGGGGGGTTGTTGGGGAGCAATGGCTGGTATAGCTGCAACCAAATCTAAAATGATAGTGCGGACTTGGGCGGCAATCTCAGATTCAGTCAGCAGCATTGCGATTCTGAGTGTGCCGAGTGCGGAGAAACCCCTGGCTTGAGATGTTCGGGATGGTAGACAGAGCTTCTGTCGAGCATCGCGTAAGTCTTTGCCAGTAAGAGTTTTAGTTTCCAAGTCTCGGAATTCTACCGCATTAACTCTAAAGAGTTCTTTGACAGCTGATTCGGTAACTCTAAAATACTCAGCGATTTGTGAGGTAGTCGCCCAGCCACTACCATTCCAAGCTGCAAAGATGATCGCTTTAGCTTTTGTCAGAATTTCTAAGGCTTTGTCGTCAGAAAAATTGGTGA
>JAGKSW010000106.1 GCA_018993265.1 Nostoc sp. TH1S01
ATAAGGGTTTCTTATTTTGTGTAGCCAGCCCAAATTGGGGTAAGTGCCTAAAGTCGGATAGGTGTAGCCTAAACTTACATATCACATCAAGATGGAATCAGGATGAAATTGCTGGGTAAAAGTGTTTTTAACTTCAAAATGAATTTTTGTAAAAACTTATAGCTGCTTGCATAATTTCTTTGGGATAACCCGTATAAATAACTAGAAGTTCAGAAGGCAGAAGGCAACCCACCCTTAAAAGAGTGGGATTGTAGCAAGGACGTTTTATACCTCGCTGCAAGCAGTCTCGGTATAAGGGACTCTCATAAACTTCTGCCTTCCTTGGTAAAAAAAATAAAAAAGCGAGGCGAACAAAAATTCTCTGTATTTTTCCGAAATACTACCGAGAAGTACTGTAGAGAATCAACAAGAAATTTTAAAGGATAAGTGCAAGTGAAACAAAATGAAATAAAAAATATCTGCAATAGCTTTTGGAGAAACAAAGAGCAAAAAAATATTCCTCGTATTCTTGTTATTTCACATTTATGGAGCCAAAACGATTTTTATATCCATTGGAACAACAATTAAAGTTTTGCCAGCTTGAGACTGAAGTAGATTTTCTGTTGCAGCAGATGCAGGATATCAACCAGAATCTATCTTTATCCAATAATAATCCTGCTTTGCCAGTGAATTTAAACCGAGGAAAACAAGTAGTCAAATACTTGTCTAAATAGCTATTATTTAGTGTTTTTCACAATCAAGACGAACAACAGTTAACTGCATATTCACTTATATTCAAGGGGGAAAATAGTGTACATAAATCCGTTTTCTCACAAGAAAACAATCCTGCTGACTGGTGCATCAGGAGTAGTTGGTCAAGCTTTATTAGCTCGAATGAATGCACATTCGATTATTTGTCTAACCTACAGGAAGCCAATCACGAATTCAGGTGTCACTACCATTCCTTGTGACATTTCATTGCCTCAGCTTGGTATTAGTCAGACACAGCTAAAAGATATAGCAAAGTGCATTGACTGTATTGTGCATTCAGCTGCGGTAACTGATTTTGGTGAATCAGATGAATTGATTCATAGCACAAATGTACGCGGCTTGGAAAATATGCTGGAATTGGCAGCGATTGCACAAGTTCCCTTTTACTATATCAGCACAGCTTTTATCCGTCCTCACCAACGTAAAGATGGGCCTTCAGAGCATACATACACTATCTCGAAACGAGAAGGAGAAAGGTTAGTTAGAAATAGTGGACTGCCCCACGCAATTATTCGTCCCTCCATTGTGATTGGCGATTCTACATCAGGTGAAATTGCACGTTTTCAGGGCATTTATAACATCATAAGTTCGCTTTTTAGAGGTTTTTTGCCCATCCTGCCCATGCTACCGCACGCATATATAGATTTTATTCCTCAAGACGTTGTTGCTAACGCCATTGCAGCAATAATTGAGCATGATTGCGTAGCAGGTGAATATTGGATCGCCTCTGGAAATAAAGCCTTAACGGTACGCCAGATAGCAGATTTAATTGCAGAATTTGGCAAAACTCAAGGTATAGAAATTAACATACCACGCATGGTCAGCCCTGACATTGTAGATCGTCTGATCCGTCCTGCCTTTATGTCAGAATTACCAAAATCCGTCAAAAAAGGTTTTGACTGGTTTGCTCAAGTCGCACCCTACTTATGTAATGAGGAACCTTTCCCCACGTCATTACCAGAAATAGAAACTGGTTTTGGTATAGCACCACTGCCCAATTTGGAAACGGCTTTAACCCATAGCCTTGAATACTGGGCTAATGAAACAAAAGTCTGCTCTGGTAAAAAAGCTAAGAAAGACCGTGCCCAACTTGCTAAATGTGAATGTTGACATAGTATGCTAATCAACAACCTAGCCTTGCAACACGGTTTAAATACGTATAACACTATTTTATCTGATGCCAAAGCATTTCTGGCATTATTGCAGGAAGAACAAGTAATTCAGGAATCCTACTTAAATCGATTTGCGGAAATAGAAAGCGAGGTAGAACAAACTGGAACCTATTGGCAAAGCTTTGATGAACTAGCTTACGGAGCCAAATTAGCATGGCGCAATAGCACCAGATGTGTGGGGCGTAGCTACTGGAACTCACTAGAAGTTCGCGATCACCGCAGATTGAATCAAGCCGAAGAAGTATTCGAGGCTATGGTTGAGCATCTACGCTTATCTACTAACGGCGGTCGCATCAAATCCCTTGCTACTATCTTTGCACCGCAAGAACCAGGCCAAGCTGGAATCCGCATTTGGAATGAGCAAATCGTTCGCTACGCAGGGTATCGGCAAACGGATGGTTCGGTTGTGGGTGACCCAAAGTATGTCGAGTTTACAGAGCTTGTGCAGCGAATGGGCTGGAAAGGAGGCCAAGGTACTCCCTTTGACATCCTGCCTATCGTGATTCAAATGCCAAATCAGCGTCCAAAGCTGTTTGAGTTACCCCATGATGCAGTGCTAGAAGTGCCAATCCAGCATCCTGACTACTCTTGGTTTGCAGAACTTGGTCTCAAATGGCACGCGTTACCAGCAATTTGCAACATGATGTTGGAGATTGGCGGGGTTCAGTACACAGCCGCGCCCTTTAATGGTTGGTACATGGGTACAGAAATAGCTGCTCGTAACTTTGCTGACGAGAACCGCTATAATTTATTGCCCATTGTGGCCAAGCGAATGGGTCTAGATACTCGCTACGACCATACCTTATGGCGAGACCGCGCCATAGTTGAGTTAAATGTTGCGGTTCTATACTCGTTCCGACGTGCTGGCGTGACTATGGTTGACCACCACAGCGAAACTCGTCGCTTCGTGCAATTTGAAAAGAGCGAAGCACTTGCTGGAAGAACCACCTACGCCGACTGGGGATGGATTGTACCTCCCATTTCCGGCTCAACAACGCCAGTTTTCCACCGCAACTATGAAAATGTTGAGCTAAAGCCCAACTTCTTATCGCAGCCAGATCCCTGGCGACAGTTTGTATCTGGCAAAAAGTCAGGCTGTCCTTTCAGTCACTAAGAACAATAGTTTTTTTACTTTTCTAATTCAATAATTGGAGGAATAAATCATGAAAGCTTTAGTCACTGGTGCTACAGGCTTTGTAGGTTCTGCGATTGTTCGTCAACTTCAAGAAGATGGTCAACAAGTCAAAGCGTTAGTCAGAAAGGGCTCGGATCTAAGAAATTTGGAGAAACTGGATATTGAAATTGCCTACGGAGATATCACCGATTATGATTCCGTAGCAAAGGCTATGCAGGGCTGTAATTCTGTTTATCACGGTGCTGCAATGGTAGCTTTTTGGGTTCCTCGTAAAGACCGCCACCTATTTGACTGGGTTAATGTTGAAGGATCAAAAAATGTTTTTTCTGCTGCACTGAAACAGGATGTAGAGAAAGTAATTTACACCAGCACCATCTCTACAATTGGCAGTTACGGAAAAGATACTCCCACCACAGAGAATCATAATTTTAATCTGTGGGATATGTCGATGGAGTACGAACATTCAAAATATTCTGCGGAGTTTGAAGCTTATCGATTCGCAGCGCAAGGACTACCGATTGTAGTTGTGATGCCTTCTGCACCTTTAGGTGCAAGAGATATCAAGCCGAACCCCGTTGGCAAGCTGATTCTAGACTTTCTCGCCCGTCGGATACCAGGTTACATTGATGGCGGTGCTAACTTTATCGATGTTGATGACGTTGCTTATGGTCACATCCTAGCAGCTAAGAAAGGGAAGGTGGGTGATCGCTATATTCTAGGACATGAAAACCTTTCTGTCGTAGATTTGTTCTCGGCTTTAGAAGCAATTTCTGGAGTTCCCGCTCCCAAGCTGAAACTACCTCAGGCAGGCGCTGTCAAGCTAGCTCAAATTCTGGAATTTATTTCTGACCACATCACTAACCAACATCCGCTTTATACCGCACCGATGGTCAAGTTCTCCAGCCTTTACTATTACCTCGACACCAGCAAAGCTAAAAATGAGTTGGGGTTTGAACCTAAAAGCAGTGTTCAACAAGCTGCAATTAAGGCTATTGAATGGTTCTTAGAGAATGACTATTTACAAGTCAACGACAAAAACAAATCTCGAATTCGCCAGCACTTAGAAAGTCAAACTCTGACACCAGTATTTGCATAGATAGTTGCAAGTCCCAAGAGCAAGAGTTTTCTACTCTTGCTCAAATTACAGAGCATTTAGTTAGTGAGGCATACGTGGAAAGTAAGTTAGTGAATCAGAAGTTGCGTGAGATTGACCACTCTCTAATGCAAATACCAGATAGCACCTTTGGCAATCCTACCCTGTTACTATTTGTCGCTATCATTAGCATCTTTTCAGCATCAATTACTGCCTATCTTTTAGAATATTTGCCTCTCCAAGCCTCAGCAGCAATTAACTTATTATGTCTGTACGCTCTGTATACAGTGAATCACGAAGCTGTACATCGTTTAGTACATCCCAATCGCACGGTTAACAACTGGGTTGGACGCATCGCAGCAGCGCTAGAGGGTACAACGTTCCCCTTGTTCCGTATCTTGCACCCCCAGCACCACGCGTTTACAAATCACCCAGAATACGACCCGGACTACGTTATTGGTAGAAAACCACGCTGGTTGTTACCTCTTTGGACTTTAGTTCGTTTAACACACGACAACTCTTTCATGATTAATCGCCGTTTGTGGTCTAATAAACATCCGCAATTAATTGAGCATCTAATAACAGTGGGGTTGCAGTTGTCTATAATCATCGGTGCAGCTTGGATGGGTCATCTGCAAGATATTTTATGGTTATGGGTTATCCCGCTGCTTGTGGCTGGAGCGTTAATTGAATTAACGGTTGCATGGGCTGTACATTTTCCTCAAGAGTCCCAGCATCCTTTAGAGAACACACGCATCTTTAAGGGGCAACTATTGCAGATATTGATGCTGAATCAAAACTATCATATTGTCCATCATCTTTGGCCTGGTATTCCCTGGTTTCGCTACAGCAAGGCATTGCCTTTAGTAGAAACGGCATTGCTAGAACATCAAAACCAAAGACAGAAAGTGCAAACTAAACCACATTTTCAGGTTAGTTAATCAATCTATTGAGAAATTGAGAGTGAGATGAAAGAAAACCAACAAATGCTTGAAAGTATAGAAACATACCCAGATTCACATCAAGCAGCTAAGTTTAGACAGCTTGTAATCCAAGGGCAAAAACGACACGTTAATAAATCTCTTGCCAAGCTGGCGGAACTAATGGGTACTCATGTTGAGGTTCGTTCTTCTGGAAACTACGTTTTTGATGAACGCGGACAAAAGTATCTGGCTTGTGGTGGTTACGGTGTCTTTACTATCGGTCACTGTCATCCTACTGTGATCGAAGCTGTGAAAGCACAACTGGAGCGTCATCCATTATCAACTCGCGCGCTTTTAAATGCTGAATTAGCTTCGGCGGCAGAAACTTTAGCTTCTGTCACTCCCAAAGGTTTAGACTACGTATACTTTGGTAACTCTGGTGCGGAAGCTACAGAAGCCGGTCTTAAGCTAGCGCGTTTATCTGGCAAACGTAAGCTAATTGCCATGCAAGGAGGCTTCCACGGTAAGACATTGGGAGCGTTAAGTGTTACCAGTCGTGCAGCCTATCGCTTGCCTTTCCAACCTCTGCTCCCAGAAGTTGAGTTTATCCCCTTTGCAGATCCAAAAGCACTGGAGAAGGTACTTTCTCATAATGGTCATGAATGCTGCGTTATTTTGGAGCCGGTGCAGGCAGAAGGCGGTGTCATCATTCCCTACCAAGGTTACTTGCGCGATGTAGAGAGACTTTGCCGCCAGTATGGAGCATTTTTGATTTTGGATGAAATTCAAACGGGACTTGCACGGCTAGGAACTTGGTGGGGAGCAGATAGAGAAGAAGTAGTTCCTGATGTTCTGCTGGTAGGGAAGGCTTTAAGTGGAGGAGTCATACCTGTTAGCGCTGCTGTTGCTTCTGCTCAAGCTTATGAAAGGCTCAATCAAGATCCGCTGTTGCACACTTCGACTTTTGCAGGTAATCCTCTAGCTACAGTTGCCGCACAAGCAGCAATTAATGTGATTAAAAACGAGAATATTATACCCAGAGCCAAAAAACTAGGTGAAAAGTTATTTATTGAAGTGCAGAAAATTGTGGGCGAAATGTGTCTTCATCTAGTTCGAGAAGTCCGCGGTATTGGACTGTTGATTGGGATTGAGTTTGAAGCTGATTATCTGGCTGGTGACTTCATGTTTGAACTCATGCACAGAAATGTGCTGGTTTCCTATTCACTTAATGCTCACCGCGTAGTTAGATTGACACCACCAGCAACTTTGAGCGAGTCAGATGTTGACTGGCTGCTAAGTGCAATTTCAGACAGTGCGATCGCTCTTGCAAAACGTAACTCATCTTTAAACGTTATTAATTCATAAAGGAGATTTTATTCATGCAATACTTAGAAATTGTTGCTAAAGTTCCTTATCGCAGTGCGGAAGAAATTTATTCGATTCTCTGCAACTTTGATTCGTACCCAAACAATAGTCAAGCTGTACATAGCGTCACTAGCCAAATATTAGCTGACGGAAGGACTGTTTCTACTTGGGAAGTGGATTTTCGTGGCGGTGTGATGTCTTGGACAGAAGAAGATGTCTTTGATTACTCAAATTATACAATTAGTTTCAATCAGATTGAGGGTGATGTAGAACACTTCTGTGGACAGTGGAAAGTTCAAAATCAAAAAGATGGTTGCCTGATACTGTTTTTAGCTGAGTTTGATATGGGTATCCCCTCTTTAAGTCAAATTCTTGATCCTATTGCTATACAGGCACTACAGGAAAATATCACAGCAATTATTAGGGGTTTGTTTGGTGAAGAAGTGGAATTTTTACCAGTTCAAATTAATTCATCACAGACACAAGCACCAGATCAAGTTTCAGCAGCATAAGTTGAATAAATAGGAATCCTCGCCTTGTTTTGATAGTTGCAAAGTGGTTTTGTAACTATCAAAACATAAAAATAGTTTTGGTTTAACTTGAAATCTATTCCTCTTAGAGAAATGGTACAAATAAATGACGAAAGCTATTGAATGCTTCATTGAAAATGAGAATAATTACTCTTACAAATTGTATAATTCAATCCTTGATGTAGATTTAGAAGCTTGGAAGCAAGTTTGTCAGAGAAGCGAATCTAATATTTACATGGATATTAGATTCTTACTGACTATTGAAAAAACTATGGCAGAATTTAGCAAGTTTTGGTATGTCATTTTTTATGACCAAAATGGTAATCCGTCTGCTTGTACTAGTTTATCTACATTTAAAGCTGACTTAGGAGTTGTTGCCAGTAAAGGCACTAAAGAATTTATTACTAATGTCAGACGCTTACTGCCATCTTTTTTACATTTAAATGTTCTTTTTTGTGGTTTACCTATTTCTATCGGTAAAAACCATTTAATTTTTGTAGAAAATGCTAATCATGCTCTGATTATAAAATTGCTTGATATTATTATGAATACTATTGCAGCAAAAGAAAAAACCAAGCTTACTATTTACAAAGAATTTAATTTACAAGAATGCAATCAGCTAGATGCACTGCTACAGCTTGGTTATCTCAAAGCAGAAAGTTTACCGATGCATAGCTTTCAGGCAAATTTTGCTAATTTTTCGGAATACTGTGCTGCTTTAAAGTCCCACTACCGCCATGATATTAAAAGGTCAAAACGCAAATTTGAAAAAGCTGGTTTTCGCGTTGTCCAGTTGAAAGATACAAAAAAAATTTTGCAAATCTATACTCCAGAAATGCATCAACTGTATGAAGCTGTTGTCCAAAAATCTGAAAACCAACTGGAGACTCTACCTATAACTTTCTTTCGAGAGTTAGCAATCTATTTTCCTGAGCAATTACTTTTTACTCTTGTTTATCAAGATGACAAGATAGTAGCATTCAATTGTTCTCTTTGTACACAATCAAGTGTTCATTACCTATTTTGCGGATTAGATTACAGTCTAAATGCAGAGTCAGATATGTATTTCAATTTAATGTATGCTGCTCTAGATGAAGCATTGAAACAGAATGTACCAAAAATTGACTTTGGTCAAACAGCAGACACCTTCAAAGCCAGATTAGGCTCCTATCAAACGCCACTCTATATGTATATAAAAGGTACGGGATTTATACTTAATTGGATTATTCGCAATAATTTCAATATTCTGTTTCCCAATCCGACATTAGTTGCGAATTACAACATTTATAAGTAATAGTCAAGCATGGCAAATTATCTAATACCAATTTCATAGTTAATAGGAGTTTTACAAGTGAATTTTCTCAAACCAGAACGAACAGTTTTACAACAGTTTTTGCCAGACCTTGATGAAAAATTGGCGTACATTCCTTTATTGGAAATGGAAAAGCCACAAAATCCAGCCATAAAAATATTTCGTGAACTTGGTGGTCCTGGTTTATTAATTCCAACCAAGTATCAGGGTTTAGGAGCAACTCCTGTAGAAGCTGTTCAGATTCAAAGAGCGATCGCCAGCCGTGCGCCTTCGTTGGCGATCGCCACGACGATGCATCATTTTTCAGTTGCAACCATCGTTGAGATGATCGCCCAAGGTTCGGGAACTGGCTTGGAGTGGATGTTACTTGAGGCAATTGCCAAACAAAATCTCTACGTAGCTTCTGGCTTTGCGGAAGGACGGACAGGTACAGGCATTCTGACTCCCAATATGCAAGTCAAACGAACAGCTGATGGTATAACAGTCAATGGTAATAAAAAGCCTTGCAGCTTATCTGCATCTATGGATCTTCTCACTGCAAGTGTTTCGATTCCCAGCGAATCGGGAGACGATAGCAAATTAGCAGTCGTTATTATCCCGACAACAAATGCTTCAGGAATTGAACGTCGTCCCTTCTGGACAAATTCAGTGCTGGCTGGTGCAGAAAGCGACGAAATTATTCTTCACGATGTCAAAGTTCCAGAACAGCTTATTTCCTATACAGGCAATGCCGAAAATCTAGATTATATCCAAACAAGGGGTTTTCTTTGGTTTGAAATGCTAATTTCTGCATCTTACCTGGGTATCGCTAGTGCTTTAGTAGAACGAACCATAGCAGCTGGTAAAGGTACGCCTTCTGAGCGGACAATTTTAGCCATTGAAGTTGAAGGAGCGATGGCTGCATTAGAAGGGCTAGCCCAGTCAATGATAGTCAGCGATAGCAACCAAGGTAGCGATCAACTAGCACGGGCGCTGTTTGTGCGTTATGCAGTGCAAGGTGCTATAGAACGTGTTACTGCTCATGCTGTGGAGTTATTAGGGGGTATGGCATTTATCAGTTCACCCGAAGTTGCTTACCTATTTACTGCTTCGCGTCCACTAGCATTTCACCCTCCTTCACGCCTGAGTATCTCACCTAGTTTAGATAAATACTTAGCAGGAGAAACTTTGCTCATTCAATAAGGTGATTGTCAGGAAAAAAATTACCGAGATGTTGGCTAAACTTCCTATGAGTAAATGGGATGCCTCGCTTGAATTGGTAAATTTTTTCTCAGAAACCGCCTAAGTTAATCCTCTGTTCTCATAGTGCAAAAAAAGGCTGAAGTTATGACTCATTTTGGCATTCTCTGTCCCGCAAAAACTGGTCACCTTAACACAATGCTACCTTTGGGACGCGAACTGCAACGACGCGGACATCGCGTAACCCTGTTTGGAATTGCAGATGTCCAATCCAAAACACTTGCAGCAGGATTGGATTTCTGGAGAATAGGAGAAACTGAATTTCCTTTGGGGATCGCAGCACAATCGCTGGCACAACTTGGGAAATTGAGCGGCTTTGCTGCATTGCGATATAACCTCAATTTAATACAACAAGAAGCTGCAATGGTACTTCGTGATGCTCCAAAAGCACTTAAGCAAGCTGGTGTAGAAGCGTTGTTGGTAAACCAAATGACATTAGAAGGAGGGACTATTGCGGAATTTTTGGATATTCCCTTTATTACAGTGTGCAGTGCTTTGCCACTCAATCAAGAAGACGGCGTTCCCCCCTTTGTGACATCTTGGAGTTATAACCCTGCACGATGGGCGTATCTGCGGAATCAAGCCGCTTACTCTCTGCTTAATCGCATCGCTCAACCAATTGAAAAGCTGATAAATGAGTATCGCCGAAGCTGGAATTTGCCCTCATACTATGACGTTAATGCTTCTTACTCTAAATTAGCGCAATTGAGCCAGATACCTGCTGAATTTGATTTTCCCAGACAGCATTTACCCCAATGCTTCCATTTCACAGGCCCTTACCATGACTCAGCTAGTCGAGAAGCTGTGTCTTTCCCCTGGGAAAAGCTAACTGGACAACCTCTGATTTACGCCTCGATGGGGACTATACAAAATCGCTTAATAAATGTTTTCCAATGTATTGCTCAGGCTTGTGATGGATTAGATGTGCAATTGGTAATTTCTCTTGGTGGTGGTAATCTGGACTCTTTCAAAGAACTACCGGGAAAACCTTTGGTTGTTAAATATGCACCTCAAATGGAACTGCTCAAGCAAGCTAGCCTCACTATTACTCACGCAGGATTGAATACTGTTCTTGAGTCGTTGAACAACGGGGTGCCAATGGTTGCTATTCCCATCACTAGCGATCAGCCAGGTACAGCAGCTCGTCTGGCTTGGACAGGAGCAGGATTGGCGATACCCCTAGCCCGATTAAGCGTTTCTAGGCTGCGAGTTGCCATACAAGAAGTGTTAAGCCAAGACTCCTACAAAAACAGTGCATCTAGCTTACAAGCAGCAATTCAACGCGCAGGTGGAGTTAGACGAGCAGCTGACATTGTGGAACTTGCTATATCTCAGGAAAAGCCTGTTTTGGCAACAGTATGAAATGAATATGCATGATTCAAGAGTGATGAAGCAACCATTTCTTAAGTCAAAAAAGTGGTGGGTTATTCTCTTCCTTAGTATCACTACCTCAGTTATTAGCACGGCTACTATTTATAGTCTTATTCATTCCCAACCAGGTCAAAAAAATCCCTCATCAGTTTCTTTAGCAACTACTCCTCCTAGCAATACCGTTAGTGCCAGAGGACGCGTAGAACCGCAAGGTGAAGTTATTCGCCTGTCTGCTTCCACTTCTCTTGAAACTGTTAAAATTCATAAACTTTTAGTGAAAGAGGGAGATAAAGTTACCTCAAATCAAGTAATTGCCATCCTAGACAACTATAATCGTCTTTCAGCTGCTTTAAAACAAGCTAAACAACAAGTAAAAGTTGCTCAAGCTAATTTAGCTAAGGTAAAAGCTGGGGCAAAAACTGGGGAAATTAACGCTCAACAAGCAACTATTGCCCGCTTGCAAGCGCAACTATTTGGTGAGAGAAAAACTCAACAAGCAACTATTGCTCGCTTGCAAGCCCAACTGTTGGGAGAAAGAAGGACTCAACAAGCAAACATTGCTCGTCTAGAAGCCCAGTTAAACAATGCTCAAACAGAATTTGGGCGCTTTGAAATGTTATACAAAGAAGGTGCGGTTGAAGCTTCTAAATTTGATAGCAAGCGTTTGGAATTAGAATCTGCTAGAGAGCAATTGAATGAAGCTAAGGCTAGCCTAAATCAAACAGAGGAAACCTTACAACAGCAAATCAACGAGGCTAAATCCACTCTTAAGCAAACAGAAGAAACCTTGCAACAGCAAATCAACGAAGCAAAAGCAACTTTAGACCAAATCGCTGAGGTTCGTCCCACAGATGTGCAAGCAGCTCAAGCAGAGGTAGAAAGTGCAGAAGCTGCTGTGGAAAAAGCTCAAGCAGATCAGGAATTAACTTACGTGCGCGCACCCAAGGGCGGTCAAATTTTAAAAATTTATACTTTTCCTGGAGAAATTGTTGGTAACGAAGGAATTGCAGACATGGGTCAAACAGACCAGATGTACGTAGTTGCTGAAGTATACGAAACTGATGTTAACCAAGTACGTATCGGTCAACAAACCAAAATTACTAGTGAAGCCTTTTCTGGAGAACTACATGGAAAGGTCACTCAAATTGGGTTGCAAGTAAAAAAACAAGCAACTTTTAGTACTGATCCTGTTGCTGATGTAGACCGCAGAGTTGTTGAAATTAAAATTCGTCTTAATCCAAAAGATGCCAAGCAAGTTAGAAGTTTAACCAATTTACAAGTAGAAGTCATAATTAACACAGAAAAATCTTAAATAGTACTAGTTATTATGTCTAAAATACGTTTAGCTTGGTTACAACTTACCCGCGAAAAATCTCGTATGATTGTTGCTATGGCGGGCATTAGTTTTTCCAATATTCTCATGTTTATGCAGTTGGGATTTGAGGGTGCGCTTTATGATAGTGCTGCACGCTTTCATACCACTTTAAAAGCGGACTTGGTGATGATTAGTCCCCGTTCTAAGTCTCTTGCTTATATGAGACAGTTTTCTTCACGTCGTCTCTATCAGGTATCAGGTTTTGAAGGGGTTAATTCTGTCAGCCCTATCTATGTCGATTTTGCTGATTGGAAAAATCCAGTTAATGCCGATTATCGAGCCATATTTGTATTCGGTTTTGAACCTGAAAAGCCAGTATTTAACTTACCAGAAGTTAATCAAAATCTCAATAAGTTAAAATTGCCTGATACTTTTCTGTTTGACCGTTCTTCCCGCTCTGAATATGGGCCAATTGCTGCACAATTTGAGCGGGACAAACAGGTATTAACAGAAATTAGTAACTACAGAATTAAAACTGTTGGCTTGTTTACTCTTGGGCCTTCCTTTGCAGCAGATGGAAATTTAATCACCAGTGACCAAAATTTCTTGCGTTTGTTTAAAAATCGTCGTGATGGAGAAATTGATATTGGTTTAATTACTCTCAAACCTGGTGTAGAGCAACAAAGAGTACTGCATAATATAGTTGCTAAACTGCCTAAAGATGTTAGATTACTTACTTACCAAGAATTTATCGAGTTTGAAAAAGAATATTGGCGTACAAGTACACCGATTGGCTTTATGTTTGCACTCGGTACAGGGATGGGATTTGTGGTTGGTATAATCATTGTGTATCAAATCCTTTTCACTGATGTCAACGAACATTTAGCCGAGTACGCCACCCTCAAGGCTATGGGCTTCACAGATAATTATTTATTGCGTGTTGTTTTTCAAGAAGCTCTAATTTTAGCAATTTTTGGCTATATTCCTGGTTTAGGCATTTCTTTTGGTTTATATGAATTGACCAAAGCTGCAACTTTTTTACCAATTTTTATGAGTGCTGGTCGTTCTGCATTTGTTTTAGGTTTGACAATTTTAATGTGTACTATTTCTGGCGCGATCGCTGTACGTAAATTGAGAGCAGCAGATCCAGCAGATATTTTTTAAATGTATAAGAGATTTGGTTCAAGGGGCGACAATCGCC
>JAGKSW010000107.1 GCA_018993265.1 Nostoc sp. TH1S01
CCAGTTGCGTAAGTCCTGTTACCAATTGATGATAGTGCATCTGCCATCCTCCAATGTGCCACTCTATACTACACTAAACCAGATGGTTTATTATCTTGGTCAGAACGCCCAGAAGCTTTGAAAAGAGGCATCTTAGCCAAAATTCCACCCCTCAGTAAATGGGCAAAATTACATCACAATTGTTGTTAATCCAACACCAGTAATTAGTTAAGTTCGTAGTAAGGACTTTAGTCCTCAAAACTCTCAGCACTTTAGTGCTTACTACAAACTGAAAAACTAGCTTGCAAACTGCACTACCAATATGATAATAATAATCATTATCAATGCTGCCTCCTGGCTGAGAGTTTTTGCAAAAACCTCAAATCTTTAGTGACAACAAAATTTTTTAGTTATACAGGTGGCTGAAATTACCGATGCGTACTCAATTTATTGCCAGATGGGGAACTCAACTTATCATCTCTAGCGTGACTATCACCGCAGGGATGCTGTGGGGAAATTCCAGCATCATCGCTACAGAAATTGCACAAGCAGAAGAACAAGAACCAGATATTGAACTTACAGTTATTGACAAACTCCTCAATGAACCTGTGTTTTCCCCCTTTCGTCGGGAAGGGACAGTGAAAGATTCCACCCGTCCGGTGTATGTTATTACCGGCGAAGAAATGGAAGCGCAAGGTGCAAGAACAGTCAGAGAAGCACTGCGATTTCTTCCTGGTATTTTAGGTGACGGTACAGTTGGGACAGAAGTAAACGCTTTAAGTGGTCAATTTATTCGCGGTTCTAATACCGGACAAGTCTTAATCTTATTGGATGGTAGACCAATTAATAATTTAGGTGGTGGTGGTTTCGATTTATCAGAATTTACCACTAATAATATTGAAAGAGTTGAAGTCTTACCAGGAGGTGGTTCAACACTTTATGGTTCAGATGCAATAGGTGGGGTAATTAATATTGTTACCCGTCGTCCTACAGAGCAAATTACCACAGAAACCAAAGTTAATTTTGGTTCCTATGGACTCAACCAACAAAGCATACAAAATAGTGGTAAGTCAGGTGATATTTCTTGGGTAGTTGGTTACAACCGTACTCAAGCACAAAATAATTATCGCTTTCGTATTCCTGAAGCTAACTTTGAGGGAACAAGAACGAATAATGACGCACTCTACAATAATTTTAATGTCAAACTAGAGGCAAATTTAGGTAAACGCAATACTTTAACCCTCTCCACCCTATATTTAGGTAAAGAACAGGGAGTACCAGGAGGCGTACCCATTCCTTTCCCGCAATTTGGACAGGGATTTTTTAACTCTCTCACCGAGAATAACCGCAAATACACAGACCAAGTTCTTACTGATTTAACCTGGAACTCTAAATTAGGAAGTGGGGATGATTCCCTATTAACAGCGAGAGTTTATGCTGACTTTCTCAACACTCGTTTTGATAATCGTAGCGGTGCAATTACCTCTCAAAACCGCTTTGATACTAAACAAGATTCCTATGGTATTCAAGTTACCCATAATTGGAATGTTGCGAAGAATCAGACTTTAGTTTATGGCTTTGATTATCGTAATACCAATGTACGCAATACCACATTTAATTATGGGACAAATATTACTAGAGAAAATTATGATGATGCTATAGGACAAGGGGCAATTTTCGGTAAGTATGAAATTAACTTTTCTCCTAGTTTTAGTATGAATTTAGGAGTGCGGCAAGATTTTAGTAGTTTGGTGAATGGTTCATTTACTTCGCCATCTGTAGGAGCGAAATTTGCAGTTTCAGATGCAACTACACTCCGCGCTAACTATATCAGAAACTTTCGTGCGCCGACTATAGCCAATTTATTTAATAATAATCCTACTAATATTGGTAATCCTGACCTTAAACCAGAAAAAGGCGATAGTTTTGATGTGGGGATTGACCAAAATTTAGGGAATATTGGCTTGTTGAGGCTGACATTTTTTAGTAACAGGGTTTCTGATACAATTGCCTTCAAAAGCTTAATCCCACCTGTAAATGGTAATACAGGAACTTGGGAAAATATCGGTTTGGTAAAAACTACAGGAATTGAAGCTTCTTTAAATTTACAACTGGCGAGGAATATCTATGCTTTTGTTAATTATACGGCGAATGATCCGCGTATTTTAGAAAGTGCTAATCCGTCGGAGGTTGATAAGGAATTAAGGTTTGCTGGTGCGGATAAATTAAATTTGGGTGTGTCTTATGAAAATCCTCAAGGTTGGTATTTGGGGGTGTTGATGAACTCCTTAAATGAGTATCCAACTAATAATATTAATACGGAGTTTCTTTCGGGGTATACGACTTTTGATTTAAAGATGCGTGTACCTATTAGTGATAGTTTAATTTTAACTGGGAGTTTGGATAATCTGTTTGATCAGCGTTATCAGTTGTTTCCTGGGTTTCCTGATGGGGGGAGAGTTTTTCAGGTTGGGTTGAGTTCTCGGTTTTAAAGAGTTTTTTCACGCAGAGGCGCAGAGGAGAGTTAGAAATGAGTGAGTTTAATTGTTGGGTGACACCAGTTAATGAGGTAGTTAAGGAAGATTTAGCTACGGGGGGGTTTATTGAGTATGAATATTTTGATTGTGGGAGTGATGTTTTAGCATCGTTAGTTTATACTTTGTTTGAACAGAATTGGCAGCAGGTTGGGATTGCTCATATTGTTCAAGGTAGTGTTTTAGAGTTGGAATTTAATGCACCGCCAAAGCTTTGTATTCTCTATGATGGCTATTTGACGGTGGCGGCTGAGGGTTGGCATTTACATTTATGTATTGATACTAATTTTGGCGGCCCTTTGTGTAAAACTCCTGTGGAAGTGAGGAAGCAACGTTTAGTTTCCCGTGCGGCTTTTTATCGGCGGTTTAATGCAGAAGGAAATCCTAGAAGTTGGGGGATTCAGTTTTGGAATGGTGCGAATGAACAATTGATGACGATTTTATTACCTAATCCTTTGGTAGATGGAGAAAATTTATTACCAGAGGGTAAACCAAATCTAGATAAGTTAGCTCTTTATCAAGATTTGCGAGATATTTATGTATTAGGTAAAAAACCCATACCCTTTAGCAAGAATCCTCTCAAACATTCCTATATTTCAGTTTGTACCTCTACACGCTGTCTTCCTTCCCGTAAATGGCAACCTACATTTGATGCTTTAAAATCAGCAGTAGAAAACGCAGGTTTAGACATTGAAGTCAGAACATCCGGCTGTTTAGAAGTATGTCAACTCGGCCCAGTAGTTTTTTATTCCAATGATAGAACTTGGTACACTCGCGTTAACCCCAACGTTGCCGAAAATATAGTCAACGAACACCTCATTAAAGGTAACAAAATCACCGAAAACCTCTACCCACCCCAAACCCCCTAACTCTCTCTGCGCCTCTGCGTCTCTGCGTGAGATAAAAATGATAAAACTCCCCCACCAAAAACCAATCATTTTCCTCTGTCAATTATTCCTCATAGCCACCCTCATCATCGCTTGTAATCACACCAAAATTCACACATCAACTAACACTTGCACCCCCAACTATAACCCCAACCAAGATTACTTCCCCAATAAAATCAAAATCACCCACGCCAGAGGTTTGGCGGTAGAATATCACAAACATTACAAAGTCGTCACCATCAAAAACCCTTGGCAAAATGCTAAAACTCAGTTTCAATATGTTTTAGTCCAATGCGGAACACCCACACCCCAAGGATTTAAGCAAGCGCAAGTAATTACAGTTCCTGTCAACTCCATAGTTTCTCTCTCAACTACACATTTACCCCACTTAGCAAAATTAGGTGTAGTTGATAAATTAATTGGAGTGAGTAATATTAATCAAGTCAATACGCCTGAAGTAGTTGAGAAAATTAAAGCGGGAAATATTACCCAAGTCGGCAATAATTCCAATGTAGATATCGAAAAATTATTAGCATTAAATCCAGACTTAGTAACAACCTTCGGTACAGGTAATTCCCAAACTGATAGTTATAGCAAACTCACAGAAGCGGGTTTAAAGGTGGGGATAAATGCTGAGTATATGGAAGATACGCCACTGGGGAGAAGTGAATGGTTAAAATTTACGGCTTTGTTTTTTAATCAAGAAGCCAAAGCCGAAAAGATATTTAATGAAATTGCGAGTAGATATACACAAATAGCCGCAAAAGCTCAATCTGTGAAAAACCGTCCGAGTGTATTTGTTGGTTTTAACTTTAAAGGTACTTGGTTTATGCCGGCTGGTAATAGTTATGTTGCTAAATATCTGGCTGATGCTGGAGGAAATTATCTTTGGAGTGATGATAAATCTAATGGTAGTTTACCACTTTCTTTTGAAGTGGTTTTAGAACGTGCTGCTAATGCTGATTATTGGTTGAATTTTAGCCAAGGTTGGCAAAATATCAAGGATTTAACCGCAGAAGATAATCGCTATGCTGATTTTCAATCTGTGAAAACTGGCAATCTTTATAATAACAATGGGCGTTTAAATGCGAATGCTGGTAATGATTACTGGGAAGGGGGAATTAGTAACCCTGATATTGTGCTTGCAGATTTAATTAAAATCCTGCATCCAGAAATATTACCGAAGCATCAATTGTTTTACTATCGGAAATTTAGCAAATAATGTTACTTAAATATCTGCCGTCTAATTTATTAATATTTTTTAAATCTACTTCTATCAAAACTTTAGTATTTTTCTTGTTAATTATCGGGTTTATTTTGGCATTTTTACTAGATTTGGCTTTAGGTTCTGTCTTTATTCCGATTCAAGAAGTTATCAATATTTTACTAGGACAAGAACCAGAAAAAGCAACATGGGCGAATATTATTCTCAAATTTAGACTTCCGAAAGCTTTGACTGCAACTTTAGCGGGTGCGGCTTTGGGTGTGAGTGGTTTGCAAATGCAAACTCTGTTTAAAAATCCCTTGGCGGGGCCTTTTGTGTTAGGAATTAGTTCTGGTGCAAGTTTAGGTGTGGCTTTGGTGGTGTTAACTGCAAGTGTGGCGACACCAACTTTATTAAATGATTTGGGAATTATTACTGATTTTGGGTTGGTGATAGCTGCTAGTCTTGGTGCGGCTTCGGTTTTGGGTTTAATGTTAGTGGTGGCGCGTCGAGTACAAGAGACGATGACGCTGTTAATTTTGGGTTTATTGTTTGGTTACGCTACGAGTGCAATTGTGAGTATTTTATTGCAATTTAGCTCTAAAGAACGGATTCAAAGTTATATTATGTGGACTTTTGGTAGCTTCGCTGGAGTGACTTGGAAACAGTTAATTGTGTTGATTCCGGTGATAGTTTTAAGTTTATTGGTAGCGGTGTTGCAATCAAAATCTTTAAATGCGCTGTTGTTAGGGGAAGCTTACGCGCGGAGTTTGGGTTTAACTGTGAAGAAAGCTAGGTTTTCTATTATTACTAGTGCTTCTATTTTAGCTGGTGGAATTACGGCTTTTTGCGGGCCGATCGCCTTTTTGGGTGTGGCTATTCCTCATCTATGTCGCAGTCTGTTTATGAGTTCCGATCATCGGATTTTAATCCCTGGGGTGATGATTATGGGGGGAATCTTGGCTTTGGTGGCTGATTTATTTTCCCAAATGGCGGTGAGTCAGATGGTTTTACCTTTAAATGCAATTACGGCTTTGATAGGAACTCCTGTTGTCACTTGGGTAATTCTGCGGCGTAATTCCCAAAAATCCTTGCCATCATGAATAATGCAATTTTAACTACTCATCATCTGAATATCGGTTATCAAACATCCCGCAAAAATGTGCGGTGTGTGGCGAGGGATATTTCTGTTTGTCTGGAAGCTGGGGAATTGGTGTGTTTATTGGGGCCGAATGGTGCGGGTAAGTCTACATTACTGCGATCGCTTGCGGGAATGCAACCACCTATTGCGGGTGAGGTGCGGCTTTTGGGTGATGATATCTATAAGTTAGCACCGCAGGATTTAGCCAAGCGGTTGAGTTTGGTGTTGACGGAAAGGGTGGATGTGGGTATGTTATCGGCTTATACTCTGGTAAGTTTGGGACGACATCCTTACACCGACTGGTGGGGAAGGTTAACGCCTGAAGATGAAGCAATTATACATTGGGCGATCAAATCTGTAGGTGCGTTACATTTAGCTGCGCGTCAACTTAGCGAACTGAGTGATGGTGAACGTCAAAAAATTATGATTGCGCGTGCTTTGGCGCAGTCGCCGATAGTGATGTTATTGGATGAACCGACGGCATTTTTAGATTTACCACGCCGGGTGGAAATTATGAAATTGTTGCGTCAGTTAGCCAGGGAAAATCAGCAAGCAATTTTACTTTCTACTCATGATTTAGATTTAGCTTTGCGGCTGGCTGATCAAATTTGGTTGTTAACATCTGAGGGGATTTTACACATTGGCGCACCGGAAGATTTGGTGTTAAGTGGTGCTTTTGCTGATACTTTTCGCAGTGAAGGTGTGGAGTTTGATATATTTTCTGGGGAGTTTCATTTACATACCCCAGTCAAGGGAGAAGTTCATGTTATCGGTGATGGTGTCGCCAGTATTTGGACTATTCGCGCTTTACAAAGAGTAGGGTTTAGGGTTAAACAACATGAAAATTACTCCCTGAACAGAGATGTTAATCAAACACAAATTTTAGTAGAGGTTATATCAAACTCTCAACAACTTCTATGGCGAATCACCAAAAATAGTCAAATTCTGTATTCATATTATTCATTATATGAATTAATGAAATTTTTAGATTATTTATAAAAGCATTTTTCAAAAGATACATCATTTATGAGTAAGTAATGATTTGATAGTTCCGTGTAGTAGCTATCTACCGCACGCAACTGCTCTCAATCCCACAAAAAAACTTTGGATGTTTTGAGGGTGGAAGTCCCTTGGCAATTTGGACAGCTTTTGCGCTAAAATGATAACGATTATCATTATAAGTTAATTTGGTCAGTTCTTTAACTGCCTTTCAGTAAGGAAGAGGAGAGTTCCGATGACCTAGCATGAAAGGGCGTTACTCAGCACTTTCATGCTAGAAGCGGGTTTGAATACCCCTCTCATCCGCCTCCTGCCTTTTTTAACTCAGTAGCAATTCGTTTTTAACGCTGACGATTATGACCCAACTAACAGCACCAAGTACCAATCCTAGTTTTGATATTCCCAAACAAGGAATGCCCGTAACAATTATTACGGGATTTTTAGGCAGTGGTAAAACTACACTACTCAATCAAATTCTCAAAAATAAACATGATTTAAAAGTTGCCGTTTTAGTTAATGAATTTGGCGATATTAATATCGATAGCCAACTATTAGTTTCTTTAGACCAAGATATGGTCGAGTTAAGCAATGGTTGTATATGCTGCACTATCAATGATGGTTTAGTTGATGCTGTTTATCGTGTGTTAGAAAGAGAAGACCGCATTGATTATCTGGTAATTGAGACTACTGGTGTGGCTGACCCATTACCAATTATCTTAACTTTTTTGGGAACAGAACTCAGAGATTTAACTAACCTTGATTCGATTATCACAGTCGTAGATGCCGAGGCTTTTAATCCGCAACACTTTGATAGTGAAGCAGCTTTAAAACAAATTACATACGGTGATATGATTCTCTTGAATAAAACTGACCTAGCGACTACTGAAAAAATTCGAGAGGTAGAAGGATTTATTCATGATGTCAAAGATGGCGCGAGAATTATACACAGTAAATATGGTGAGGTTCCACTACCATTGATTTTAGGTGTTGGTTTAACACCTAAACATGAGTATATTGATGATGATCATGAACATGAACACCATGAACATCATGACCACGACCATGATCATCACCATCATGGGCATCACTCTCATCATCTAGAAAATGATGGATTTGTCTCTATTGCTTTTGAAAGCGATCGCCCTTTTGATGTAAATAAATTTGAAAACTTTCTCACAGAAGAAATGCCACAAAACGTATTTCGTGCTAAAGGAATTTTGTGGTTTAGCGATAGTGAATTACGCCATATTTTTCAACTGAGTGGGCCACGTTACAACTTACACGCTGATGAATGGAGAAACACACCCAAAAATCAGCTAGTGTTTATCGGTAGAAAGTTGGATAGCAATCAAATTTATACACAACTTCACAAATGTTTGCTATAGTTAATATTGTTAATTGAATATCAAAATTAGTTAATAGTTATTTCTGGCTGTTTCACTATTAACTAATTGATAAATTTATCCCAATTAAACCAATAACAATGACTCTATCGATTCGTCCCGATACTAATTCTGCTGCTCAAGTAGTGTCATCTTTACCTACTCAGCAATTACCAACTGTTACAGAAGCAGAAATGGTGCAGGCTGTACGTACATTGCTAATTGGATTAGGAGAAAACCCCGACCGCGAAGGGTTAATAGATACCCCCAAGCGTGTTGTAAAAGCTTTGAAATTTCTCACCAAAGGGTATCATGAATCTCTAGATGAACTGCTAAATGGAGCAGTTTTTACTGAAGATGCCAATGAAATGGTATTAATTCGGGATATTGATATTTTTAGTTCTTGCGAACATCACATTTTACCGATTATTGGTCGAGCGCACGTTGCCTACATTCCCAATGGTAAGGTGATTGGATTATCAAAAATTGCGCGTATTTGTGAAATGTATGCACGCCGTTTACAAGTTCAAGAACGTCTGACTTTACAAATTGCGGATGCGTTACAAGGTTTACTCAAACCGCGAGGGGTGGCGGTTGTAGTTGAAGCCACTCACATGTGTATGGTAATGCGTGGTGTACAAAAACCCGGTTCTTGGACTGTGACAAGTGCAATGCGCGGTGTGTTTGCGGATGATGCACGCACTCGTGAGGAGTTTATGAATTTAGTGCGACACAATGTGAATTTTCACTCCTAAGTTTCATTTGTAGTAGACATTGAGTTGTGATGTAGAGACAGAAAATTTTTTGTCTCTACATTCTTTATTAGTGATGGTGCAGCACAATGCGATATGAAGATTTATGTTGGGTTGCGCTGCGCTTAACCCAACCTACCTCTACTGCTGTATTTAACCACTCAGCACTCAGCAATTAAGAAGGCTTTTTCCCGATAATTGTCCGGTGACGGGGGTCACTAGGAACTTCAATTGTGGGTGAAAAACCGACTTCCTCTAAGGCTGCTGGAATATCGAAACCGTAATAGTCATCACTCCAAGGTTCCGTACTTTTCATTAAAGTATACAGAGCGGGAGGGAGATTTTGAATTACAGGCGATCGCGGGTTATTATCTACCAAGGCAATGTAACCACCCGGTCTGAGTAGTCGTTTAGCCTCCGCAAAAATTTCTTTGCTGGCGTAGCTTGGCAATTCATGACACACAAACTGGAGCGTCACCAAATCAAAGGAATTATCTGGTAAGCCTGTATTCTCCGCTTTAGCATGAACCCACTGAGAAATTTCATTATTCACATCCCTCGCCTTAGCCACAGCCAGCATATACGGCGATAAATCTAAACCCACAGTCCGAATAGGTTGCTCTTGTTTCTCTTGATAGTAACGGTGTAGCGCCATCGTAGATAAACCTATCGAGCAGCCAATGTCCAAAATTTCCTTCACCTGCAAGGGGCCGTAAGCTGCCAAAACATCATGAAAAGTTCCTCTGAGTCTGGCGTGAGCCGCTTCCCAAGTTAGATTTTCTTGCGGCCAAACACGCAAAGACATAGCATAGGTAGCTGACTCCGCTTCAAAAGCCGCTTCCCAGCAAAGATTACCCTCAGCGTAAGCATGGAATGGTACTTTGTAATATTCTGGATACACAATTTCTGGGTTAGTAACTGCCCCTAGCAATTGTTTTGTCATCAGCCCTTGTAGGGCTTCAGAGTTTTTGCGCCAGGGAATCCCATTCTTTTCTGCTGTTGTGATTAATACTTGCCGAGCTTGGTATTTCATCACATTGTAAATAGGTTTGGTCTGGATCAGCAGATTAACGAACTTGGAGAGTATGCTTTCACCAGCCCAATCAGGTTTGACTTTATTTTTCATCACTTTGAGGAAATGAAGCGATAATTGCCTATACCTATTTTAAGTTTGATTGCTGCTTTCAAAAGCATCGTTTTTTCTATTCTTGCTTTTAACTTCCCCAATTTTAGGTGCTTGTGTCATTTGATATAGCAGGGAGCAGAAGGTAGTTAATAGGGTGTGTTAGGCGTAAGCTGTAACGCACCGAGAAATATGGTGCGTTACGGCTAATTCTCACTTTCCTAAGTTCCGAAATCCTTACATAGCCGTAACACACCCTACTTAATATTTACCTTGAGAACAGCTAATAACTATTTTTATCTAAGAGAGTTTCAAATTCAGCTTGCAAAGCCGTAATATCCGCGAGTCTTGCTACAACTAAATTATTTTGTCCAGCATCACTTAAACGTGCTTTCCAATATTGAATACTGTCTGAATGATTTACCCAAAAGCGAATTACTGTGTCTACTACTTGATCTAAATCCCACCCCCATTTGGCTGGTACAGGTTCCACTGTTGCTATAAACGCATCGAGTGTACATGTGTGTGTACCCAAGTATTCCACACCTGGATACTTTGGTTTTTGCATACTCTGCTGTTGATGGTTGAAAAACTGCAAAACGGGCGATACACCGACAATATCGAAAGTATATTTCATTGAGTTCCTCTCAATAGTTTACTACTTACAAGGAGATTTATCTGGTGAAAATTATGGTTGAAAAAGGTCTAATATCATCTCTGTAAAAAGAGTATTTTTAGCTTATATCTGAGGAAATAAACTTCCTTATTTATTAGCACTCTAAGCTGGAGAGTGCTAATTTTTAGCCTATTTAATTGCTGTATTACTAAAGAGTTTCCGGCATTTTTTTCTAAAAGTAATCTAGTTTTAATAATTTTTTAACTTTAGAATTTTCAAGCTTGTATTTTGTCAATCACTTGCTGGTAAGCTGCTGTATCTAGAGCATCAGATGTCAATAAATGCAAAAACCGCAGCCAGATAATTAATCAGCTGCGGTAATTATGCTGTAGGGAGTATTTCTGAGGTTGTGCTTAAATCACAGCATCTTTGACTTTACATTTTTTTAATTGGAGTTTAGACTAATTTTATCTATAAAACCGCCAAACCCTTATCCAGAAAGGCTTTTATGATTTATAGGCTGGTTTTGATTCCGAAGTTTAAAATGCTTGCTATACAAGGGTTGTAGGCTTAAAAAAAGAATTTAGTCTAAACTCCAGTTTTAAGAAACTGGACATAAATGGCCGCTCAAAGAACAAGTAAAACTAATAAGCAATGATAAGTGAGTGCGATCGCCCCAAGTCAAGTGATAATTATAATGCCTTAAAAGTAAGCAAATTCCATCCTTAATTTATTACTAATAATGGTCAAAGCCAGATAAATCAATGGTTGTGAGAGCCAGTGTTGTCCATCTCTATTATGCGGTCGAGGCGGCGATCGCTGCATAGCTACTTCACCATGTAGTAAATAACAGGCTTCAGCAATAATACAATAAACTACGGTAAATCTATCGAATTACCGCGACTATCAGTGATAAGCTGATATAAAAGTGCTTTTCCTAAAAAGTTAATTATCCTAAAGCGATATGTAATAACAAATTATTGGTTAGCATTCTCAAATAATCTATGGCATTTTTTAATCAAACTATACTACAGTTAATTTATCGACCTTTAGAGGTATATAAAAATTAAGTTGAGCAACAAATTACTTAGTAATTTAAACGTATAACCTATAAGATAAAAAGACGATGACAGATAATATTCTTCAGCAACAAATTGAGTACTACCGCGCTAGAGCAAATGAGTATGATGAGTGGTTTTATAGGATAGGACGCTATGACCGTGGTAAAGAAAACAACCAGCGTTGGTTTAATGAAATAGCTTTTCTTCAACGTGCAGTACAGCAAATTGGAAATATAAATAATGTTTTAGAGTTAGCCAGTGGCACAGGAATCTGGACACAGGAGCTTTTAAAGATTAGTAATAAAATTACTGCATTGGATGCTTCTGAAGAAGTAATTGCAATTAACCGTTCTAAGTTAAATTCCCCAATTATTGAATATCAGCAAATTGACTTATTTACATGGCAACCTGATACAGAATACGATTTGGTGTTCTTTGCATTTTGGATATCTCATATACCGCCAATATTAGTAGACTCATTTTTGGCGAAAGTTTATCAATCTGTCTGCATTGGTGGACAAGTATTTATTATTGACTCTCGCTTTGAACCTACATCTACAGCTAACAATCATATTTTAGAAAACGACGACAATATATATATAACCCGTAAATTAAATAATAATCAAGAATATCAGATTGTCAAAGTTTTTTATCAACCTGATGAACTTCAAGAAAAGTTAAATAAAGCAGGTTTTCAGGCTGATGTAAAAGTTACAGATAAGTATTTTATTTATGCCTACGGAAAGAAAGTTGAGTGATTAACAATTCAAGGCATTTCAAGTCATTAACGATATTCGCTAAGTTGTAAAAAGTTATATCCGTAAGCAATTGGAAAGTATTAATAAGATAAAAGCTGCGACCGAGCAAGGAAGTTGACCAGTATTGGCACATGAAAGCTTCACCATTAAAGCATTTGAGTAAGTAAACAGATTTTTTCTGGAATTGATTTTCTTACTTGCGCCCTATTTGATAAGTAAATATAGCGTTTCCTCGTCTGCTGAGGTACAAATTTATCTGTTTCCATCTGCGTAGCCTGGGGCAAGACGCTTAAGCGTCTACATCTGCGGTTAATTATTATTACTTGTAACTCACTAGAATGAGAATCGCTATAAATATAATTTTCGCGCAATCATTATTGTAATTGTGTTAGATTTTACAAAAATTCTTATTGTTTCATTCCTGAAATACAAATAATTATGAGCTATAGTGAATCTTTAATTGTTTTTAATACTGAAAGAAAAATCATATAATGCGTTATTTATTACTTTATTTTTTAAGTATGTTACCGATTATTAGTTTGAGTGCTAATACTGTGGTGCAGGCAAATACACAAGCCCAGCCAACAAAAACATATTTATCACAAAAAACCAACTGTAATGACCCGCAAACTCAATCAGAAATTAATATCTGCTCACAGTTGTCATATCAAGATGCTGATAAAAAATTAAATCAAGCTTATAAAAAACTATTAGCAAAGTTGTCAAAATCTAGACAACAGAAATTAATTGCTGCACAAGTAGCATGGATTAAGTTTCGTGACGCAAGTTGTGAGTTTGAAAGAAGTCAATACGAAGGTGGAAGTATTGCTCCTGCTATTTATTCTGGTTGTTTGGAAGAAGCAACCAAGCAGCGTACTCAACAATTACTTATTGCTATAGAAAATAGCGATTATTAAACCTGCTTTAGCAGTCTGTGTAGGAGTTACAAAAAATTACTCCCTACTGCCTAGTCCCTATCCCCTACAATCTGTTAAGTTATTAAAAATAAAGTAAAAAAATGTAAAGTAAGTCAAAAATAAAATTATCGTTAATTAAGCGATCGCAATGCGGGAAGTCACTCACTGCGGTAGTCTAGATGAGAGTGAATATATCGCCTGGTTTGACATAACGTTATTATGACTTCAGTTGTTTCCAGTGCAACCCGCACGATTCGTATTGGTTCTCGTAAAAGTCAACTTGCTCTAGTTCAAACATACTGGGTAAGAGAGCAACTACAAAAAAGTTTCCCAGATATCAATTTTGAAGTCCACACCATGTCTACCCAAGGCGACAAAATCCTGGATGTAGCGTTGGCGAAGATTGGCGATAAAGGACTTTTTACTAAAGAACTCGAACTGGGAATGATCAACCAAGAAATTGACTTTGCGGTTCATTCCCTTAAGGATCTGCCAACTAATTTACCAGAAGGCTTAACCCTAGCGGCAATTACCGAACGGGAAAATCCAGCCGATGCCTTAGTTGTACATGAAAAGTATAAAGATAAGCAAATTGACACTTTGCCAGCAGGCGCAGTAATTGGGACATCCTCATTGCGACGATTGGCACAGTTACGCAATCGCTTCCCCCACTTTACCTTTAAAGATGTGCGTGGTAACTTGAATACCCGTTTGGCAAAACTCGATGCCGGCGAATACGATGCCCTGATTTTAGCAGCTGCTGGGTTACAACGCTTAGGTATGGGCGATCGCGTTCATCAAATTATCCCCAAAGAAATTTCGTTGCACGCTGTCGGACAAGGTGCATTAGGGATAGAATGCCGTGCTGATGACAAAGATTTGATATCTTTACTCAAAGCTATTGAACACCCTGAAACTCGCGATCGTTGTTTAGCAGAAAGAGCATTCTTACGTGACCTGGAAGGTGGTTGTCAAGTACCTATCGGTGTAAATACAGAAATTAATGATGGCAATTTAACACTTACAGGTGTAGTTGCCAGTGTCGATGGTCAGAAACTCGTCAAAGATACCGTAACAGGTTCAGCCAGCAACGCCGAAGCATTAGGTACAGAATTAGCCAACCGTCTGCGGGAACAAGGCGCACAAGAAATTCTTGAGCAAATTTTTGCCGAAATCCAACGGGGATCTTAGAAATACTGGCAAACAGATGTGGTTAGATAAGAATTGAGTTTAAAGGATGAAGTGTAAAGGATAAAGGAGCAAAAATCGGTACATTGTTGCCGAGATTTCTACCATTCTTTGATTAAAGTGCCTTTATACTTCAGACTTCATACTTCAGACTTGTGAAAATATAGGCAGAACCGGGGAAACAACAAAAACCATGCGGATTCTATTCGTTGCAGCAGAAGCAGCTCCCGTTGCGAAAGTAGGAGGAATGGGTGATGTTGTGGGAGCATTACCTAAAGTCTTAAGACAAATGGGGCATGATGTCCGCATATTCCTGCCTTACTACGGGTTTTTACCAGACAAAATGGAAATCCCCAAAGACCCGATTTGGTGGGGATATGCAATGTTTCAGACCTTTGCAGTTTATGAAAGTGTGCTGCCCGGTACTGATGTGCCTTTGTATTTATTTGGACATCCTGCTTTTGATCCGCGCCGCATCTATTCTGGAGAAGACGAAGATTGGCGGTTTACCTTTTTTGCTAATGGTGCGGCTGAGTTCTGCTGGAATTACTGGAAGCCAGACATCATCCACTGTCATGATTGGCATACAGGGATGATACCCGTGTGGATGAACCAATCTCCAGATATCACCACTGTGTTTACGATTCATAACCTGGCTTATCAAGGGCCGTGGCGTTGGTATCTAGAGAAAATTACTTGGTGTCCTTGGTATATGCAAGGACACAACACAATGGCGGCAGCGGTGCAGTTTGCTGACAGAGTGAATACAGTTTCCCCAACTTATGCCGAACAAATCAAGACACCAGCTTATGGTGAAAAAATTGAAGGTTTGTTGTCATTTATCAGCGGGAAGTTATCAGGGATTGTCAATGGTATTGATACCGAGGTTTACAACCCAGCCAACGATAAATATATTGCTCAAACTTTCACGCCTGACACGATAGATCAGCGGAAGAAAAACAAAGTTGCTTTACAAGAAGAGATGGGGTTGGAAGTCAACTCTCAAGCCTTTTTAATCGGGATGGTAACTCGCTTAGTTGAGCAGAAAGGCTTGGATTTAGTCATCCAAATTTTAGACCGCTTCATGGCCTATACAGATGCTCAATTTGTGTTGTTAGGGACAGGCGATCGCTATTATGAAACTCAAATGTGGCAATTAGCATCCCGCTATCCCGGACGTATGGCGACATATTTGCTCTACAACGATGCCCTCTCGCGGCGGATATATGCTGGTACTGACGCCTTTTTAATGCCCAGCCGTTTTGAACCCTGCGGTATCAGCCAAATGATGGCAATGCGCTACGGTTCAGTTCCCATCGTTCGTCGTACTGGAGGATTAGTTGACACTGTATCCCACCACGACCCCATCAACGAAGCTGGTACAGGTTATTGCTTCGACCGCTACGAACCATTGGATCTGTTTACCTGCATGATTCGCGCTTGGGAAGGTTTTCGTTACAAACCCCAGTGGAAGGAACTGCAAAAACGCGGCATGAATCAAGATTTTAGCTGGTATCGCTCTGCCAAGCAGTACGATAAATTGTATCGTTCCATGTACGGTTTGCCAGACCCAGAGGAAGAAGTATCACAGCCAGAGTTAGTTTTGAATCAGTAGTTTTAAACGCAAAGGGGAGCGGAGTTAAACGCAGAGGAACGCGGAGAGTTTTTGTTGTTCATCTGCGTTTATCTGCGGTTATTATTTTTTAAATTCTCAGAAATGTCCGAGGCACGAGAAAGAGCCGATAATGATTCGCCGTGGAAGGAAATTTTAGCTTGAACTGACAGAAGCCTCTCACCTACCCGAAGGGAGGTGATGAGATAAATGGCAGGCTAATTGACGACAATCTTCCGACCGATGCCGATAGGCAAGGGAGGAAGATATGGAGGAAACTAGCAATTTCTATGTTATATTTTTTTATAGCAAACGTTGTTTACTCTAATATGTTAAGAGTCGTCAAAGTCAGGTTATATCCAGACACCCAACAGCAGCAGTCACTAGCACAAGCTTTTGGTGGTTGTCGTTGGTTATGGAATTATTGCCTGAACTTGATGAACCAGACATACAAGGAGACTGGTAAGGGGTTATCTGGATACGAAGTTAAAAAGATAATTCCCCAGTTAAAAAAAGAATATGAGTGGTTATCGCTAACTTACTCACAATGCTTGCAACAAGTTTGCTTGAATCTTGGAGTAGCTTTTAATAATTTTTTTGAGAAACGGGCTAAATATCCTAGATTCAAATCAAAACATGGTAAACAGTCAATACAATATCCTCAAAATGTCAAAATTACTGATAATTCTGTGAGTCTCCCAAAAATAGGAGATGTCACAGCGATGATTCATAGACCTATTGAGGGAAAAGTTAAGACTGTAGCCATATCTAAAAACTTTTCTAATCAATACTTTGCGGCTATTCTTTTTGATGATGGTAAAGACAAACCTTCTGCAAATACAGAAGGCAAAGCGATAGGTATTGACTTGGGATTAACTCACTTTGCAGTTACTAGCGATGGTTCTAAGTTTGATAATCCTAGAATACTCAGCAAACATGAGAAGAATTTAAAACTTAAACAGCAGCAGTTATCTAGAAAGCAGAAGGGTTCTAATAACCGTATTAAAGCCAGAAATAAAGTTGCTAGAGTTCATAGAAAAATAACTAACTGCCGTGAGGATTTTCTGCACAAGCTATCTCGTAGGATAGTCAACGAAAACCAAGTTATAGTGCTTGAAAATCTAAATGTTAAAGGCATGATGCAGAATCATAAACTAGCCAAGTCTATACATCAAGTTGGATGGGGAATGTTCTGTACCATGTTGAAATACAAGGCAGAAATGGAAGGGAAGATTTATCTTGAAGTTGATAGATTTTTTCCCAGTTCAAAAACTTGTCATGTGTGCCTTAATCAAGTTGGTGGTTTGCCACTTGATGTAAGATTTTGGACTTGCGATAATTGCCAAACTAGGCACGACAGGGATGTGAACGCAAGCATTAACCTCAGAGATGAGGGTCTACGCCACTTGCTTCAAGCCGGGGAACCCGTCCAACGCAGTGGCTCACGAATTTTGACCTCTGGAACGGGGGATAAAGCCTGTCGCCCAGATGTAAGTCGTAGTAAGGGAGGACGCAAGAAATCCACTACTGCGCTTTCTGTTGGATAGGAAGCCTACACTGTACCGTCAGGTCAGTGTAGGTAGTTCACAAGCATACTTTCCACAAGCAAAGTTATTTTAGGAATTGTAAATTAGTTATACTTATTAAATTCGCTTGAGTCTGTCGGTGATATTATCAATAATAATAAAACAGATAATGTCAAGCTACCTATAAGTCTAGGAGGTTGGCTCGATGAGAATTGTAGACGTGAAAACAACAGATGGACACAGAGTTGAAATTAACCCTGATGCCATTTCTGAAATTATTGAAGTCAAAGCAGAAGAACCAGGATTTTTATTTTTTCCCGGACAAGAAGCAGAATACGATGTCCACATGGTAGATGGTGTAACAGTCCGGGTTGGGCAAGATGAACATAACAAACTTATGAATGATCAAGATTAATTTTCTGCCCATGAATCTGTAATCTATGTATTTACATAGTCAATGAATAGATGAATGTGAATCATCTGGGAATTTTTGCTTAATTTTGTAGTAAAGACCTAACCTTTTAGTTCTCCTGTAGGGTACGAGTTATCATGAAAAATGACAATTAGTGGTGGAACTGAATTCACCACTAATTTATTCTTTTGACAAAAGATAACTATTTTATTTCTATAGGCATAGTTGAATCTCTCTTGATCAAGAAGATTTTTATACATTAACTGAATTAATCTTCTTGAGGTGATAAAAACCTCAAGGATTTTTTTTATGCCTAAAGATGTATTTGAATTACCAGCACCGCCAGTTAATTCTATTGTTGGTCATTTACTGGAACTTGGACAAGACCCATTAGGATTTCTCAGCCGTTGTCGTGATTATGGTGATATTGTTCCTTTACAGTTGGGGTTAACGCCTGCTTGTTTAGTGACTAATCCAGAATATATAGAAGAAGTTCTCAAAAATCGCAATGATTTTATTAAAAGCCGAGGCTTACGTAGTTTAAAAACTCTTTTAGGAGAAGGTTTATTAACAGCAGAAGGAGAATCTTGGTTTTGGCAACGTCGTCTTGCCCAACCAGTATTTCACCAAAAACGAATTAATGGATATAGCCAAATCATGGTGGAGTACGCCAACCGGATGTTACAAACTTGGCGTGATGGCGAAATTTATGACATTCATGCAGAGATGATGCGGTTGACGTTAGAAATTGTGATGAAGTGCATATTTAGTGCAGAGGTGGATGCAGGCGAGGCCAAGGTTGTGGCTCATGCACTTGATGTTGCAATGAACTGGTTTGAGAGTAAGCGGAAGCAGAATTTTCTGGTGTGGGAGTGGTTTCCAAGACCAGAAAACATCAATTATCGTCACGCTATTGCCCAAATGAATGAAGCTATTTATAAACTGATTCAAGAACGTCGCAATAGCCAAGAAAAAACTCATGATTTGTTGACGATGTTAATGGAAGCGAAAGATGAACAAACAGGTCAGCAAATGGATGATAAATTGCTGCGGGATGAAGTTGCTACCTTAATGTTGGCAGGTCATGAAACTACAGCCAATACTTTATCTTGGACGTGGATGCTGTTGGCGCAAAATCCTGAAGTTCGGGAAAAATTACAATCAGAACTTGATCAAGTCTTGCAAGGAAAGTTACCAACATTAGAAGACTTAGGCAAGTTGGTTTATACACAGCAAGTCATCAAAGAATCAATGCGGTTATATCCTCCCGTATCTCTGATGGGACGGGAAGCCGCGGTAGATACACAAATTGGCGATTATGAAATTCCCCAAGGCACATCAATTATGATTAGCCAATGGGTAATGCATCGTCATCCAAAATATTTTGAGAATCCTGAAGCTTTCCAACCCGAACGCTGGACAGAGGAGTTGGAAAAACAACTGCCCAAAGGAGTATATATTCCTTTTGGTGATGGGCCGAGAATTTGTATTGGTAAAGGTTTCGCTCAAATGGAAGCGGCTTTATTATTAGCGACTATTGCTCAAAGTTTCCAAATAGATTTAGTGCCAGGATACCCAATTGTGCCGCAGCCTTCAATTACGTTACGTCCTGAAAACGAACTGAAGGTGAACATCAAGCAAATAAAGTTGGACGCTGCTGAAGATGAGAGAAAACCAGTATCCGGTGCAGGAATTGTCTAATTATTATTAGTTGCTTTTCAGAGAAAAGTTTAGCATCAATAATTAATTACACAGATTGTTGCCTGTTTTCTCTGATCACAAACAAATTAGCATGGCTCAACTACAACGAATAGCGATCGCACTTTCTCAATTTCAACAAGACCAAATTTTACTGACACCCCAACAACTACATTATCTGGGGCGTGTCTTGCGTTTACGTGAGGGCGATCGCTTTATTGCAATGGATGGTATGGGTAAATGGTGGTTGGCACAGCTAACAGGAAAACAAGCTCAGGTTTTAGAAACTCTTTCCGTAGAAACGGAATTACCTGTAACAATTACGCTGATGATAGCGTTACCCAAAGGTTGTGGCTTTGATGAAGTTGTGCGCTGCTGTACGGAAATTGGTGTAACTTGTATTGCTCCTGTAATTAGCGATCGCACTCTCCTTCATCCTAGTCCCCAAAAACTCGAACGTTGGCGGCGGATTGCTGCTGAAGCTGCTGAACAATCGGAGCGAGCTTTTGTCCCAACAATTTTAGAACCAGTGGCTTTTAGTGAGGCTTTGTCACAAGTTAATGGTCATAAGTATATCTGTGAAGCACGGGGTAACTATCTTCACCTCCTCAACTGCTTACCAAACAAAGGACAAATGACAAATGACAGAGAACTAATTATTGCTACAGGCCCAGAAGGAGGATGGACAGAACAAGAACTTGAAAATGCGATCACCTCTGGCTTTCAAGCTGTATCCCTCGGTCGTCGTGTTCTCCGCGCTGTCACTGCACCCATCGTAGCTTTATCCTTAGTTACCGCAGCATGTGAAGTATAAATGATAATAAGCTACTTCAAAAACTCAACACGGGGATGCGGAGAAAAAAACTATGATTGAGCGAGTTGCGATCGCTTTTGACCGTAAAGATTATCACACGGCTGCCAAATTACTCCAGCAATTGTTAAAAGAATCACCAGATAATCCTTGGGTGCAATTTTATGTTGCCAGACTCTACGAAGTATCTCATAAGCGACAAGATGCTGAGAAAATTTATCGCCAGTTGTTGCGGAGTACAACAAATTCCAAAGTAGTCTCGCAAGCACGTCAAGGTTTACAACGCCTCAAAGAAGCTGAACAAGAAGAAAGACAACGCGCCATTGCTAAAGCTACAGCTGAACCTCATAGTAGTGAACCAGGACTACTCGTCTTAGAACCTTTGACTCATCAGCAAAAGTCAACAGTTGCAGCTAAATTTGCTCAAATTATGCAGCTAGACACTTACACAGCTAGGCTCACTCTACCCACTCGGAGTTGGAGAGCATACCGCTATGGCCAAGTGGGAGAATTAAAATTTTATGGTGAACAGCTAAAGCAAGCCGGAATTCCTTGCTTTTGGTCAACAATAGCCGCAGTCCAACAAATACAAGTTTATCAAGTTGAATATTTTTCTGAAGCTGGTCTAAAAGCTACTGTCGTTTGTCGCAACCAAACTCATCAACTAGGCTCTCTCACTTTTAGTTGGTCAGAAGTACAAGCTAGAGTAGTTGGACTATTACCAATTTTTGAAGAAGTAATTGATATTAATGCTCGCCATCAGCTAGAGCGTAAAACTCAAACTCAAGATTACGCTCAGTTTTGCGACCTACATATACCTGGAAGGCGTTGCATTCTGCGACTGTCTGATCAGAGTTACGATTTTCAACAAGGTGTAGAAATTGCTGCTCACGCTAGTCAAAATACTATCCGAATTAACTGGAATCAAGTACTTAACTGGCTAGAGCAGCATCTGCCACAAGTGAAGCTTTGGTCAGATTTCACACCTTTTGCGGAGACGATTCTAGATCAAACAGAAATGTTGAGTAGTATCACACCAAATATCAATCTGTTTCGCCGAGAACCAACTAATTGGGATGCTGCTTTTCAGTTATACAGCGGATTGGTGTTTAATAAATGCTTGGCGATCGCTAACAATCAAAATTGAATCACTAAGCTTGGTTAGGAGTTTTAACTTGACTTGCCATGTCTAAGAAAGAACTCATGTTAGCTCCTGGACGGCGACGACCATTAGAAGCACCAGAAGGAGCTAAATATTTGGGTGCAAATGTAGTTATAGCTGGTTCTTTCTTGGCTGCAACCGCTGTTGCAGGTGCTTTTGCTGGTTCTGTTGGTGCAGCTTTGCCATTTTGGGATGCTTTGGCTTTTACTGCTTTTGCCGCAGGTGCAGGTTTTTTGGCTGGCTCAGGCGCTTCTGCTGTAGCTTTTGTGCCGTTTGAGGTTGCGGCTGGTTTAGGTGCCTCTGCTGGTTGAGGTGCTGGTGCTGGTTTTACTTCTGCACCACTTTCATCTAATTGTAAGTAGTAGCCACCATTTTTTTTCTTGCCACCTAACAGCCCTGTGAAAAAGCCTAAGATCCCAGCAATTAAATTTTTGATAAAACCGAACATTAGAATTTCTCCTGCCTTCTATAATTCTGTAAATCTGACCGTAATGTTAAAAATTGCAGCTTAATGCTACATTTCTTTGCGCCGTACTATGACTTTGACTAGCTTGATAGTTGAGTGTTGATACAACACTGTCGTAAGACTACAGAGCAAATGTCTTTGATTTTTCAGGCACTTGCAGCCTGTATATATCAAGACTCATTATTAAATTTTACTGTAACTATAAGCAAGATTATGAAAGTTAGCTTAATAAAAATTAATATTCTTTCTTGGGAGTGGGGAATAGGGAATATTCATTTTTGGTTGTGAGATCCCGAATGCTAAATAGACTAACCCCTAACCTCTAGCTTCTAGCCTCTACTCCCTAACTCCTCTTCCAGCCAGTGACTTGAGTGTCATAACTGCTTCACAGATGGCAACATAACTTAGCTAGATTTTTGACAGACTCATGCAAGCAAATCAAGCAATGAACACAATTAATCAGCAATACAATCCCGTTTTATTAGTACACGGGATTGGAGATACGGAAGCAGTATTCCGCAAGATGAGAAACTACTTACAAGACAAGGGTTGGTCTGTATATGCTCTGAATTTAGTACCTAATAATGGCGATGTTGGTCTTGATGTATTAGCCCAGCAAGTAGCTGATTACATAGCCGCGACCTTTGAGCCAGAGCAAACGCTGGACATAGTAGGTTTTAGTATGGGCGGAATTGTCAGTCGTTATTATGTACAACGACTGGGAGGAATTGAGCGTGTGCAGCGGTTTATTACCATCTCATCGCCGCATTATGGAACTGTAGTTGCTTATGGTTCTTGGCGGCCTGGTTGTGTACAAATGCGTCCTAACAGTAGCTTCCTCAAGGATTTAAATTCTGATGCTGTGATGTTAAAGCAATTGAACTTTACATCAATTTGGACACCTTATGATTTGATGATTGTCCCAGCCAACAGTTCCCAAATGCCCATAGGTACAGAGGTAATTATCCCCGCAGCGTCTCATCCGTGGATGTTAACCGACTCTAGGAGTTTAGCCGCAGTCGCCACAGCCTTAGCCGAACCAATGCGGAATATTAACAGGAATAGTTCACAAAGATTGTCGGTTGAGACTGGGTTTAGGGGTGAAAGGGTATAGGGCTTCGCCGTGAGCGTCAGCCGAACTGTGTAAGGGTTTTGTCTACCTACTGGTAATTCCTAATTAAGCGCGATCGCCAATTTGGGTATAATCATAACCCCCAAAAATCGCTTCTGGGTAGCGGTAATATTTAAACTCCAGCAAATTATAAAAAGGATCTTCTAAAAAGAAAGTCCGATGTTCTAAAGGCGAACCCACAAAGCGATCTTTAGCTTCTTCTCGAAAAAATAGTTGGTGCTTTTGTGCTGTTTCTAACAAACTTTCCCAGTCACTTTCCTGAGTAAAGATTAACCCAAAGTGTCTAGGATAAATCGTGCGCTGCCGTGTAAGAGGTTCTTTGGTAGTGTGTGCTACCAGTTGATGACCGTAAAGATTGAGAATTAAAGCGTGGGCGTTTTCCCGGCCAGGAATACAGCCTAAGCCATCAACATAATAGGCTTTTGTTTGTTGGATATCACTCACCGGAAAAGCCAGATGGAATATAGGTTGACTCATAATAGGTATTTTTGTAGTTGCTATCTACAATTTATGCCCTGAAAACTTGTTTGTGGTTAATTGGAACACAGTTTTATATTTCTGTCACTTATATGCTGTTAGCGATATTTACAGCCTGGAAAAAGAAAGTGGTGAGTGGTGGGTAGAAAGTGGAAATATGATTTTTCGTTTTTATGCGTAGTCCTAAATATGATTCACTAGCCTCTAACCTCTAGCCTCTAGCTCCTCTTCTAGCTAAAAATTTTGTCTTTATCTTGCCTGTTTTTTCTCTCACTACTAGTAAAAGTAAGAAAATCTATGCACTTCTAAAATTAAAGAATGAGAGATAACATCCAAGGTCTAAAATTAGTTATTCTGTTGGTATGCTGGCAATGACAATACTACTTGTGATTCACTGCTAATGTTACCTTTACTTGACTCTGCGAATCCCTGGTTAGTCGGAGTAGGATTAAACGCCGTTTTATTGGGTTTAGTTTGGATTGCTCCCAAAAAGCTGCTTACCCCAGCGGGTATACTTCACGCCTGGATACTGGGTGTAATAGTTTGGGGAACTTTAGGTTGGCAGGGATATCTAGTAGTTGCGTTTTATTTTCTGGTGGGTTCAGGAGTGACGCGCATTGGTATGGCACAGAAAGAAGCTGAAGGCATAGCCGAGAAGCGTTCTGGTGCAAGAGGCCCAGAAAACGTCTGGGGTTCAGCTTTAACTGCGGCATTATGTGCTTTGGGTGTAGGGGTAATAAATTCGGGATTGTTAGTATCTCATCCCCAGTCTTTAGTTCCCAATCCTGTGTCTCTGCTGTTGTTGGGCTATGTAGCGAGTTTTAGCACCAAGCTATCCGACACATCAGCCAGCGAAGTAGGGAAAGCCTATGGTAAAAGGACTTTTTTGATTACCACGTTACAACCAGTACCGCGTGGTACAGAAGGCGCAGTTAGTTTAGAAGGAACATTAGCGGGTGTAGTGGCATCGATCGCGATCGCCTGCGTTGGTTGGGTAGTAGGATTGATAGACTTATTGGGGATTGTTTGGTGCATCTTGGCAGCGTTTATTGCTACCAATCTAGAAAGTGTCATTGGAGCCACACTGCAATCTAAATATACTTGGCTAACAAATGAATTAGTCAATATCTTAAATACATTAATTGGTGCGATCGCCGCCATCCTCTTTGCTTGGTTGTGGACAATTGCGATCGGATAGTCATCTGGTGAAATTTAAACATGTTTTTAGGCAACGCCTGAGAAGTGTAGTTGCCATAATTTCCTATGCTGACTCAGGTCAAAGGCATGAACAACGCAAAATCAGGCATTTGGTTAAAGCTGATGAAGTGTAAGTATTCAAAATTCTCACGCCCCTAAACTCTTACACCAGAAAAAAATACGCTTGTGAATCAAACCTGGATCTTAATCTAATACAGTTCAGATAAGCCTTTTTCTTTTGCTGTTCCCCGTTCCCTGCGATGCACTGAGCTTGTCGAAGTGTTCCCTTGCTTCTACAGAGAAACTTTCTTAACTGAACCGTATTGGCTCTTAATCCTGCACCAGTTAAAGTCTGTCTAAAATTATGAACTTTTAGCTGTTTTTTTGAGTTATTTCATGGAATCTTTATCATTTCTGTCAATAAATGATCATCCACTCTCAATCACACAGGCAGTAAAATATCTGCAAGCTTCTGGCAAATTATCCCAGTTTATTGGCGATATTCTCCGCCAGTACGTGATTGAGCAAGAAATCCACAATAGAGATGATTTAGATATCAACCCAGCTTTAACAGAACAAGCAGTTATTGACTTTCGTTTAAAAAATCAACTCACTCAACCCCAAACTTTTCAAGAATGGTTACAAGCAAATGGTACAGATTATGAAACATTTCATACATCAATTACCTTGGGTTTCAAATTAGAAAAACTCAAAACATTAGTTACCCAAACTCAAATTCCTGAGTACTTTATTGAAAGAAAAATTTATTTAGATCGTGTCGTTATCTCTCGCATTATTGTTGACAGCCAAGAACTTTGTGAAGAACTCAGAACTCAAATCGAAGAAGGAGGCAGCTTTGAACAACTAGCCAGAGAATATTCTCTAACAGACGATCGCATAATGAACGGCATGATGGGAGCAATCAGCCGTGGCACCATGCCAGATAAATTGCGGGCAGCGATTGATGTTGCTAGTTCTGGACAATTGGTGGGGCCAATAGAACTAGAAGGACGTTATGGTTTGTTTCGAGTCGAACAATTTCTGCCAGCGTCTTTAGAAGATACTCAACTCCAACAAGCATTACAAAATGAGTTATTTGAAAAATGGCTAGCAGAGAAAATTCAAAAGCTAACAGTGAAATTACAAATGGGTTAACACCCCTGGATAATGAATCTTTAGAAATCAACGCTATAGCAGAAATACCTTGGAATCAAGGGCCATTATGCTGGTTAAGTAGCGAACAACAAGCCAGATTGCGTCATCAGTTGATTATCCATCGCTACCAACTAGGAGAAAAAATCTGGTCAACGCAAAAACGTGGCTATCAATACTATATTGTCTCAGGCAAAGTCAGACTCAGACAAGAACAAGATAGTAAAGCGATCGCCGCCTTGCAAACTGGAGATTGGTTCGGCGACCTCTACAAAATAGCAGAAGACTGCAAAGCCGTAGCCGCCAGTAAAGAAGTTATCGTGGCTTGTTGGGATAGCGCCCTGTGGACAGAATTTAGCACTCCCGAAATTGAACAATTCTTCTCTGGTTCCCCAGCAGAACCCGCACCCAGCAATACTCAACCCCAACCCAACCTCGAACCACAACTGCCCCTACCAGCCGCAACTGTTAGCCCACCAGAAACTCAGCCACCAACTCTACAAGAATTACTCAACCGCACTCCAGACACTTCCAATTATCCCTTTATTGCCCACAGCAACACCGCCGCTGCTTGCCTGACAATGGTGGCGCAACAACTAGACAACCCCGTGCAACTCGAATGGGTACAACGACAACTGCGCGGACAAAGCCCCAAACAAATCGTCGAAGCAGCCGAAAAACTGGGACTAGTATTGCGGCGACTCCAAGTAAGTTGGGAAGAACTACCCAAACTTTCGTTTCCGGCTTTGATGTTATGGCAAGGTGAAAATCAACCCCAACCCAGTTGGGTAGTTGTTTATGCCATCAAAGGTTCACGTTTAATTGTGGCGAATCCGCTCAATCTAGGGCAAATCTGTGAAACTCTACCACAATCAATTGTCGAAGCTGCTTGGGATGGGCAACTTTGGCAAGTAGAACTAATTAATAAACAAGAGAAATTTAACCTTAGTTGGTTTATTCCAGCCGTCTGGAAATACAAAGGATTACTGGGCGAAGTTTTACTAGCATCCTTAACATTACAACTGTTTGGTTTAGGTACACCCCTGATTACCCAAGTCATCATCGATAAGGTGATGGTGCAAGAAAGCTTGCCCACCCTGGATGTGATGGCTATAGCTTTATTGTTAATTGCTTGCTTTGAGGCGGTGCTGGGTACTTTACGCCTATTTATCTTTACCCATACAGCTAGGCGCTTAGATTTAAGCTTATCGGCACAGCTATTTCGCCATCTCATGCGCTTGCCTTTAGCTTATTTTGAATCGCGGCGGGTGGGTGATACCGTCGCCCGTGTTCAAGAACTCGAACAAATCCGGCAATTTCTCACAGGTACAGCTTTAACAGTCATTCTCGACAGCATCTTTGCCGTTGTCTACTTGGCATTGATGTTTTACTACAACATCCCTTTAACTTTTGTCGCCTTGGCAGTGTTGCCCTTGTTTGCCACTTTAACGATTTTTGCCACACCAATTTTACGTAACTGGCTGAATGAAACCTTTAACCGCAGTGCTGACAGTCAATCGTTTTTGGTAGAGACAATTACAGGTATTCATTCTGTAAAAGCCCATGCAGCTGAACCAGTGGCGCGGGAACGTTGGGAAGGTTTATTTGCTAGATTTATCCGCACCGGGTTTAAAGCCTCAACTACATCTAATATCAGTAGTAATATTGGCGACTTTCTCACCAATTTTTCTACCTTACTAATTCTTTGGGTGGGTGCAAAGTTAGTGATTGACCAAAAACTTACTATTGGTCAGTTGGTAGCTTTTCAGATGTTATCTGGGCGGGTGACAGAACCACTATTACGTTTGGTTCAACTGTGGCAAAATCTCCAACAAGTATTGCTGTCAGTCGATAGAATTGGTGATATTCTCAACACTGCCCCAGAAGCCGAACCAGGTACAGGATTAGTCTTACCAGCATTAAAAGGGCAAGTAACTTTTGAACAAGTATTTTTCCGTTACCAAGCCCATACTGAACCTGTGTTACGTGGGATTACTTTTGATGTGCAACCAGGGCAGTTTATTGGCATAGTCGGACGTAGTGGTTCGGGCAAAAGTACTCTGTCAAAGTTGTTGCAACGCTTGTATCAAATTGAATCGGGACGCATTTTAATTGATGGTTTTGATATTAAGAGTGCTGATTTAGCATCACTACGGCAACAAATTGGGGTAGTGCTACAAGAAGACTTTTTGTTTAATGGTTCGATTTTAGAAAATATTACCTTGGGCAATCCCAATATTACGGCGGAACAGGTAGTAGAAGCTGCGAGATTAGCTGTAGCCCATGATTTTATCAGTCAGTTGCCATTCGGTTACGAGACGAATGTGGGAGAACGCGGTACAGCTTTGTCTGGGGGACAGCGCCAACGTATTGCTTTAGCACGGTTGTTTTTATCCGAGGCTCCGATTTTAATTTTGGATGAGGCGACAAGTGCTTTAGATAGCGAAACCGAACAACAGGTACTCCAAAACCTCCAAAAAATTTCGGCAAATCGCACAGTGTTTTTGATTGCTCACCGCTTTGCCCCGCTCAAACGTGCTGATTTAATTGTGGTGATGGAAAAAGGGGTAATTGCTGAACGGGGTACTCATACTCAACTTTTACAGCAGAAGGGTTTGTATTGGTCTCTTTATCAGCGTCAACAGGCTAATGTGTAGTTTTAAAGGCTGAAGTATGAAGTGTGAAGTCTGAAATTAACAACCTGTATGGAAAACTGGGAAGACATTTATTTCCCAGTTCTAGCCTCTAGTCTCTAGTCCCTAGCCCCTTTTTCACATCTACCATCCTTGTTCGGCTTTTTGAAAAACGTAAGCAGCAACATCCAAAATTTCTTCAGATTTTAACTTGTTTTTGAAGGGAGGCATAGCATTTTTGCCATTTTGGACTTGATGAATAATTGCCTGAAGGGAGTCAGTATTATAATCTGCCAAGTATTTTGACAATGCTTCTTTGTTTAAAGTTTTTTCGGCAACGAGAATATTACCACCGCCGATGTGGCAAGAAGAACAATTGGCGCTAAAGATTTTAGCACCGTTAGATGTTTCAGCAGCTAGTACTGGAGAAGTAAATATTAATTGGAAAAGCGCGATCGCTAGAAATAAAATTAACCAAAGTATTCTCAAGTTATTCTCCAAGCTCCAGCGACTAAATAAATTTTTCTCATAACTATTGATTAATGTGTTGCGAATATTTTTGAAATTAGTACTTATTTTATCAGTTTTATAGCAGGAGGCAGAAGGCAGCTTAGCAGAAGGCAGGAGATAAAAATATTAATATTTTTAGCATTCTTGCTCTCAAAGTTCAAAGTTGCTTAACCTCTCTGACTACGGCTATAGATTTAAATAAAATTAGCGGTGACGAGTTCATCTCTGACATCGCTATGCGCTGTTGAGCATTCTGGGCGGAAATAAGACTCGTCACCGCTATTAGTTGATTTTTTGTATGTGCCAGACTCTGGCATTTGTTAGTTTGTGAATTTTACTGAAGAACTTAGAAAATTATCTAGTTTCGACAGTACTATTTTTAACCTTCAACTACAATTTTACCAACCATGCCAGCACCACGGTGGGGTTCACAATAGAAGGTGTATTCACCAGCAGGTGCATCAGCTGGGATAGTGGTAGTTTCTTTTTGACCAGGACTCATTAACAAGCTTTTGTGAGACAGAGATTTAGCTAAATCTGCACTCTTAGCAGGGTTGAGAGCCGCATCAAACACAACGTTATGGGGAGGAACTTTGTTGTTTACCCATTCAATTGTATCGCCGGGCTTAACTGTTAACTTTTTGGGTTCAAATGCCAGCATTCCTTTATCGCTACCCAGCTTGATTTGGTAGGTTTCAGCAGATGCTGAAGGTGTAAACACAGCAAAGCTGCTTACAACTAAAATCATTGTCAAAACAGCTAGGCTCAAGCGTCGCAGACTTGCCGCAATCAATTTCATGACTTTCTCCTAACAGATGGTTTTTATTTTCCCTATCTCATTTTAAATAAAATCAACGCCAAAGTTTGACAATATGTCGTAGATCCAATTTTTTTTATTAATCGGGTCATAAATTAATATTTAGAAACTTTGCAATCAGCAATAATTCCTAAATTCCATTGCACCCAAAAATTTCTGCCTAAACTCACAGGAAGCTCAGCATTATATGTAACACAAAAATATAGGGACTAGGGACTGTGAAGTACTAAGGCTGAAGGCTAAACGCTGAAGGATGAAACCTTAAAAGTAAAATTTCATACTCCCTTTTGGTTTCTCCTGTGGAGTACAGGAAGTCACCCAGAGAGTGCCTATATGATTCAGACTTCCTACTTTTTTCTTCCCAGTACCTAATCCCCCAAAACTCAGCAATTAGTACTGAAGTTTAGTAATAAATTTTGCCACCGCCCCATTTCGTACCTACAACTTTAGGTTGTAGCAGAATGTGACCAGCTATAGCTACCAAATCATCTTCGGTCAGATTTCGCATTTCTGTGAAAATATCTGCACTCTTGAGGCTGGGGTGTAATTCCGAGATTTCCTCTTCGCCATCATAAGTAGTGGGATTTTTCATGTAATCTACCAAACCTTCAATGTTGTTGCGGTTTGGTGTAGCCAATGATAATGCTTCTGGTTCCAGTCCTACGTTTTGGTTGGTTTTGGTAACGCCGCCAACGTGGCATTGAGCGCAAGCGTATTGAAATAAACTTTTTCCTTCTTTAACTTGCTTGAGGCTGAGTGTGATAGTGTCACCCTTTTCGTTTAATGGCACTGTTCTGGTAGCTGCGTCTAGTTCCACAGCGGAAGCAGCACCAACCATCAACTGAAATGTCAGCAAAACAGTAACCACAACAACGCCAATTAATCTTCTAAACATGTTTCCCCTTAAAAATTTTGACGCTCAACACAGCTAAATAATGCGATGCTCAATCTCTGTGTCGCTAACGGTTGTTCTATGTTCTTAAAAATTCGCTCCAGCCTGAAATTGCCCACAAAGTGACTCTGGTATCACTTACCGAGTCGCTAGTACCTTGGTAGTAAATTTCAGACGATGTTTGCGCCATAATTGCTTTTGCATTTTCTAACGCCCAATGAGCCTTGTGGCATTTATAGGCAGTTCTCAATTGGTTATCCAGAGAAAACACTTGCGCCACAGTCATACTGTAGTGTGTTGCTATCTCTGCGATCGGTAGACCTGCAAAACCCATAATGTTTGTTAACTGACAAATAGAGATTGAGTCGCTGTAATACCAATATCACGTTAGGAGTGCAATTTGTTGCCCAAAATTTGTAGCAGGGGCTGGGAGAAAGTCTGAAGTCTGAAGTCTGAAGTCTGAAATTTTATCCTTTAGCCTCCTTGTCTGCTTCCTGACTTGAAAAAGTGGGGAGACTTACAAAGGACAAATGACTAATGACTATTGACAAATGAATAATAACTACCCTTTCCCGCCTGTAAAGGTGGCACTTTGAATAAAGTAGCGGTTGAAGAAAGCATATATACTTAAAGCTGGCAGGGTAAAGACCATCGAAGCGGCCATGATGTAGTTCCAATAGCTGATGTATAAACCTTTAAAAGTGTTCAAGCCCAAGGGTAGGGTAAACATTTCGGGGTCAAATAAGATAACTACAGGTAGCAAGAAATTATTCCAACTACCCATAAAGACAAAAACAGCTTGAGCTGCTAGTGCTGGTTTGGCTAAAGGTAGAACAATATGTCTGAAAATTCCCCAGGTATTTAAGCCATCTAATTGCGCGGCTTCTTCTAGTTCCCTGGGAAAATTGACGAAAAACTGCCGCATCATAAAGATAAACGTGGCATTCACCATCCCAGGTACAATCATGCCTTGATAAGAATTCAACCACCCGATCGCCTTTAAAATCAAAAATGTGGGAATTAAGGTAATTTGTGCTGGTACTGCTAACACTGCCAAAATCAAAAAGAACCAAAAGTTTTTCCCCACAAAGCGCAGTCTAGCTAAGGCATAACCCGCCATTGAGTTAAATATCACGTTTAATAGTGTGACGCTGACAGCAATAAATACACTGTTGAACAACCAACGCCAAAACAACGGTTCTTGTAAAAATATTTGCTTGTAATTGTCTAAAGTAAAGTTTTTCGGGATAAAATTACTGCTACCGTTGACAATCTCTGATAGCGGCTTAAATGATGCCGACAATGCCCACAGAAAGGGTACTAAAGTAATAACTGCATAAAGCGTCAGCACCACGTATAACAGTATTTTGACCCAAGGAATGCGAGAAATTGTAGTCAAATTTTTTCGCCTCCGAATAAACGCCGTTGGATTAAAGTCATGGTGATGATGACTAATGCTAGTAAAAATGCGATCGCAGCAGCATAACCCATCTGTAAATTACGAAATACAGCTTGGTAAATCAATAACACTAAAGTCAGAGTCGCGTTATTCGGCCCACCAGTCCCACCAGAGAAAATATATGATTGGTCAAATAATTGAAAAGTCCCAATTATACCGATAGCGACGACAAAAAAGGTTACAGGCTTGAGTATAGGGATAGTGATGTATATAAACTGCTGCCAACCATTTGCCCCATCTAGTTCTGCCGCTTCGTACAATTTTTGTGGGATGTCTTGCAACGCCGCCAGATAAATCACCATATAAAACGGCGCAGTTGACCAAATATTCATGATCATGATGCCTTTGAGTGCCACAGATGGGTCGCCCAACCAGTTATAAGTAGGTAAACCGACAAAAGCTAAAGCATCATTCAGTAGCCCATCAGTATTATATATCCACATAAAAATCAGGGTCAGCACGGCCGAAGAAGTTACTGTGGGTAAAAAGTAGAGGATGCGCCACCAGTTTTTCCCACGAATCCCAGAATTGAGAGTTACTGCCAGAACTAAAGCCAAAATAGTTTGTGAAGGTACGACAATGGCGACGTATTCTGCCGTATTTTTCAAAGCTATCCAGACGCGCTCATCTTCTACTAAGCGGCTGAAATTGCGAAAGCCAATGAATTCATATTCAATTCCGCCAAGAAGCTGTACTTTGTGTAACGAAAGAAAGACGGCGTAGAGAATGGGTAATACAACAAAAGTCCCCAAAACCAAAAGCGTGGGTGCAAGGAAAAGATATCCAGCCAGATTTTCCGTTAGATTCCACCTAGCATTTGGCTGTCGCCTAATAATATGCAACACAATTTTGCCTCCGCTTAATTCCGTACAACTCGGTTGTAGCGATGGGTTGTACATGATTATTTATGGTATCGCTTGATAAAGGCAGTATTGAATCAGACTGCTGCTCTATGGAAGTTAGCTAAGTGTTTTATTTCAAAAATTTTAAGAGTCCGTTTAATTTCTGAACTAGATGTAATCAGCGTTATGAAGAGCCTGAGCCAAACAACATACCTGAAATTGCAGTTAGCTTAGGTATGTTGTCGTTTATTTAAGCTTTGATATCCGTCAGTCGTCTTCACCAAAGAAAGCACGTAGGCGAACAGAGAATAAACCTACACAGGAGTTGCTGGCTTTAGAATTAATGCTGCCATCATCGGGCATGATGACAAACCCTAACTCTGACCTTTCTCCGCGAAACCATTGCCCCACTTCCTGGCTGACATCAAAACTAACAGTTGCCGACACAGGGGCTGTAAAAGTTCCACGCCCCACTGCTAAATTTTGAGTTGAAATAGCAGATCGACCCCATCCGGCACGTCCAGCAGTCCAATTTTGATTGGCGCGAAATACTTTAAACTGACAAGTATTTCGAGGCACAGAGGAACTTATCCAACCTTGCCCAAAGCCCAAGTCCCAAGGTTCAGCATCGATGATGTTTATTCCTCTGCCAACAGGTGCAAAGGTCAGAATTTCTAAGACTGCGCCGCGAAAGGGTTCCGGCACAGAACCCCTTAATGATGCGACATTAAATCGAAATACCCCTTGTTGAATAGACTGGTGCAAGCGATCGCACGCAAAGGGAGGAGCGCCTGGTGCAAAGGTAGTTGTATACCCAGCCAAGATCCGTCCTGCGGGATCGGGTGCTGGAAGGCTGATTCCACCTATTCCTACTCGATCAAGAGTAACACCGAAATTGCAAATTGCAGATTCTCTCTTGTCATCTCTCACCAGGGTTGTAAAAAATTGAGGTACCAGAATCCTTTCTTCACAAGCAGCTAGAGTGGTGCAAGCAGCAAGGATGACAACTTTCTGAATCAATTTATACTTATTCATTTAACAAAATCCATTTTTTTAGGAGATTGCACGGTCAAAATAGCAACTGAACCTACTAACCGGGAGGGGTTTTAGGAAAAACTCAAAATCATCTCATTCAGAATCTTTGATTTCTAAAAGTTCATCAGCTAGTTTCTGAGAAACATAGCTGCGATCGGCAAAAATCTTGCCAAAAAGCTCACTCAGTAAATTAGGATCTGTTGACGATTGATCATCAATATTACCAGGGGAGAGATTTACATTTAAGAGTTGACCCAGTTCATTGACAACAATATGAAGCTTGAAGCCATAAAACCAATCCACCGAAGTTTTACCACGAGCCGCTAAACCTTCTAATACCTTAAGTCTAGACATCCGACGATTATGAGTTATTGCCAGCTTCCTACCTGTACTTGTCCTTATCCCGAACTCAGGTTATGTACAACCTTGTTGTAGCGATGGGTGGTGCATGATTATTTATATCGCTTGATCAATTCAGTTCGGAAATGATGGCGAAAGTTACTGTATATCTCATTTTGGGAATAATATATCTGGTGATTGTCAGGAGACAGAATGTTATATACAGCCTACTTAAGCTCGATTAAAAATGAACTACAAAGAACTGGTAAAGCCAAAAAAAGCCTACGTGTTAAAACCATTATGGAACAGTTTGGCTATCAACGTAGAAGCCAGGCATTTATTGATGATTTTAATGCTACTCTTGACAATTTAGGATTATGTACTGAGCCAGCTTTTGATTTATACATTCCTTTAGACACCAAGATAGATATTTTCCTTAAAGGTGTAGAACTTTCGGATGAATTATTAGCATCCGAACCAATTTCTCAAAAGCTAAAGGAAACAATTCAAGTCAAACATGACTTCTTTTACTATTTATTTGACTTTGGCTCTGAGCAAGAATATGAACGCTTCCAGTCTTGTTTAGATTCAAATCAACCGATGGGGATTTTTCTCATTCCCCAAGATGTTGATTTCTTTTCTGATATTGTTGTCAAAATCTTTAATTATGAATTGATTAGAAAATTCCAATATCAAGGCTTAACTGAAGTTGCAAGCTCTTCTGTTCGCCAATTTTCCACTAAAATTATTGACTCGGATGATGATTGTGAAAATGAAAAAGAAAACTCGATTAAAGGCGCTAATATATTTCACTTCTATCGTTCAACTATGACAAGTGTTATCTTAGGAGATACTGGCTTAGAATTACTAGATTCCGAAAAATTTGATGAGCAATTTGAATCTATATCATTAGCATTAAATAAGTACAATTCTACACAATCATTTATTTTATTTCATTGTCCATCACTGTTAGAAATTCAAGCTCAACAAAAAGAAGATAGTTTAGGTCATTTAGTAGATACAGTAGCTAGTAAAATTCCTTTTACTTTTACCCTCAGATGTAAATATACCCATGAAGCTGCTATTGACCAAAAAGAAGAAATATTAGCTCACTTCCGTTTATTATTAGAACTGCCTTATTATCAAACAGATGAAGATGATGTATCTCTACTTAATTATTTTTTAGAACTCCAAAAAGCTCAAATTCAAGCTGAATCACAACTATTACTAAAGATGAAACCTGAACATCTTTATCATTTGAAGTGGCAACAGGAAAGTACTGAATACATCTATCTCAAATATTTTGCCATCAAAACCTTGGAAAGCTTAGGATATGAATTATCTCATATTGGCTGTGAAATAGAGTTAACTTCCCAAGACGAAGAAAATACAGATGATGAAGAATATGAATATGAAGAATATCAAACTGAAAAAGTAGAAGTATATATTAAAAATAAAATTGTTGTTGAAATAGAAACTCTCAAATATCAAGAGTTTTCTGACAATAATCTTTTTTTTGATATGATTAAAAGAATTTTGCGGAAATCTCAAGTATGGCCAAATAGTTTAGAGAGTGTTTGGTTAGTAGTACCTGGATTTGAAATTGCACGCAACTACTATCAATTAAAAAAGACCCAAGAAATTTTAGAATATAAGCTTTCAGAATATTATGGTGTTAACTTTAAAACTATAGTGATGACACCAGATTATGAAAAACATCAATTAGTGCCTGTTTCATTTGAAACAATCGATTATCCGACTTTTGAATATATAGCTAAAAGTAAAGTCACGAGACAAATTACACCAGTTACCAAACAAGTCAAACTTGATTTTAGTCAAGTCAAAGGTCTAAATGAAGAAAAAGAAAAATTAAATAAACTGCTCAAACTACAATCTAAAGGGCATAAAGGTGCAATTGGTGGGATTCTGTTTTATGGATTACCTGGTTGTGGGAAAACATTACTAGCAAATGCTTTTGCTAATGAATCTGGTCGATATTTCTTTAAATTTTCTCCGGCTGATATTATTAGTGTATGGCTAGGCCAAAGCCAGAAAAATATTCGAGATATTTTTGTCCAAGCTAAGAAAAAAGCACCTTCTGTCTTATTCATTGATGAATTAGATAGCATTGGTTTCAATCGCAATGATGAAAACTCCCATACTGACCAAAGAGCCACTATAAATCAATTATTGATTGAACTGAACAATATTAAAAATAGTGATGTAATTGTCATTGCTGCTACTAATTATTTGAGTGGTATTGATAGTGCTTTAAAACGTTCTGGCAGATTAGATTGGAAAATTCCCATTTTTCCGCCAAATCAAGCAGAGCGCGTCGAAATATTTAAGCATTATCTATCACAACTGCATGTGGAGCAATCAGTTAATTTTGAAATATTAGCAGAGAAAAGCCTCCGCTTTACCTCCTCTGATATTGAGTTGGTCTGTCGAGAAGTCAACAATGCTATTTTGTTGGAAGAAATCAGTTCATATTTGACAACTGCTGATGTGATTACTTATATTCATAATCTCCAAGATGGGGGTTTAAGTTTAACTCAAGAGCAGGTGAAGGAATTTTTGGAAGAATGTAAGCGATTGAGTGTCAAAAATCCTAAGTTAGAAACCTTGAGATTAGAATGGGAAATTGATTAGGCATCAAATTATTGGGAAAGTATGTTATCCAGATACCCGACTTCTTTAAGAATTTGGGTATCTTTATAAACTATTCCATCAGTTTAATTTGCTGATTAGCTGCGGTTTGCGCTTTTAACATTGCTTGCTGTAATGATTGTTGTCCTAACAAAGCACTAACAAACTGATTATCAAAATTATTCATAATTGTTGCCGGATAGTTACCAACTTGCCACGGTGTTGCATAACTAACTCCTGCAACCAATGGTTTTCTCAGAATATCTTTGTCATAGCCTAACTTTTGTGCTACTGATTTTCTGGTTGGTAGCGCAAATCCTGTGGCTGTCCATTTTTGCATTCCCGCTTTACCAGTCAGGTAAGAAATTAATTCCCAAGCTGCTGCTTTCTGCTGAGATTGCTTGTTCATGACATAGGCGACAGTAAACACCATCGTGCCTTTTTGATTGTTAATGGTGGGTAATTCTGCTGTGGCAAATTCAAGTTGGGGAAAGGTTTCTTGCAGATAAGGAATTGCCCAGTTACCTTCAATCACCATTGCGACTTTACCCTGTCCAAACATTTCGCTACCTGAGTTTGTGCCGACATCAGATTTTTGGGCAGAGGATTTATCTTGTTGATACTGGTCGATAACTAATTGTAATCCTTGTAAGCTCTGTCCACTAGCAAAAGTAGCGTAACCGTTCTCATCAATAATTTGCCCATCAAAAGCTTTCATTTTATATGCTTGTCTTGCTAATTCAGGCAATTCGCCAAAACCATATTTGTTGAGCTTGCTTGTTAATTTTTGGGAATAAGAACGCAGTTCTGACCAAGTAGTTGGGGGAGTATTTAAGCCGGCAGTAGCAAAAGATTTTGTGTTATAAAAAAGAGCTAATGTAGAATAGTCTTTAGGAAGCCCATATATATGGTTTTGGTACTTAAAACTATCTAATAGGGTAACTTCAAAGTCTTCTATATCAAATTCTGGTTGAATGTAATTATCTAAAGGTTCCAAAACATTTTGACTCATCAAAAAAGGCGCTTCCAGCGCATCAAGATAGAATACATCAGGAGCCGCGTCTCCAACCAAACGGGTTTTGATGACATCCATATATTGGTCGGAGATGACTTCGTATTTAACTTTGATGTTGGGATGCTGGGCTTCAAAGTCTTGTAGAACTTGTTTTAATAGCTTTTGCTCAACCTGGGAACCCGCCCAACCACTGAGTTTGACGGTGATTGCATTTGCTGTTGGTTGTGGTAGGCTGTGACAGCCAATAATCGCGATCGCGATCGCTAGAACTACACCCAAAAATCTCCACAAGTTGATTCTTTTCACAGATGGATGACAGTAGTTTTCACTTCACTTATATCGTCTGTAGCTCAGGACAGATGTTTAATAAATCTGAATTTTTGTTGAGAATAAGCAAGATAAAATAACTAAAAATTATAACCAAACTTAATGAGGAAGTTTCTATTCCTCAATATGTCACTGACACTTCGCTGAGGTGCGTTACAAACAATAACTATGGATTCTGTTCAGATTGAAACTGCTGCTTCTCTGACTCTGGAAACTCTGGAAATACCCCAGATTGTTACACCACCAACTACACTTGTTCCGACTCCAAAACCTGCTTTTCGCTTTCCCAAAGATGCTATTCGGACTAGTTTACGCGCCTCTACGGTGGATGCTGTTTTAGCAACGGTTTTTGGGATTACCACTGGTGGTATTTTACTTAGCAATTTCCTTGTGGAATTAGATGCTAGTCCGGTAGTGTTTGGATTGTTATCTTCTATACCCATGCTGGTAAATTTAATTCAGCCTTTGGGTGCTTATTTATCAGAACGTACTACTAGCCGTTTTCGCTATGCTTTAGGAATATATGGCACAGCTAGATTATTGTGGTTAATTTTAGCGATCGCTATTGCTATCTTTAGTTGGGGCGGTATCGGTTCTCAACATTTAGTTTTGATGACACTGTTGATTGTTTTAGCCACTCATCTTTTAGGCGGTTTAGGCTGTGCATCGTGGATGAGTTGGTTAGCAATGATTGTCCCCCGCAGATTGCGCGGTAGGTATTTCGGGATTCGCAACAGTGCAATCAGCTTAACTAATTTAATTTGTATGCCTTTGGCTGGTTTAATTGTCTCCCATTGGTATGGCGGAACTATCCAAGGTTATGGAGTAGTACTACTAATTGGGGTTTTATTTGGCATTATCAGTATTGGCTGTCAATATTTCAAGGTAGATATCAATCCCCAATTACAGAATTCTTTAGCTTCTACCTCTACAAACAACACAACAGATGAATTAGACTCTTCACCTGCTATTAGTATTTGGAAAAACTATAATTTTTTAATATTGCTGATTTATATCAGTTTATGGATGTTTGCTGTTCATTTGAGCGCACCCTTCTTTAACCTTTATATGTTAGATACCTTGAATATAGATGTTAGCTGGGTGACGCTTTACGGCAGTTTGCAAGCAGGTGCAAATTTATTAATGATGATTTGGTGGGGCAAATTAGCAGACAGGGTAGGAAATTTGCCTATCTTAATTTTTGTGGGAATTTTGGTAGGACTGACACCAATTTTGTGGTTGGGAATTAATGCCAGTCAACTTGATATTTGGCTGTGGTTGCCACTTTTACATATTTTGGCTGGCATAACTTGGGCAGCGATTGACTTGTGTAATAACAATTTGCAATTAGCGATCGCACCTATGAAAAATCAGTCAATTTATTTTGCGATCGCGGCGGCTGTAGCTGGTGCTAGTGGCGCTTTAGGCACAACCATCGGCAGTTTTATCGCTCAATTTGCCGTTTGGGGCGGCTTACTTGGCTTATTCGCCCTCTCTGGCTTGTTGCGCCTAGCTGCACTTGTGCCACTGTTTTTTGTGCAAGAACCAGGAAGATGAGGGGAGTTAGGAGTTGTGAGTGGGGAGTAGTGTATTTGCTGTTGTGATCACCCTATTCCCTACTCCCTACTCCCTATTCCCTCATTATTCAACTGCTGTAGAACTCAATGTCATCGACTCCCACAGCATCATCGAAGGGGCAGTTGTAACTGGTTGGTGTAAAGCAATTAGCTGTGCTAAGGTTTTCTTTAACTGAGTACGAGGCACAATCTCGTCTACAAAGCCATGCTTGAGCAAATCTTCCGCAGTTTGAAAATCTTCTGGTAATTTTTCGCGCAGGGTTTGCTCAATTACGCGCCGACCAGCGAAACCGATTGTAGATTTAGGTTCTGCCAAAATAATATCGCCTAACATCGCAAAACTAGCCGTTACACCGCCTGTTGTCGGGTTGGTTAAAACGGGAATGTACAATAATCTGGCATCACGATGGCGGTCTAAAGCTGCGGAGATTTTCGCCATCTGCATAAGGGAAAGCATACCTTCCTGCATTCTCGCACCGCCAGAGGTGCAGACAATAACTACAGGGTAACGTCGTCCGGTGGCTTGTTCAATTAAACGGGTGATTTTTTCGCCGACAACGGAACCCATACTACCACCCATAAACCGGAAGTCCATTACTCCCAAGGCTACAGGCATTCCGTTGATTTGTCCCAAACCGGTTTTTACTGCATCTACTAGACCGAGTTTGGTTTCCATTTCGCGGAGGCGATCGCTATAAGGTTTGCGATCGCGGAATTGTAAGGGGTCGGTCGGGCGCAAATGCTCATTTATCGGTTGCCAAGTATTGTTATCTATCAATTGGCGGATGCGTTCATCGCTATCTACCCGATTATGATGTCCACATTCGACGCAGACCATTTGATTAGCTCTCAAATCTTTTGTATAGGTTAAAACACCACATTGAGAACATTTGTGCCATAGCCCGTCAGCAATTTCCCGTTCTTGCCGTTCCAGGTTGGTAGAGCCTGATTTTTTTCGATTTGCAAACCAATCAAACAGAGACTTTAAACCGCGTGATTCTTCGTTGTTTGCCATTTTTATCTTATTCAAGTGGGTATGGGTCGAAAAGTCATTTGTCCTTTGTCATTAGTCATTTGTCAAAACAAGTGCTTAATGACTACGTAGCCAAAATTACGCTTATAAGCAATTCAGACCTTAAACCAGTTATCAGTTATCAGTTATCAGTTATCAAGCGTGTGGTGGGGGATTTAAACCTACCACCAACCCATAGCACCAATTTGGTGTAGTGTTTCACCAGGGAGCCAACTGATAACTGTTTACTGTTTACTGTTAATTTGCATCTTTGGTTGCCAGCTTAACGAAAATGCTTATACCAATACAAGTCTCTCGCGGATATGATTTTGTAAATGTATTAGTCAAGTCATGTCCATTGGAATACCAACTCCCGAAAAAAGATGCTGTTACCCAACCCTAGCGGCGATCTACTGTTTCCATATTTTGTAAATAATTTTGCTAGTTTCTGAGCAGTTAGCATCTGTGGCATTAGTCTTGCCAACGGGTCGCTTTCGTTAAGAGGGTAATACAAGTCACAGTGTTGATATTATCAAAAGGTGAAGCGGCAATGGGGTAATGACTGTTACAGTCATTGGGAATGGTCAGTGCTTGTCTTAAACAGGACACAAAAAGCGCGGAAACAGTCTTAATTATATTATTTTATCAGGCGATCGCTTGCACGGCGCAGAATATTCAACTTGCGATCGCCCAGCTTCTCTTGCAAAGAATCGCTGAAATTTGTTCGATGTTACGATCAGGCAATAATATCAACATCTTATTTTTAGCGAACTATGCAGCTTGAAGACTACTTTAATTTTCTTGCACCTGATGATATTAGACTTCAGGGTACACGAGTAGGAATTGAAACAATTTTATTTGACTACCTGTTCCGTGCTAAAACTCCCGAAGAGATTGCTAAAACCTATACTTCACTTACTTTAGAGCAGGTTTATGCTACTATTCTCTACTACTTACACAATCAAAAAGCTGTAGATGCTTATCTAAAAGATTGGCTAGAGTGGGGCGATCGCATGAGAGAAGAACAAAGTCGCAACCCTAATCCAGTTGTTGAAAGGCTACGCAAATTAAAAGCTGAAAAGTTAGCGGCGCAAACTCATGGCACTGAAGTATCTCATAGATGAGAATGTTGATCAGGTTTACACCATTCAACTACGCCGACTCAAGCCTGATTTGTTTGTAATGGCAATTGGTGACTTAACTACTCCACCAAAAGGAACTCTAGATCCCGAAATTTTGCTTTGGTGTGAAGAACATAATTTTGTTTTAGTCACTAACAACCGTAAATCTATGCCAATTCACTTGGCAGATCATATAGCTCAGAACCATCATGTGCCAGGAATCTTCATTTTAAATCCAAAATTAAGTGTAGGTGAAAATCTTGAACAATTACTTTTGATAGCAGAAGGTTCACTAGATAAAGAATATCAAGACAGAATAGAATTTATACCTTTGTTTTAAAACATTAAAGTTGCAATTGCCAACATTCTGCAATATCGAGTAAATAACGCCTTTCATCTTTCATAGTGCAACAGCTTCGCTTAAAACTTTATCTCTAATTAGTTCATGTAAATTACTTGGCTTTGCTACATCAACTTTTCGGTTTAATAACTCTTCTAAATCTTGCATTAAGCCAATTCGATCTAATAAATTTCGCCCTAGTTCTAGTTCTACTAAAAAATCTACATCACTATCTGGTCTGGCTTCGCCTCTTGCTACTGAACCAAACACTCGCAGATTATAAGCCCCATATTTAGACGCAATTCTTAATATTTCTTCTCTAAAAGGTAATAATAATTCTTCAATTCCCATCAGCCAAACTCCACTAGTTTGCTTTGCTCATATAGTAATATTTGTAGGTTGGGTGGAGCATTAGCGTAACCCAACACTTTATCTACTAAACTTATGTTAGATTTTGTGCCTCAATCTAACCCACATTGATAGATTTTCTAACTAATTACTATGTAAATTTAAATTTCTGTAGTTGAAGAATTTTGATTTTTTCATATCATAGGTTGGGTGAAACGAAGTGGAACCCAACCTATGAGAGATTGCTACTGTAGTAACTTGATTTTGGGAATGCGATCGCACTGGGAATAATAGCTGAAATATTCATTAGCCAACAATGTATATGACCCAAAATCAAAATCCCAAGCCAAAGCCTCTCACCAACTCCAATTCCCCCTCCTCGCTTGCGGGGAGGGGGTTAGGGGGTGGGGTTTCAGTCCAAGTTTGGCAAACCACACCTCAACTTTGGGAAAAACTCAAACCCTTGGCGCGACAAATGCGGTGTGAACCAACTCCAGCAGAAAAGCGACTTTGGGAGAAGTTGAGACACAAGCAACTTTTGGGGTTCAAGTTCCGCCGCCAGCAAACAATTGACCGTTTTATCCTCGATTTTTACTGTAGTGAAGCGCAGTTAGTGGTGGAAGTGGATGGCGAAATTCACAATTACACCCAAGTAGAAGATGCAATACGTCAAGAGTTTTTGGAGAGTTTAGGGTTACAGGTTGTGCGATTTAGAAATGAGGATGTGATGGAGAGGATAGAGGGGGTGTTAGAGGATATTGCTGCTTGTTTGCAGAGATGAACCCCACCCCCAACCCCCTCCCCGCAGGCGAGGAGGGGGCTAATTGTTATGTGGTTTTTGATGGTGTTGCTATATGTGAATTTAAATTTTTGTAGTTGAGAAATTTTGCTTTTTTCATATCATTTGTTGGGTTCCACTTCGTTTCACCCAACCTACGAAAGATTGCTGTAATAATTCGATTGCCCAGCAATAATTTATGATCTCTGGGCAGGCGGTTTAAAATTGGCACGTACCACTTGATTAAATCATAAGTTTTCTGTATTATGGGTAAATCACTCATCCGTAAAATCTAAAAAAATTTGATCGCGCTTCGCGCGGGAGAAGGGTAAAGAAAAAAGTGTAGAGGGCAAAAGAGCAAGAGAGTAAAGGGCTAAGAAGCCCTGCCCCGCACAACCACAACCCGAAACCCACGCTGCTGTACCAGCTGTCACGCTCATCCCTGCTGCGATTCGCCGAACGGCAATACTACGGACAGCCGTTCCACGAACCACCGCGCAGCAGTCGCTTTTGATTATCATTATCACCTAAACAAGGACTGCCATCAGTCGGCGCATTATTATAATTTTCGTGCCACTCATCCTGACACCATTCCCATACATTACCACACATATCGAATAAACCAAAGGGGTTTGCCGGAAATTTCCCCACATCTGTTGTTTGTTCTCGATATTCACCTTTAGGAGCAGAACCGTAGGTATAATTTCCGTCGTAATTTGCCAACTCTGTCGTAATGGTTTCTCCAAAATAAAACGGCGTAGTTGTTCCCGCGCGACAAGCATATTCCCATTCGGCTTCACTGGGTAAGCGATATATCTTACCAGTCTTTTTCGACAGTCGAGCGCAAAACTCAACCGCATCATCCCAAGAAACACATTCTACAGGTCGGTTAGCGCCTTTAAAACGGGATGGGTCTGGGTCTAAATCAATATTCACCTTATCAAAAGCAGCAACGGCTTGCCATTGCGCTTGGGTTACAGGAAATTTACCCATAAAAAAGGGTAGAACAGTGACATTATGCTGTGGACTTTCATCGTCACTTCGTCCCGCCTCACTCTTTGACGAACCCATGAGGAATTTACCGCCAGGAATTGCAACCATCTCTAAAACTACGCCATTACCCAAGTCTTCAGCAAAACACTCAGCGCGTCCCTGGTTGCGGTTGATAATTTTTCCTTTAGCGTCTACCTTCACTATTTCAAACTCAAATCGATTAGGTTGAACAGTTTTAGGTAACGTAGAACCCCTCTCCAAACCTCTCCCCGAAGCGGAGAGAGGCTTTGAATCTTGCTCCCCTTCCCTCGTAGGGAAGGGGTTGGGGGTTAGGTTTGAGGAATACGCTGCATCAGGTAATTCTTCTACAAATTCAGGCGGTTTTGGTTGTCCAATAATGCGTTTTTCTATGGGTGCGACATCTTCATCGCGCAAACCTAACTCTTGTTGATAGTCTCTGAGGTCATTGAGAGTTCTTTCACTTAATATCGGCTCACGGTCAATTGTTGCAATTAGAGTTTCTTCATATTCTTTTAACTTTCGCTGATACTCCAGATATGGTTGTTGAACTTCCGCTTCAATCGCATCAGCAATATTAGAGTCAAGCTTCAACTTATTACGTAATGAGTCTAATATGCGACGGGCAGGAATGGAAAAATCACCAAGATGAATACGGCGTTCCACTTCCTTACGATACTTCAGTTTCGGGTCATCCTTGGGCGATTTAGCCAGAAAAATCCGATAACCTTCTTTAACAGGATAAAATTCCGGTGTCATGGAGGGAGATGCTTCTTGCACTTTGCTTTTCGTATATTTGTGCAATTCATCCACCGCAATTAAACCATCACTATCTAAATCGGCTGCACCTTTCTCGATGCCTTCTACGAGATAATTAGTGTAAATCGACAAGTCTAAATCATCAGATGCAAACGCATATTGTGTGGAAGTAGAAGCTGTGAGAATTGCCCTTCCCTCACCGCCTAATTGCTGTTGCAGGTCAATCGTACCACTATCTTTTGCTGTCAAACCTTTAGCAAAAGCACCACTAAAGCAACAGTCTAAAATTACTACCTGTCGCTTAGATTTGCTTTGGTTCATCCAGCTATGTACACTTGTCCCAGCTACAGCTGTGAATGGGAGAAATTTATTGTCTTGTTTTTGAGTTTCGCAAGTCGAAAAGTAAAAGTCACCATTTTCAACTGTCACCCCATGACCAGAAAAGTATAAAAGTAATAAATCATCTTTGTGACGATTAGCATACAGGTTATAAATTTCCCGTTCCATTTCTTGCCGTTTGGGATTTTTCAGCACGGTGACATCTCCCTCAGCAAAACCACCCATTTCTGGATTTACTAAAACTCGCTGCATCGCCTCAACATCTTTCACAGCGTTGGGTAGCGGGTCTAGTCCTGGGTTATATTCGCTAATTCCGATTAGCAGTGCTACCTTAGCCATTGTTGCTGTCTTGTCTATTTTTGGCGTTATTCAATAAAGTTTCGGTTTTTTCGAGGATGAAGATCAAATCTTCTTTGCTACTAGCTTTCGCCTTGAATTTTTCCCCGTAAGCTTCTACTTCAATTTCAAAGGTTTTGTTAGACAAACGCCCTAAAAAATCAAACACAGGCTTAATTAAAGTCGGTTTTACCAGTGCTTTAAATGTCCCCAAAGAAAAACCACCCAACGCCTTAGAACCTTGAGGTACTTCTGTAACTGCAACTAAATCTGCGCCTTCTACCCCATCCACATCTCGCAACTGGGGGAGTAAATTTTGTACTTGGGCTTGCAATTCTTCATCTTCCAAACCCAATTGAGTCAGGGAAACTGTCACCTGAACATCAGATTTAGTTACCATAGCGATCGCTTAAATATAATGTAGAGTCTGTTTAAACGATTGTATCGGTTAATGTGGGTGTTTGAGTAAATATTCGGTGAGAATGGGCTAAATTACCAGATTCCTGACTTGAGAGTTAGGTTTGTAGGTAGGGTGGGCAAAGTTTGCCCACCCTACTTTACTTGAGAGTGCAAAATAACCAAAATATTCTTGTGGGATGGGTGTCCTCACCCGTCCCAGAGTTAGGGCGGGCAAGATGCCCACCCCAGAAGATGGATAACAAGATAGATAATGTTATTGAGATAAATTGAATAGTTGCAAATAAGCCGATAAAATGGCTGGGCCGGTAAAGACAGTGATGATTGCGCCTAGTGCTAAAAAAGGGCCGAAGGGGATTTTCACTCCGGTTTTTTTAGGCGATCGCACAACTACTAATCCACCTACTAATACTCCCACGGCGCAGGCAATTAAACTAGCTAACAGCAAATATCGCCAACCCAGCCAAGCACCCATCATGGCTGCAAGTTTGGCATCTCCCGCACCCATCGCCGTTTTACCGAGAACTATTGAACCACCAAAGGCGATGCCATCAAATAGCCATAAACCAATAACTGCACCAACTATCCCCATCATTAGGTGCTTAACGATACTCACACTACTGACTTCGTGGGTAAAACCGCTAATTATTTGAAATCCCAAGCCTAATACTAACCCTGATTGTGTTAAGGCATTGGGGAGAGTCATGGTATCTAAGTCAATTAAAGCTAACGCCAATAGCCAACTACAAAAAGCCCAATATCCTATCGTAGCGATGGAAACTTGAAATACTAAAAAAATGACGACAAAAATTATACCCGTTATTGCTTCTACTACGGGATAACGAACAGCTATTTTATTTTTGCAATAACGGCATTTTCCGCGTAACCACAACCATCCCAGCACGGGTACATTGTCATAAGCTTTCAGCTGGTTTAAGCAATGGGGGCAACGGGAAGGTGGCCAAAGAATCGATAACCCCGCAGGGATTCGATAAACGACAACGTTGATAAAGCTACCTATAGATGCACCCAAGGCGAAAACAACAATAATCGCCGGAACGGCCATTAAAAAGTCCATATAGTCATTTGTCAATTGTTCTGTGTCATTTGTGCTTCATCTTTTGTCCTTTGTCGAGAGGCAAAAGAGAGGCTAGAGACAAGGTATTTTACTCAGCACTCAGCACTCAGCACTCAGCACTTGATTGACTAATAACTAATACATGTGGGATTCAATTTGATTTAAAGGCACAAAACATTCTTGTGGTAAAAGAACGGGTTGGTGGGTAAAAATGACTTTACCTCGATGGGTAACACGATTAATTGCTACCCCGGAAGGCTGCCCCGCGATTTCAGGATGTACTTCACAATAAGTGTAGTAAATCTTGCCAGCCGCTCTGATGATAGCGGGATCAATCAGAGGTGGCTGGATTCTAGAGGCTGTGAAATTAGCTGTCTCTTGTCGTAAAGCGTACACTATTTACTGCTAACTACTTAATAGATTTTGTCTATAGTGTACCCGAAACTTTCTGTAAAGATTGCCAATTTGCCCAACTTCTCCTCAAAGAATTATTTCTCTAGAGCTTGAATGAGTGAATTGCCCATTGCTTGGCAACCTAAAAGATTCATTCCAGGTGACATGATATCGCCTGTGCGATCGCCTTGTGCTAAAACTTGCAATACAGCTTTTTCGATGGTATCTGCTGCTTGTGGCTGATTTAACCCATAGCGTAACATCATTGCCGCACTCAAAACCTGCGCTAAAGGATTCGCCTTATCTTGTCCTGCAATATCCGGTGCAGAACCGTGAACTGGTTCGTATACGCCAGGGCCAGAAGCACCCAAACTCGCAGAGGGTAACATCCCAATACTGCCAGTTAGCATCGCCGCCGCGTCGGAGAGAATATCACCAAACAAGTTACCTGTAACAATCGTATCGAATTGTTTAGGAGCGCGGACTAATTGCATCGCCGCATTATCAACATAAAGGTGAGACAGTTCGACATCGGGATATTCGGCGGCAAGTTTGGTGATGCGATCGCGCCATAACTGCGATACTTCTAATACGTTGGCTTTATCTACAGAACAGAGTTTACCGCGTCTTTTTCTGGCTGTTTCAAAGGCAACTCTACCAATGCGGTCAATTTCTGACTCGCTGTAAACCATTGTATTTACACCGCGTTTCTCACCCGTTTCTGTTTCAAAAATTCCCTTGGGTTTACCAAAGTAAATTCCACCAGTGAGTTCGCGAACCACCATAATATCTACGCCTTCTACGACTTCCCGTTTCAAAGTCGAAGCGTCAATTAACTGCGGCAAAATTTGGGCGGGGCGTAAATTTGCAAATAAACCCAAACCCGCGCGTAGTCCTAACAAACCCGCTTCTGGGCGCTGGTGAGATGGTAAAGTATCCCACTTATAACCACCAATAGCGGCGAGTAACACAGAATCACTATTGCGACAAGCGTCTAAGGTAGCAGCAGGTAAAGGTTCGCCCGTCGCGTCAATGGCTGCACCACCAATTAAAGCTTCTTGGAAGGCAAACTCAATATCAAATTTTTTCCCTACGACTTTCAGCACATCTACCGCCACTGCCATAATTTCAGGGCCAATGCCATCGCCGGGAAGTAAGGTAATGCGGTAGTTTTGAGTCATAGCTAGTTTCTATTAGGTAAATGCTTGCAGATTAAATATCATACCGAGCAAGATGTACCTATGGAAGCTTTAATTTTTCCGGTGGGTATTAAAGGTAATAAATGCTAGACGTGAATAAACCTCAGTTTCTTGTTAATTTACTAACATTCATACTGATTAGTGAGTCTTGAATAACAGTTAAATGTACTATTCGGCATCTACCCAAAGATTAAAAAAAAACTGATCATCATCGATTTTGGCTGAGTTTCTTGTATGTTTTGGATCAAAACTAGCCAAAAATAAAAAAGTTTATGAATTTTAATCAAATTGGACAAGTTGCCGTTGCACTGTTGACGACTTTTGGCTTGAAAATCTTGGGTGCGATCGCTTTTTGGATTGTGGCACAGAAGTTGATTGATTTTGCGCTCAAGTTAGTCAGACGTGGTTTCCGCAGTCAACACGTTGATCCAACTCTAGTTAACTATCTGCTTAATATCATTGGCGTAACTTTAAGAATTGTTTTAATTGTCGCCATTCTCGGCTTTTTTGGCATTGAAACTACTTCGTTTGCTGCATTGTTAGCCGCCGCAGGTGTGGCGATTGGTGCAGCGTGGGGTGGATTGTTGGCGAACTTTGCAGCTGGGGCTTTTTTGATTGTCTTTAGTCCATTTAAAGTTGGCGACTTTATCACAGCCGCAGGTGTCACAGGTACAGTTACAGAAATCGGGCTGTTTACTACTAATATCAATACACCCGATAATGTGTTAACAATTGTCGCCAATAACAAGATTTTTTCTGACAATATCCAAAATTTCTCTGCTAATCCCTACCGTCGCGTTGATCTACTAGCACAGCTACATCACAATGTTGATCATAACGATGCGATCGCTCGTCTAAAAGCCAGAATCAGCCAAATTCCCAACGTAGTCAATAATCCTGTACCAGATGTTGAAATTATCACGTTTAATTTAGCAGGGCCAGTCTTAGCAGTGCGTCCATATTGCAATAATGAACACTACTGGCAAGTTTATTTCGACACTAACAAAGCTATTCGTGAAGCCTTTGGTGAAGCTGGTTATCCTATTCCTGAACAACGCTATGCATTTAGTAGTCAAGGGGCAAGTGGTACACCAGATGATTCCGAATCTATTATCTCATCCACCTCTTTGATGAGTTAAGTTTTTGGCTCTTCCGTACTTGTTATGCTAAATTAATTGGCTAAAAAGCTGTAACGTAGACTAGATAAGCAAGATGAGCATTATTTTTAATATTTTATGCTTATTTATTGCTTATAGCGTTATAACCTTGATTTTAAGGCAAAATTTTCGTTTTTAACTAATAGCTTGGCATACTATGTACTGAAGAGCCAAGTTTTTCCTATTTCAATCAAATTTAATTTGTCCAGATACCTGGCTTCTTTTAGAAGTCGGGTATCTTTTTATTCACAAAGGAGTTATCACTGCTATCACAGCATTAATTAATACGTTATTAGCAATATTTTCAATAATCATACTCATAAACCACAGCAACAAAATAAATAGCAGGCAAGTTATTAAATAAAAAAACCAGAGCAAAATGCCTATAAAGCTTGTGCCGATATAACTTGCAACTTATTGTCTATTTTATTAACTGTCTATCAAAAGGAAGAATTAATATCTACTCCTTGGGTATGAGGTAGGGTATGAGGTGGAATATTCAAACTATATTATCCAGCACTAAAAATAAAAATATTTTGGGCAAAATTTATCAAAATTTTGTCTAAATTTTTGGTTACTTCTTAATAAATGTAAAAACAGAGAAGAAATGATGAATTTCAAAGAAATTGGTCAAGTAGCTCTTGCACTTTTAACTCAATTTGGACTCAAAATTATTGGTGCTATCCTTTTATGGATTATCGCGCAGCGATTGATTGATTTTGGGTTAAAGCTATTACGTCGAGGGTTTCGTAGCCAAAATGTAGAGCCAACAATCATTAACTACCTAGTTAATATTATTGCTGTCACCTTGAGAATTGTTTTAGTAGTGGCAATTCTTGGCTTTTTTGGAATTGAAACAACTTCCTTTGCTGCATTATTAGCCGCAGTTGGAATAGCAATTGGTGCGGCTTGGGGTGGACTGTTAGCCAACTTTGCTGCTGGTGCTTTTTTAATTATTTTTCGCCCATTTAAAGTTGGTGATTTAATTACGGCTGGAGGCGTGACTGGAACAGTTACAGAAATAGGATTATTTACAACAACTATTAACACGCTTGATAATGTGATGACAATTGTCGCTAATAATAAAATATTTTCTGATAATATTCAGAATTTCTCTGCTAATCCTTACCGTCGAGTTGATTTACTAGCGCAACTGCATCACAATGTTGATCATAATGATGCGATCGCTCGCTTAAAAACTAGAATTAGTCAAATTCCCAATGTATTAGATGAACCTGCACCAGATGTTGAGATTATGACCTTTAATTTAGCAGGGCCAGTGTTAGCGGTGCGTCCTTATTGCAATAATGAAAATTACTGGCAGGTTTACTTCGACACCAATAAAGCTATTCGTGAAACCTTTGGTGAGGCTGGTTATCCTGTTCCTGAACAACGCTATGCATTTAACGCTTTAGCAGGAGATGGAACAAAACCTGTGATTCATTCTCCTAATATTGTCTAAGGTTTGTTTAACATAGTTTTTCTCAATAAGAAACTAAAAAATAACCAACAGGTAAGGTTTGATATGCCTTACCTGCTTTGTTAGATTATTAACAAATAATATTAAACCAAAATAATTTTACCTAATAAATTAAAGTATAATTAATTACCATAAATTAAAAGTGAACATAAAATCAGTTTCAATTTCTGAAACGAGCCTGACAATAGCGGTAGAGAGAGGCTAGGTTAGTGTGTGATCAACCGCCGTACTCTAGCAGCTATGGTAAAAGAATTAGCAATTCGTACCTGTGGTTTAACTAAGCAATTTGAGCGATATGTAGCCGTTAATGATGTTGATTTAGAGATCCAAGCAGGTGAAGTATACGGACTGATAGGGCCAAATGGCGCGGGTAAAACGACTCTCATCCGCATGTTAGCGACTGCTGAGGAGCCGACTACGGGTGAGATTTATATTAATGGCGATCGCATTGTACGGGACAAGAGTAACCCAACTATCAAGCGTCGTCTTGGCTACTTACCCGATGACTATCCCCTGTATGAAGATTTGACAGTTTGGGATTACCTCGATTACTTTGCACGTTTGTATCGTTTGCGCGAACCACGCCGCACTCAGCGTCTACACGAAGTTTTAGAACTCATCCAACTAGGAAATAAACGCAACAGTTTAATTTCTACACTGTCGCGGGGGATGAAACAGCGCCTCAGTTTAGCACGCACTATCATCCATGAGCCGATTTTATTACTCCTAGATGAACCTGTATCGGGACTTGACCCCATCGCCAGGATGCAGTTCCGCGAAATTATCAAAGCTTTGCAAGAAGCTGGGATGACAATTTTAATTTCCTCCCACGTTCTCAGCGATTTAGCGGAACTTTGTACTTCTGTGGGAATTATGGAACTGGGATTTTTGGTAGAAAGTGCTTCACTCCAACAACTTTATCAGCGGTTGGCTCGACAACAAATTATGTTGTCAACCTTGGGGAAACTTGATGCTGTGATTAGTGAATTGAAAAATCATCCTTTGGTAGAGGAATGGGAGATTTTACCAGGAACTAACAACATCAGAGTTAATTTCTCTGGCGATCAAAATGCTTGTGCAGAATTGTTGCGATCGCTAATTCAATCTGGTATCCCCATCACTGATTTTCATAGCACTCAAGAAGACTTAGAAAGCATTTTTCTCAAGCTTGGTCATAAACAAGCATCCTAAAGCATCATCTCTCAAAGTTAGAGTAATTTCTTCTATGTATCTCAATCTTTTGGATAAAATTGGCGACTGGAATCCTCAGCTTCTGCGAGAAATTAAAGGTCGGCTCAAAATTTTTAATTTGATATTTGCCTTCGCTATCTCCCTACTTGGTCAGTTGGGGCTGTTTCTCTATCATATTGGGCAATATCCTAATAATAAGTATTCCATGAATGGAGAGTATTGTAATCTGAGCAAGGTTTATCAAAAGAAAATTGAATCGGTTTATAAACTCATAGATCATGCTCAAAAACAAATCAACTTCTACAACAGTAAGCAAAACTACGACTTAACAAAGCTCCAAAAATTCAAAGCACAATTAAAATCCCTCGAAGCACAACAAAAACAGTTAAATGATTATTTATATCAGCAGCCATGTCCTATTTCTGAAATTAACTTTCAGATGTGGTGGCGTGACCATTGGGAATATATATTTCTCACACTCTGCGTAGTTTTTATCTATATATTGTTAGTCGCAGGCGCATATTTACTAGTCAATAATCTCGCTCAAGAAGAAAAGCGCGGTACTCTAAATTTTATTCGTCTCAGTCCCCAGTCAGAAACTAGCATCTTAACTGGCAAAATGCTAGGAGTACCAATTATAATTTATTTGATGATTTTGGCTGCAATTCCCTTACATATTTGGTCAGGAATTTCTGCCAAAATTTCTGCCAGTTACATTTTCACCTTTTATATAGTACTAGCCGCTAGTTGCTTCTTCTTCTACAGTGCCACATTATTATTTGGCTTGATGAGTAATCGATTTAGTGTTTTTCAACCTTGGTTAGCTAGTGGTGCAGTTCTCATGTTTTTGCTAACTACAATGCAATTTGCATTTAATACCCAAAACTTGCACAACACCGCAGCTTGGCTGAGGCTATTAAGTCCTTTTGATATGACGAAATATCTGTTTCCAAATCTATTTAACAGAGGTAATATATCGCTGTTATCAGAAACCCAATTTTTCTATATACCATTAGGAAAAAATGTTTTCACATTTATAGGATTACATTTATTCAATTATTGTGTTGGCTGCTATTGGATTTGGCAAGCACTCAAACGGCGGTTTCGTAATCCTAATGCTACCCTACTTAGTAAAGGGCAAAGTTACTTACTAGTAGCTTGTTATCAAGCAATTTTTTGGGGATTTACTCTGCAATATACCAAGAATTACTGCCCCGCTTACCGACAATATAAACCAGTAAACTGTTACTATGATTTGAATTATCAAATCAGTCAAAATTTCTTCTGGATTGTAATATTTAACGTAGTTTTACTAACTTGCTTGTTAGTAATTTTATCTCCTCACAGACAACAAATACAAGATTGGGCAAGATATCGCCATCAACAAACACCTAGTAACAATGCTTTTAGCAAGAAATCTTTATGGCGAGATTTAGTTTGGTACGATAAGAGTCCTGCAATAGTCACAATTGGCATTAGTCTTTTAATCATGACTATCCCAATATTAATTTGGATGGTACTGGCTCCTGCTTTGAATATTAACCACAACAACAGCATCGACTGGGTGAACAAAATTGGCAGAATGAAAGCTATTTTAGGAGTAGCTATGTTTATTACTCTAGCTATGATTTATGCAACCATAGCGCAGAGAATGTTATTACTAAAAACTCCGAGGCGGACATTTTTTGCGATCGCAACTATAGGTATATTGATGTTTGTCCCACCGATAATTTTCAGTATGCTGAAAGTTACGCCTGAAACAAATTCTGTATTTTGGTTATTTTCGGGTTTTCCTTGGGTAGGATTAGAACACTCAGCAACAGTCAACGTTTTTATGTCACTATTGGCTGAATTCACTGTTTTAGCATTGTTAAATTTACATTTGACAAATCAGGTGAAGTTAGCAGGAGAATCTGCAACCAAAGCATTATTAGCAGGACGCTAGTACCGCAAGGCGGAAGTCAAAAGGAGCCAGTGCGTTGGGCGGCTCTGCCGACTTGAAGCAACTGGCGTTCAAAAGTCAAAAATCAAAAAGCGTATATCACAAGCTTTTCACCAACTTGGAATGGTATCTTTATTTCCGCCGCTTTGTATTAGGTAATAACCAAAAGGAACTAAATAATAAACTAGTTCTTTTAAGATTTTTTTGAACTAATTATTTGGAGAAATAGTCATGATTCAAGCTTTGATAAATTACTTAGGAAACTGGAATCCGCAGTTATTTAGAGAACTCAAAGGGCGATTTAAACCACGTAATCTGTTATTAACATCTGCTATCTCACTGCTGGGTCAATTTATATTATTCATGTCATTTCAATCCCAGTTACCTACACGCCTGAGTGTATTGCAAGGAAATCCTAATAAATACTGCACAGGCGCAACAAAATATAACTTTGCAGAATGCCTTACTGATGGTTTGGGTAAAGTTATTATTAATTGGCAATTGTGGTCTTGGGAGATTTTCATTTGGTTGAGTATCATTGTTAGCTTTGGATTAATAGCAGCAGGAAGTTATCTACTAATTAATGATTTAGCTACTGAAGAAAGACGCGATACCCTCAATTTTATTCGCTTGAGTCCCCAATCACCACAAAGTATTTTATGGGGAAAAATCTTAGGTGTTCCAGCTTTGCTTTATATTGCTGTAGTGTTAGCATTACCTTTGCATTTATGGTCAGGCTTGAATGCCAAAATTCCTTTAATTGAAATTATTAGTTTTTATGCAGTAGTGATAAGTGTTAGTTTTGTCTACTACAGTGCTGCATTACTATTTGGTTTAGTTGGTTCTTGGCTAGGCAGTTTTCAAGCTTGGTTAGGGAGTGGTGCATTATTAGGGTATCTCATATTTACCAAGCAAAGCTTCTCATCTAATTTTTCTGCTAATACTCCAGTTAGCGTTTTTGGACTGATTAACCCATCTTTTTTAATGCCATATTCTGACATAGATTATCAATTTAGCAATATTCCCAAATTCAAATCTTTTCATTGGTTTACTCTACCCCTAGGAGAAAATTTCATTACTACAGCTTGCTTTGCTGTAATAGTTTACTTTATTGGCGCATACTTTATTTGGCAATCTTTGCAACGTTGCTTCCGTGATCCTAATGTAACTATGTTGAGTAAAAAGCAGAGTTATTTACTAACTGCTGTTTTTAATTTCATCATTTTAGGATGTGCTGATTGGCAAGAGTTAATATTTAATATCTCATCTAGGAGTTATTCACTCCCTGAAAATATCGGATTTTTAATGGTTTTGAATTTGGGGCTATTTTTATATTTAATTGCTGGCATCAGCCCTGGTCGTCAAACACTGCAAGATTGGGCTAGATATAGACATATCGAGCAAAGCCAAAAATTAGGTAAAACTAGTTTAATTCATGATTTAATCTGGAGTGAAAAAAGCCCAGGAATTTTAGCGATCGCTATTAATGTAATAATCTCTGTTACTTGCTTAAGCTGCTTTGTTTTAATTTCGCAAGTTAGTATCGAGAATAAAAATAATTCTTGGATTGCCTTGCTATTTGCTGGGAGTTTAGCTGTGATATATGCAGCCTTAACGCAGTTAATTTTATTCATGAAAAATGAACAGCGGCAATTGTGGGCAACAGGAGTTTTAATGGCTGTGATTGTACTCCCACCCATTTTCTTAGGAATATTTTTCTCTAGACCTGAAAACTACGCTGTAGTTTGGCTATTTTCAATTGCTGCACCACTCATTGCTTTATCTCCACCAACAAGCGATGGATTATCATTTGCTTATTTTCTGGCAATCTTAGGACATTTTGCCCTCACCGGATTTTTGGTGTCTCAACTCAGCCGCAAGTTGAAAAAAGCAGGAGAATCTGCAACTAAAACATTATTGGCAGCAGTTAATTGACAATAAAATGACCTAGATTCCTTATCAATAATATACCCGACTTTCTTAAGAAAGTCGGGTATATTTATATCATGTATCTAGTACAGTAAAGCGGAAATAAAGCACCCATTATCAATTGCTGAAAAGTTCACTCTAAGAGGATGTTTGAAAAGTATTGGGCGAATAGAATTCGCTACTACACAAGCAAAGTCCACCTGCGTGGACTAACACAAAATCAAGAATTTCAAACCCACGTAGGTGGGTTTCGTCTGTGTAGCCGCGATTTCCAATCGCCCGGTGAGCAATAATTTAGACTTTTCAAACAACCTCTAAGGGCTTCTTCATTTCATACTTCAGACTTCATACTTCAGTCTTTTTGTACTAGCCTAAAACTTATGTCGATTCTGGTAACTGGATTCTTTTTTGTCGAGTACCATACAGTTCTATGAATCGTTTAAACAATAACATTGTTTCATGCTTAGAAGCTAAATTCATATTAAATAAACGCTCGACATTCGTTTCAGTTAAAGCCTGTAAATATGGTAAATCTTCAAATAGTGTCAAACAAGCAGCACAGTGCAAAACAAATTGTAATATCGGCTTCGGCCAATCTAAATCACTATATATATCTATAAATAATTGATGTTCCCGCTCACTTAAGGGAAAAGCATGAAATATAACAACTATTCTTTTATCGTTATATGCAGGAATACTCAGTTCAATAGTATAGGGAGTATGTAAAATTAAATCTACTTCTACAATTGGTTGCCGCCAAAATCTCAACAGGTTAATATTTGGTTGCAACATGGTATGGAATTTGATCACTCCACCTATGTTAGTTGGTTGGTACTGACTAATACTCAAAACCTTCAAACTATTAAGGCTGAATTTATGAACTGTCTCTAAGTGTTTTAAATTCAGTAGGTGATATATTTGGCAATAATAAGGAAAAGGTAGAATATAATCTTGGCTAATCATGTGTCGCTTCTTCAGCCTAAATTTGTGAGCTTGGCTGCGACTGAGATACTCTGCATATTCATTAGGCTCTACATCATTACTGTTTAAACTTTCTTCTGGTTTTAAATAAACCCAACTCACAAAAAATAAGCAAGTCATCAATAGTTGTAATATCTCGATTGGTGATAAACTTCCATCCGACAACATCGCAAAACTTCTGTCTGTGATGGCAAATAACCAGGATGGAATACCAATTAGCCAAACACAATTTTTAATTTGATCTAATGCTAGAGCTACTTCTACTTTTATTGATGGTTGAGTATGATTATCTGGGTCAGTGTGATTATTTTTATTTTGGTGTGTCAAGCAATTAATCGGCATAATATTTAAAATACTATATTGTTGATAGACTAATATTTCAGACTACTTTTATGCTAATTCTTGGAAATCTGCTTGTACTCTGTCATTAGCTGTAAATATCAGTTAAATATGCCTGAATTCAACTAAAAAAATATTTTTCACTAATTACTTTGGTAGAGATAAATAAAATTGCCTGTTATCAATCAGTTTAAAATTTTGCTTTATTCTAACTAAAGTCTTGTTTATGCAGCGATCGCCTAACCATAAGAAATAAATTTACTTTAAGTTTTGCTGTGTCAAAGAAAACTTAATGCCTGCCAAACTAAGATTAATAATTTTTGTGTTACATTTAGTTACAAGGCAATATTACATCTGCTCAACTATGGTTTGGGTTCTGTATACCCAACTGGTGCGCCAACCTTTGGATTGCGCGTATATCGTAGAGGGATGAGTTATTACTCCATCGCTTGATTAGCTCAGTGGTAGAGCATCCGAAGCCCTCGGCTGGACGTAGGTTCGACTCCTACATCAAACACCCGAAAGTTAGCTCACTGGTAGAGCAATCGACTCATAATCGATCTGTTGCAGGTTCGATTCCTGTACTTTCTCCCACCCTGTCCGGGTCAAAAGACACTATCCTGTAAAGATAGCCAATTGAACTTTAGTAAAAACTCTGCATTGTAGGTTGACTATTAATATCACCTCGTGATGTTAGTAGTAACAGTAAAGTAGCCTGTGCAAATGTTATCGCCTTAACTTGAGTATGTCCTTCGTTTACTAAATTCAGTTTTTTAGAATTGGCGAACTGAACGGCATATTTGAGAGTTGCTGTGTGTTTTGAGATTACCCTTGAGTAATTTCAAGAAAGTAACAACAATCTTAATCCAGTTTTGGAGATACATTCGCCCGCCACTACACTGTAAATGCCTACATTTGCAGAGTTTTAAAATTTAGATATTGAGTATTTTCCAAATAGCTGAATATATAGGAATTAGATTTAATTTATAGCGATTCCTAGTTAAGTGAGGTAGAAAACTAATGTTTTTTAACGCAGAGGAGCGCAAAGTCAAGCCCAAAGGTACACAGAGAGAAGTTGCCAGGAAGGTTTCCCTCCAAGCAAACTTCGGTGAGTTTGCCTAATTTTATTAGCAATGTATTCAGTAACTCAGCAGATTAAGAAAGATTATTACAACATCCTATTTAATTTTAAAATTGTTGATTTACCAAGGACACAAGGGACAGCAATAATTAAAAAAAAATAGCAATTTAAAAAGATAACTAATTTAGAGTAATTAATCAAATATTAAAGATATTTTAAAATTATTATAATATTAACCAAGTAATTATACGTAATTATGAAAAATTTGAGTGATTTTTGACTCTATTTAACTACATAATAGAATCAAGCCTAGTCAAAAATAGATAACTAATATCTACGGAGCTTCAATGACTAAAAGTATCACCAGTGCTGTCAATTCAATAGTGACAAAATTCTCACGACGAAATGCTCTTTTGTGGCTAGGAGGTAGCGGATTAGGTACCGCCTTGGTTGCAGGAACACAAAAGGAAGTTATAGCTCAAGGTAACAGAGATAGAGATGTGCAATTGGTGAATCCACCAACGTTATATAATGCCCCTCAAAATGGCTATAGTCATATAGCGATTACACCACCAAGAACAAAAACCGTGTATATTTCTGGACAATTTGGTTCGGATTTACGAGGTAATCTTATCTCTAATGATTATGAAGCGCAATTGGTACAGGCTTTTCGGAACCTGCGCTTTGCTTTAAATGCAGTTGGTGCAAGACCACAAGATGTGGCCAAGACAACTGTTTTGATAGTGAATCACACTGAAGAAAAATTAATTCCGTTAGGACGCGAAATTGCTAATTTGTGGGGGAACACACCACCCGCAAACACGCTCATTCCTGTTCCTAGATTGGCACTGGATGGTATGTTGTTTGAAATCGATGCTTATGCTGTGATTCCAGAATCACCTAATAATGGCTGGTATTAATTTCTAGATAATTTTTAATTGCTACACATTTACAGCATATTCGGGGTTTATGAGGTACAAGCGTAAAACATAAAACCATGTAGAGACGTTACATGTAACGTCTCTACCGTATTTCACGAATATCGAAACTGCTGTATCTAGAAAAGGCATAAAGGTGTAGAGGTGGATGTGTAAAGGTGTTGAGCCTAACACACCTTAATTTTTTATATTTGCAGAAACTTAAATTACAACGTAGTATTAATATTACAAATGTTAGAAACTTATTAGTTCAATTACAGGGTGTATCAGGCAATTTATTATACATCAAGCTTTACCTACAAGCCTGAAAACATTCAGGTAACATCTTCACACGAAACTGATAAACGTTTTTATCAAATCTTCTTCTTAGACTAAAACTGCCTAAGTTATCTATGCAAATTATTATGTGGAAAACTTTCTATATCAAACCTAACGAAATCGGCATCTTATATCACCGCAGTGATTTTAAGAAAATTTTACAGCCTGGAACTTACACTTATTTTGGTAAGCATTGGCAAGTCAAAACCTATGACCTCAACCAACCGGAAGCTAAGATTGAAAACCTAGAACTATTACTGCGAAATCACAGTTCAGAGTTACAAGAACATCTTGTAGTTGTCAGAACCACCTTCAATCAAGCGGCGTTAGTCCGCTGGGGACAAAATTGGGTTAGCATTCTCCCAAATCAACTCCGGGCTTTTTGGCGTGCTTTTATTGAGGTAGAAACTCATCTTTTTAACTTGGATGAAAACTTGGCATTACCTGCGGAGTTTGTTCAACAATTACGGGGAACAGCATTGACTGGAATCAAGAAATTCCAAATTTCCGAGTATGAGATTGGTTTGCTATATGTGCAGAATAACTTTGTACAGCCGCTAGAACCTGGTGAGTATGCTTTCTGGGCTGTTGATAGAGATGTAACAGTCAGGACTCTCAACCGCATTGTACCGAATCCAGATTTTCCTTTGGAGGATGTATTGATTGAGCGACATCCTGAGTTTGTCGCAGCTTACTGTGAGATAGTGCAATTACAGAATCAGCAAGTAGCGATCGCTCGCTATCAAGGTAAAGTTATTGCTATCCTCAAGCCATGTAGTCGCAAATTATTTTGGCGAGGTGTGGAAGTGGAAGTAATTGACATCAACACCGATGTAACTTTGTCACCTCGTTTAACTGCTGAATTAGTTGCAGGTTTACCAGAAACTCTCGCTTTGAGCCGCAATTGTTTGCATATCTGCGAAGTACCTGCACAGCACCTTGGCTTACTGTATATCAATCAAGAATTCCAAACACAACTGCCACCAGGAATGCATGTATGGTGGGTATTTGGGCGTTCTTTGCAAACACAAGTCTTTGACTTACGTCAGCAAACTGTAGAAGTATCCGGCCAAGATATCCTCTCTAAAGATAAAGTCCCGTTACGCTTGAATCTTACTGCTGGTTTCCGCATTATTGACCCTCTGAGAGCCAAAAATGGTTTATCAGATATTGTTAGCTACTTATACAAAGAGCTACAGTTTGCTTTGCGTGGCGCAGTTGGCGAAAGAACCTTAGATGCTTTACTAGAAGATAAAGGCGCAATTGATAGTAGTATTTTTGAATATATCCGTCAAAAAACCACCGACTATGGAATTGAAGTTGATTCGGTAGGGGTAAAAGATATTATTCTTCCTGGCGAAATTAAAACTATCTTGAGCAAAGTGGTAGAAGCCGAAAAAGCCGCCCAAGCAAACGTAGTTCGTCGCCGAGAAGAAACGGCTGCAACTCGCAGTATGTTAAATACTGCCAGAGTCATGGAAGATAACCCGGTTGCATTGCGTTTGAAAGAACTAGAAGTTTTAGAGCGAATTGCTGAGAAGATTGAAAAAATTCAAGTTAATGGTAGCTTGGATAGCATCTTAACAGAGTTAATTCGGATTAATCGGCAAGAAAATTAAAATGCTCGAATTAGCGTCCCTAAAGTCGGCTGTCCTAATACAGCCTTGATTAAATTTCCAGAAATATTGCCATCAATTATCCAACAATCAATTCCTAAACCAGAAATAGCCAAAAACTCTTCTACTTTTTGAGTCATACCACCAGTAACATCTATTGAATCACTCTTGCCGATAACTGCTTTAATTTGGGAATAATTAGCTGGTGTAATATGAGGTATTACTTGCATATTTTGGTCATACACACCAGGATAATTCCCAACGTTGATGAGTTTTACTTGGTAGTTACGTTGAATATGAAAGTATTTGGCTAATTCTGCTAACAAGGTATCAGTCGAAAGAATAGTTCCACCAATTATTTTATCTAAAACAACATCACCAAAAACTAAAGGTATTAAGCCAGCTTGTAAACTGTTTTCGATAATAGAGAAGTCCGCTTTCAATAGTTTTTTATCTTGGGTTACTGCCATAGTTAGAGGTGGTAAGCTAACTACTGGTAAACCTGCTTGTAAAAAACACTTAGCAAGTAATATATTTAAATCTAAAACATCTTGATGAACTAGACAGAACCCTAATTTATCAGCATCACAGAAAATGCCATTGATAGTATTATATTTATGTGCTGACTGATGCCCAAAAGAACCAGCACCATTGCCAAAAATCAGTTTTAAACTAGGATTTTGCTTGCTGAGTAGGCTAATTTCTTCGACTAGCTTTTGCATAGTTTCTAGTCGAGCAGTGTAGGGTTGGTTCTTATCAGTAATTAAAGAACCTCCCAATTTGATTAATACTAGCTCTAGCATGAAATATAAAGATGTGGTAATAACTAGCAAAAAGCTTACCACAAGGAATTTACGATCATCGAGTTTTGACTAACTTTAAAAATCGAAAAATAAGCAACAGCACTCCAACTGTTGCTTATTCAGTGTTAACAGATTGTCAGCAGAATTCATAAGTTAAAAACTAGAATTCTGACCTATATATATTTGTTATTTATCAATCATAAAAATTATCTACTCTGATATCCCGTAAAATTTCCGAAACCTGCCATCCAGAATTGGCGATAGATAAAACTACTGGGTTATCTCGCACAGGAATATAGTTAGGCTCTCTAGTTTCTACTACATTGACTACTGGTTTTTCCTCAACTGTAGCTTCTTGGCTCTCAAAATCATCTATTGAAAGGTTTTCTTCTTCTATCTGTTTTATCTTTTTCAGGATTAATTTTTCGGATTTTTTGATGAGTCGTATATCCATGATGATTTGTTAAGCCTTAAAGTGTGACAAAGAAATAATCAACAAAATGTAGATTCTGAGAGAGTTCAAGAACTTATTCCAGAATCTTGCGCGAAATCCGCAAAAAAGTTTTATGAACTAGGGTGTTGAAAAAATTACCTAAGAAAATCTAGGATACATCAAAATCGATTCAAAATCCGCAGACTCAACAGAAAACTTTCTGGAATTGCAAATGCAGACTTAAAACCAGCGTCAAGACTATCTCTCCAGCACAAGAGAGTTTATCTCATCAACTCTATAGATTTTTTCTATATTTGTAGGAAACTCTCTGCTTGTCAGGTGGGCTATTTGGGAAGGAAAATTTAGGTATGACTGGACAAATATAGATTTTATCAATGCTTGAGTGCGATCGCCCGAATCTTCCACACAGAAAAAACAACAAGGTTGTCCCCCCTTACCTATGAGGGAAGGGGGCTAGGGGGTTAGGCTTCTTCAAAACACGCTTGACAAATCAGCATCAAAACCCGATCAAGTTCCTGTTTCACTTCCTCATTTTTAATCCTAAGCAAACGCAGTTCTCTTGCTAACAAAACTTTGTCACGTTCTGCATCATATTGAGCTTGTTGTTCATGAATTTTTCCATCTACCTCTCTCACTAATTTAGCGGCGTGACCGTAAAAATCTGCAATAAAACCATCAATAATTTGCTGACGACGAAAGTGTAAACCATTGAGGCGATTACCGCGAAGTTGTTGCCAAAGAATCTTTTCTGCTGGTGTCATTTGGCGACGAAGTTCTTTCGCACGCTGCATTTTATCTGGGTTGATTTTTTGTCCTATAGAACCCATTTGGGATCTTTGAGGGCGAGCTAAGATCAAAAGTAAATGCCATATTCGAGTAGCTTAAGCGATAAAGAGTGGGAACTCA
>JAGKSW010000018.1 GCA_018993265.1 Nostoc sp. TH1S01
GCAGGGTTGGGAGCTTCAGACACAGTCGATGGTGGCATTGGAATTGATACTGTCGTCATTGATTACTCCAGCTTGTCAACCAGCGTCAGCAGATTGAGTAATTCCTATCTCACCACAGGCAACCGCACATTCTACAGCAACATTGAGCAGTTCAACATCACAGGTGGTAGTGGTAACGACCAACTGTTTGGTGGGGAACTCAACGATATTCTCAACGGTGGTGCTGGGAATGATGAGATTAGTGGTGGTGCTGGTAATGATGTACTCAATGGTGGTGCGGGTGACGATTTAATTACCAAAGGAGCCGGAGCAGATACAGTTGATGGTGGTACAGGAATCGATACCCTTGTGGATGCCGATTTTTCCGCAGATACCACAGGTAGAACCTTAACTATCACAGGTAGCACCCTCGCCACCATCGTTTCTGGTGGCAACACTTATCAAGGTTTGGAGTTTTTACGCAACATCACTGCTGGTAGTGGTAATGACAACATTCGTCAAGCCACGACAATTCAGGAAAATAACCAACTTAATGGTGGAGCCGGAGACGACATCCTAGGTGCAGGGTTGGGAGCTTCAGACACAGTCGATGGTGGCATTGGAATTGATACTGTCGTCATTGATTACTCCAGCTTGTCAACCAGCGTCAGCAGATTGAGTAATTCCTATCTCACCACAGGCAACCGCACATTCTACAGCAACATTGAGCAGTTCAACATCACAGGTGGTAGTGGTAACGACCAACTGTTTGGTGGGGAACTCAACGATATTCTCAACGGTGGTGCTGGAAATGATGAGATTAGCGGTGGCGCAGGTAATGACATTATTACTCAAGGAGCCGGAGCAGATACAGTTGATGGTGGTGCAGGGGTTGATACTCTTGTTGATGCCGATTTCTCCGCAGATACCACAGGTAGAACCTTGGTTATTAATGGTAGTACCTTAGCAACTCTGGTTTCTGGTGGCGACACTTATCAAGGCTTTGAATTTTTCTTGAATGTCACAGCTGGCAGTGGTAACGACACGATTCGCTTTACTTCTGCAACTCCGGCCGATAACAATGTTAGAGGCGGTGCAGGTGATGACACAATTGAGGCTGGTGCAGGTAATGACACCCTTGATGGTGGTACAGGAAACGACGTACTCAACGGTGGTACAGGAAACGATACCTATGTAGTGGATAGTGTGGGAGATGTGGTGATTGAAACCTCGACATCAGCCACAGAAATAGATACTGTGCGTTCTTCAATTAGCTATACTCTGGGTGCAAACCTAGAAAATCTGACTTTGATTGGTACAGCCGCAATTAATGGTACAGGAAATAGCTTAAATAATACGATCGCAGGTAATAGCGGTAACAATATTCTCAATGGTGGTGCTGGTAACGATAGTCTGAATGGCGGAACTGGAAGTGATACGTTAATTGGTGGCACAGGTAATGATAGCTATGTAGTCAATAGTACTGGTGATGTGGTAACTGAAAACCTCAACGAAGGCACAGATACAGTCCAATCATCTATCAGCTATACTCTGGGGGCGAATCTGGAAAACTTGACCTTAACTGGTACAGCCGCCATCAATGGTACAGGAAACAGTTTAGCCAACACTATCACAGGTAATAGTGGTAGTAATACTATTAGTGGTGAGTTAGGAAACGATACCTTAATTGGTGGCGGTGGTAACGATACAATTTTGGGTGGTGATGGTAATGATACCCTTAATGGTGTTGGTAGTGAGTTTGGTAGGGGAACACAAGATAGGCTGACTGGTGGCAACAACAGCGATTTATTTATCCTGGGGAACAATAGTGCTGTTTTCTATAACGATGGCAATAACACCAATACAGGTCTAAATGATTACGCTTTGATTACGGACTTCAACATTGCTGAAGATAGAATCCAACTCAGAGGTACAGCAAGTTCTTACTTCCTAGGCACATCACCAATCGCTGGCATCACAGGAACATCTATTTACTTTGATAGTAATGGTAATGGAACTTTCAACTCTACTGATGAATTGATTGCGATCGCTCAGGGAGTCTCAGGGTTAAACTTGACAGCCAGTTACTTTAGCTATGTATCCTAATCCCTAGAAATTTGGATAATTAAGCTTTGAAACCTTGTGGTTTGCGCCACAAGGTTCCAAATGAAGTATGAAAACTACAATTTCCGATTTCAGACTTTATTCTGCTTCTTTCTGCGCCTGTGTTTGACTCGCCATTGGCACAACTAGCACCTTATCGACTCGATTACCATCCATATCCATGACTTCAATTCGCATCCCTTCCCACTCAAAATGATCGGCGGCGGCGGGGATGCGGCCTAAATGGGTGATAACAAAGCCTCCCAAGGTTTGATAGCTACCGCGTTCGTCAGATTCCCACTCTTCCATCTCGAACAGTTCAAAGAATTCATCTACGGGTAACATTCCATCCAGTAGCCAGGAACCATCTTCTCGCTGCACTGCTTGGGGTTCATCTTCTCCCGGCCCGGCGGGAACATCGCCGACGATTTCGCTCATGATGTCGTTAAGAGTGACTAATCCTTGAATTACGCCATATTCATCCACGACAATTGCCATGTGGGTGATCGTTTGCTTGAATAATTCCAAAACTTTTAAGCCACGGGTGCTTTCGGGGACAAATACAGGTTGACGCAATCCCACAGTTAAATCTAGAGCTTCATTACGAAAACTGCGAGCGAGTAAATCGGTGACAGGGATGATCCCTAAGACATTATCAAGCCCTCCTTGACAAACTGGATACCGCGAATAACCATTTTCAGTCATTTTTTGCCGATTTTCTTCGGCAGTATCTTCTAAGTCTAGCCAGATGATATCAGGGCGGGGTGTCATAAAAGAACTGACAGGGCGATCGCCAAGGCGAAAAACTCGCTCTACCATATCCTGTTCGGCTTCTTCAAAGGTTCCCGCTTCTGTACCTTGCTCAATCAGGATTTTAATTTCTTCTTCGGTGACTTGCGGTTCTTCCGAAGGGGTAATCCCTAAAATTCGCAACACCAATTCTGTAGATGCGCTCAATAAATGCACTGCTGGGGAAGCGATAGCTGCTAAAGCCCGCATTGGTATAGCAACAAACGCTGCAATTCTTTCTGGGTTATTTAATGCCAATCGCTTCGGCACTAATTCCCCGATAATCAAAGATAAATACGTAATAATTAAAACGACTATCCCAAAAGATAATGGTTCGCTGTAAGGAGCCAAAAAGGGGATAAGTTTTACATATACTGCCAGGCGGTTAGCAATTGTCGCTCCCCCAAAGGCACCAGTCAGGATACCAATTAGGGAAATTCCGACTTGAACGGTAGATAAGAAATTATTGGGAGACTCTGCTAGTTTCAATGCTGCCCTGGCTTTGGCATCTCCTTGATTGGCAAGCTGCTGAAGCCTGACCTTCCGCGCTGAGACAACAGCCATCTCTGACATCGAGAAGATCCCGTTGGCAATAATTAGTACCAAAATGATTAAAATTTCAGAAGTGATGGAGGACATGTTTGGATTTGCCGCTATAGGGAGCGAACTATGCTTAACCCTTAGTATCTAGTATTAAACGTTATTAAAGTGCTGGCATACGTGCTTTAACCAAAAAAAGAGAAAGGCTAAAGGATGAAATTTATACTCCCAGACAGGAGACAGCAGGCAGGCGGTAGGAGGTAAAAGTATTGGTACTCTTAGCATTTATCTTTTTACCAGGAAAGGCACAGGGCAGGAGGCAGGAGGCAGAAGGAATTTTTCCTGCCCTCTGCCCAAGACTGAAAGGAGTAAGGGTATAAAGAACCGGACATATCTTCGATTTGGGAGCCTCCAATTGGGAGGGGTCACAATCCCCTTCCAATTTATCCCTTCTGCCCTCTGCCCTCTGCCTCCTGCCTTCTTGAAAAGGTCTAAATTTTCTGACTAAAGCTATATAATTCATATTTCTGCTGACTATACACAAAGTCGTAGTTTAACTTCTTAAATTTATATATTTATATTTCAATCATCATTCTTCCACAGAAGTAATAAGTGAAGTGTCAACGCTTTTAAAATAGTGAACATAAACTACCTATAAATTTTCTTATCACTGAAGACTTCCACCTCTAGTAGAACTTATGGCATTTTCTTCTATTGTGCGTGCCTTGGCGCGATCGCCACTCACCACAGAACTGCTTTCTAAGCTCAATCGGCAACAAGATTTACGCTTAAATGGAATTCCCCGCCTACCCAAGGGCTTGGTAGCATCGGCATTAGCACAAAATTCAGGAAGGAATTTGTTTGTTGTCTGTGCCACCCTTGAGGAAGCTGGACGCGCCTACGCTCAATTAGAGGCGATGGGATGGCAAACAGTACATTTCTACCCTACTTCCGAAGCATCCCCTTACGAACCTTTTGATCCCGAAACCGAAATGACTTGGGGACAAATGCAAGTTCTGGCGGATTTGGTGAAGAGTCAGTCAACAGTTAACAGTCAACAGTTATCAGTTAACAGTCAACAGTCATCAGTCAATGGTCAAAATAAGACTATAGCGGTGGTTGCTACTACGAATGCGTTACAGCCGCATTTGCCACCTCCAGAGGCTTTTACGCCTCTTAGCCTCACCTTGACAAAGGGGATGGAATTTGACCTGAATACCTTCAGTACCAAAATTACTACTTTGGGTTACGAGCGTGTACCCCTGGTAGAAACAGAAGGGCAATGGAGTCGGCGCGGTGATATTGTCGATATTTTCCCAGTCTCTTCAGAATTGCCAGTACGCTTGGAATGGTTTGGCGACGAAATCGAGCAAATCAGAGAATTTGACCCCTCAACTCAGCGTTCTGCCCTTGACAAAATTAATCAGGTTGTGCTTACACCGACGAGTTTCACTCCAATCATTTTGGACGCACTCAAGGATAATGTTGAGTTTCAAGTGCTGAAGGATGAGTTAAAGTCAGATGCACAACTGGAGACAGAAGAAACAGGAGTTTTAGAAGGAAGTCGGCGGTTTTTAGGGTTAGCTTTTGAAAAACCCGCATCGATTTTAGATTATCTGCCCGAAAATACTTTAATTGCCATCGATGAACCAGAACAGTGTCATGCACATAGCGATCGCTGGGTAGAAAATGCTGAGGAACAATGGTCGCTAGGGACTGGGGAATTAGATTTAGGTTCTCTACAATTGCCCAAAATCCATCGGTCTTTTGATGATTGTCTGGCGGAACTTACCCAATTTCAAACTGTTTATTTATCGGAACTAGCCGAAGAAAACAATGGCATTAATTTAGCGAGTCGTTCTGTACCTGTGACACCGCACCAGTTTGGGAAACTGGCGGAGACATTAAGACAAGAACGTGATCGCAATTTCTCTATCTGGCTAATTTCTGCCCAACCTTCCCGTTCTGTCTCCTTATTACAAGAACACGACTGTCCGGCGCAATTTATCCCGAATCCGCGCGACTATCAAGCCATTGAAAAGCTGCAAATCAACCATGTACCAGTCGCCCTGAAATATTCGGGTTTAGCTGAACTCGAAGGATTTATTCTGCCAACTTTCCGCTTAGTAGTTGTCACCGACCGCGAATTTTACGGTCAGCACTCCCTCGCCACACCAGGATATATCCGCAAGCGTCGTAAGGCTGCTTCTAAGCAAGTTGACCCGAATAAACTACGTCCGGGAGATTATGTAGTTCACCGAAGCCACGGGATTGGTAAATTTGTCAAGCTGGAAAGTTTGACGATTAACGATGAAACCCGTGATTACATAGTCGTGCAGTACGCCGATGGACTTTTGCGGGTAGCGGCTGACCAAGTTGGTTCTTTGTCAAGGTTCCGCGCCACAGGCGATAAAGCCCCAGAACTGCACAAAATGACTGGTAAGGCTTGGGATAATACCAAGAACCGCGTCCGCAAAGCTATCAAGAAATTAGCGGTAGACTTGCTGAAATTATATGCAGCGCGATCGCAACAACAAGGTTACTCCTATCCCAAAGATATGCCTTGGCAAGAGGAAATGGAAGATTCCTTCCCTTATCAACCGACGACAGACCAGCTAAAAGCCGTCCAAGATGTCAAACGCGACATGGAAAGCGATCGGCCAATGGATCGGTTAGTTTGTGGTGACGTTGGTTTCGGAAAAACCGAAGTTGCAATCCGCGCCATTTTTAAAGCTGTGACTTCTGGTAAACAAGTCGCACTCCTCGCACCTACAACTATCCTTACCCAGCAACACTACCACACCCTTAAAGAAAGATTTTCTCCCTACCCTGTGAATGTCGGCTTACTCAACCGCTTCCGCACTGCTGAAGAACGCCGCAACATACAAAAGCGATTGGCAACGGGTGAGTTAGATATAGTTGTCGGTACGCACCAACTTTTAGGTAAAGGTGTATCATTCCGCGACTTAGGTTTATTGGTGGTGGATGAAGAACAAAGATTTGGGGTAAATCAAAAAGAGAAAATCAAATCTTTGAAAACTCAAGTTGATGTACTGACACTTTCCGCCACACCCATTCCCCGTACTTTGTATATGTCCTTATCGGGGATTCGGGAAATGAGTTTGATTACCACACCACCCCCAACCAGGCGACCAATTCAAACCCATCTTTCACCCTTAAATCCTGAAACAGTTCGCAGTGCAATTCGCCAAGAATTAGACCGAGGCGGACAGGTATTTTATGTTGTTCCGCGCGTGGAAGGGATTGAGGAGACGACAGCCAAATTGCGGGAGATGATACCGGGGGGTAGATTTGCGATCGCTCACGGGCAAATGGACGAAAGCGAGTTAGAATCAACCATGCTCACCTTTAGCAATGGTGAAGCAGACATCTTAGTATGTACAACAATTATTGAATCTGGGTTAGATATTCCCCGCGTCAACACCATCTTAATTGAAGACGCGCACCGCTTTGGATTAGCGCAACTATACCAATTGCGCGGTCGTGTCGGACGTGCAGGTATTCAAGCTCATGCTTGGTTATTCTATCCCAAGCAGCGAACATTATCTGATGCTGCGCGGCAAAGGTTAAGGGCGATACAAGAATTTACGCAACTCGGTTCCGGGTATCAACTAGCAATGCGCGATATGGAAATTCGCGGCGTGGGTAACTTGCTAGGTGCAGAACAATCCGGTCAAATGGATGCGATCGGTTTTGATTTGTACATGGAAATGTTAGAAGAGGCGATTCGAGAAATTCGCGGTCAAGAAATTCCCCAAGTTGACGATACGCAAATTGACCTCAACCTCACAGCGTTTATTCCAGCAGATTACATTCCTGATATTGATCAAAAGATGAGTGCATATCGTGCGGTAGCGGCGGCGAAATCTAAAGAAGAACTAACGCAGATTGCAGCTGAATGGAGCGATCGCTATGGTACTTTACCCGTGCCTGCCAATCAACTTTTGCGCGTCATGGAACTAAAACAAGTGGCGAAAAAATTAGGATTTAGCCGGATTAAACCAGAGAACAAACAGCACGTAATTTTAGAAACACCAATGGAAGAACCTGCTTGGAATTTACTTGCAGCCAACTTACCAGAACATCTGAAAACGCGCTTTGTTTACTCTCCTGGTAAAGTCACAGTACGCGGTTTAGCTGTGATGAAAGCCGACCAACAATTGCAAAGTTTGATTGATGCAATGGGGAGAATGCAAGGTGCGATCGCAGAAGCGGCTGTTGTTTGATACATCTTTTAGTTGATGAAACAGCGATTGTTCATTAGTATCGGTGAGATATGATTTAAAGGCTAATGTTCTGGTGTCTTCACCCAAGTCAATGCAAATATTAACTATGCTGGGCTTGGAATTTGTTTATTGAGTTAGATAACTCATCTATAACAAGTTTTAGGCTTAAGCATGGCTGAACAGAAATTTTAAGGCATGATCGCTAAAGGAATACGGCAATGAAAATTAAAGTCAAAAATCTTGGTGCTTTAAAGCAAGCCGAATTCACACTTGGCGAATTGACTATAATTTGTGGCTGCAATAATACGGGCAAGACCTATGCTACTTATGCCTTATTTGGCTTTCTGTATACTTGGCGACGAATGTTTTCGATTCAAATCCGTAGTGATAAAATCGACCAGTTGCTTGCTGATGGAGTAATTCGACTTGATATACAAGAGTATGTCCAACAATCCGAACATATTATCAATCAAGCTTGTCGGACATATACTCAACAATTACCAAAGATTTTTGCGGCTCCCTCTGAAAGATTTAAATCAACAGAATTTGAGGTGAGTTTAAATATCCAGAATATTCCTCTAGTAAACAGATTTGATTTAAAAATTGGCTCTGGTGAAGTATCCCTTTTCTCTATAACCAAAACTGAAGAAAGCACAGAATTAGTTGTTACTCTGCTTGTTGAGAAAAAGAACGTAAAAATTCCCAATGATGTCATTGAACGCATTATTGCTGATGCTTTAAAAGATATAATTTTTGTTCCATTGTTACCTCGTACTTTTATTGCTAGTGCAGAAAGAACTGGTGCTGCAATTTTTCGCAAAGAATTAAATTTCGCTCGTAATCGTCTACTTGAAGAAATGGGCCAAGCTGATAAGGATATCAATCCAATGGAGTTGTTATTCAAAGATTATGATGATTATGCGTTGCCAATAAAGACAAACGTTGACTTTACCAGACAGTTGGAAACAATTGTTAAGAGAAGTAGTTTCCTTGCCGAAAATTATCCAGATGTTTTGGCTGATTTTGCTGACATAATCGGTGGTGAATATACCGTCACTCGCAACGATGAGCTTTACTATGTACCCAAAGGTAAACGGGTTAAGCTTTCTATGGATGAAAGTTCTAGTGCCGTGCGTTCTCTACTAGACATTGGCTTCTATCTAAGGCACGAAGCTAAAATTGGGGATTTATTAATTGTGGATGAACCTGAACTGAACCTACATCCTGAAAACCAGCGCCGTGTTGCAAGGCTGTTCGCTAGATTAGTCAACTTGGGCATTAAAATATTCATCACAACCCACAGTGATTACATTATTAAAGAACTGAATACCCTGATTATGCTTAACCACGATAAACCTCATCTTAAGCGAATTGCTGAAGCAGAACATTATCGACAAGAAGAATTGATCTCTGCTGATAAAATCAAAGTATATATTGCAGAAGAAGCATCAATAATATTAGAGGGCAAAACAAAAAAACAGAAATGCCAAACCCTGACATCAGCCGACATTGATCCAGAATTTGGTATTGCAGCTCGTAGCTTTGATAAAACTATTGAAACAATGAATCGTATTCAGGAAGCGATTATCTGGAGTGAGGAGTAATGTCTGATATTGCTATCCTCAAAGAGATGATCAAGGAAAGTGCTACAGTAAATTTAGAAGATGATGGTTATGGTAAAAATAAGGTAATACTTAAAGAGCCTTCACCACCGAACTACTATATAACTATTAATGGAATGCCCAACGATGATGATGTCATAATCATCAACGCAGATAATTTTAAGTCACCAGATACAATTTTTCATGGGAATCGCGGTGAATGTAAACGTGCAGATTTTATCATCATTGCTGATGAGGGCAAGAAAAAGATTATTCTGTGTATTGAAATGAAGGCAGGAAAAGGAGGAACGCAGTCAGACATTATTGAACAACTTACAGGAGCTTACTGTTTTGTTGCTTATTGTCGTGAAATTGGCCAGTCATTTTGGAAACAGCCTAATTTTCTTGAAGATTATGAATGTCGTTTCGTCAGTATTAAAGACATTACACGCAAAAAAACAACACGTATTGATCAGAATCATGACTTTTATTCAGATTTTTTTATAAAAAATAAAAATATAAAACTACTAAAGAGAAGCGGTGCATCTTTTCAGTTTAATGATTTAGCTCAAGCTCAAAAATAATAACCTATAAACTTATTTTGAGAGATAATTGCTCTTAAATTAAATATAATAAAAGACTCTTATTCAAATGTATATTCTCGATACCGCTCATCAGTACAGTAAACAGCTATGACTGAATTACTTGAATACGCTATATCTCGATTGGAAAACTTACCAGATGATGAGCAAGATGCGATCGCAGCTATGATTTTAGAAGAAATAGAAGATGAACGCCGTTGGGATGAAGCTTTTGCTAGTTATCCAGACTTACTGGCTAAACTTGCATCTGAAGCGATCGCTGAATTCCATGCAGGCAAAACCCAAGAGTTAGATCCAGAGAAATTGTGAAGTCTCAGTGTTAGAAATTTAGTGCGATCGCTACTATTTAAATTTAGATGAATTGCGTAAATATCGATAAATGAGCCACGCCACAATTGCAAAAAATAGATTTAGTAAACAGCGACTCAATATAAACTGTAAAATCTCTGGATAAAAAAGCTGTGACCAACTCAAAGGACTGAGAATTCTGGCTAACAGAAAAAGTCCGAAAATAGCATTACCGCCAAGGATGAGGGCGAATAACACTAAGCCTCTTTGCCAAGCACGATGTTGGGGTGTATAACCAGAAATTAAGATGATTCGGTGTTGGCTTTGTACTTTTCGCAGTAATTGTTCCAGTCGCCAAAACATCCACAATAAAAAGGGAAATAAACCATAACTGAGAAAGTTGACTGGTGGTACATAACGCCAAGCAATAGATAAAACATTCACCAGTGCATGACAGATAACGGAATTTAGTAATGCTTGAGGAATTAAAAGGGAATGGAGAGTGGGGAGTAGGGAGTGGGTTTTCCGATTTTTAGCAAGATAAATTCCTAAAGCATAACCCCAAGGTGCAGAAAACATTGCATGAACTGGTGTACCAATACTTCGGTCAAGAATCGATGCTGTACCGTAGTAAAAGTAAATCCAGTTTTCTTCGGCGGTGAAACCTAAAGCCACAGCAATAGTAAATAACAAAATGCTACTGCTGCGGAATCGATATCTGCGTTGCAGATAGATTGTGGGGAGAAGAACAGCAATGAATTTGCAACCTTCTTCAATTGGGCCGATTTCTATCAGTTGACGTAAGGCTGCACCAAAAAGCGATCGCTGAATTTGTTGCCAATTTACAATCGAATTAAATGCAAGTTCCGCCAACCATTGTAAGCCCAGGGCTACACCACCAGAAATTGCTCCGGCTAGAAAAAATAACAGCAAGCGCAGTAAAGCCGGAGCAAAGGCAACACGGTAATAGTAATAACCTAAAAGTAACAGTGGTGGAATTGTCGCCCACAGTATTAAAGCTAAATTAGTCACGCACCTTAGTAATTACAGTCCGGTGGCGGGGGCTATTGCTGGTAATTGTAGGACGTTGGAAACCTGCATCCATCAATGCTTGCTCAATATCCAAAGAGAAGTACTCATCTAAATATGGTTCAGTACTCTTGAGCAACGTCAAAATGTAGGGGGGCATTTTTTTGTAAATCTCCGATTTGGGATTCATGTCCATAATTGCCAAATGGCCACCAGGACGCAACAACCGCCGTGCTTCTGCAAAAATTTGGCGAGTTGGTGCTTGGGGTAATTCATGACAAATCAGAAACAGCGAAACCAAATCAAAAGATGCATCTGGTAGTCCTGTCGATTCCGCTGCGGCATGAAGCCAATTGATATTAGCTTGACGTTGCTGGGCGCGGTAGTTAGCAACAGCTAAAAAGTAAGGAGATAAATCTAAACCTGTCACTTTAGCTTGGGGATAAACCTGCTGCAAAGCAAAGGTACTTAATCCTACACTACATCCCATATCCAGAATGTCGCGCGGTTCTTGAGGGAGAAAGGGTTTGAGAATATTATGATAACTTTGCCGGAGTTGGCGATCGCCTTCAGCCTCAGCACCAGGCCAAATTTTCGCGTGAACAGCATGAGCAGCAGGTTCTACTTCAAAAGCCGCTTGCCAACTCAGATTGCCATTGTCGTAGGCATGAAATGAAGTGACATAATAATCTGGATAGGAAAGCTGCGGATTTTGTACTTGCGCTAAATCTGTTGACCAATCACGCGCTTGTAGTTTCTCTACTTCTTTTGTCCAAGGCACACCAATTTTTTCAGCGCGTTTAATCATCATTTGCCGGGCTTGGTGCTTGGCTAAGTTGGCTAAAGGCTTGATTGCCAAAATGCCGTTTACCAGGTTAACAGCCAAGTTAGGAGAGTTTTGTACAGCAGCGGTCATAAGTTGATTTGCATTGAACAGCCTTTTTTACTTATGACATAATTCCTGCAAGCCAGTCTAGAAATAGTTAAGTTCCGTAACTGAGTGCTAAGTCAAGGAATGATAGTTCTGATCAATCTTAAGTAGTTGAACAAAATTAAATTCAACGGTGGAGATAGGGAACAGGGAACGGGGAACAGGAAAACAACGTTGTGTAATTAATTCTGTCTAGTTACTGATGAAGGATAATGACGACCAGACTGATGGATGGGAATTTCTATGACAAATTCAGTTCCCTGTCCTAGTGCAGAATGACAGTACAGCTTGCCCTTGTGATTGCCTACTACAATTTGATAACTAATGGATAAGCCTAAGCCTGTGCCTTTTCCGACTGGTTTAGTAGTGAAAAAGGGGTCAAATAACTTCGCCTTTACTGTTTCATCCATCCCTGAACCGTTATCACTAATGTGAATTGAGATAGTTTTTTCTGCCAAGACTTGCGTAACAATATAAATTTTAGGGTTGATTTTTTGTTGTAATTTGTGATGAGTAGAAGGTTGTTGATTGAAAGTTAACTCTTCTAACGCATCAATCGCATTGGATAAAAGATTCATGAAAACCTGATTCAGTTGACCAGGGTAACACTCAACCAAGGGTAACTGACCGTAATCTTTAATTACTTCAATTTTGCAAGAGCCTGTTTGGGCTTTGAGACGATTTTGCAGGATCAGCAACGTACTTTCAATGCCTTCATGCACATTTGCTACTTTCAACTCAGCTTCATCCAGACGGGAGAAGTTGCGTAGAGATTGCACGATTCCCCGAATGCGTTCTGTTCCTACTTTCATAGAACTAAGCAGTTTGGGAAAGTCTTGTTTGAGAAATTCTAGGTCGATGGCTTCCACTGCTGTTTGGATTGTTTCTGTGGAATGAGGATATTGTTGTTGGTAAAGGTCAATTAATTGTAATAAATCCTGAGTGTAGCTCTTAATATGAGTGAGATTGCCGTGAATAAAGCAAACTGGATTATTAATTTCGTGAGCCACACCCGCAACCAGATTGCCTAAAGCAGACATTTTCTCACTTTGAATAATTTGCATTTGAGCTTGCTGCAACCCTTGGATAGCTTTCTCCAAATCTTGGGCTTGCTGCCGTAGCTTTGCTTCTGACTCCACTAAAGCGGCTTGGGCTTGCTTTCGCTGCGCTACTTCTTGTTCAAGTTGCTGGTAAGCTTCTACTCGTGTAGCGGCCTGTTGAATTGTATGGGCAAGGAATTGGATTTCGTTATTTGGCAATCCACGGGGCATGACAAAATGGTCAATGCTGTGACTATCGGTAACGGCTTTATTCAAACGTTGGAGCGGATGTAAGACAAATCGCTGAATCATGATTGTCATCAGCACTAGAATTGCTGACATCCCAATGAGTAGGATAATCGTAGAACTAGAGAGGGTTTGCCAAGCTTGCTGTTGTAGTTCCTTGACATCCAGAATAGCGATCGCTAACCCGCGTCGGTTTGCCTGACCAAACAGTGTACTGCTAAAAGGCAAAATTTGCACTAACGCTGGCTTACCGTCTATCGTGATTCTGAAACTCCCTTCCAAGCCTGTTTGAGAAGACTGTTTTAGCACATGAGCCAGGTTTGGGTGAATTGAAGCATAAGGTGGGTTTTGTAGTTCTGCTCCACTCCTTGCTATGGTTTGTCCATTTGGACTGACGATCGCAACTTCTATCACTGTTGGTAGTGTGGCGTAGTTTTGTACCACTCGCTTGATAATGCTCGTATTTCCCAGTTCGATTAATCCTTCTGTGGAAAACCCGACTCCTTGGGTAATTGATTGGCCACGTTGTTCTAGTTCCTGCTCCAGCTTTGATTGAATTAAGAAGTAGTTTAATCCCAATGTAGTTAAGCCAACCGTTGCTAGAGAAATTCCAAAACCCATCAGTAGTTGGTGCGATAAGTGATTTTTAGATGGCTGGCTCATAACTTCCATCCTGTTATGGCTTCATTGACAAGTGCGGTATTAATGTCTACATCTTGCCGAATCACTCGACCATGACGCGGATCTGCTTGCAGCAGTTGCACAATGTCTCCTTTTGCCGAATTGAGACGGCCCTCTGCGGCAAACATCCGTCGGTTTAAAGTAATATCTCCTTTTTTTAACCCAGCATAATCACTGCCAAAAGACTCACCACTTTGCCCTAATTTTTCTCCTACAGTGTTAAACACTTTTGTCGGTTGCGTTTCAACGGCGTGCATCACATCAAACCAAGCCAGTATAAATTGCTTGAGTTCTGCTTTTTTCGTTTTGACTGTACTTTCACTAGACATCAAGATATCAATTACCAGACTGTCCACTTGCTTTGTCGTGTGAATCACATTACCCTTGATACTCTTGGCAGTTTCTCCTAGCATTGGTTCCCACAGCACAGCAGCATCAATTTCACCTGTTTTGATTTTCTCGGCTGCTACATCATTGGAGAAATCTCGAATCTGAACTTCAGAAGGCTTGATTTGATGAGCTTTTAAGGCTTCCAGTAAAATTAAATGGTTGACAGTTCCCAGTTTTGCCCCGACCTTTTTACCGCGCAAATCTGCGATGGATTTAATTTCTGGACGGGCAACAATTCCGTCTGCACCCGCAGAGATATTAGTTGTCATTAATACCACAGGCTGATCATTGCCCGGATCAACTTGCATCACATCCCAAAAAGAAACAAATGCTGCATCTAATCCACCTCGGAGTACAGCCCGACTGGAATCTTGCTGGTTATCGAATCGCACCAACTCAACTTCTAGCCCCCGCTGTTTAAAAATTCCAGAGGGTTGAGCATAGCGTACAATATCAAACCCTGCCCAGCTTGTAATTCCAACCCGAAGCGGTTTAAAAGATTGGTTTTGTCCAAGACTACAGCCACTGCTCACAAAGGTAAGGCAAACAGTGATTACAAACAAACACAACAAGGTAGGCTTGATACCTAACCTCAACTTTTGCTGCCACCAGATACCCAATTTGCCAATAATCTGAGCAACTTTCATGACCTACAAATCCTAACTCTGGGAAAACTTTACTTAAAACTAATAATTCCCAAAAATTTAGTAGGCATAACGTTTGCGTTCACCAAACCCCTTCGGCATAAGGAATAGGGAACAGGCAATAGGCAACATTAACTTTCGTTCAAGACGAGGTTTTGGGTGGGTTCTAAATCCCCATCTAAAACTAGTCCGTTCTCTATTCCCTGTTCCCTGTTAAGCGCCGCTAACTGTCAAAGAATCGACAATGTTGTTCTGCTGCCAGAGGTAATGAAAAAAGATTAACCTTTAGAATTAAAATGCTTTGGGATAATTGCTCTAGGTACGGAGGGAGGAAAGTTAAGCAGTGGATATTTTAGACCTGTTTCAAAAGGGTGGGCCAGCGATGTGGCCTTTGGCAGTTCTGTCAATTCTGGCTTTGAGTGTAATTTTAGAGCGTTTGTGGTTTTGGTTGCGGATTTTAAATCAAGAAAAGGAAATAGTTAACCGTGTACTAGATGCAGCCCAAGAGAATTGGGATATAGCAGCAGATATTGCCAAACAAGCCACAGATCAGCCAATTGGGCGATTTCTCTACGCACCTTTACGCTTGCTAAAGGTTGATTTAGAAACTTTTCGTTTAGCACTAGAAGCTACAGCAGAAGACGAATTAGCTGGGATGCGTCGCGGTGAAAAACTCTTAGAAGCAGTGATTGCACTTTCCCCACTGTTGGGATTATTGGGTACAGTGTTGGGTTTGATACAGTCTTTGCGCTCAATTCGGATTGGCGATTTAGGTACAGAATCGACGGCTGGGGTAACTACAGGGATTGGTGAATCTTTGATTAGTACTGCCGCAGGGTTAATAGTCGCAATTATTAGTTTGGTCTTTTATCGGCTATTCCAAGGTTTTTTGGTGAACCAAGTCAAAGTTTTTCGCAAGGCGGGGAATGAGTTGGAATTACTTTATCGTCAATCTCCACCAGAATTTAGCAAAGGTACAGCAATTGTGCATGAAGCTTCTCGTGAAAATGTTAGTCCACCCCGCAAAAAAGCTAAAAATCTATTTTCGCCACCTCCAGAAGAACCAAATGTGACTGATTCATTAGATCCTGAGCAATAAGCAGAAGGCAGGAGGCAGAAGAATTTTAGATTTTAGATTGCTGATTTTAGATTGAAAGATTGTCCTAATCTAAAATCCGTCTTGAAAAGTTTGCTCAAATCGGGGAACCCGCCCAACGCACTGGCTCAACTTTTCGCAAAATTTAAAATCAAAAATTGATTTACTCAACACTTTGTTATAACTAAAATTTCTCAGAAGATGAAAGTTAATCTGCATACTCCAGTTGAAGAAGTACAAATTCAAATCATTCCTTTAATTGATGTTGTTTTTTGTATTTTGACGTTTTTTTTGTTAGCAGCATTGCAATTTACTCGCCAACAAGCTATTAACGTTGATTTGCCCAAAGCTTCTACAGGGACATCTGCTATTGCTGGACAAAATAGTAGTCAAATTGTGACTATTGATGCTGTAGGCAATACTTATATTGAAAAACAACCTGTAAAACGAGAGGAATTAGCCGAGAGACTAAGGCAATATCTCCAACAAAATCCTGACGGGATTTTGGTATTAAATGCTTCCAGAACTGCGACTTATAATGATGTTGTGGAAACGCTAGATTTGTTGCGACAAGTAGGAGGCGATCGCGTTTCTCTAGGAATTATCCCAGGGCCTGGTCAACCTTCCACTACTCAACCTAATCAACTGCCAGAATCTTATTTTCCAACTAATCCTGGCGTGCCAGCTGCACCAGTTCCTGAAATTAATCCCCAGGGAACTTTTAATCCCAATATCCCTATTAACCCTAACCAAATACCGTCAACAGGAGAAGGCGTGATTCCTGCTGTGCCGAATGCACCAGCAACACAAGTACCAGTAGCACCAGGAACAACTAATTCTGTCCCTAAAAGATAATATTGCACCCAATCGTGTAGAGACGTTGCATTGCAACGTCTCTACTAAATTGATGTTTTAGCGATCGCTAAACAACCACAAAATTGCTTTCTGTTAGTGACGACACATCATATAGTTGAGCAAATTGTACTTGACTAAATCCACCAGCACTGCCATCTTGGTCAAAATACAGCGCACCAGTGGTGAAGTCATAAATAAATCGCTGCTCGGTTGTGGTTGCCGATGCTCCCAGAGTAAACTGACTAGCTGAGAGTGAACCTGCTAACAACCCACCACCAAAACCAGCTGCTGATACTTGAATGAGTTCATTAGCCGCATCGAAGTCATAGAGACTATCAACGCCTTCAGTAAAATTATTGAAGACAAAGGTATCATTACCGCCATAGCCATAAATGACATCGTTACCGCTACCACCGATGAGGATATCATTGCCATTGCCACCATACAAGGTATCATCTCCAGCAGCACCGTTAAGGTTGTTATTCCCAGAGGCATCATAGGCAGAGAGAAAATCATTGCCCTCCCCACCATCCAGTAGGTTAGCGCCACTTGAATAGTCCACAATCAAGGCATCGTCACCAGCGCCACCGTTGAGTGTGTTATTGCCTGACGTAGAAACAAAGACAGTTACATTTTGATTCGATTCATAGTCGTATTTCTCGTAGCTACCGTAGCCAGAAGCAGTGAGATAATCATTGCCTTCACCACCATCGAGCAGGTTATTACCTGTTGAATAGTCAACATTTAATGTATCGTCACCAACGCCACCATTGAGTGTGTTATTCCCTGATGCAGAAACAAAGACAGTTACATAATATTGACCGTATTCATAGTCGTATGCCTCGTAGCTACCGTAGCCAGAAGCAGAGAGATAATCATTGCCTTCACCACCATCAAGTAGGTTATTACCTGTTGAATAGTCAACATTCAATGTATCGTCACCCGCACCACCGTTGAGAGTGTTATTGCCTGATGCAGAAAAATAAAAAGTTGCACCGTATTCATTGTAGCTACCGTAGCCAGAAGCAGAGAGATGGTCATTGCCTTCACCACCATCGAGTAGGTTATTACCTGTTGAATAGTCAACATTCAATGTATCGTCACCCGCACCACCGTTGAGAGTGTTATTGCCTGTCGTGGAAACATAGACAAAATATCCTGGGAAGTAGTAGTTTTCGTACTGTATGTACTCATAACCAGAGGCACTCAGAGAATCATTCCCATCACCGCCATCCAAAAGGTTATCACCCGTTGAATAGTTAGCACTCAACTCATCGTCACCAGCACCACCATTGAGGGTGTTATTACCAGAAGTGAATAGATAAGTGCGATATCCATAATAATCTGAATAATATTCATAGCCAGAGGCAGACAGGGAATCATTGCCATCGCCTCCATCCAACAGGTTATTGCCACTGGAAGCATTGACATTCAAGATATCGTCACCAGTACCTGCATTGAGGGTGTTATTACCTGAGTTGTAGTAATCGCGATCGCCATAGTAGCCTTCCGTGTAGTACCTACCACTAGCAGTTAAGATATCATTGCCATTACCGCCATTCAAAAGGTTATCGCCTCTAGAATTATTGGCACTCAACTCATCATCACCAGCACCACCATCAAGGGTGTTATTGCCCACAGATAAGAAAGTGCTGAGGGAATCGTCACCATCGCCACCGTTGAGTGTGTTATTCCCTACTGAAAAGTTAGCACTTAACTGATCGTCACCAGTACCACCGTTAAGTATGTTATTGCGGCTGGAAAAGTTAGCACTCAGAGAATCATTACCATCACCACCATCCAGTTGGTTATTACCTGATGAATAATTAACCTGCAAATTATCATTACCAGCACCACCATAGAGGGTGTTATTGCCAGATCCGCCAATAACCACATAATCTCTGAAGATAGAAACTCTGTAGCCAGAGGCACTCAAATAATCATTCCCATCGCCCCCATCCAGTAAGTTGTTGCCTGTGGAGCCGTCAACGTTCAAGCTATCGTTACCAGCACCACCATTGAGGGTATTATTGCCTGATGCAGCATAGCCATAGTAATCATAGTAGTATATCTCATAGTAGTTGGCTGATGCACTCAAATAATCATTGCCATCGCCCCCATTCAGCACATTATCCCCTGTGGAAAAGTCAACATTCAAGCTATCGTCACCAGCACCACCATTGAGGGTATTATTGCCTGATGAGGTGTAGAGCAAAGAGTTGTACGAGTAGTAGTCGAATCCTATGTAGCCAGAGGCACTCAGAGAATCATTGCCATCGCCACCATCCAGTAGATTATTACCTGTGGAATAGTCAACTTTCAAATTATCGTTACCAGCACCACCATTGAGAATGTGATTGCCTGACGCGGCATAACCATAACTATAATATTGGTAGTTGTCGTAGTCGAAGTAGCTATCGAAGTAGCCGGAGATGGAAATATTGTCATCGTATGGTGTACCAAAGACTGTTAAGCTTTCAACATTGCTGTAGCTGACTTGGTTCGTGCTTGCGGTAATTGAGCCTTGGTTAGTGGCTGCATCGAAACTTGAGGTGATTCCGGCACTAGCATTACTGTAATCAATAGACAGGTCATCATCACCCGTCCCACCATCCACTGTTTGAGTCGCTAAAGAAGAGGGCGCGATCGCTGGGGCGCTGATATAGAAAGAATCATTGCCGTCACCACCGTTAAGGGTATTATTGCCAGACGTGAAATAGGCGATGAGAGAATCATTACCATCCCCTCCATCCAGTAAATTATTGCCAATTGAATAGTTAACACTTAAACTATCGTCACCAGCGCCACCGTTGAGTGTGTTATTGCCTGACGCAGAAACAAAGACAGTTACATATTGACCGGATTCATAGTCGTATTTCTCGTAGCTACCGTAGCCAGAAGCAGAGAGATAATCATCTCCCTCACCACCATCGAGCAGATTATCACCTGTGGAATAGTCAACATTTAATGTATCGTCACCCGCACCACCGTTGAGTGTGTTATTACCTCTTGTGGAAACATAGACAGTTTCCCCGTAGTCATCATTGTAGCTACCGTAGCCAGAAGCAGAGAGATAGTCATTGCCCTCTCCACCATCCAGGAGGTTAGCGCCACTTGAATAGTCCACATTTAATGTATCGTCACCATCGCCACCGTTAAGTGTGTTATTCCCTACTGAATAGTTAGCACTCAAATCATCGTCACCACTACCACCGTTGAGTATGTTATTGCGGCTGGAAAAGTTAGCACTCAGAGAATCATTACCATCCCCTCCATCCAGTAAATTATTGCCGGTTGAACCAGCAACATTCAAGAAATCATCACCAGCACCACCGTTAATGGTATTATCGCCTGACGTGGAATAGGCGAAGAGAGAATCATTACCATCCCCTCCATTTAGTAGATTATTACCTGTTGAATGAGAAACATCCAAGTTATCGTCACCAGCGCCACCGTTGAGAGTGTTATTGCCTGACGCAGAAACAAAGACAGTTACATATTGACCGGATTCATAGTCGTATGTCTCGTAGCTACCGTAGCCAGAAGCAGAGAGATAGTCATTGCCTTCACCACCGTCCAGTTGGTTATTACCTGATGAATAATTAACCTGCAAATTATCATTACCCGCACCACCATCAAGGGTGTTATTGCCAGATCCACCCCGAACCACATAACCTATGTAGTTGTCATAGACTCTGTAGCCAGAGGCACTCAGAGAATCATTGCCATCGCTCCCATCCAAAAAGTTGTTGCCTGTTGAACCGTCAACGTTTAAGCTATCGTCACCAGCACCACCATTGAGGATATTGTTGCCTGATGCAGCATAGCCCGTAGCATCGCTACCGTGGAAATAGTTATAGTAGCCAGAAGCACTCAGAGAATCATTGCCATCGCCCCCATTCAGCACATTATCCCCTGTAGAAAAGTCAACATTCAAGCGATCGTCACCCGCACCACCATTGAGGGTATTATTGCCTGATGAGGTGTAGAGAAAAGAGGTGTACGAGTAGTAGTCGAATCCTATGTAGCCAGAGGCACTCAGAGAATCATTGCCATCGCCACCATCCAGTAGATTATTACCTGTGGAATAGTCAACTTTCAAATTATCGTTACCAGCACCACCATTGAGAATGTGATTGCCTGACGCGGCATAAGCATCAGTATAATATTCGTAGTTGTCGTAGTCGAAGTAGCTATCGAAGTAGCCGGAGATGGAAATATTGTCATCGTATGGTGTACCAAAGACTGTTAAGCTTTCAACATTGCTGTAGCTGACTTGGTTCGTGCTTGCGGTAATTGAGCCTTGGTTAGTGGCTGCATCGAAACTTGAGGTGATTCCGGCACTAGCATTACTGTAATCAATAGACAGGTCATCATCACCCGTCCCACCATCCACTGTTTGAGTCGCTAAAGAAGAGGGCGCGATCGCTGGGGCGCTGATATAGAAGGAATCGTTGCCATTACCACCATTTAAAGTGTTTTCGCCTCTAACTCTATAAGCGTAAAAGTTATCAGCCCCATTTCCGCCATAAACACTATTTCTTCCTGTAGAATCACTAATCTCAAGGGTGTCATTGCCATCATCACCTAACAGGGTATTGTTGCCAGTAGACGCGGAAATATTTAACGAATCATCACCACTGCCACCTTTGAGCGTATTGTTGCCAGTAGACGCGGCAGCATTAAGGGTATCATTTCCTACGCCGCCATTGAGAATGTCGTTACCACCGTTACCATATATGACATCATTACCTCCTAAGCCGTTAATATTGTCATTACTTGCGGTGCCATTGAGGATGTCGTTACCGTTGGTTCCGTTGATATTTGCCATAAGTTTTACCTAAGTGAGTAAATTTAGCGGAATGTAACAATTTGGAAATTGTCTATTGGTAGTCTCCTTAGTGGTGTTTTAGAGTGTAAAAAACTTGCCTAGAGGTAATGGTTGTGATTTAGTTGGTGTCATCTTGGACAGATCGCAATTTTTTGCAGATTTACTCTGTGAATTATTGCGCCTCTAGCTCTAACACTCAATTATGATTAGCGATCGCTCAAACACCATAGAAAAATCAAGCATAAAGGCACGAAATGCTTGGTGTGGATTGGTTTGTTTATCAGTGCCTGAATCTTACTAGCTTGAAAATAGGGAACAGGTAAGAAGTAAATTTTCTGAATCTGCTAGGGGATATTGCCCATACTTATTTAGTTTGAAGATAGGGCAACACTTAAATAACCGCTTGTTAACACCGTATCATTGCATCTTTACGGCATTATTTGTGTTTTTTAACAAAAACTTTACGTAAAACTACTAATCTTTTATAATTACTGATTGATCAGGTAAATGTGATTTCAAGCAAAGGTAAGTCAGTGGAAGTATCTTAAAGACTAAAGACAGTGCCGCTAAAACAGTTTCTTCATCATGGATGAAAGAGCGGCTAAAGGTGCTTACACTAGTGACAGATATTATGGCTCAGTACTCAGCACTGTTGTTTTTCAGTTCACAGACAAGAACAATGCACAGTCAGAAAGTGTCAAACAATAGTTGCATTAGTTATTGTCTTCTGCCCAAACCTAAAGATATAAAAAATAAATTCTGCCCAGATAAAAATATCTGGTAATTTACTAGTAATTGGCAAAGCTTCAAAAATTCTGAAATCGGTTGCTTAAATAAGCGATCGCCAATCGCCATTCGCGTTTCAAGGTTTGTGGCAATGAATGCAATTGTGACGCTTTTTATTGTTTGGGTAGTAACATCTATCAGCCTGCTGATTATTAGTAAACTCCCCCTAGGAGTTGAAGTTGACTCACCCAAAAAAGCCTTTATTTCAGCAGCAGTTCTCGGTATTGTTACGGCGATCATCAGACCGATTTTACGCCTGATCTTTGCAGTACCAAATTTTCTTACTTTTGAGTTATTATCCGGCATCTTCACTTTTATGATTGCCGTTGTTTGTTTTAGTATTGCGGCTTGGTTAGTAGAGGGCTTCCGGTTACGTTTCGGTATCTGGAGTGCTGTGTTAGGCGCACTGGCTCTAACTTTCATCAACAGCTTAATCTACAAATTACTCGGTGTATGATCTCTGAGAGGTTAGAGGTTAGAGGTTAGAGGCTAGGGGTTAGAGGTTAGAGGTTAGGATAAATATTTCTTAACTAGTCCCTAGTCCCTAGTCTCTAGTCTCTTCTAGCCCCTAGTCCCCAGTCCCTAGTCTCTTTTTTTCAATGCAGCGAATAACTAATTCTCAGTGGCTAAACCATGTTAAGATACATCTCAATTATGAAAGCTGTGTTGGATAGAGTGGATAAAAACGAACATGGAAGCAGCACTGTTATTAGCTAAATTGCCTGAAGCTTACCAAATTTTCGATCCTCTGGTAGACGTTCTCCCAGTAATTCCTGTTTTCTTCTTGTTACTTGCTTTCGTGTGGCAAGCAGCTGTCGGATTTAGGTAAGTTAAGTAAATTTTTCATCAATAGGACAGGTGTTGTACCTGTCCTATTTTTTTTGACAATCTATTTTTCATAAAACTTGATATTTCTTAATTATTTGTAACATTAAACAAGAAGTTAAGTAATATAGTTTATACAGCTTAATTAAAACTTAGCCTTTTTAGCCAAGCATTGTACAGTCAACAAGGAATTAACTATTTTATGGGAAACATTAAATTTGTTAAAGAGAACAAAGAAGTCATAGCAGCAAATGGTGCTAACTTGCGGCTGAAAGCTGTAGAAAACGGTATTGATTTGTACACACTTTTTGGCAAAATGACCAACTGCGGCGGCTATGGTCAGTGTGGTACATGTGTTGTGGAGATAGTGGAAGGTTTAGAAAATCTTTCCCCACGCACAGAGGTTGAAAACCGCAAATTTAAGAAAAAACCAGAAAATTACCGCCTCGCCTGTCAAACTTTAGTACATGGCCCTGTCAGCGTAGTAACAAAACCTTAACCTTTAAGGCTTACCCACTAGCAGCATTGGTGACATAAGAAGTAAAAAAATAAGGCTAACACGGGCATCGATGATGCTATTCTAAAGTTGTTGACTGGAAAATATAGAGAGGCTTCTTTGCCATGCAAGTTAATGACTTAGGGTTCGTAGCGAGCATTCTGTTCGTATTAGTTCCCTCTGTGTTTTTAATAATTCTGTACATCCAAACAGCCAGCCGCGAAGGTAAAAAAGATAGTTAATAGTTTGTGCATAATATAAAAAACCCCTACACCGTTGGTGCAGGGGTTTTTATTTATCAACCGCCAAATTTGAGTAAATAGAGACTAGAGAGTAGAGGCTAGAGGCTAGAGTTTTTTTACAAGCCAGTAAGTATGTATACTTTGAAAATTTCCTAGTACAACGCGGCGGAAATAAAGATACCATTTCAAGTTAGTAAAAAGCTTGTGATATGAGCTTTTTGACTTTTGACTTTTTTACCCTGAGCGCAGCCGAAGGGTGACTTTTGACTTCCGCGTAGCGGTACTAATCTCTAACCCCTAGCCTCTAGCCCCTTGTAGTGTTATGCACTGGTTCTTGCCAACAATACTGGACAAGTAGCGTTGACTCGAACATAATCAGACAAAGAAGAACCGATGAGTCTGTCTATATCGACAAAGCTCTTAGCTACCGATGGACGACGATCTGGAGAACCGAGTAGTAGTAAGTCTACACTCAATTCTTCGGCTAGACGACAAATTTCTTCACCAGGTTTACCGCTACTGGTGTAGCAGCGAGTTTGTACACCATATCTTTGAGCTTCGGCGTAAGCTGCTCCAAAAATGGGATTTTTGTCGGGGATAACTTCAGCAACTTCTGAGGTTTTGCCGCGCAAATCAGTATTAATATGAGTCAAAATTAATTGGCTACCAGGAATACCTTGCAGCAAGAATAAAGCTAAACTTAAACAATGTTTGGCTGAATCAGAATTGTCTAACGCTACCATGATGCGCTTAATTCTTTTGACATAAATGTCATCTTTAACAAGCAACATGGGGCGAGAAGACAATTGAAAAACATACTGACTTACGGAGTTTGCCAAAATTGACTGCAAACGCTTGAGTCCGCGTGAACCCATGATAATTAAGTCAGCATCAATTTCATCGGCTACTTGACAAACTACGTCTTTTGGATCACCTTGCCGTAAAATTGAAGAAACTTGGCTGGGATCTAAGTTCAAAGATTGAATGGCACTGGCGAGGATTTTACCACCTTCTTCCCATTTATTTGTCATTGCAGAAGCAGTACTTTGGGGAGGAACAACGTGCAGAACTGTAACTTTTGCACGTTGAATTGATGGTACTTCTTTCAAGGTTTTGAGCATTTCTTCTGCATGACCTAAGCCCGAAACCGCTAACAAAATTTTTTCTATCATTGCTTAACTCTTACTTGTAAATGTTGCTTTAGTGTTTGCTCTTCAGTAATTGGCTCAGTTGATTTATCAACGTTTTGCTCAATAACCTAGCTTTGTTACGCAGAATTCCCAAGGCAAAAAACTGGTTAAGCGTTTTTGTCGGAATGTGAATTATTTCTGCCTAACTATCTGACTGAGTAATTTAGTTCAAATCAAGTTGAAATCACTAGTATTTTGATATGAAATAATGGCATTTCCTAGAAAATTTGAGCTTGATTTGTACCTAATTACTTAGCCCTTTAACTAGGCTTCAATAATTAAGCTTACTCTTAATTTAACTCAGGCAAGTTTATAAAATATGATGTTATTTATTATTTTTAATCTATATTAACTTTTATTCATTAGAAGCAAGTTAAGTATTGCAAAGAAGTTTCATAAAATTAGCGAGATTATACCATTGTTTTTTTGAGCGATCGCTTGCTTTAAAAAAAAGTTAGTTTTATCAAATATTAAATTTTCAATTATAACTTTAGTTTCTTTTATGGGAACAATAAACTATAACTATTTAACTGCATAAAAACCTGTGCTTATGCAATTTTCTCCAATACTTACTACTATCCTGCTGATTGTCACACCATCAGCTTTAATATTGTATCATTCGCCACCAAGCCTTGCTCAAGCACCAACCCCCACGGCGGAGGAACGCATCACCGAAGCCATTATGTTAAATAATCAAGGTGAAGGACTAGTTTATAAGGATTTAGTGGGTTTAGCTGATTTACAAGCCGGGTTAGAACTCTTTCAACAGTCCTTAGCAATATTTAAACAGTACGGTGCAAAGGCTGGAGAAGCCAACAGTTTCGTAAATATTGGCTACGTTAATTTGCGTAAAGGAGAGTATGCTCAAGCACTAAATTTTTTGCAGTCAGCCTTAGATATTCGCCGTAAACTCCGCGATAAAGAGAACGAATGGATACCATTATCTTATATCGCAGAAGTCTATCTGAATCTCGGAGAATATCAAAAAGCACTCGATTTTTATCAACCAGCTTTAAAAGTTCTCCAAGAACTAAAAGCGGCAAATCCTCAAGGTTATAATTACACGAATAGCGAAACTAATTTATTAACAGATATTGGCTCAGTTTACTTCCGTACTGGTAAATATTCTCAAGCTTTAGAGTTTTATCAACAAAGTTTGACAATTCAAAAAGCCAAAGGTGATAAAAGTGGTACGGCTCAAACTTTAAACAACATTGGTGTTGTTTATCTTAACTTGGGTAACTATGCTCAAGCCTTAAATTCTTATCAGCAAGGATTAAAAGATTTACAAGATTGCTGTTCTAATTTTTACGGGACACAAGCAGCCATTTTCAATAATATTTCCGGTGCATATTTTAGCTTAGGGCAATATCAAAAGTCCTTGGAGTTTGCGGAAAAGTCTACAAATATTTATAAGAAACTTGGCACTGGAGAATATAAAAGTACAGATGAGCAAGCAATCAAGTTATTGTATAATGCCCTTGGTCAAAATGCTCAAGCTTTGCAACAAGTTACCAACCGCGCTAATGTTGGTGATGCGTTTGGCAAAGATTCATTTCAATTTCAAGGTGCAGCGTTAAATCTGAATAACATTGGGCAGATTTATTTTAGCTTGGGTAAGTATGACGAAGCACTCAAGTTATATCAGCAAGCTTTAGATATATACAAGCAAAATAACTATAAATTAGGTGTTGCAGTTGCACTAAATAATATAGGGCGTGTTTACCAAAATTTAGGTAACTTTAACCAAGCTCTAGAATATAATCAGCAGGCTTTAGCTAATTATCGGGAAGTTGGCGATCGCACTGGTGAAGGCGTAACAATTAGTAACTTAGGGCAAGTTTATCAAAAACAAAGTCAATACGATCAAGCTTTGGGGTTATATCAGCAAGCTGTCGCTATTCATCGAGAGGTGGAAGATAAAATTAGTGAAGCTGCAACGCTGAAGTTTTTAGGGGATGTTTTAGCAGCCCAAAATCAACCACCACTAGCGATCGCATTTTACAAGCAATCGGTTAATTTAACAGAAACGATTCGCCAAAGTTTGCGAGTTGTGCCTACTGATGTGCAGAAATCTTACACCGAAACTGTTGCCGAAAGATATCGCCGTCTAGCTGACTTATTATTGCAGCAAAATCGTCCAGCCGAAGCGCAACAAGTTTTAGATTTGCTGAAAATTCAGGAGGTTAGTGATTATATTGGGAATCGCGGTGCTAGTACGCCAAAAGTTACAAATCGCAATACTCAACGGGGAAGTTCGACAACGGTAGCAGTGACACCGGAAAAATTACCCTTGAAACCCCAGGAAGAGCAAATATCTCAGAAGTATAGCGCAATTCAAGATAAAGCGATCGCCCTGGGTAAAGAACTCACCACCCTGCGAAAAATTCCCCCGCAAACCCGTACCGCAACGCAAGAAAAACGCCTTGCTGAATTGGTGAAACTGGAACAAACCACTAACGCCGAATTTAACAAGTTTATAAAAAGTCCCTCGGTTGTGGCGTTGGTACAACAATTATCAGCCACATCGGGACAGGAAAATTTAAACTTACGCCAACTCAATTCTTTAAGAGATAACCTCCGCCAGTTAAATCAAAAAGCTGTCTTGTTATATCCTTTAGTTTTAGATGACAGATTAGAATTAGTTATTGTCTCGGCTGATGCGCCACCAATTCATCGTACTGTAGCAGTAAAATCAGCAGAGTTAAATCAAACAATTAATGAATTTCGAGAAGCAATTCTTGTTCCTTACAAAAATAGTAATACCCCAGCTAACAAGTTATATGACTGGCTGATTAAACCTATAGAAAATGACTTAAAACAAGCCGAAGCTAAAACTATAATTTATGCACCTGATGGTAAGCTGAGATATGTGCCGTTAGCCGCATTATATGACGGGCAGAATTGGTTAGTGCAGAAGTTTGTAATTAATAATATTACCTCTGCTAGTTTGACTAAATTAGTGAATCAACCTCAAACCTCAGTCAGTGCTTTAGCTGCGGCTTTTACTAAAGGCGAATATACAGTAGCAGTTGGTCAGAGACAAGAGATGTTTAGTGGGTTAGAATTTGCAAAAGCTGAAGTTGAAAACGTAGCTAAAATTCTTCCTGGTAGCAAAGTTGTATTAGACAAAGATTTTAATCCTAATGCAACAATTCCCCAAATGAATGATTACAAAATTGTACATTTGGCGACGCATGGTAAGTTGGTGAATGGTTCTCCAGAAGATTCATTTATTGTGTTTGGTGATGGCGAACACGCGACTTTACGCGATATCGAAAATTGGTCTTTGTCGAATGTTGATTTAGTAGTGTTGAGTGCTTGTCAAACTGGTTTAGGAGAAAAATCAGCTAATGGACAAGAAATTTTAGGGTTAGGATATCAGATACAATTAGCTGGTGCGAAAGCCACAATGGCTTCATTATGGGCTGTATCTGATGGTGGGACGCAAGCTTTAATGAATGAGTTTTATGCAGCGTTGAAAGCGGGGAAAGTTACTAAAGCTGAGGCGTTGCAAAAGGCGCAAGTTGCTTTATTGATGGGGAAGAATAGTGAGTTTAATCATCCTTATTATTGGTCGGCTTTTATTTTAATTGGTAATGGGTTGTAGATGATGAATACGGGAAAATAAGAATTTTATGTTTCGCGCAAAGGCGCAAAGGCGCAGAGAATTAGGGTGTATAAACAAGTCGAAAATTTGCAGTATGAAACCGTATCCCGCCTAGAACTAAAGTTCCAGGCTTATAGCAAAAGTCTACTGAAGTAGACTGGAATAAATTGGTCTTTTAGTCCTCTTCAGAGGACTTGCGCTATAAGACTCGGAATTTATTCCGAGGCGGGACAGATGCACTACACGAACATTTGTGTATATACCGTAGCTCTGTTTCGGGGAGAGGTTTGAAGAGGGGTTTCTTGAATTTGTTGAACTCACTTTTAACTGACTAAATTATCCAGCAATTCTTGTACTTCATCTCGCTGATTGCGAACGTCCTCATCACCAGAAGCTATGGCTAAGGAGCGATTAAAGGCGGCTAATGCTGCTTGTAAATGATTGACTGCTTCTGGTTGTTGGGATAATTGTAAAAGTAATTTACCCCATTTTTGTAACGTATTGCCTTTGTTGTTGAGAGTATAGATATCTTCAGGAGCAAGTTTGAGGGCTTGGTCGTAGGTAGTAATTGCATCAGTGTAAGATTGGATGGCTTGGGGATGCTGGGACAGTTGGGTTTGCAAATCTCCCAAATTTTGGAATGCAACCCCTTTGTTGTTGAGAGCAGAGATATAGTCAGGAGCAAGTTTGAGGGCTTGGTCGTAGGCGGCGATCGCATCGGTGTAAGATTGGATGGCTTGGGGATGCTGGGTTAGTTCGGTTTGTAATTCCCCTAAACTGTGTAACGCAACCCCTTTGTTGTTGAGAGCAGAGATATAGTCAGGAGCAAGTTTGAGGGCTTGGTCGTAGGCGGCGATCGCATCGGTGTAAGATTGTAAGGCTTGGGGATGCTGGGCTAGTTGGGTTTGCAAATTCCCTAACTTTTGGAACGCTAACCCTTTGTTGTTGAGGGCGTAGTTGTCGTCAGGAGCAAGTTTTAGAACTTGGTCGCAGGTCGCGATCGCATCGGTATAAAATTGTAAGGCTTGGGGATGTTGGGCTAGTTGGGTTTGCAAATTCCCTAAACTGTGTAACGCAACCCCTTTGTTGTTGAGAGCGTAGATATCGTCAGGAGCAAGATTGAGGGCTTTGTCGTAGGCGGCAATTGCATCGGTGTAAGATTGGATGGCTTGGGGATGCTGGGCGAGTTGGGTTTGCAAATTCCCTAATTTTTGTAACGCTGACCCTTTGTTGTTGAGAGTATTGATATTGTCAGGAGCAAGATTGAGGGCTTGGTCATAGGCGGCAATTGCATCGGTGTAAGATGTTAGGGCTTGGGAATACTGGGCTAGTTGGGTTTGCAAATCCCCTAAACTGTTTAACGCAACCCCTTTGTTGCTGAGAGCAGAGATATTATCAGGAGCAAGTTTGAGGGCTTGGTCGTAGGCGGCGATCGCATCGGTGTAAGATTGTATGGCTTGGGGATACTGGGCTAGTTGAGTTTGCAAATCCCCTAAACGTTCTAATGCTAACCCTTTGTTGTTGAGAGCGTAGTTGTCGTCAGGAGCAAGTTTTAGAACTTGGTCGCAGGCGGCGATCGCATCGGTGTAAGATTGTACGGCTTGGGGATACTGGGCTAGTTGGGTTTGCAAATCTCCAACATTTTGTAATGCTGCCCCTTTGTTGTTGCGAATTTGAATATAGTCAGGAGCGAGGTTGAGGGCTTGGTCGTAGGCGGCGATTGCATCGGTGTAAGATTGTAGGGCTTGGGGATACTGGGCTAGTTGGGTTTGCAAATCCCCTAAACTTCCTAACGCACTTCCTTTGCTGTTGAGGGCCGAGATATCATCAGGAGCAAGTTTGAGGGCTTGGTCGCAGGCAGCGATCGCATCGGTGTAAGATTGTAGGGCTTGGGGATGCTGGGCTAGTTTGGTTTGCAAATCCCCTAAACTGTGTAACACTATTCCTTTGTTGTTGAGAGTAGAGGTATCGTTGGGGGTGATGGTTAATTGTTGGTTGTATGCAGCGACAGCTTCTAAATATTCTGTTTGTGCTGCTGAATGTTTCGCTAATTGAGTATAGTAATCACCTTCAAACTGCGACACTCTACCCAGTTGAAAATCGCTGTTAATTATTAACTCACTCCTGACTTCCAAGAGTGAACGACATTGTTGATAACGACTCAGGCGTAATGCTTCCTCAAACACTTCTACCCAATCATTTACACCCCGCAGCCAATCTAAACGGTTAGCGTGATATGTTGCTTCTGCGACTTGTCCCTGTTGGCGGTAGTGTTGTTCTAAAACAACATGAGCCTGTTGGGTAATTTCGTTATTGGTTTCATAGTTTAACCGCCGCAGTAAGTCGTGGATGCGATACCAGTCTTCTCCTAACTGTTCCACATCCCAAACAAAGGAAAATTCTGTGAGGATGTCGAAGGCTGGTTTGCTAGATGTGAAATGTAATTCTGCACCCAGCAGGCGGTAAATTTCAAAGTTAAACGAGCGACAAGCACTTAAAGCGTGAACCGCATAACTAATTTCTCTATCTGCATATTTCAGCAGTCGGTTAATCAAGATTTGGGCTTTATCTACTGTCTCGGCTGTCTTGGGGAAATCTGCTGCGCTGAGGGTAACTCGTTGTGCTTGCGCTTGTAAAATCACATCCGCAGACAAACCCAATAGTAAGGGATGTACTTGATTTTCTCTCACACTAGAGTAGGCGATCGCACTGTGTCGCAATTCTTCATTCCTAATCTCAGCACGGCGTAAATACACATCTGCATCAGTTGGGGAAAGATGACTGACTAACTGAGTATCTATATATTGTTGCGGAATCGGAAAATTATCAGCTTCCTCCCAACGCGGTGCTTCTCTCCCAGCGATGACGGCGACTATCCCCCTTTGCAATTCCAACTCGGCTAAAAAATACCGCAGCCATTCATCTCGCTGAAAATATAGTATGCCTGTTTGTTGCCGTTGACTTCCCCAAAAGGCTTCATGAGTGTCAAAAAATAACACAATTCTGGGTGGTGCTTTCTTTTGCAACATCGCCACATTCAAATCTTGCGCCAGATAGCGGGGGAGTTCGTTGATTAATTCGGTTTCTGCATCCATTCGCCGAATTTCCTGCACATCTGTTTCATTCAGCTTTCGTTGCTGTAAATATAGCTGAAAGTTTTCTCCCAGGTGCTTATCAAAAATGCCAAAGACAGCTTTACCAATAGTTCCCCAAGATGTATCGCTAACTGCATTAACGATTTCAATTAATAAGTCCAGTTCTTCGGCGGGAAACAGTTCAGCCAACTTCTCGCGCGTGAGGCGATTTTTTTGCTTGAGATACCAAACACAGGCAAAATCATATAAGGGAAACCGCAGCCGATAGTTTAATTCTGTCGCCGCCCGTGCCAGCGATCGCCTGAGCATCAACAAGCCATAAAATGGGTCTTGGGGTTGATCATCGCCATTCGGTGCTAGTCCAAAGTCTTGTAAAATTGCGGGTACTTGCTCAAACTCCCAACTATCGGCAAACTCTATATATTCCGCCACTTCCGCCGCCGTTTTTGTCTTGAGTTTCTGCCAAGTATCCGTACCGAACCGCTTACAACACTTGGTGCGTAAAAATTTCAGCAGTAAAGATTTGCCGTTACCACCATCACCATAAAAAGATAATATTGTTTCTGCTGCTGGCTTCTCATTTATATATGCCGCAAACACGCGAGTTAATTCATGACGGTCTGTAAATAACTGTAACGCCCGATTGCCATCGGTGAGCGATCGCTTTCTGAAATTGATACTCATGCCAGCAGATATCAGAAAATATTAGATTTAGTGAAATTTAACATGAATTTAGCTCTAGCTTTATGTCCTCTATATAATCATTAATTTTATTTACACAAAAATTGGATAAAAATATGGATTTTATGTCTAAAAAAATCACTAATTATTATTCATATAAAAAATAAACTGCTTATAATCAAGAGATAGTCTCATAATTTTAAATTCCATTGTCATTAATGATAATCAACAAAAACAATGGCAAAAATTGTAATTTATAATTTGGTTACTAGGAAATTTAACCCATTCTTATATAACTTAAAATTTCTGCAAGCCACAACTATATGGGGAGGTGGCTATCCTTATAGTTTTCATATCAATAATATTACTGACAGCGTATCACTCAATTCTACGGGAGGAGATATTACTTATGAAGCTGTTAACCATTCATTTAGCTACCATGATAACAATATTCATGGCATAGACTATTCAGCATCGATTTATAATATATTCTTTCATTAATAAAATATTGGCTATTTAATTAAATTATTTGGGAGCATCTCAGTTTTTGAAGTGGCTCAAAGCGACAATAATGCATTAAGGTAGGCGCAGCGATGGGCAAGGACTTGAGGTACATTTTCGCGCTTCCATTGCGCTCCGGAAATCTTAGTTCGACGGTCAACCTGTTTAACGGCAGATTCAACAGCTCCAGAACCAATCGAACAAATTTCTTCAGCTTGATGGTATTCGTAATTAATAATGCGTAGGCGTAGCCCGCCGAAGGCATCGCGGTGTTTATCGAGATAATAGCAAAAGTTTTGTGCTTGTTTACCCTGACAATCAGTAAATAGGGCAATAGTAGCCTCAACTTGACCTTTCCATAGTAAAGCTTGTGCTTGTTTGAGGCGTTTTTGTGAACCCCCAACCTGATGAAGATTTTCTATCAAATGGAACCAATCAAGTACTTCTCGTACTCGATATCTGCTGCTGCATCTTCATAGCTGACCAGCCCCTTCGGGGCGGGAACTCTTAAGAGGGAACTCTTAACAGAAAAAGAATGAGCATCCGAAGACAAGGGTTTCAAGCCCCTGAATTTATTCATGAAAAAATAAAAACACTTTTTTCGAGACACGTAGTGCAAGAAAAAATACGTCCTTGTTCAAATCCCCTTGATTCATCTATGGGGATTTCCCTGTTGCCTGTTGCCCATTCCCTGTTCCCTCTTAAATTAGCACTCACCCGTAGACAGCAAATTTCCAGATACGGACTGAGTTGATTTCTCCCTGGGACTTCCAATTGCTGTGCTTGCTTACTTGTGATTGGTAATTCTCCCAAAATACTTTTTAGTCGTCGTTTATACCCTGCTCTTGTGTCCGTAACCGTTTCGATAAAAAAACCCCTACTTCTGGCATGATGTGCTAAGGGACTAATGTTCGTTTTGTTGTTACCTCACTTTCTACTAATAAAGTACCACCCAGTCAACTATACACACAAAAATACTGTAAGCGAGGGGAGATGGAAAATCGCTTTAAAGAACAACAATTAGAACTTTTTAGTGATAGAACAAGCACCCACACATTTGCGGGAAATCAATTACGTCTGTGGTTTTCTTCTGTTGCTTACGTTTTGATTCAGGCGTTGCGTCAAAAATGTTTAGCTAAAACTGAATTACAAAATGCTACTGTTGGGACTATTCGTACCAAATTATTGAAGTTAGGAGCTTTGATGACTGTAAGTACACATCGCATTTTAATTGCAATTACTAGTTCTTGTCCATATAAACATATTTTTGCTACTGCTCATAAAAGCTTAAAAATGCTGACTAACACTGCTTAAATTGAAGGTAAATTGCCTTTTGCTTATTTCTAATCAATAATACTTTGGGCTTGGGTTGATTCAAGTCTTGTTTTGGAATGCTGAATTTTATGAACAGAGCATTTTGATTTTACCACCATTTAAATACTAGTGATTATTTTAACTTTATAAATGCAGATTTATACTTAATTTATCTCTGCACCTAAATTTTGATGAATGATGTATCAGAAAAAAGTCTCACATCAGGTCATGTAAATTAGTTTTTTACTGCTTGTGAGAAATCCGGGATATTGTTGTTAGATATAATTGAATACTTGATATAAGTTCTCAGCGTAAGAATATGGCTAGCTTAAATCGCGTTCTATTTATTCAAGATACAATTCTTAAACAAGAACCAGTACAATCCAGTCAATTGCCAAGTACTAAACAACAAAATATTCCGATTGGGACTCTGCTGGTACTTAAGTCTTACGAAATACCTGCAACTCATTCTGACCACTATAAATTATCTTTAGAAGATATTCAATTTAAAGGTTTTAGTAGTAACTGGTATGCTTTTGCGAAGCACGCCAAAATTATTCCAGATGAAATTACTCCTGTTACGAGTATTCAAGCGATCGCTACTAAGCAACAAGCAAAGGATACGGTAAAAATTACTGTAGATCGTCAGTCGGTTGGTAATCAACAAGGTTTTCTGAAACTGGTGTTTAACGTAGATACCATCATTAAGCGCCAACCTGTAGATTCTAAGGTGCTGAATGATCAATCCAAGCAGGTAATTCCAGGCGGTACAGAATTAATTTTATTCACCGACAAGCCAGACAATAATAATATTGTGAAATTTACCCTTCAAGATAATCATCTTAAATTTAATCTGAAGGATATTGAGTTTAAAGGTTTCTCGAAGGATTGGTTTGTCTTTAGTCAACACGTTGGTATTCAACGAGTTGACTAGTACAAAAAGGCTGAAGTCTGAAGTCTGAAGTCTGAAATGAAGAAACCCTTAGAGTGAGCTTTTCAGCAATTGATAATGGGTGCTTTATTTACGCCAACCTGTACTAGTTTGTAGAGACGTTGCAATGCAACGTCTCTACTTAAATTTATACTCAGCACTCAGCACTTATCTTTGCGTTGAAACAGTTAATACCTGCGGTGGGGTAGCATCGGGAGGATAGAGAAAGTCTACTTCTACTAATCTGCGATCGCTTGCTTTCATATTTAATACTACTAGTGGTTCTCCTGCTTGACCCCGCTTTTGAACTAAATGCACAAACTTGGTTTTTGGCATACCATTATCATCTTTGTATCGTACCCGCACACTTCCCCGAAAGAAGGTTTGGCGTGCTGGGGTACTAAAAAAGCGCAGTCCAGGTTTAACTAACTGATCTTCTTTGATTGGGGTTTGCATGGCAACAGCCACGGTTCGCGGAGTAGAAGTATTGTTATATAAAGGTAACTTCAAGTTGTATTGAATTGCATAATTACCATGTGCGCGATATGCAGTGTCGGGATAACGTACTAACATCGGCGCACTTTGAATTTGATTCGTCCCTAAAGTTCCGCCGTGCAAAGTACTCAGCGCATAAGAAACAGCTTGTCCTGGTTGGGGAATTGTTAAAAATCGCGCTTTGGGACTATCTACTATAAATGCACGCCAAAAGGAACCACCTGCGACTCCTGCAACTCTTCCGTAAATTTTCGGCTTACCAGTTTCTTCTAAGGGAGTAGGTGTTTTATCGCGTGGTGTAGATAATTCACCGTTATCTAATAAATTTTGCCACTCTGCTAAAGTCGGCGCACGTTCACTACCATCAGGATTATCCTTGGCAAACATCGCCAAACTAGCGACATAAACTGTACCGTTACTCCGCAAGCGCATTAAGGTAGAACGACCATTTAAAGGTGGTGTTAACCCCTGCACAGGAATTGGCAGATTTAGCAACATTTGACTTTGCTTAGGTGCAAGGACAATTTGCGCTGGGAAGATTGCTTGTCGCCTTCCTCTAAGAATATCAGACATAACGCGATCGCCTGGCCCGGCAAATACTGTTCCAGCCGCATTTTCTACATAAGGCGGTAACTCAATAAATGGTGCATCTGGCTGACTTAAATAACTCGCCGCTTGCAATATATTGACGGTGACTGGTTGCTCAGTCGGGTTATGCAAAATTATACCGAGGTAGAGCGATCGCAAATTTTCTGGTGGGTCAGCTTTAGCAACATGATGAGCAAAAATATCAAATCTTCCTCGGAAGGGAAAATTTAAATGGGCGCTTGGAACTTTTTTGCCATCTCCTGGAAAAGTAGATAATAAAATTCCTTCTTTCAACACCAATTCTGGACTATTGCTATTAAAAGTTGGCACTGAATCTAACTGTCCTGGTAAGGGTAAAACTTGTTGCGGCTGGACAACTTCTTCTGGTGGTGGTGTGGGAGGTGTGGTTTGGGCAATCCATAAACTGAGTAAAGATGACAACATATACTTAGGTAATGATTTTTCCTAAAAGACGCACACCATTTTAGGCGAGTGCCAAATTGTTAATAATTAATAAGAAGTCAGCCAGAATAACCAGCAAATTTTCTTGATTTAAAACTGGAACGTGAACAAATATACAACGAGTTGACAGTTTATATTGTTGGAGATAGTCAAGAACTGCATAATAAAGACCTTCGCAAACAAATTTACCGCAGTCATTACTAATATCAGTTGCTACTGTTCCCGAAACTAATTTCTCTAAATTAACTCCTGTCGCCAAAAAAATTTCACCTTGATTAGCACCCACCTCTACACTTAATCGCTGACGACTGGCAGCCATGCCACAACAGATAATGTAATCTGGTTGCAACTCATCGATTTTTTGAATTACCCAGGAACTAGCCAGCATCACGTCTACAGGTAACAGTCGCAGAAATTTTAAATCGTGGGGGAGCGATTCAACTTTACTCACTTCTTGTAATAAATCATCCGATGAATTTGACTGTTGATCGCTTAACCAAGTGTCAAAAGAAGTTAATAGAATTCTTTTCTTCATTAGAATTATTATTTAGAATATAAAAACCCTCCATAATAAATTTACAAGGAGCAGGTCAATGCCAGTTATTGCAGTCGTAGATTACGACATGGGAAATTTGCACTCAGTCTGTAAAGGAATAGAAAAAGCTGGGGCAACTCCCAAGATTACAGATTCTGCTAAAGAGATATCATTGGCAGATGCGTTAGTATTGCCAGGAGTTGGCGCATTTGATCCCGCCGTGCAACATTTAAGAGAACGAAATTTAGAACAACCAATTAAAGACGCGATATCATCTGGTAAACCCTTCTTAGGAATTTGTTTAGGATTGCAAATTTTATTTGAATCAAGCGCAGAAGGAACCCAACCGGGACTGGGAATTATCAAAGGAAAAGTCCGCCGATTTCAGCATGAACCAGGAATTACAATTCCTCACATGGGTTGGAATCAACTGGAATTAACCCAACCAAAAAGCATTTTATGGGAGCATTTGCCAGCTAACCCTTGGGTTTATTTTGTGCATTCCTATTATGTTGACCCAACCGACCCGCAAGTTCGGGCTGCAACTGTTACCCACGGTACTCAAACTATCACAGCAGCCATTGCCAAAGAAAACCTGATGGCAGTGCAATTTCACCCGGAAAAATCCTCTAATATAGGATTGCAAATCCTGTCTAATTTTGTTTCTCAAGTTCGTGAACAAATTGCGGCATAGATTGGTCATTTGTCTTTTGTCATTTGTCATTTGTTCTGAGTGAAGAACTATAATCTGTAACACATAATCAATGATTATTGACTAGTGACCAGTGACTAATGACCAATGACCAATCATCATGAGTTTGAGAATTTACGGCAAACGTCCGATTAAAACTTTACCAGGGAAAGAAACCAGACCCACAAGCGCACGGGTAAGAGAAGCTGTTTTTAATATTTGGCAAGGCGAAATTGTAGATTGTCGCTGGCTAGATTTGTGCGCGGGTAGTGGTTCAATGGGCGCAGAAGCTTTGTGTAGAGGAGCCAGCTTGGTGGTGGGAATTGAACAATCAAGCCGAGCCTGTGCAATTATTCAAGAAAATTGGCAGCAATTAGCCAACAATGAACAAAAATGGCAGCTATTACGTGGTGATGTAATTCAGCAGTTAAAAGTTTTGTCAGGAAAACAGTTTGACAAAATTTATTTTGATCCACCTTATGCGAGTGGATTATATCAACCTGTGCTAGAAGCGATCGCTGAATATAATTTATTAGATGCCAAGGGTGAAATCGCCGTAGAACACAATCCCCAAGGCTGGACACCGCCAGTAATACCCAATTGGGAAATCTCTCGTCAAAAAGTCTATGGTAACACCGCTTTAACTTTCTACAGAGTCATTGACTCAACTACAGACAGTGATGGGGATATAGATTGAAATGGGCGGTTAGAAACCGCAGCTACACAGACGAAACCCGCCTGCGCGGGTTAAAGCCTTTGATCTTTGATAGTCCGTGCAGGCGGACTTAGTTTGTGTAGCCGCGAATTCCATTCGCCTTTATAGCTTGGGACATCAACAGAGGAGAAACCAAGACACCACAGAGTTTTATCACCCTGTCACCTGTTCCTGTTCCCTGTTCCCTATTCCCTGCTATTATCAACCACCCAACTCGTTGGGACGCTTGTATTGCTTGTATGCAGCGTAGAATAAACCAGCGAGAGTTACAACAATTAGACCAAGCACAATACCGGAAAGCAGGGGTTCAACCACTTTAAATCTCCTGTTTGCAATTATTAACTATTTATATCCCGCCTTTGATTTTACCAAATTACGGCGAATCCCGCTTGCAGCAGTATTTTTGAGCGATACTCACTTGCAAGAAAACAGTCTCCTGTGCTTGCGGTACAAATCAAGAACTTTTAAGCTATGTGTAGGAAATGAAAAATTTTATAACCTTACACTTTCACAGCAAACCTTTTGGATAACCAGATTACCAAACCTGAAATTCTAATTCAGCGGATCGCCTTGTTGGCTTTAGCGATACTGCTAGCAATTCCTTTGGGCATTTTTGGTGTTCAAATGGTACAAGCCTCAGATCCCTACGTTAAAACAGTTCTGTCCTTAAATGGAGACCCTGTTCAAGGAAACGCTATCTTTCAAATTAATTGCGCGGGTTGTCATGGTTGGCAAGCAGATGGGCGAGTCGGCCCTAGTTTACAAGCTGTTTCTAAACGTAAATCTCGTTATAAGTTGATTCACCAAGTGATTAGTGGTGAAACGCCTCCTATGCCAAAATTTCAGCCTAGTCCTCAAGAAATGGCAGACCTTTTGAGCTTTTTGGAAACCTTATAGAACTTACGCAGTAAGAAGAAAAATAAAGGGTTTAGGAGAGGGTGTACTTTGACTGCGCCCTTCTTCTATCGGAGACGCTGCGCGAACGGCTACGCTCAGGACAATCTCAGTAACCAGGGTATAGGGATGTAAGGGCTTCGCCGTGAGTGTCAGCCGAACGGTGTAGGTATTCAAAACCCTTACACCCATTCTTCGCAGAGAAACTTTGTGCGTAAGTCCTACCTTAGAACAGTTTACTTTTTTTAAAGAATAAAGACTTGATTAAAGATGTAGGACATCGAATCCTACATCTTGAGTTTTTGGTAAAAAAATCTCAGGAGAAATACTTGCTAAAGCATCTGAATATGTAAAAATAAGTTGCTAGCTGATATGATCGCAGTTGGAATAAAAAATGACAGAAGCTCTCCAAATTGGTAACCGTACAATCCAGGCTACTGAGCTAATTCCGTTACTGGCAAGTTACCAAATGCTGCCACAGCTACAACGGGAATTAATTATCGATGAAGCGATCGCATCTATAGAATGTACACCAGAAGAAATTACTCGCGCTCAACAGCAGTTTTACCTAGAACGACAGTTAAAAACTGATGCGGACATTAAAGCCTGGATGGTTTATCACGGCATAACATTAGAACAACTCGAATCAGTAACAATTCGTAAACTGAAAATAGAGAAATTCAAAATAGCTACTTGGGGTAACAAACTAGAATCTTACTTCTTTCAAAACAAAGCCAAGCTAGATAAAGTAATTTATTCCCTACTACGTACTCAAGATATCGGACTTGTTCAAGAACTCTACTTTAGGCTGCAAGCAAAAGAACAGTCATTTGCAGAATTAGCCAAAGAATACTCCCAAGGCCCAGAAGCGCAAACAGGTGGGCTAGTCGGCCCAGTTGAACTACAAGCAATTCATCCGGGAATGGTACAGTTGCTATCTAGCAGTCAACCCGGTCAAGTCTTACCCCCAGCCCGAATAACCGAATGGGTTGTGATTTTGCGCTTAGAAAAATTTATCCCAGCCCAACTCGATGACCAGATGAAAGCAAGATTGTTAAATGAACTTTTTGAAGCTTGGCTACAAGAACAGCAAAAGCAAATCCAGCAATAGTAGGACTTACGCAACGCCGATAATGTCATTGCGACCGGAACGAAGTGTAGGGAAGCAATCCCAGCGTCAGGGGAGATTACTTCGCTATCGCTCGTAATGACGGAGTTACGTTATTTTTGCGTAAGTCCTGAATAGTTATTCTTACAAAGGTAAATATTGAATGCGATTTTTTAATTCTTCAGCATCAGCAGCTTTAGCAATAATTTCTAAGTCACGCACACAATCACCAACAGAAATTCTGAGTTTATGAGCATAAATAATACCTGGAAAATCTTTTCCTTCATTTTGGCGACGGTTGGCTTCAGCTAAAAAATCTTCATCTTGGGAAAACAACACTCGCTCAAGTTCTGTTGCACGATCTAATATCAGAGGATCTGGAAAACCAGTCCGCTGATCTTCTTGCACTGTTAATACATCTACACCCCGCATTCGTAGTCCAACGGTAATCGCCCGATGAACGTTTTCATCAATGTAAATAGCGAGGCTCATTTAATTAATCCTTCTGCACGAAGTCTTTGAGCTAGTGGTGATTCTCCGGCTTCTAAACGTAATCTTTCTGCATACTCGAAACGTCGCTGCATATCAGCATCAATTTCTGCTTTATGTTCCCAGTAATAAGCTAAAGCTGAATAAATCTGACTCATGCTCAGATGTGGATACTGAAAATGTAATTCTTCAGGACTCCAACCATAAGCATGGATAGAAGTCACTAATTCCACAACTTTCATAGAAGTTCCCTTGATGAAGGGTACATTGTGTTCATCAATTAAGATATGTTTATACTCAGTAGCAGTTGTTTGGTTCGTCATCTGTAACAAATATTGATTACATATTGCCTAAAAACAGGAGATAATTTAAACATAATTTTATCATTTTTGATTTTTTCAATTAAATACCTTTGTTGTAGAGATTCTAATCCATTGATAAAATCACTGGAAGATAAGTTTAAAGTTGCTTTTAAATCTTCTCTAGAGACAGCTTGAGCAAATTTGCATAATTCTAAAGTTATCTTCTGTTCTATAGGTGATAAACGGTTAAATACTTGACTAAGCGAAAATCGAATATCTTTCGTAATAATTAATTCATTTTCTGCTAAAAATTCACTAACTTTACCATCAAAAACATTTTTGATTGAACTAGCAATACTTTTTAAGTACCTCAAATTACCCTCATATAGCTCAATTAGCTTTAACCAGTTACCCTCATCTTTTAACACTGTATTTTTTAGAATTTCTTCGTCATATAAAGCTGATAATTCTAAAAGTTTTATTGGATATAATTCTTCATCCAAAGATTCCATTTCTGCACATTTCTCTTGGCTAATAAGAATAACAATACTTTGATGTTTAATCTTTGCGATCATTGTAAAAAAGTTTTGATAATCTTGATATTGACTTTGATATCTTCCCGCAAATTCACTCTTAACAAATATATGGTGAATATCATCAAGAATAATTAAGCATCTTTTCTCAGTTAGAAGATTATAGAATTGTTTTAATTTATCACTTATATCTGCTTTAGCTTCTAGTTGACAAATATTCAATAAATCATCAATAAGTAAATTTAGAGATTTAGGATGTTTTAGGCTTCGCCAGATGATTACCTCAAATTGCTCTAAGTATAAATCAACAAATCTTTTGACGAGAGTGGTTTTCCCAATTCCAAATAATCCTAAAACAGAGATTAAAGAAGTGCTTTGAGTTGATGCCCAATTATAAATATCTTGCAGTTCGGATTCTCTATTATAAAATTCGATTATTTGGGGTGCCAAGGTTAAGTCATAGTAAATTGGTTCAGATTGATGTTGATTATTTTCTTGTGAATTTTTATTAGCTTGATAAATGTTTGATGAACCAAAATAAAAACTATGATAATTATTTTGTTTATTGTTATTTTGAATAATTATCGGCAATGATGTTGTCTGCAATCTTTCAAACGTAGACCGGAAATTATTTTTCTTTATATCTTCCTCCAATATTTGAGATAAAAGTTGCCATAATTCAGCCCCTATATCCCCTACATGATTCTTAGTAACTTTACATTCTTGTGCAATATCATCATAGGTTTTTCTTTGCCATGTTCCTTCAACTACAGCAGTTTGAATGTCGTCTAGATGCTTTCCAGTTTTATCAAAGACTATCTGATCAACAAACTTTACAACTTCATTTACATTCATATAAGCTATAGCGGATAAGTCTTGTAAGCATTATAGCGAAACTTAATTAAATTTTTTCCTATATTTTCCGGTTTTTTTCTTCAAATATTGTAATGAAACCTCAGTTTAAATGCGTAGATATCCGTATATATCAGGCTGTTTAAAAAACCGAAATTTTGTCATTGTATTAGATAAGTTAAATAAAGTAAGTAGTAATATGGAGTACACAATCGTCAGAGATAAAGATAAATCAAACAAGCAAGAAAAAGCACAGACTTTAGTAGAACAACCTAAGTGGACTCTTGAAGAAGTAGCACTATCCCAAAGCACACTTGAACAAATCGATCAGATGGTTGCTTATATTCAAAACAGAGATAAACTTTTGAATCATTGGCAATTTAATAGGTTTTTGAAAGCGGGAAGTGCTTTGAGTGTTAACTTTTTTGGTGTACCGGGTACAGGTAAAAGTATAACGGCTGAGGCAATTGCTCATAAACTTGGACTGTCAATTATTAGAGCTAATTATGGTGAGCTTGAATCTTCTTTTGTAGGAGGAACATCTGATAACTTAGCATCAGTTTTCAAAACGGCAGAAGAAACAAAAAGCTTACTATTCTTTGATGAAGCTGATGCAGTCCTTAGCAGAAGAATCTCCAATCTATCACAAGCAGCCGATCATGGAGTGAATTCAGCACAAAGTACTTTGCTCACTCTCTTAGATAAATTCAACGGGATTATTGTGTTTGCCACAAATCTTTTTGATAACTATGATGAGGCTTTTTTGAGGAGGATTCTGTTCAATATAGAGTTTTTACCTCCAGATTTAGTCATGAGAGAACATTTATGGAGATTTCACTTATCTGAAAATGTTCCTAAAGAAGTAAGTTACGAGCATTTAGCAAATATTAGTAATGGTCTTTGTGGTGGTGATATCAAAAATATCACTATTAAATTAGGCTTAAAATTACTGACTGGAAAGGTACAAACAATTGATGAGTCTTTAGTAAAAGACGAGATTGAAAAGTATACAGAGGTAAAACTAAGGCACAGGAAAAAAACAGTATTAGCCGAAACAACTGTTATAGCTGAAACTACTGTGAATGGATCTGATAAAAACATTATGGAGAAATAATTTTATGTTCATTGATCCAATTTCTTGGGCAATAATTATAGGCAGTGCTTTAGCAGGGGCTGCTGTTGGTTATTTTTGGGAGGACATCAAGCGATGGGCTACTCAAGTACTAGCCTCTATCCTTAGAACTATCGACGAATTAATTGAAGTTACATCAGATGCAATTGTTTATCTCTTAGAAGAGGGAACTCGTGTTTATAAGAGAATGGAGGTTTATGTCAGAAATGTTAAAACTGGTGCTACAAGACGTGAATACAGACAACAGGAAGTTTCTCGCTATGATATTCCTGATGAATTGAATGAGCAACTGGAAAGAAAACGTCAGTTGAAAATTATGCAACAGGCAACTTAGGAGATAATTAGTTATGGATAAACAACAAAGTCCTCAAGATACTATTAGTCAGATAATAACTCGTCTAGTGAATCTCCCTGATAAAATTGCAGGTGCAGTTAGGGAAGGATTGAAAGAACCTTCTAATTTAGTTTGTATTCAAGAAGGAGTGTTTAATTTTGAGTTAATTGAGGAAGATGTGAGGCGGATACAGGGAGATATGAAAGCTAGAGGTGATAAAGTTCTGGGCAGCAATCTTATCTTATATAAAGAACGTAAACTCATTGAAATTCAGACTTACACTGAGAGAGATGATAAAACTTTTGTGATCACAGTTGATGCTGAAATAAAAAGAGGAACTAATATTCCGCCTGACATTTTAGATGAACTAAATGAACAAGGTAGTGTTGTATTAAATTTAAAATTAACATAGCAATTCAGTACGGTACAGGTAAAATTACTTGTCTTGGTATCAGTTTTGGCAAAGAATAATTTGGAACGCTTACCAAAATTGTACATTTACCAACAATTTTGATTTCATGAGTATTAGTTCGTTCCATTAAATTTGCTATGTTACTAGAGACCCGACTTCTTCAAGAAGTCGGGTCTCTGGTTATTTTTACTTATTAAAAATAATAAGTCTTTCACCGGATATCATAATAAGCCAGTTTTTTAACCAAGCTCTCCAGAAATTTTATGCTCTAAATGTTCTAAAAATTCGTCCACTGTACTTGTTTTTCCTTGATTCCGCAGACGTAGAGCCATTGCGTGTATTGCATCTTCATCATCTCTGTGAGCTAGGATATAAGCTCTTAACTGCTTAGTAGTCATCTGCTCAAAATTCGGCTTCGGTTGATTCATAATTAACCTTTCCTTCTGGGCTGACTGATACTTCTATTTCTTCACCAGCAATGATTATTAAGTCGCCTGTTCTGCTGTCAGTGGTAACTAAATATATGGGTGTATACATCTTTGTTAATTGCTGACAAATTCTGTACATTGCTGTTTTTTGCTCTACCGTTGGCTCCAATTCATCATCTCCTGAGTAGGACGCGATCGCACTTCACAGGTAATTTTCTCATTAACCACTAACTAAATTGCTGGGCATAAAATCTAGCATAACGACCTTCCAGTCTTAATAATTCTTCATGAGTGCCAGATTCGACAATTTGCCCTTTTTCTAGAACGAGAATACGATCGCACCGCCTCACTGTACTCAAACGGTGGGCAATAATAAATACTGTCCGGTTCTGCATCAATCTTTCTAGGGCTTCTTGTACCAAAGCTTCCGATTCTGAATCTAATGCAGATGTCGCCTCATCTAATATTAATATCTGTGGGTTCAGCAGCACCGCACGAGCGATCGCAATTCTTTGGCGTTGTCCACCGGATAAATTTACCCCCCGTTCCCCTACCCAAGTTTGATAACCTTCTGGTAACTGAGTAATAAATTGATGAGCGTTAGCAATTTTCGCAGCTGCGATCACCGCATCCATATCAAAATTATCTTGTCCAAAGGCAATGTTTTGGGCAATACTTCCCGAAAATATCACCGTTTCTTGGGGAACAATGCCAATTTGTCGCCGCAAACTATGTAAGGTGACATCCCGAATATCAATATCATCAATCAAAACTTGCCCAGATTCCGGGTCATAAAAACGGGGGAGGAGATTTACAAAGGTGGTTTTTCCTGCACCAGAAGCACCCACCAGGGCGATCGCTTCTCCGGGTAATGCTAGTAAACTAATATCTTGCAGGACGGGTTCACCGGGTTTGTAAGCAAAGGAAATGTGGCGATATTCTACTTTACCTTTGACTGGGGGCAAAGCGATCGCAATTGTTTTTTCTACTACCCTCGGTTGAATCGCCATTAATTCAAATACTCGGTCTAATGATGCTTCCCCTTGCTTAAACTCATTATAATTGGTCGTGGTGTGTCCTATCGGGTCAATTAACAATGCCGCAGCAGCCAGGTAACTGAAAAAATCCCCCACTGTTAAATTACGCTGATAAATTTGCCACGCTCCCACCATTAACAAAGATAAAGCACTCAAAGCTTCTAAAAAACCAATGATGGGAATTTGAATGGCTTTGAGGCGTTCGGCGGAATATTTGGCTTTTAAAGAACGTTCAGCTTCATAACCAAAACGAGCGATTTCATAATTTTCGGCTGCAAATGCTTGGACAAGACGAATCCCACTAAAAACTTCTGTCAAAATTGCTGATAACCCCGACACGCGATTTTGACTTTTGAGGGAATATATACGCAGCCTTTCCCCAAACCACCCAATTAACACCCCCATTAATGGTGCAATTACAATTGTGGCGAGTGTGAGTTGCCAATTCAAATAAATCATATATATGGGTATGGCAATCAATTGCAACACACAGGGAATAAAGTCGTGTAGCAGTTTATTGACAACTTCCCCAACTCGGTCAATATCTTCGGTGAGGCGGTAAGCCAAATCACCTGTTTTGGCTGTTTCAAAATAGCTCAAATCTAATTTTTGTAAATGACTATATACTTGCTTGCGGAGACCATAAGCAACTCTTAAAGCCACTTTAGCCATGTAAATATCTTGCACAGACTGAAAAAAGCCACGCACCAGAAACACCAAAGCACAAATACCGGCTAGTTGGGCGATCGCTACTACATTACCTTGTCCAAAAGGTGCGGCTAATTTACCTGCAAGATTAATTAACGTTAATGTCGCCAGCACATATCCGATAATGCCGATCAAGCCTTTGATAATATTTGCCCATTGAGGTTTGATATATGGCAGTAGTTGCCAGTAATTAGAACGGTTCTTCAAGCTATGACTTCCAGAATGTGATTTTACTCTATTTGACGCTATCAACTTTTGTGTAGTTGCAATTCACCCCATTTTAAAAGCGATCGCCGCTTTTAAGATATCTTGAGTGTGGCGATCGGTGGAAAAAAGATATAAAAGAGAGTGATTATCTCGCTACAAGGATCTTCTGTAGTAAAAGATGTACCTAGTACAGCAAGGCAGAAATAAAGCACCCATGATAAATTGCTGAACTGATCACTCTAAGAGGATGTTTTAAAAGTTTTGGGCGAATATAATTCGCTACTACACAAACAAAGTCCGCCTGCGCGGACTAATGAAAAATCAATGGTTTTGAACCCACGCAGGTGGGTTTTGTCTGTGTAGCCGCGATTTCTAATCGCCAAGAAAAGTAATAAATTAGACTTTTAAAACAACCTCTAAAGGTTTCTTCATTTCATACTTCAGACTTCATACTTCAGCTTTTTTGTACTAGCGATTGTGTAGTTGTAGAAATTCCGGCTACCATTCTTAAAATAAATGGCATCAAATTTGAACAGAAATTATAAATTTTACAGTAGAAGACAGCAGGTATTCCCGATTAAACAACGTTCTCAATTAAAGATGAAAGTAGCGTAAACTACTCCCGACTCCCCACTCCCGACTCCCACTGTCAAACTATCAGTAGTCGCAGCCAGATAGTAGTTTATATTAAGGATTTAGAATAACTGTTAAATATTGCTGCAAAACAGGGATTTTTCTTGAATAATCTTCCTAGATTTTCCGATGATATTTTCTAATCATTCACACATTCAGGAGTAAATCTAGTGCTGACTTCCACTTTACTGGCTGCTGCTACTGCACCCCTACAATGGAATCCCTCCATCGGCCTCATCATGATTATTGCTAACATCATAGCTATTGCCTTTGGCAAATCTAGCATTAAGTACCCCAATTCTGAGCCAGCTTTACCCTCAGCAAAGTTCTTTGGTGGCTTTGGTTTACCTGCGCTACTAGCAACTACAGCCTTTGGTCACATTTTAGGTGTAGGTATCATCTTAGGATTGCATAATCTGGGTAGATTCTAAGTTTCATACCTCAGTTTGCCTTTAGTTCCATATTGTTTTGTCTCAACGCTTGGAGCTAGAAATTATTATTTCTGGCTCTTTCGTATCTCCAAGAATCGGGCAAGATTGTAGTAATATCGTGTCCAGTAAAGGACTTATTATGAAGACCGCAGAGAGAGTAGAGATGTAGAGATAGAATATCTTACTCAGTACTCATCAACTTAGCTCTATATGTCCGAATGGCGTATTTGGATTAAGAAAAATAATAATGCTTTCTTACGTCGCTGATAATTTCCCAAGTACAGGACATACCAGCAGGAAAAGTCACCAAATCTCCTTTACCCATTTGCACTGGTTGTCCGCCATCCGGCGTAACAATGACATCTCCTGTCAAAAAATAGCAAGTTTCTTCAGTATCGTAAGTCCAGGGAAATTGGGATACTTCCTTTTCCCAAATCTCCCATGTGAACACACCCAAATTTTTCAGATATTCTTGACTGGGTTGATGCTCAATTTTAATTTCCATATTTTGTGTTCTCAGTTTGCGTTTAACAGTAGGACTGAATATCTTCGCCACACTGATCTACTAAATAACACAAAGCACGAAAACGCAAGCCGACAAATTGGTCATAAAGAGGGTTCAGTTTGCACATAGGGGGAATGTGACCTATGGTGCGACCGAACAACACAATATCACGTTCAAAAGGACATTGGGCAGGGATCAATTTTGCAATAAAGTGTGCTAGTTTCCGATTTTGAATTTCAAGTTCGTCTAACCATTGGCGTAATGGTTGCAGAACATCATACCGAGATTTAGCTAAGGAATTTTTGTTGGCTAATTTTGCAGGCTGCTCTAAAGTTTCAGGTTGAATGAAAGCAGGAAGAATAATAGATAAGTTAGTAGTTTTAGGCATAATCGTTAGTAATTTGTCTGAGGTTAATACACTAGTAGGTTGCACATTTAAGTCTTTCCACGCAATTGATTCCAGTAGGATATGTTGCGCTTGCAGACATAAGTTACTGTAAGCACAAAATGCTTATTTGGTTTACAAAATGCGGGGAAACGTTGACTTAATTGATATTTAAACTCACCGTATGGTGGAGAACTGTCCCGTTAACTACAAAATAACAAAGAAAAGATAAAAGTGGGATTTTTTTAACTTATTGATTGCTGATACCGGAAATAGCAATTTCATATATTCAATTTAGATGATACGTTCGGAAACTGTATAGTATCCGTAGATTGAATTTTGCCAGCAAAAGCGCAGTAAGATTCTGACTTTAGCTAGACTTTTGAGGAATTAGCTTGTAAAGCTAAATGATTTTAGGATATTGAGTATCAAATAAATTGTTATGTACGCTACATAAGTAACCCCAAATCCTATTTAATTAGTTACTTAAAATCGTTTGATAAGCATAGGCTAATAATGTTGCCTGTGTAACCAAACAGAACATCAGGGACGTAAATTACAGCATATTTCTAGTTATTGAAGTACTGCATTTAAATTCCAACGCTGGGGAGAGAGGCTGTTATTCTGAGAAATTCGGAATTCAGACTCTTGAATTCTCCTGTAAATCTATCAAAGTAGTTAATTTTGAAATGGTGAGGATAAGAGATGTTTAACAACCAGCTAAATATGAAATAAATATCAATGCCTAAATATCCGATACAGCTACAGGCAAAATAGAGGTAAGAGAATTTAGCGAAGAACAACGATGACTACAGTAGTCCAGTCCACCACTTTAGCAGAATTCCTACAACGCCCCGAAACTAAACCCGCCTCGGAATATATCAACGGGAAAATTAGCCAAAAATCTATGCCCCAAGGAGAACATAGTCTCATACAGGTAGAACTGTGTGAAGCAATTAACCGGACAGCCAAACCCCAAAAAATTGCCCTAGCTTTCCCGGAACTGCGTTGTGTGTTTGGAGGTGCGGCGATAGTTCCTGATATTTCTGTGTTTCGCTGGGAACGCATTCCCCGTGAACCATCAGGTAGAATTGCTAACCGCTTTGAAACTTATCCTGACTGGGCTATAGAAATTCTCTCTCCTGACCAAAGCTTTGGAAACGTTCTCAATAAACTATTACATTGTTCCCAACATGGTACAGAACTAGGTTGGTTGATTTTTCCAGAGGAAGCGAACATTTTGACTATCTTCCCTAACCAACGAGTTGAGATGCTGACAGGTACAGCCCAACTCCCAATTCTCAGCAATATTGATTTAACTTTAACTGTTGAGCAAGTTTTTAGCTGGTTAATTCTTTAGCTTGAACCGACAGAAGCCCTAGGTAGTTTATCTGGATACGAAGTTAAAGAAAGGTACTTTCAACTCAGCACTCAGCACTCAGCACTCAGCACTTTGCTGTCAGTTGCCAAATTTTGATGGTTTTATCAGAACTACCACTCACAAGAAACTTACCATCAGGACTGAGGGCGAGAGAATTTACGTTTCCAGTATGTCCGGTGAGGGTGTAGAGGATTTCATTTGTCGCAATCCGCCAAATATTAATTGTACGATCGCTACTTCCACTAAATAACAGTTTGCCATCGGGACTCAACGCGATTGCTTTCACCTCATCTGAATGGCCTTTGAGAGTCTGCAACAGTTTACCTGTCAGTAAATGCCAAATTTTAATCGTTGTATCAGCACTACCGCTAAACAAAAGTTGCCCATCTAGACTCATTGCAATTGATTTTACCTCGCCTGTATGACCTATAAGTGTGCGGAGGGGATCACCTGTGTGTGGGTTCCATAGTCTAATTTTGCTATCGGAACTACCACTGGCGAGAATGCTACCATCAGGGCTGATGGCTACAGCATTAACAGATGAAGAATGCCAAAGTGTACAAATGCGATCGCCTTTGTGTAGATTCCAGATTTTAATTTTATTACTGCCACTAGCGAGAATCTGCCCATCTGGACTAATATCGACAACGTTGACTGGTTTTTGATGCCCTAATAAAGTGTGAATTAACTGACCAGTCTTTAAATGCCAAACTGTGACGTTACTTTTGGGATGTTGACAACTTCCCACCGCCAAGAAATTTCCATCGGGACTAATAGCCACCGATGAAACTTCGCCTAAATTACCGGAGAGGGTTCTGATTTGTTTGCCGGTTTGTAAATTCCAGATATTAATTGTTTGGTCTGCACAACCACTCACTACAGTTTCGCCATCGGGACTAATAGCCACCGATGCAACTTTACCGGAATGACCAGTTAAAGTGTAGATGAGTTCGGGAGATTCGAGGTTGCGTTTTTGTTTAAGGGTGGCGATCGCTTGTAAAATGTTTTCTGTAGTGGCAACACTTTGGCGATCGCCTACTGCGATAAAATATTCCTGGAGTTTGTAGATATATTCCTCATCTTCGATTTTGATGGCAGATTGCATTGCTTCTAACGAATTTGGAAATGCCTGAGTTGCAACTTGACGTAATTCTAACCAAGTGTTAATCGAATAATCGACTTGTTCTTTTGCCCAGGTGCGATCGGGTAAATGTGATAAACTCTGGGCTAGTTGTAAAGCCAACTCAGGAACCCAATATCTCCGCTCTTTTGCTAGAGCTTGATAAACCTGCTGATACCCTGTTGCATACACCTGTAGAATGTTATCTTCTGACATTGCCTGTACCGCTGGCAAATCAAGCCTATCTTTGAGAAAACTAGGTAATAACTCTGGTAATAATGGCGGTACATCATGATGAACTAAGTGATAAGCATCTGCTACCCAAGCCGCAACAAGACAGTGACAGGTAATTAATACTTGACAAAACTTAGCAATATCCTGCTGATTTATCTGGTATTTCAAAGATAACTTACTAATATCAATACCTTTAGCTTGCCATTTTTCAGTCTTTTCTAAAATTGCTAAGTTATGGACATTATCACCACCTAATTGATTGATTTCCCCTAAGTCTTCCCCTAAATGGATTAATTCATCTCTGATTTTTTTCCACTCTAAAGCCCGACTTTTAGCAAACTCTTGTAAAATCTCTTTATATGGTAAACGAGAGATAGTTTTATAAAAGTAATTTTCTTGACCTAAACCCCAGTAAGCAATGCGAAAATTTAAATAATCCCCATCATGGTCTGACTCTAAAATTAAAATTGGCTCTGTTTTCAACAGACTAAACAAAGCTTTAATACTAGATTCACTATGAAAACGTTTACTATCCCAAGCACCTGCTAAAAATTCTGTTGGTCTGATAGGGTGATGTAGAGAATAATTTGTATTAATAAATTCTCGGATACCTTCGGCTAAAATTCTTTCTACTTCCGAAATCTCTTCAGGATGACAATCAAATTGGTCAAATTTAATTTGTGGCGGAGCCAGAAAAATTTTCAGCGGAATATTTGTCCGAGTATTCCGAGTCTCTAAAATTTGTGAAGGATATAATCTTAACGGCCAGCTATCTAAAACTTTATTAACTTCCGGTAACTGAAGAGATGTATCTCTTTGCTGCTGTGCTATTTGTAATTGTGTTTCGCGTTGATAAGCAGCTAATTGCTGTTGCAGAATTTTTTCTTGGTGAAATTCATCTTCCGAACCTTTGCTATTAGTTGTAATATTGACAAATTCAATCACCTCTTCGATAAATTGAGGTAGTTGGGAATTTGTTGTCGTCAAACCTTCTGTTGTTCTCTTTTGTACTAGATTGACAACTACAGGTGCAAACTCTAATACGAGTTGGATGAGTAACCTTAACCCTTGTTCCATAAAGGGATGCCTGTTAAATAAATAACATTAATCTTGAGAGAGGAAATACGTGTGTACAGCAGTTTGTTATAAAGTACTGCTGCAATTCATCACTTAAAATAATCGCCATAAGCCATACTACTACTTAGCGGGAGCATATTTGCCCATAAATTAAATTTCTAGTTCCAAGATGATGCAGCTATATTAGCCGCCATATAACTAATTGCCGAGCATCATAAGAGACTTGAAGAGAAATTTCGTCTAGCGATCGCAGGTTTGATCTAATTTTAAAATAGTTATAAAACTAAGTAAACTAATTACTGTCTCAATCTTCAAAAAACTAATAAATTAAAGATTTATGCTAGAATTGAAAGCTATAGCAATATTCAAGCGTTAAAGAAAACCTAAATAATAAAAAACTGCTTATTCAAGCATATAACTCAATTATTTAGCTAATTTACTGAGCATTTTCTACTATATTCCACTTTGATTTAGGGTTTCACTAGAAAATGCCCTATTTTTCCCAACGAAATTAAAATCTAATTCCTAACTGTCCATTAAAACCTCTGACAGAATTATAACCTGCTCCGACAAAAACGTGTTTTGAAGCACCTACCTGAACGCCACCAGAAACAGCCACACCTTTATCTTGGGAATATAATCCCACTCCGACATAAGGCGAAATCACTGGTAAATTGATAAACTTTAACACATCGACTCCAGTTGCACCGTCAGGGCCATTTCCTACTTCCACACCCAAATTTAAAGCTCTAGCACCCACTGCATAGGTTACATCACCTTCTTTGCCACCAACAGATACCCAAGGCTGTGGTACTAGTTGAGCAGATGCTTGGTTAGGCGCAAACAAAGCGAACAAACTCACTGATGTAATGAGTGTTTTTGTAATAATTGCTTTTTTCATTCTTTCTTCCTAATATTAATCAGCAATAATGATTAATCGTGACGTATTTACCTCAACTAAGTGCCTGAATAAAGCTATCAGTTAAAGAAGAATTCACAAATCCGAATACATCCGTCAAAATCAATTAACGAGTGATTCAAACCCACTACTAATTGAAGACCACTCAATCTTCTCCTATCAAAGACGTTACGCGTAGCTTGCTTATCCATAATGGTACGACTTAGTGAGGATATTAAACCTACTTATTCATCTGCAAGTTACACTCCAATTCAATTCTGAATTCTGGCTCCTGACTCCTAAATTCTGTTTTGATAAATACCGAAACATCCCTTCAGCAATGTCGCTTACCCTCACACAACTTCCTATAAACGTCCTTAACTGAACAGTATTTTCACATAATCTAGTTCTTTACACTGAATTAATTACTTCAAAATTGCACTCTTAATTACCTAAAATTAATCGTTGAAAGTAATTAAGTAAATGGATTTTACTGCGATTTTTAATATTAGGTTTTTAAAATTCAGTATAAATATTTAATCTTGGCAATAAATAAATAACATTGTCATTTAATTTTCAGCTTCAAAATAATAGTAGATAAACTCAGGTTAGCAGATTTTAGCAGTATTATAATGTAGCAAAATACGTCAGTGTTTTAAAATCTGTCTTGTAATTTATTCATATTGAGTGTGAGATTGTAAAGCAAAGAATAGCTGATTCATAGATGCGCTCAATCATTTAGATCAGACTCACGCAACTTTGACAAGCAATAGTAAAACCTCACTTTACTATCGCTTGTGATAGTTGCGTAGGTCTTAATTTTATGAATAATATTCTCAATTCTTCTCTATCGCTGACATACACTCAACTCAGCGACTTTTCTGATTTAAAAAATTTCTGGAATTTGTTTGAAACTGCTTTTGGAACACAATATGATCATACCGTCGCAGCTAATCTGCGTTCTCAATGGCAAGCTGGCGATTTTAGCCAATTCCCAGAAATAGAAATTATTAATAATAGTACTTTTGACAAAAATAATACAGGTTATGCCAGTAGTACTAATAAAATTTATCTGTTCGATAACTTTATTTCTACAGCTACACCAGCAGCAATCAAAGCCGTTTTATTAACAGAAATCGGTAATTTTGTTCATAGTCGGGTTCAAGCGACTAATACATCAGAAAATCAAGGGGCGATTTTTGCTGATTTAATCCTCAGCAATAGCTCAACAAACCTTGCACCTATATCTATACTGCAACCTACTCTGCTGCAAGCTCTTCAAAACAGTAAGGCACATGCTCAAATTTGCAGTTGCTCTTCTTGTCTGCTTGCGCCAGTCAATTTAAATTTAGTCAACGCTCAACAGTCACAAGTCACCCAACCCACATCAGGTGTTTTAGATTTATCTAAGACTTTCTTCTTGAATAGTTTACCAGGAGCTAAACAAACAATTTATTTAGATTTCAACGGGCATACCACATCTGGAACTTATTGGAACACAGATTTTAAAGGTGGAGCTAACATTGTCACTCCAGCTTTCGATTTTGATGGCAATACAGCATCTTTTAGTTCGGCTGAACTTGAAAGAATTCAGTATATTTGGCAGCGGGTGGCTGAAGATTTCAGTCCGTTTAATGTCAATGTCACAACCCAAGCACCAACAGATATCAATGACTTGATTAAGAGTGGTTATACTGATACTCGCTGGGGTGTGCGTGTTGTGATTGGTGGTAGTAGTAATGATTGGTACAGTAGTGGAGCGGGAGGAGTTGCCTACCTTGATTCGTTTAACTGGAATAGTGATACTCCTGCCTTTATATTTAGTGAAACGCTGTATGATAACGAAAAATATGTTGCTGAAGCTATTTCCCATGAAGTAGGTCATACTCTAGGACTTGAGCATGATGGCAGAATTAACCCCGCCGAAGGATATTATCGGGGACAGGGTAGCGGTGTCACTGGCTGGGCTGGAATTATGGGGGCTGGTTACTACCAGAACTTAACGCAGTGGAGTAAAGGCGAGTATGCCTCTGCGAGTAATACTGAAGATGATTTGCAAATTATTACCACTTACAATGGTTTTGGCTACCGAGCCGACGATGCTGGTAATACAATTGCCACAGCAAAGTCATTAACACTTTCTGGTACATCTGTCAGTGGTAGTGGCATTATTGAGCGCAACACAGATGTGGATTTTTATAGTTTTGTCACAGGCGCTGGTGCAATTAATTTGACAGTTAATCCCTTTAGTCGCGGCCCCAACCTAGATATATTGGCAAAGCTCTACAATTCTGCTGGGACTTTAATTGCATCGTCTAATCCCACTGATTTATTATCTGCTGCGATCGCCACAACTGTCGCTGCTGGAACTTATTATCTAGCTATTGATGGTGTTGGCAAAGGAGATCCACTTTCTACTGGCTACACAGATTACGGCAGTTTGGGGCAGTATTTTATCAGTGGCAGTGTTGTTAGTACTCCCACTAATCCAACTGTCAGTCTTTCCTTATCATCCAGTAGCGTCAATGAAGATGGCAGCAGCAATTTAGTTTACACCTTCACCAGAAGCGGCAGCACTACCAATACCTTAACAGTTAACTATAGTGTTGGTGGCACAGCTAGTTTTGACAGCGACTACCGCCAATTGGGTGCTACTAGTTTCACCGCCACAACCGGCACAATTACTTTTGCTGCTGGTGCAAATACAGCCACACTCACCATTGACCCGAAAGCAGACACAACTTTTGAAACTGATGAAACGGTTGCTTTAACTTTAGCGGCTGGTAGCGGTTACACCATTGACACAACAGCACCCGTTATAGGAACCATTTTTAATGACGATTTACTACCGACAATAAACCTCAGTGGCAACCAAACTATTGTCGAGGGCAAAACTGATTCGCAAAACGTAACTTATAAAGTTACTCTTTCTAACGCCAGTAGTCAAACTATCACCGTTCAATATTCTACTGCTAATGTTTCAGCTACAGCAGGTTCCGACTACACCGCCACCACAGGAACTTTGACTTTTAACCCAGGTGTAACGAGTCAGGTGATCAATATACCTATTCTCAATGATTCTCTGACCGAAGCAGATGAGAGTTTTATTTTAAGCCTGAAATCTCCTATCAATGCCACTCTTGGTACAACCACAAGCGTCACTACAACTATTACCGATACTCTCGTTAGCTCTGTTACTACCATCCTACCCACTAATGTCGAAAACCTCACTCTCACAGGAACAGCAGCAATTAACGGCACAGGAAATGCAGGCAATAATATTCTCAAAGGTAATAGTGGTAATAACATCCTGACCGGCGGAGATGGTAATGATACTTATTTATTTACAGCTAACACTCTTTTGGGTACTGATACGATTGTGGAAACGACCACAGGCGGAATTGATACTATTGAGCTTCGGGAAACCACTCTTGCTAGTAATGTCAATTTAGGGATCACTACAACACAAACAGTTAATAGCAATCTCAAACTTATTCTCTCTGCCAATAATGTTATTGAAAACGCCATTGGTGGCAAAAGCAATGACACTCTAACTGGCAATGCACTGAATAATATTTTTAGTGGTGGTAATGGTAATGACCAACTGCAAGGTTTAGCAGGAGATGATACTCTTTGGGGAGGATTAGGTAATGATATCCTTACAGGAGGCACTGGTAAGGATAAATATGTATTCCAAGCTGAGGGTGCTTTTACTACCAGTTTAGGTGTGGACTATATCAGTCAGTTTGAAGCCTTACAAGATAAAATTGTGCTGAGTAAAAATACTTTCAATGCTATTACTAATAGTGTTGGACAGACTTTAACTGATTTTGCAGTTGTTACTAGTAATGAGTTTGTCAACGCCAGCAGTGCGCGGATTGTTTATAGTCAAAGTACTGGTAGCTTATTTTATAATCAAGATGGGAATGCTTTGGGTACAGGAACGGTGTTTGAGTTTGCCCGTTTAGGCAATAGTAATATTACTCTTACTAGCAGCGATTTTATTTTAATTGCCTAGTACAAAAAGGCTGAAGTATAAAGTCTGTAGACGCTTTTAGCGGCTTGCCGCAGGCTAGTATGAAATGAAGAAACCCTTAGAGTGAGCTTTTCAGCAATTAATAATGGGGGATTTATTTCCGCCTTACTGTACTAGATTGAGCGAATTCAGCATTTTGAATTGAGAATTACCTAATGTAATCATATTTGATTTCTGCACAAATTTAGGTATCTGTAGGGTGGGCATTAACTACTATATTCTTGGTTGATACAGAGTATTAGTGAAAATGCCCACCCTACTTAGGTTAATAGGTGTCGAAATGTTTTAAACATCCTTTTAGAAGATGTCGCCTCAATCTTCTCAACGATACATTAAAAGTATAGGGAAGAGAGAAGTTTTTGAGGCTCAAACAATGAAAAATATTCTGGCCTTGAGTCTATTCACGTTAGCTACTATTACTGGACTTCTAGTTAACAGTCAGTTTGTCCAAGCTCATCGACGATACTATCGCCATTATCCATATTATAGGCTGCCATCATACTACTGTTATCCAATTACTCAATGGGTAGTTGATGAAGACCCGGCTTATCATCCCCAGGCTTATGCTGATGGCTATCGTCAAGGACAAGAACAAGCTAGAAGAGGAAATGCTTACAAGCCACGTACTGCTGGCGGAGAATTTAGTCGTGGTTTTGATGATGGCTATTACGGCAGAGAATTTGCAGGGCAAAAACATATTGTGCCTAATGTAGTTAAACCATACACTACTACACAGTGCGACTAATTATAATTTTTTTGTTAGTTACGTTCAGATTCAACAGTGTTAAATACTTGTTTTTTTCCTAAAAATTGCTTGGGATTATTTACTTTTTAAGTTATTACAAATCTAAAAATATATGTGTTTAGGTACCTACATCTATGCTTTGATTTGAAAGATATAAACTTTGCACAATATCTATTCAAGTTCAATAAGTCTCATGATGAAGGTTGCACCTGCGGTTGTAGTATTGGGTCAAAATAGTGTATCAATAGCTCGCAAAATGATGCACGTCTTGCCAGGAGCAAGATTATATGGTTTAGCAGGTCGCACCTCTGGGGTTGATGTTAGTTTCAGCAATTTTGGCGAGACTTTGCGCGAATTGTTTGCTGCGGGAACACCGTTGATTGGTATTTGTGCTGCTGGTATTCTGATTAGAACTTTAGCCCCTTTGATTTCTGATAAGCGTCAGGAACCTCCAGTGTTGGCTGTAGCGGAAGATGGTAGTGCGGTAGTTCCTTTATTGGGTGGACTGAGTGGAGTAAATGATTTAGCACGTCGCATTGCTGAGGTATTGGGCGTTAATCCCGCAATTACAACTACCGGAGATATTCGTTTCCGCACAGCCTTGTTATCGCCTCCTGCTGGATATCATTTAGCAAATCCAGATGATGCTAAAACTTTTATTTCAGATTTATTAGCTGGAGCGCAAGTTAAATTGGAGGGAACTGCACCTTGGTTGAGTAATAGTCAATTACCAATTGATGCTCAAGGAGAATTGACTATTAAAGTTACAGAACGTTTGGTCAATTCTCCAGCTAATTGTCTTGTTTACCATCCTAAAACTGTAGCGATCGCTATTACTCACCCCTCTATCACTCTCGCTTCAGTGCAGCAACTACTCACAGATGCCGAACTTGCACCCGCATCGGTAGCGGGAATCTTTGCACCACTTACCATTGCAGCTAGTCCAGCAATTCAAGCTATGGCTGATGCTTTTGGCGTTACTACTCGCTTTTTTAACCAAAATCAGTGTGAAAGCGCACAAGCAATGACTTTGACTGCGACAGGTTCATCTGGTAAGCTGATTGCTACTACTGCTGATATCGCAATTGCGATCGCACCCGAACCAATTGACCCCAGCACCATCGGTCAGGCACGCGGTAAGCTAGCAATTATTGGCACTGGCCCCGGTGCAGCGCAGTGGATGTCTCCAGAAGTCAAAGAAATTCTCCAGTCGGCTACAGACCTTGTAGGTTATAAAACATACCTCGATTTAGTTGGGTCTTTAGCGGATGGCAAGCAACGCCATGAGTCTGATAACCGTGAAGAAATTGCCAGGGCAACAATGGCGCTTGATTTGGCAGCTACAGGCAAATATGTAGCGGTTGTTTCCTCTGGTGACCCTGGTATCTATGCAATGGCGGCGGCGGTGTTGGAAGTGCTTGATAGGTATCCCAAACCAGAATGGGATAGTATCGAAATTCACGTCGCACCAGGAATCTCTGCTATGCAAGCGGCGGCGGCGGCGGTTGGCGCACCTTTAGGTCATGACTTTTGCGCGATTTCACTGTCCGATATTTTAAAGCCTTGGTCAATTATCGAACAAAGAATTGCGGCGGCGGCTCAAGCTGATTTTGCGATCGCATTTTACAACCCCGTTTCCAAAGAGCGTACTTGGCAACTCGCCGCCACTAGAGATATTTTGCTACGCTATCGCACACCAGAAACTCCGGTAGTCTTGGGTAAAAATCTTGGCAGACCAGGACAAACGGTTAAGGTAATTTCTCTTGATCAATTAACACCAGATGTAGCCGATATGCGAACAGTGATTATTGTGGGTTCTAGCCAAACTAGAATTATTAAACGTAGTGATGGGAGTATCGTAGTGTATACGCCGCGGCGATATGCTAAGTAATTCCAGCCAAACATATCAATTAAAGACGGATCACAATCATCAATGCTTTTCTTGCGAGATGCTGGAAATCGCATCTCGCATTTTGGTAACTGAACTCCCAACTCGACAAAATAGTTGCAAAATTACCTTGTTTTTCAACTAAGAAACAGGTTCTTCTAAGTAAGAGTCTTTATACTCGTTTGACAAACTTAGCCGCTAGAATTCCTGGACGCTTCTTTTTATTTGTCTCATCAAAGCGATCATCTTTCAGCAACTGACCGTATATATCGTGATTGCCTATTTCATAGCGACGTACACTGATGACATCAAATACATCTAAGAAGTCGTCTGTTGTTTGCCAACTGAGAGAAATAGGTTCGTGAGGACGAGGAGGATGATTAACTTCTACAATCATCAAAAATAAACCACCAGGTTTGACAACTCGCTTAATTTCTGATGCAGTTGCTTGATAATCTGCTACATGATCTAAAGAATTAAAGCTGCAAACTATATCAAAGTATTGATCGGCAAAGGGAATTTTTTCTGAGGGTGCAGCCACATAACTCATGTTATGTTTGTCTGCTCCTAGTTTTAAATATTCATCAGCTAAGGGATCTAGACCAATGCGTTCAGTTGCTAAATCAGCCCATTCTAGACTGCCACGCGGCCCACAACCAATATCAAGAATTCGTTTACTCGCATAAAAACTCGGTTCTAAATCAAAGAAAGAAGTGTAAAAATATGAGTAATGCTCATTACCAAGTTGCCCTTCTTTTTCTAAAGTAGCCTTCCAATAAGATAGTTCTAGGAAGTCTTTATATTTTTCTGGGTAGAAAATTGCAAAGGGAATATTTGCTATTCTTTGAATCAAACTCTTACTCTTTCTAACCAAGAGATTACTACTATTCATAATGTTTATTCCACCAACTAATTATGAATGGTTTCAGGTCTTTTGATGTTTGAGTCTCTAGCTGGAGCTATAAATTAGAAAAAACTGGGGAATGGAAAATTATAAATTTAGGAAATTTATAATTGATTGAAAATTTTTAGCCTAAATGAACAGCAACGCGTTATTACGAAGAAGATTAACATATTTTTACTTCTACTTAAAAGATTAATTTTAAAAGTTTACATAACTTATAAGATAGTTAAAGTTTCTCGTTAGAGAAAGTCCCAATATTAAGGAGAATTGGTATCTGAAACTGGATGTATGTAAAACAGAAAGACTATTTGAAGAAGAATTCAGAATCAATCCGTGGGGTAAAAAGACCACAGACGCAATTGTAAACCACTAATCTAAGATTTAGCGTGGTGTTTCAACACTTATTCATCCGCCACTCGCACAGAATTCATACACTCATTCTGGCGACTGATTTCTGAATTCTATTCAGATAAATGTAAATAGCAATTCAGTTTACATTTATATATTCCTTGCTCATAACTCAAAGCAATTTCTTAGTCAGTAAACAAAGGTCTAGCTTGTTGTGTTGACTGCAACTTTGCTTCTAAAGTTGTCCAATCTTCTTGTTCAATCAAATTAATAAATTTATTGATATTGTGGCGATATTGTTGCAATGAACTCAACAATGCTTGGCGATTATACCGTGCCATCATTACTCCTAATTCAGGATTTCCGCCACCGACACGGCTGGTATCTCGAAAACCAGAACTCGCTAAATTTTGCGCCAACTGTAAAACTTCAGGGTCAGTTTCACCCATACAAGCAGTGATTAAAGAAGCACTCACCATAACGGGTAAATGAGAAATCCAACTGACAGCGCGGTCGTGTTGTTCGGGTTGACAGTGGTAAATTTTCGCGCCAAGCGATCGCACAATCTCCTCTAAAATAGCGATCGCATCTTTGGGTGTATTTGCATCTGGTGTCAGTACGTAAGGTCTATCAACAAATAAATTTTTTTGCGCCGCTTCTATGCCACTATCTGCCGTTCCCGCCATTGGATGACCACCGACAAACCGTGACCACAAAGGTGAAATTGCCTGGACTATTGGTGCTTTCACCGAACCCACATCAGTAATAATCGTAGCGGCATTTAGATGTTTAATTAACTGTTCAACTTGGGGAACAATAAGGGCGATAGGCGTACAAACAAAGATAACGTCTGCGATTCCTAGCAAACTCATTTCAACGGATGCCTCATCCACACTGCCAAGGGCTACGGCTGTTTGACAGGTAGATTCACGGCGACTGACTCCCAAGACATGATGACCTTGCGATCGCAAATCATAACCCAAAGAACCGCCTATTAATCCCAAACCTAAAATACCAATATTCATAATTGATTTTGTCAGTTTATTTTTTACGTACATTTTAGGGGCTAGAAGCTAGAGGCTAGAGGCTAGAGAAGAAAGTTATGAAAATTTTTTAATCTAATCCCTAGCCCCTAGTCCCTAATCCCTAGTCCCTTAATTTTGTATGGGTAGCATCAATGACTGTAGAGGAATTGCTCGAACAATACGCAGCAGGGGTTACAAATTTTAGCGGTATCGAACTTTGCGAAGCGAACCTGAGTGGTGTCAAACTCTGTGGTGTCAATCTCAGCGAAGCTAATTTGAGTGTAGTAAATTTGAGTGGGGCAAATCTCAGCGAAGCTAATTTGAGCCATGCTACGTTGAATGTCGCTCGTCTGAGTGGTGTGAATTTCGTAGGTACGAACATGAATCACGCCAGTTTAAATGTGGCAAATTTAATTCGTTCTGACCTCAGCCGCGCCCAAATGCGGGGTGCTTCCTTGGTACGTGCTGAGTTAATTCGAGCCGAACTGAGCCGGGCTGACTTATATGAAGCTAACCTTAGTAATGCTGATTTACGTGAAGCCACCCTGCGTAAAGCCAATCTCCGCCGCGCTAACTTGCATGAAACTATTTTAAAAGGTTGTTCCTTAGCTGGTGCCAATTTAGAAATGGCGAACTTAAACGCCGCTGACTTACACCGTAGCGACCTCAGTGGTGCCAATTTACGTGATGCTGAATTTAAACAGGCAAATCTTACCCATGCTAACCTCAGCGGTGCAGACTTGAGTGGCGCAAACCTGCGTTGGGCTGATTTGAGTGGCGCAAACCTCAGTTGGGCTGATTTGAGCGGTGCAAAATTGAGTGGGGCGAACTTGATGGGGGCAAACTTAAGCAATGCTAATTTAACTAATACAAGTTTTGTTCATGCAAACTTGACTGAGGCAATATTAATTAAAGCCGAATGGGTTGGTGCTGATTTAACAGGCGCAACTTTAACTGGGGCAAAACTGCATTCTGCATCCCGGTTTGGGCTAAAAACAGAAGGAATGATTTGTGAATGGGTTGATCTTAGCCCAAAAGGCGATCGCTCCATCATTCAAAAGTTTGAAGCCGACGACCCACGGGAATTTTTTAACGAAACCCCCCCAACCATTCGGATTATCGTTGATGCGGCCCTAGAACCAGAAGCCAACTTTGCTCTAGCTGGTGCTTATTTCCACATTGCTCAAGAATATCGCATCATCAAACAACCCCCCAGCATGGAAATTGGCCGTCGCCGGACTGTCTTCACCTTCCGGGTAGACAGCGATGAAGCTTTATTACCTACAGCCTGTCTGGCCATTCTGCCGTTTAGAGATGCTACAAGTACACACAAAAGCATTTACCAAGTGGTAGAGATATTGAATAAAGAAGATGTACCTGACATAGACATCAAAATATCCCATCGGGTGAAGCATTTGACCACACTAATCGAACAAGCTATTAGTCAGGCTCAGACGATTCGGCAAATGAAAAAAAATCTTGAATTAGCAGCAAAATTAAATTTCTTTCGAGCGCCTACGCAAACAATCTTAACTAATTCCAGCGCCCAAACCTTGACAGTATACGATAACCCCTACTTTGGCAAAAAATTTATTAATACCTCGCGGTTAGATGCAGCCTTTTTAACTGATAAATCCTCTGAAACTGCCACACTTGCATCACTTCCGTTAAATCTAGTTGTAGATTTTCTCAAAAGCTTTCACTATATGAATGATTAAAGGAGAATTCAGGAGTCAGAATCAGAAAGTGGACGTTTTCAATTTATTGCTCTGTTCATCGGCTGGATACAGCCACTCATCAAAGACATAACGCAAGACGGTACTGCTTAACCACTCACCCAGAATTTATACTGAATTCTGGCTCCTGGCTCCTGAATTCTGTTTTGATCAGAAAATCTCGATTTTGCCAGAAACGAATTTTTGGAGGTAGCAAATGCGTGATACCTTTAACAGAATGGTTGGTCGGACTCGCTATGTAGTCTGTCGGTTGTTTATTCACTTAGGTGGTTCGGATGTCGCACCAATTTTAGGCGTATTAAATCGCGGCGCGAGAGATGCGATCGATGCAGATGGCGACTTGCAGGTTTTGGGAGAAGGATTAGTCGAACTGTGCGAAACGCTTCTGCGCTACGATGAATATTGGATGTCTGCTGCCAACGAAGGCGACGTATTTTGGAGTGAAGGCGAAGCAGGCGATTATGTCAACGAGTTATTTACTGACTCGGCCGAAAGATACGGTGCTGATATTGATTTGGATTCTCCTTCTGGCTTTGATGAACCCTTATCCATCCCAGTAACACGTAACGTTGTGGTGATGATTACCGTAGCTTTTGAAGGCGAAGTTCCAGAGTTAGAAACCGACCTATCGAATATTCAAGCACTCAAAGAAGGTTTAAAAGCCCTAATCAACTTGCACTACAAAAACAAACTCAAAGCCATTCAAGTACATTTTTCGCCAGCACAGTTAGGCGATGAACTGAGCAATGATGATTTGTTGCAATATTACCCAGAATTGATACCTTTGTAAATTGTTGGGTTGTCCGCACACCACCCATTTTAAGAAGTTGTTAAGCTCGGAGATAAGACAATACTGCAATGATCATGACCATATTACGTAAATTTACAGTGGTTGTTTTAGCCTTGAGTTTGTGTATAACAACTGTTGCCTGTGGCGGTGGAGAGCAAACTACTCCTACAGGCCGGAATGTTAGCCAAACTTCTACTGCCACCAGATTGAGTGATGGACAGTATCAAGTACAACAAGCTACTTATGACGATGGAACAGGAGAGTATACACTGTTTTTACTGAACAGTACACCTCCAACCTTTACAACCGAAAATTTACAAATGGCACGGCTGACTGATGAAGAAATCAAAGAGGGTAAAAAATCTTACCTAAAAGTAGAAAAGGGACAGCCAGCTTTGTACCTCACAGAAGACTTCAAAATTGAGTACGTCCACAACGTGACTCAAACCCAAACAAACCCCCAAACAGGACAACAAGAAACAGTTGTCGTCCGTCAAGAAAACAGCTTTTGGTCGCCCTTTGCTGGTTCTCTGGCTGGGAGTATAGCAGGTCAAGCAATTGGTAGTCTGTTATTTAGACCCCAATATTACGTACCCCCTGTGTATCAACCAGGTGGATTAACTGGTTTTGGCGGTTACGGTTCCAGCTATGACCAAGCAGTTAGCAGTTACCGCAGCCGCTATAATGCACCCCCCGCAGCGGTGAGAAATCGTACAGCTTTCCGTACTACAGGCAATATTAGAAGTACTTATCCTAGTGGTTCTAATGTCCGTACTACCACCCCTCGCAGAACTACAGTTAACCGTCCTAGTGGTTCTGGTTATGGTGCTAGTGAACTACGACCATCTGGTAAATCTAGTACTACCAGACGTAATTCCGGTAGCAGTTTTGGTAGTGGTGGCCGGAGTCGGACTCCTAGCCGCAGCGGTGGTTTTGGTAGTAGAAGACGTTAATCAATTCAGTTAATTTTAAATCTGTGTAGGTTGGATTTTTGCTGGCTTTTTGAAAGGTACTAAGTAAAATCCAATCTACGCATTTTTTATCTGATTTTTCCAGTCGAAGTGCAAATTCAATATTTATACCAACCCAGCTTGAAAAATTTGATTTGGAGTCAGATGTAATTCAGGAAAAGTTTGGGAGATAATGCGATCGCTATCTCTAAACTTACTAATCTGATATTCTCCATCCACTAAATTACACACAGAGATTGTCGGTTGTTTGGGATTACCAATAAAATTACGTCCACCCAACGCCGCATAGTCAATAATCCAATACTCAGCGATACCCATCTCCTCATAGTCAGCATATTTTATGTAGTAATCGTCTCGCCAGTTAGTTGATACAACCTCAACTACCAAAGGTATCGACTCACCCAAACTGATGGTAGATGATTTTTTCCATAATGGTTCATTTGCCAAATTTGCCTGATTTATCACTAACACATCAGGAAAATAACCAGAATCTTTTTCCAGAGGTCTAACCATCGCTTGGTTAGGTATCAAGAAAGGAAGGTCTAATTGAGAGAACTCAACGGTGACTTTTTTTGCAATAAAACCCTTAATTTCTTCGTGATCTCCTACTGGTTGCGCCATTTCAACAATACTTCCATTATGTAATTCGTAGCGTACCCCTGAGTTTTCAGGCAGCCAATCAACAAATTCCTCAAATGTTACTAGCTTGGGTATGGCTTGAGTCATAGCTTTTGAAAATTTTTGCTTTGGAAATATTATCTCTACTTTAGGAGAAGGCGGACAGCTTTTCCAAAGATGCCATCATTTTGCAGACTAATATAAACCAATTGCACCTCTCTGGAAAGAAATGCAATTGGCTTAAATTTTTAAAGGGGATACTTTGTTTTGCGGAAAATCGCAATCAAAATGACTCTTATAAGTCCAGTAATAGAACCAATCAACATAGAAATAAGAATTGCGATCGCCAGGATTATTGCTGTAGGAGATTCACCATTTTCAATTATAGGTTTGGCATCAATTGGAGCAACAGGTGAAATCGTTTGGCTAGTTGTAGTCATTTGATTCTGAGACATCTAAATTATCTCCGTTTCTCTGAATATCTTAAGGATGCTACAAATACTGAGGAGCGTGTAGACCCAGTTTTGGTCACTTTGCAAACTGACTAAAATTGGGTAAAAATTAAGCTGTACTGAGTCATTTCGCTAAATGTCCACCCTCGTAGCATCACAACAAGCCTTGGATGACCTCATTGACCCAGCAAGGGTTCGGAAACGCTGGAACAAACATGATCAGAGATGGGCTGACGCAGCGGCTCTCTCCCCCAAGACCTTACAAAGATTCTGGAGCCGAGTCAGTATCAAGCGAGCCAATTTTATTGCTATCTGTCAAGCTATAGATATAATTCACTTGATATCTGCTAAGTGTTGGTCACTTTCGGAAGGTTTACCCCTGCTTTTATTCACAATTAGCATAACTGTGTTACCCTAGTAGAGTTGTCTAAATTCCGCACATCCAGGAGTTCGGGTGTTTTCTTTTTGGAAAATACGCCTGGGTGGAGGTTTAACCCGAATAGGAGTTAAGAATATATGCCAGTCGTTTCATTGGCTCAAATGATGGAGTCAGGGGTTCACTTTGGGCATCAAACCCGTCGCTGGAACCCAAAAATGTCTCCGTACATTTATACTGCCCGCAATGGTGTACACATTATTGACTTGGTGCAAACAGCCCAGTTGATGGAAGATGCTTACACCTACATGAGAACCCAAGCGGAGCAAGGGAAGAAATTCTTGTTTGTTGGTACTAAGCGTCAAGCAGCAGGAATCATTGCTCAAGAAGCATCTCGTTGTGGCGCTCACTATATTAACCAGCGTTGGTTGGGTGGAATGCTCACCAACTGGTCAACTATTAAAACACGGGTAGAACGGCTGAAGGATTTGGAACGCCGCGAAGAAAACGGCGCTTTAGATTTATTGCCGAAAAAAGAAGCTTCTATGCTGCGTCGGGAAATGGCAAAGCTGCAAAAATACCTGGGTGGGATTAAAACCATGCGGAAAGTCCCTGACGTGGTAATAATTGTAGACCAACGCCGGGAATATAACGCAGTTCAAGAATGTCAAAAACTGTCCATTCCCATTGTGTCCATGTTGGATACCAACTGTGACCCAGATGTTGTGGATATTCCTATCCCAGCAAATGATGACGCTATCAGATCCATTAAGTTGATAGTTGGCAAATTGGCGGATGCAATTTATGAAGGTCGTCATGGCCAACTGGATGTAGAAGAAGAATACGAAGATTACGAAGGCGCTGAGGAAGATTACGATTACGACGAAAGTGATTACTCTGACGCGTTACTCGGCGACGATGAAGACGAAGAAGAATAAAGTATGAAGGATGAAGTCTGAAGTCTGAAAAATAAAAATTCACACTTCATACTTCACACTTCAGACTTTCTGAGACTTCAGACTGTCTTCACTTCTGAGTAAGATAGAAATACTCAACGCCCGTGAGCGATAAAAACTCTAGGTCAAGTTAGGAATTGAGGCAACATGGCGGAAATATCTGCAAAACTCGTCCAAGAGCTACGCCAAAAAACTGGTGCCGGCATGATGGACTGCAAAAAGGCGCTAAAAGAAACTGAAGGCGACATTGAACAAGCGATAGATTGGCTACGGAAAAAGGGCATCGCTTCTGCGGGTAAAAAAAGCGATCGCATCGCAGCTGAAGGTCTAGTAGACACCTACATTCAGCCAGGTGGCAAAGTCGGTGTACTCATAGAAGTTAACTGCCAAACCGATTTCGTTGCCCGAAATGAGGCCTTTAAATCTTTAGTTACCAGCCTTGCACAGCAAGCTGCAACTGCTGATAGTGTTGAGTCTTTGCTGGCTCAACCTTACATCGGCGATAACAGCATCACTGTAGATGAATACATCAAGCAAAGCATTGCTAACCTTGGTGAAAACATCCAAGTACGCCGTTTTGTCAATTTTGCAGTAGCAGACGGTACAACCGGAGTAGTAGATAGCTATATTCACACTGGCGGTCGTGTTGGTGTATTAGTTGAGCTAGAATCTGCCTCTGAGTCAGCAGCAACTAACGAAGAATTCCAAGCCTTGGCGCGGAATGCGGCGATGCAAGTAGCAGCTTGTCCCAACGTTGAGTATGTCAGTGTTGACCAAATCCCAGCCGAAGTTGTCCAAAAAGAAAAAGACATCGAAATGGGCAAGGACGATTTGGCAAACAAACCTGAGAACATCAGAGAAAAGATTGTTCAAGGACGGATTGAAAAACGTCTAAAAGAAATGACTTTGCTCGATCAGCCTTATATCCGTGACCAAAGTATTTCTGTAGAAGAATTGGTCAAGCAAGTCAAGGCTAAAGTCGGCGGAGAAGTTAAAGTCAGCCGCTTTGTGCGCTACATCCTCGGCGAAGGTATTGAAAAAAAAGAAACTAACTTTGCTGATGAAGTTGCGGCTCAAATCGGAGCGAAGTAATTTAGTCCTTGGTCATTGGTTATTGGTCATTGGTCATTAGTTATGGACAAATGACCAATAACTTTTTTCAAACAGGTCAGTTACACTAACTGGCCTGTATTTTATTATTAGAAGATAATGGCGTACATTTGTACCAATGCCAATTGAGAAAATGATTGATAGAAGCTACATACAGACAGCAATTCTCAATCCAAAATCTGTCTTGAAAAGTTTGCTCAAGTCGGGAAACCCGCCCACGCAACTTTTCGCAAAATTAAAAATCGGATGATGGGCAATTAAGAAAAGGTATGGCGAGAGCAATTGAGCGAATTGATCGGGATTTGGCAATGCTGGAAGAAGCGATACGTGCGATCGCAGCAGAACTTCAAAGCGCCTACACTGTTTATCTCACCCTTTTTGGTGAAGCTGTGCAGAAGCAGTTGATTCTAGCAAGTTACCATCTGTGTACTCAGGGGTATCCCGAAAACTTTTTAAAGTTGTCGTTGAATCAACGGCAGAAATTGCAACAAGCTATCCGCAAACTGGGAAAACAGCTATCTGAACAATTACTCACCTATATCAATGGTGAAACAGTGACAGAAGTTGAAGATGTTGAAAACAATGAGGGTAATGAGGAAGAACTTGTTGTTCAGGACTCAAAACTCAATCCTCCTGACTCTTCTAACCCTGTAGAACTAGCAAAATGGCAAAATCGCTTGGAACAATTAACACAACAGGCACTTAAAAAAGTTTCTCATGACACCAATGTCTTGTTGCAACAAGCTGATATTTTGCCTAAAAAAGTCCCAGAACCAATTTTAGAAGCAGCAGCCGCAGCCTCCGAAGCAGCAGCAGAAGTCATGCCAGGGCCGCCAAATCTTCTCAACTTGGTAATTGAAATTGACAACGAGCAAGACGAGGAAGAATCGAGTTTGACACAGATTATGACAATTAATCTGCGACTAGGTGAAATTGAATTTGCTGACGCGACCCTAGCATCCAGCCGCAAACAAATTCGTAATATCTTAGTACAACTCCAAAAACTCGGCCGAGAATATCAAAAAAAGCAACGGGAACGTTCAATTGCAGAAGCCGAAGCAGCTTGGCGCTCAAGTTGGTATGAAGATTAGTTATTTGTCATTTGTTCTTCGTCATTTGTCATTTGTATAAATATTAATGACCAATGACCAATGACTAATGACCAATGACCAATGACCAATGACTAATGACAAATAACCAATGACTAATGACACACCAGATTGGATACGCTTACATAAAGCCTTGGCTGTAGAGGCAGAAAATGGCTTTACAGACTTGATGGGCAGACAATACCGCTTTAGTGAATTTCTCAGTTTGACTTTTGGGAAATTTCCGGCGGTTTTGCCTGCTGTTGAGCGTCGCCGTTGGCAAGAATTAGCGACAAAATTTGCCAGCTATCCCAATTTGGCAGTCAAAGACAGACAAAACTTAATTGCTACAACTCGCAGGTATCTTGACCAACTGCAAAAACAACTAGAAGACCCAGAGGAACTGGAAAAGCAGGGGAGCAGAGGAGCAGAGGAGCAGGGGAAAAGTTATAAATCTAAAGTGCCAAATTCTACGCCTGTGGTGAATGAAGTAAGCCGCCGACTAGCGCCCAGAATTGACCAAAAACTCAGCGACTTACCAGAAATAGGTATTCGCAAAGCTGACAAATTAGCGGCTTTGCGTTTGTACACAGTGCGAGATTTGCTGTTTTACTATCCCCGTGACCACATTGACTATGCGCGTCAGGTAAATATCCGTGAGTTGCAAGCGGGTGAGACAGTAACTATTGTGGCTAGTGTCAAGCGTTGTAATTGTTTCACTAGCCCAAAAAATCAAAAATTATCGATTTTAGAACTAGTACTGAAAGATAATACTGGACAAATTAAAGTCGGTCGCTTCTCGGCGGGGGCACGGTTTACTAGCCGTGGTTGGCAAGAAAGTATGAAACGCCGTTACCCAGTCGGTAGTATGGTGGCGGCTTGTGGGTTGGTGAAAGAAAGTAAATATGGCTTGACATTGGATAACCCAGAACTGGAAGTTTTGGCACATCCAGGAGACACCATTGAGTCGTTGACTATTGGGCGGGTAGTGCCAATTTATGCCCTGACCGAGGGGATAATGGCGAATATGATGCGCCAAGCCGTGATTGCAGCTTTGCCAGCAGCAGCCCATCTCAAAGACCCACTGCCCAAAGGTTTGCGGGAAAAGTATAATTTGATGGAATTGAAAGATGCGATCGCTAATATTCACTTTCCCTCTGATAGCGATACTTTACAAGCTGCCCGTCGTCGTTTGGTTTTTGACGAATTTTTCTACCTGCAACTCGGCTTACTCCAACGTCAGCAACAAGCCAAAGCCATTCAAACCAGCGCCGTACTTGCTCCCAAAGGACAATTAATTGAAAAATTTTACAAAATCTTACCTTTTCAACTCACTGGCGCACAGCAACGAGTCCTGAATGATATTTTGAATGATTTGCAAAAAACCACACCAATGAATCGTTTGGTACAAGGCGATGTTGGTTCTGGTAAAACCGTCGTGGCGGTGGTAGCAATTTTAGCGGCAATTCAATCTGGCTACCAAGCGGCTTTGATGGCACCTACAGAAGTATTGGCAGAACAGCATTATCGTAAGTTAGTTAGCTGGTTTAATTTATTACATTTGCCTGTGGAATTACTCACAGGTTCCACCAAAACTGCTAAACGTCGAGAAATTCATTCATTATTAGCCACAGGGCAATTACCTTTGTTAGTGGGAACTCACGCCTTAATTCAAGACCCGGTAAACTTTCACCGCTTGGGTTTGGTAGTCATTGATGAACAACATCGGTTTGGGGTAAAACAACGGGCATTACTACAACAAAAAGGCGAACAACCCCATGTCTTAACAATGACCGCGACTCCTATTCCGCGGACATTAGCCTTGACAATTCACGGGGATTTAGATGTCAGTCAAATTGATGAATTACCACCAGGAAGGCAAAAAATTCAAACCACTGCCCTCACAAGCCAGCAACGCAGCCATGCTTACGACCTCATCCGCCGCGAAGTTGCCCAAGGTAGGCAAACTTATGTTGTGTTGCCTTTAGTAGAAGAATCTGAGAAACTAGACTTGCGATCGGCAGTAGAAGAGCATCAAAAGTTACAAGAAAGCGTCTTTCCCGAATTTCGAGTTGGCTTACTCCACGGGCGTATGAGTTCCGCCGAGAAAGACGAAGCAATTACAAATTTCCGAGATAACAAAACGCAAATTCTTGTTTCGACTACAGTTGTTGAAGTTGGAGTAGATGTACCTAACGCTACGGTAATGCTCATTGAAAATGCAGAGCGATTTGGCTTATCTCAACTACACCAATTGCGAGGACGTGTTGGTCGGGGTGCGGCTCAGTCTTTCTGTCTGTTGATGAGTAGTTCTAGAAGTCCTGATGCTCAACAACGCCTGAAAGTTTTGGAACAGTCTCAGGATGGCTTTTTCATTTCCGAAATGGATATGCGTTTTCGTGGCCCTGGCGAAGTGTTGGGAACTCGGCAATCAGGTGTGCCAGATTTTACTTTAGCTAGTTTGGTTGAAGATGAAGAAGTGTTACTATTAGCCAGGCAAGCAGCAGAGAAAGTTATAGACATAGATGTCACTTTAGAACGTTGGTATTTGATGAAAGAAGAGTTGAAATATCGGTATGACAGGTTAATGGGAGGCGCTATTTTAACTTAACTACTTACAAAGGTGATTTGTGGAGATTCGGTGTGTTTATACCCTTGTATTCTTTCCTGAACCCATAATTACCGCTTTTTCATACCAGTAAGGTACATTCCTCTAGTACAGTAAGGCGGAAATAAAGCACCCATTATAAATTGCTGAAAAGCTGACTCTAAGGCTTTCCTCATTTCATACTAGCCTGCGGCAAGCCCTGACGCTCCTTCGTCGCTACCGCTTCGCTAACGGGTTCAGCAGTGAGGGAGTCGGGGAACCCGACGACAGTTGCTACAAAGGAGGGAACCTCCGCAACGCACTGTCTCCCCAACGCACTGCTGACGCTCCTACGTCGCTACCGCTACGCTAACACCGCTAAAAGCGTCTACGGACTTCATACTTCAGCCTTTTTGTACTAGTCTCTAACCCCTAGCCTCTAGCCTCTGTCCCTGATCTACTTGTACTGCACTCAAGCAAATAACGCTGTCATTGCCATAAGACTAAAAAAGATACTAAAACAAGTGGGCTTTCTGAGGTAAATTCTGTAAAATCAAAATTTAAATAACAAAATGGCAAATTTTATGATACGTTGGCTAAGTTTACTGCCAATCTTGCTCAGCCTGTTTTTGATGGGATGTTCTACACAAACAACGGCTAACACTTCTATTCCAGTACCTATCGCTAAAGGTCAAACACTACCAATTTCGGCTCAGGCAGTTGTTCCTAACGGTACAACAATTGAGTTAGAAGTGGCGGTGACTCCAGAAGAGCAAGCAAAAGGTTTGATGAATAGACCAGCATTACCAAATAATCGCGGTATGTTATTCAAGTTTCCTTCTGCACAGCCAGTGCAATTTTGGATGAAGAATGTACCTGTGCCACTGGATATGGTCTTTTTACAAAATGGGGTAGTTAAGTATATTCAGCCTTCGGCACCACCTTGCCCTAATGAGCCTTGTGCTACTTATGGGCCAAATATACCGATTGATACGGTAATAGAATTGCGTGCAGGACGAGCCAAAGAATTACAACTCAAAGTAGGAGATAGTGTCAAAATTCAATTCTTAAATCACAGTAGTTTACGGTAATTAGACCTAAAAACCTGAGCGTAATTAGGTATAGCAACATCTAATCAATAATTTTTTTGTAAAAAAACTGTTAAGTAGATGTAAAACCGCAAATAGTTTCTAGGCCATCTAATATGATGACAAAAATAGTAAAAAAAACTACTTAAGAGGTAAAATAACAATCTTAAGGCTTCATAGCAAAAAATCTTCCTTTTGGCGTAAGTAGAAACAGTCCCTGATAAGGGAGCATAGGCTATGGAATCTTTATTACTCAATGTGTAATTAAATAGAACACTCAGACAAATTCACTATGAAACTAATTTAACTTGCCGGGAATGCTACTAGAAAACTGAGCAAACCGATAATTTAAAAACGGAAATTTCCCTGTTTTTTGGGAAAAGTGTTCTATTGGCGGATTCTCAAGCAATATTTTGGGATCTTAATCCGGTAATTGCACAGTCTTAACTGAAATAGTAGCTGCGGACAAAAGAGGAATGGTGAATTTATTTATGACCATACACACTAGACCAGGAGGTGAGTTACAAATGTCACCATCAACATATTCACGGCTGATTCATTTTTTACAGGAAGATTTGTCAATTTCGGCAGCATCTTTGGCAGTAGCTTTACGGCATCGGGAACAAGACCCAGGGCCTTTGCCGATGATTCTTTGGCAGTATGGGTTGATTACGATGGAACAGTTAGAACAAATTTATGATTGGCTAGAAACTGTTTAAGTATGAATACTCATGCGGGAGAATTGAGGTATGTCGTCACATCCATGCGGCCTTGTTCCAAGGCTGATACATAGGGAAATTGACTTTTACCAATCCTATTTATTTAAATTCAGGTTAAAAGAGCGAGTTAAAGAGGTTGATTCTACTCGCTCTTTTAATTTTGGTTGTTGGTCACAATCAATAAATATAGACCAATCACCATTCACTCTTAACCATTAAGTACTTTAGCTGCTGCCGCTACACCAGCACCCGGAGTAAAGTTTTCATAGCCGAGTTCTAACAGCACAACTTCGAGGGATGCTATGCAGCTAAGAATATCGCGATCGCTCACAAAACCCAAGTGACCGATGCGGAAAATCTTATTTTTCAAATGGTCTTGACCACCAGCTAAAGCAATATCAAAACGCTTTTTCATCAACGAGCGAATTTTATCCGCTTCAATATCTGGTGGGGCTACCGCTGTAATGGCTGGACTAGCACAGCTATCATCTGCAAATAAGGGCAAGTTTAATCCTTTAATAGCGGCACGAGTCGCATTTTTTTGACGTTCGTGTCTGCCAAAAATAGATTCTAAGCCTTCTTCTTTCATCATTCCCAAGGTGGTATGCAGCGCCACAATCAGATTGACTGGGGGAGTGAAAGGAGTGGTATTTTTAGCAGCAGATTTTTTGTATTTGCCTAAATCTAGATAATATTTGGGCAATTTAGCTGTTTTGTAAGCTTCCCATGCTTTGGCGCTCACAGCCACAAAACCCAAGCCAGGGGGAATCATATAACCTTTTTGAGAACCGGAAGCAACGACATCTAGTCCCCAAGCATCCACAGGTAAATTGAATGCACCCAAACTTGTGACAGCATCGACAATAATTAAAGCTTCACCATGTTCTTTAACATGGCGGTTGATGGTTTCTAAGTCGTTGAGAACGCCAGTGGAAGTTTCACTGTGGGTAATAATTACAGCTTTGATTTCTTTCGCTGTATCGGCTTGTAGTTTTGCAGCAAACTGGGCTGGGTCTAAAGGTTGTCCCCATTCTGCGGTAATAGTTTCTACATTCAACCCGTAGGCTTGGCCGACTTCGGCCCAGCGTTCACCAAATTTACCATTACAACCAACTAAAATGCGATCGCCTGGTGACAGAAAATTAATGATCCCTGCTTCTACTGCACCTGTACCACTAACATTCAGCATCAGCACATCGCTTTCAGTTTGGTGCAGCCATTTCAGGTTAGCTGTCACCTCTGCCAAAATGTTACTAAACTCATTGGTACGGTGTCCGATGGGGTGTTTGGCTAAGGCCAGTAAGGCCGCTTCTGGCACCGGTGTTGGGCCAGGAATCATCAGCATTAGCTTATCTTCCATGTCTTTGTCCTAATAATCAAATAACAGTTAAAAGTTTAGGGGATGGTTAATTCTGGAGCAAAATTGATACATATTGATTTGAGCTTTGCACCAGTATTTTCTGTATTCTCCAAATCCATAAAATTATTGGTCAGCTTGACCTTTACAATTTACTGAGAATTCTCGATAACCTGAAACTTTGGTTGTAGGCAATCTCGCCAGACGCATCACTACCCACGTCTGATAGTCTAGTAGGGGTTGAGCTTAAGCTAACGTGAAGGAGACATCTAAGTTTGTTACCCAGTTGGTTGAAGTTTAATAGCAGCGATTATCTAGAATCTCACAAATTGGGTACAGGTACAATGACTTATCAAATTTTGTAGTTTCTAGTTTTAGGCAACAGGCAGCAGCAAACAGTAACAGCAGTTATTTGTAAGCAAAAAATAAGAGCGACAGGCGATCGCTCTCTGTTAAGATTTATCTAAGTAAAAGCCCGTTGCTGCTGATGTTTATCTAATAGCAACAGTTGAGATTGTTAGCTACGCTTTAGATGTAGCTTTTTGTTGTTGCTTTTTCTTATGCCGTAAAGCTACACCAAAAGCACCGCCTACTAATGTTCCTAAGATAGTCATAGGTTCGGGAACAGGTTCACCACCAGAACCAGAACTGCGAACAGTTAGACTGGAGTCCAAAAACCGATCAAGTGTATTGACAACCCCAAATCCTATGGTATATGTTCCGGCTGTTGTGAATGTATAAGAAGTTTGAGATGCAATTTGTCCAAAATTACCAACTTGCCGTATATCAGCCAGTTTATTCAGAGAAGTACCAATAGAGTAGAAAGAAAAATCGTTATAAGGTAAATAATCACCCGCTTGGAACTGCCAATCAAATGTCAAAACGTCCCCAGCTTGGACTGTAATAGTGTTTTTAATTGCAGAACCATTGTTAACATTTTGAAAGTTAAAAGCTTCTAAGGCTCCATTAGCTAGTCCCAAGAAGGACTCTACAGCAGTATCAGAGACTCCACCAGAAGAAAGAATGGCTTGCTGATTACTCAAGCTAACATTACCAATACTCTGCCATCCAGTAAAATCCGAGATATTGATCACTGCTGCTTGAGAAGGACTAGCAACAAAAACAAATGCAGCTCCTGCACCAGCCACTAGTAATTGATTCGCTAAACCAAAGTTTTTCATTGTATTTACTCTTGTGAAGATTACAAAGTTGACCTCAAAAAGAACTGCATACCAAAAATTCCGGAACAGATTATCATTAATCTACCGTTGCGATCAAAAAAGATAAAATGGCTGAAGCCTTTTGTTCCAGCTTTTGTTTGAGCTACTAAATCAAGCTGAATCTCTTGCCAATCAAAATTACCTGTTTCTTTACTTTAGAGAAAATTAGTAAATGACGAGGTATTGTTAAGATTAGGACAAGAGTATCCGATTTATGAGTTATTAACACTGACTACTTTCATCAAAAAAGCAATTATACGCAAGGTGTTCGGCTAGCCTTCATGAAATTTTTACATGTAAAATCATCATAAATATTTTTAGGCAACCTGTTGTAAGCTAACCACAGCAAGGGATAAAAACTTATTTAATAAATAATTATCTGTAAAATTTATGTAAATTTAGCTTGTCTAAAAATAAATACACAAATTTTTTGAGTTTTCCATAATGATGTTGTTATATCCGCTTATTACATAGCTTTAAACAAAATTGATTTTGTTAATTTTATTAGTAATTAACTTATATTTATAAAATAAATTGTGGTTGATAAGCAGCATTTTTTTAAAGCTTCTCAATATAACACTAATATTGCTGATAAATATTAGATGGGCTTAAAAATATAGTTAATTTTATTTTATCTAGTTTTTATAGTAAATATAAGTGCATAATAAGTTCCATATTAATAAATAAAATTGAAGTATGTGTTTATCAATTAATCATTGATTTCAATTCAGAAAATTACACGAGTACCAATGTAACCTATAAATGATTAAAAAAATCAACATTATTTCCCAAGCAAAACTTCTTTTTAAGCCTGGCATAATTAAGGTATGAATATATTTTGTTGCAAACTTATTTTTGCTTTCATAAAAAATTCGTATGCTTATAAAAGAAAAAATCGCCTATAATAACAAAGCCACCAAAATTACTGAAACACGAGAAAATTAATAAGTTATGTCTAGCACAGTCATGTTTAATCCGATTCCAGAAATATCAATTATTTTATGCACGTATAATAGAGCCAAATATTTAAATAGATGTATTAATAGTATTATCAGTCAAACCTTTAAAAACTGGGAATTAATAGTAGTAGATGATGGAAGTATAGATAATACGTTTGATATTGTTAATCCTTATGTTATGAATAATAATAATATCCGCTATTTTAAACATAAAAATAGAAAGCCAGGGTATGCCAGAAATGCAGGTATTCAAGCATCGTTTGGGCAATATATCACCTTTATTGATAGTGACGATGCTTATTTGCCAAATCATTTGGAGTCACGGTTAGAATACATGAAATCCCATCCTGAGCTTGACTTAATTGAAGGTGGATTTGCAACAGAAGAAGAAATTTGGGTAGTTGACTATTTTAATCAAGATAAAACAATAAATCTGAAAGAATGCGTAGTAGGCCCAACATTTTTTGGGAGAAGACACGTATTCTTTGAACTGAAGGGATTTAATGATATTCCTTATGTAGAAGATACAGAACTATGGTGCAGAGCGGAAAAAGTTTTCAAAACAGAAAAACTCGCGGAACCAGAAACTTACCTTTATACCAGAGGAGAGACAAGTGTTACCAAGACATTTTTAGAAAAAAAATCTGAAGCTAGGTAATACTGAACATGAAAATTCATTTTGTTCTGTTCTACTCAATAAGTTATTTCGGTAAATTAATCAGTTCTGTAAAGCAGATTTTATTTCGCGGAATTTTACTGAGCTTATGTCTATTATTTTTATGGGGTTGTCAAATTTCCAACCATAAAAGTAATGAAGTAATTCGTTTAACTCTATGGCATGGCATTAACCCTCCACCTAACCGTGATGTTTTTCAAAAGCTCGTCAATGAGTTTAATCAAAACCATCCCGATATTCAAGTAGAATCTATTTATGCAGGTCAACTAGACCAACAAGTACCAAAAATTCTCACAGCAGTGGTTGGGAATGTTCCACCAGATATATTGTTTTTCAACCCGCAAATTACAGGTCAGCTTGTAGAGTTGAATTCAATTTTACCTCTAGAAGATTGGCTGGATCAATCACCACTAAAGTCAGAGCTGATAGAAAACTGCTTTGGTGAAATGCAATTAAATGGACATATTTGGTCTGTTCCTTTATGGACTGGTAACATTGGGATTTTTTACAGACGGGATCTGTTTAAAGCGGCGGGAATTACGGAATTACCAAAAACTTGGTCAGAATTGCGACAAGCAGCTAAAAAGCTAACGATAGACAAAAATGGCGATCGCCTTCCTGAACAGTATGGTATGTTAATGCCTCTAGGTAAAGGAGAATGGACAGTCTTTACTTGGTTTCCTTTCTTATTAGCGACTGACGGAACATTAGTTAATAATAACCGCCCTAATCTAGTTAACCCTGGTACAATTACTGCTTTGCAATTCTGGCAAGACTTAATTAAAGACGGTTCTACTAAATTTTCTGCTCTTGAGAGAGGATATGAAGAAGATGATTTCATTGCTGGTCGTGTAGCCATGCAAATTACAGGGCCTTGGACATTTATCATGAAAAGTAAAGTTGATTATGATGTCTTGCCAATTCCTGCCAAGGTTCGCCCAGCCAGTGTGATTGCTGGTGGTAATTTGTTTGTGATGAAAACTACACCTAAAAAAGAACAAGCAGCATTGACATTTTTAGAATATGTGATTGGTGAAAAGTTTCAAACTGAGTGGAGTATAGGTTCAGGATTTTTGCCTGTTAATCTTAAATCTACCCAAAGCCAAACTTATCAAGAATTTATTCAGCAAAAGCCTGTGATGAAGGTTTTTCTTGAGCAAATGTCTGTATCCGGTACTCGACCAATTATCCCTGGCTACAATCGCTTATCTGATAGTCTTGGTCGGGCAATTGAAGCCACAATGCTAGGAGAAACTCCTGAAAAAGCTCTGGCTGAAGCTCAAAAGCGTTTAGATTTGATTTGGGATAATGGGAAATAGCTTCAAGCTTTGAATTTTCAATTTTCAACTGTTCCCCATTCTGAATTACGCAGAAAAATATCAGACTGAGAGTAAAGACATAAATAATTGGGTTAGGGTTTACAGATAGCTGTACATCCTAACCCAATTATTTTTTTAGTTTTAAGAGAGTGTTGATGACATTACATGAGTTCTGCCGGGGTTTGAGGAAATATCCTAATCATTGGCAAAAGTTATAGTATGCAGCAGTAAAGCTAATAGCTGTTTTTACTATCATCAAGGTCAATAGCTAATAGCATAAACAATATAAATATTCTGTATTCTCAGTTTCATACTTTAGGACATTAACAGTGCCATTGAATCCGCCACCCCCAAAGCATCAAACTCAACGCTGGACATTTGCTCAACTGTTCGGACTGGCAAGACGTAATCCTTTGATGATTTCTCGATGGGTGCTGCGTTGGGTTGTTGTGGGAACCGTTTGTGGTCTTTTTGCAGGGTTGTATTGGAATGTTTTAGAACTGTTAACGCACCAGCTGCAAAAATTTCAAGGTCTTAGCCTGTTAATTGTGATGCCACTGGCTGGTTTAATTATTGGGCTAGTGATTCATTTTTTAGGAAATCCGGGGGAAATCGCCATGATTGTGGATAACATTCATTTTCGCGGTGGGCGCTTAGATGGACGAAAAAATCCCTCGATGATTTTAGCTTCCCTAGTTAGTATCGCTGCTGGTGGTAGTGCTGGCCCCGAAGCTCCGCTGGTGCAGGTTACAGGTTCCTTTGGGACTTGGGTAGGCGATCGCCTCAAACTGGAAGGTGAAGATTTGCGATCGATGAGTTTGGCGGCGATGGCGGCTGGTTTTACGGCTTTGTTTGGCGCACCTCTGGGTGGAGCGATGTTTGCCTTAGAAATCTTACATCATCAGCATATTGTGGAATACTACGAAGCGTTAATGCCAGCGATTGTATCTAGTTGTGCTAGTTATCTGGTATTTACGGCGATTACTCATTTAGGAATTGCACCAACTTGGCATTTTCCCCAATATCGTCTAGAAAACATTGATGATTTTGCCTTTGCTATCTTGTTTGGGATGATTGGGGCGATCGCCGGATGGATTTTCATCTGGATTTTTCGCACCTGCGACAGCGTTTTTCACCGCATATCCGGCCCCATTTATTTACGCACTACACTAGCAGGTCTGGGAATTGGTAGTTTAGCCGCTTTCTTACCTCTCACCCGCTATTTTGGCCATGAAGAATTAGAAACTTTGCTGACAACTAGCTTTTCTGGGATTTTCTTGTTAACACTAGCTTTGGGTAAAATGGCTGCCATTAGTATGACAGTCACAGGTGGCTGGCGCGGTGGATTTATTATCCCTTTATTTTTTACTGGTGCTTGTATTGGTAAAGCCGTAGTAGTTTTGATTCCGGGAATTAATCCTGCCTTAGCGATGATTTGTACAATGGCAGCGATTAATGCAGCAGTAACACGCACACCTATCAGTACAACTTTGTTGCTCTCAAAACTAACTAGTTTTAGTCCATTTACACCGATTTTATTTGCTAGTTTGGTGGGATTTTTCCTAGCTCCTAAAGTTCCTTTAATTGCTGCTCAAATGAAGTCTCAGCAAGAATTAATTCATTAATTAATAACTAGTATAGAGTGAAAATTTATCAGTGAATTTCCATCCTCATGCTTCACTAAAGCTGCGCTAACACCACGCAACTGGCTTTGCAACGCATTCGCTCCTCCCCATTCCCGACTCCCTGGCTACACAAGTAAATTCGGAAATCAAACCGGATTCCTATATTTTGAGTTTATTCAGAAATTCTTTTTTATCGGCAAAATATTTAGCAATTTCTTTAGCATTTAGAGGAATAACTTTTGTTGTAGGACGAATTGGTTGTAATAATGCATTAAGACTGCAACAGGAGTAACTAGCTTTGCGATATACGCAACCATAACTTACTCCAGGCAGACGAAAATAGCTACCGATCGCTAATTGTTGAAATGTCATCAGAGCCTCAGATATATAACTACTGTGAAAATAAAAATTGATTGACAAACTTCACTGTGATCAGCCAGATAAATTGATAACCAAAGATTTTATCCAACTCTCTGCACATTGCCGCTTTTTGTGCTTGCTATGTCTAGCTTAATCTTTCATTGAATGCTATTCGTTAGTTCTTGCTAATTGAGCTTAGGCTTAGCTTGTATTTGGGTAAATTAACTTTTATTTTGGCGAAAATTTAGGGAATTTTTTAATTTAACAAAAAGTTTTTTAGTTCAGGTTTATTTAGCACGTCCAAAAGAGCTATGTAACGAGCTATTTTAGGTTAGCTCTTCAGGCAAAAAAAAACAATACGTGCTAGAATTGTATCAAAATATGTCAATTATTCAAGAGTAATTTGGAATAATTTTACGCTTTGCCAATTGTAAAGGCTAAATTCTACGATTTTTGGAGTTTTTTAGGTTATGACAACCTCACAGGAGAGGATTATCCCCACGGATCTGCGGAACGAAATGTCCCGGTCTTATCTGGAATACGCCATGAGTGTGATAGTGGGTCGGGCGCTGCCAGATGCCAGGGATGGTCTGAAACCTGTGCATCGCCGTATCCTCTACGCTATGCACGAGCTAGGTTTATTGCACGATCGCCCGTTTAGAAAGTGCGCTCGTGTGGTCGGGGAAGTGTTGGGTAAATATCACCCCCACGGCGACACAGCAGTATATGATGCCTTGGTGCGGATGGCGCAGGATTTTTCCATGCGATCGCCCTTAATTAACGGACATGGTAACTTTGGTTCGGTAGATAATGATCCCCCAGCCGCAATGCGATACACAGAATGTCGCTTGCAAGCTTTAACTAGTGCCGCTTTACTCCAAGACATTGAATCAGAAACGGTAGACTTTGCCGATAACTTCGACGGTTCCCAACAAGAACCTACAGTTCTGCCATCACGCATTCCCCAACTCCTACTCAATGGTTCTTCGGGAATTGCTGTGGGGATGGCGACGAATATTCCGCCCCACAACTTAGGCGAACTGATTGATGGGGTAGTCGCGTTGATTCACAATCCCGAAATCACAGACCTCCAGTTAATGCAGTATATCCACGGCCCAGACTTTCCCACTGGGGCGCAGATTCTCGGCACGTCGGCAATTAAAGAAGCTTACACCACTGGGCGCGGTTCGATTACCATGCGTGGTGTTGCGAACATCGAAACCATTGAACAGCGCGGTCGTCCCGAACGAGAAGCAATTATCGTTACTGAACTGCCTTATCAAACCAATAAAGCAGCATTAATTGAGAAAATCGCCGAATTAGTAAACGATAAACGCATAGAAGGCATTGCAGATATCCGAGACGAAAGCGATCGCGACGGGATGCGGATTGTCATCGAACTCAAGCGCGATGCTTATCCCCGCGTTGTATTGAACAACCTTTACAAGCAAACCCCACTGCAAGCTAACTTTGGGGCGAATATGCTGGCGTTGGTGAACGGCGAACCGCAAATTCTCACCCTCAAGCAGTTCTTAGAAGTCTTTCTCGATTTCCGCATCGAAGCCATCACCAGACGCACTCGCTACGAACTGCGAAAAGCCGAAGAACGCGACCATATTTTGCAAGGGTTATTGATTGCGCTATCACAGTTAGATGCAATTATTAACTTAATTCGTCATGCGCCGGATGCACCGACAGCCAAAGGTGAATTAATTACAACCTACGGACTTTCGGAAGTTCAAGCCGATGCGATTTTGCAAATGCAGCTACGGCGATTGACAGCCCTAGAAGCAGATAAGATTCGCCTAGAACACGAGGATTTACAAAGACAAATTGCTGACTTACAAGATATTTTGGCGCGGCGTGAACGAATTTTAGAAATCATTGAAACCGAAGTTTCGCAAATTAAAACCAACTTCGCCACACCCCGACGCACAGTCATTACCCACGCTGAAGGCGAAATTGATGAACGTGACTTAATTGCTAACGAAAAGGCAATTATTCTGTTAACAGAACAAGGTTACATCAAACGGATGCCTGTGAATACCTTTGAAGCGCAAAGCCGCGCCACCAGAGGTAAAGCCGCAGCCAAGGTCAAAGATGATGATACTGTAGAGCATTTCTTAACTTGCTGTGACCATGACAGTGTTTTATTCTTTAGCGATCGCGGTGTAGTTTACTGTCTCAAAGCCTATCAAATTCCTGTGGGTTCCCGTACCAGTCGCGGTACACCCATCGTCCAGATGTTACCCATTCCTAAAGAAGAAAAAATCACCTCAATCGTCCCCGTTGATGAATTCAGCAGTGACGAATATCTGGTGATGCTGACCAAAGGTGGCAACATTAAGAAAACTGAATTAGCAGCCTTTAGTAATATCCGGGCGAATGGTTTAATCGCCATTTCCTTAGAAGAAGGGGATCAACTGCGGTGGGTACGTCGCGCCAGAGTTGAAGACAGCATCATAATTGGTTCACGTCTGGGGATGGCCATTCACTTTAGATGTACCCACGAACAACTGCGTCCTCTTGGTAGGGCGACACGCGGTGTGAAATCGATGAAACTCAAAACTGGCGATGAACTTGTGGGGATGGATATTATTCCCGCAGCTATTTTAGACACACTCGACACGGGAACAGAAGAGTCAGAAATCGAAGAAATCGAAACCGAAGAAGTCGAAAGCATCGAAGAAACCGCAGAAGTACCAGCTAACGGTAGTGTCGGCCCTTGGGTGCTAGTTATTACAATGGGCGGCTATGGGAAACGTGTTCCCGTCGGGCAATTCCGCTTGCAAAACCGCGCAGGTCAAGGTTTAATGGCGACTAAATTTAAGAACCGCAAAACCAAAGACCAACTAGCCACCTTGCAAATCGTCAACAACGATGACGAAATCATGATGGTCACAAATCGCGGTATTATTATCCGGCAGGCTACCAATGCGATTTCCATTCAATCGCGATCGGCAACAGGTGTGAGAGTGCAACGCTTGGATGAAGATGATGCCATTACCGGAGTTGCGATCGTACCGCCTGATACTGGTGATACAGAAGAAGCGGAATGAAGTATGAAGTATGAAGTGTGAAGTATGAAATATCAGATAAAAAAGCTGTTTTCAGATTTTCGACTTTACACTTTATCCTTACTCAGTGGCGTTTTGATGGGGCTAACCGTTGCGCCTGTGGGTGCGTGGTTTTTGGCTTGGATAGCCTTAGCCCCACTTTGGGTAATAGTTGTTCAAAAAAGTAACTCTTATTTAGAAGCTAAAAAGCCAAAACAATTTCTTTTACCTTTTACTTTTTACCTTTTACCTTTACTCTGGGGTATCGGTTATCACAGCGTCGCCTTATTTTGGATTACTGGTATTCATCCAATGGATTGGTTGGGTGTACCTTGGTGGCCGAGTTTAGCTATCACTGTGTTTTGCTGGGGATTTATTAGCCTGTGGGGAGGGTTATTTGTAACTATTTGGGGTGCAGTGATGGCACGCCTGAATCAGTCAAAACCTTGGGTACGGGTGTTGATTTGTACAGCCTTATGGTGCGGTTTAGAAAGTTTATGGAGTTCTGGTTCCCTGTGGTGGAGTTCGCTGGCTTATACTCAATCACCGCATAACTTGGTAATTTTACACCTGGGACAACTGTCTGGCCCTAATACTGTAACAGCTGCGATCGCTGCCTTCAACGGACTCATCGCCGAATCCTACCTACTATCCTCTGGCTTCTCCGCGCCTTGGCGGTTCGTAAATAAATATTTAACCTTAGCCACAGGACTATTCATCACCCTACACCTAACAGGCTTTTACCTATACAGCCAACCCATCGCCCAACCACCAGAAGCCGCCTTAAAAATTGGGGTAATTCAAGGTAACATCCCCAACAAAATCAAAGTCAAACCCGAAGGTTATCGCCGCGCTATTACAGGCTACACCAGTGGCTATCTAACTTTAACCGAACAAGGTGTAAATGCAGTCCTGACACCCGAAGGTGCATTACCTATCTTTGAACGCAATTTTGGAGACACCCCCCTAATTTCCGCAGTCCAACAAAAAGGTGTAGTAATTTGGGTTGGTGCATTTGGGGAAAAAGGACGCAGTTATACAAACAGTTTGTTTACTGTTAATAGCAAGGGTGAAGTTACCAGCCGCTACGATAAATCTAAATTAGTACCCTTGGGTGAGTTTATTCCCTTTGAAGAGATTTTAGGTAAATTAGTCAGTCGCTTGTCACCTCTAGATGAACATCAAGTTCATGGTGCAGCCAACCAGATATTTGACACACCTTTTGGACGGGCAATTGTAGGTATTTGTTACGAATCTGCATTTCCTGAGATATTTCGCCGTCAAGCTGCGGCGGGTGGGCAATTTATCCTCAGTTCTTCTAACGATGCTCATTACAGTGCCGCTATGCCATTCCAGCATCATGCTCAGGATATCATGCGAGCCATTGAAACCGATAGATGGTCAGCACGGGCAACAAATACCGGCTATTCAGCTTTTATAGACCCTCACGGCAGAACCTTGTGGATATCGGGCTATAACACCTACGAAACTCACGCAGAGACTATATATCGCCGTCAAACGCAGACTTTATACGTGCGTTGGGGTGATTGGTTGACACCGTTGTTGTTGAGTTTGGGCGTTGTGGGATGGTTGGTAAGGAAAAGAGGGGTTGAATAAGCTGAACATATCAATACTCTCTTCAGCACCCCTTTATCCTATCGTTTTAATTTTACTATTCTCACTGACCACGACTGGCCGGATCTACACCAGCAAAAGTCAGAAAATCAATCATACGGAAATTTTCAGGTTTGCCAGTTTTGGTAGGTAGTGTTGGTTTCCAAGCAGGATTCACATTCAGGTAGGAATTGGAGTCCAGCTGAAGTAGACCGAGAATTACCTCACCCACAATGCGACCACCTACTTGACCTAGATGGAGGCCTTTTTCCCGAAGTTCAGCTTCTTTGAGGATGTAGTACCAGAGTGGTGTGGAACTATCAAAGGATGGGTAAATACTCCGCAGCTCCGCCAAGTCGTTCTTACTCAACACAGTTACACCCATCTTGCGGGCAACATCTTGACCAGATGGTAGTTGCCAAGTCAGATGTCGAAGTAGGTTGCGTTGGATAAGTGAAGTTGGAGGAGTACCTGAACCAATTGTTTGGAGCGGCAAATTAAACAATGGGCTAGAAATTTTCGTGTCAATTAACTTGTTCGGTCTGACTTGAGTATCCCCAAAGTCAAAGAAAGTCTGCCATCCAATAAAGCGTCGTGGCGCTCTGGCTCGACCGCGTAGGTCATCCGGATCAGGTTTTCCCTCTTGGGAAGGATCGAAAATGAACGCAAAGAAGGGCTGGCCATTGTCACCTGCCAAATTTGCTCGGTAGGAAGGCCGAATCATACTGTGACCAAAACGATAACCGACTTGGAACTCAACTGGGATGAACGCTCTGTTTGGCAAGGGATTATAAAACATACGCCCATTGTTTAAGATGTCGTTCACCATATTCTGTCCAACGAGGAGTGGCAGAAACTCATGGAGAATCATCCACTGGTAGTGCCATGTGGTCAATTGACGAGCTTTACTAAAAGCCTCATCGTTTGATATAGCAGGAGACTGGGATCTAACTAAATCCACCGCATGATTGTGGAAGCTAAAAAACGCAGATACCAGTCCAGAGATAATCAAATGTTGATCGCCTCGTGGGTCAGCAATGATTGCTCGATTGTTCGCCTCGCGCGGCAAATCCTCGAACAAGCCCCCAGTTTCAAGTCTCAACTTGATAGGGTCTTTAGGGTCGTATAGGTTTGGCGATCCGACCGGCCCATCACCGTAGACATTATCAAGGTCAAAAGCTGCTGTGCGGGCATTCGGTGCAGTGACTGGGGCTGTTACCTGGCCTAGTCGAGAGGTGGTATCGTGGGTTATGTCCAGATCCATAAACTGGGACATGAACGTCGTACCAGCTGTATGGGTAGGGTTGTTGGGATTGTTAACGTTGAGAGCAGGATTAGTAATCAGAGCTATTGGCCCTGCGGCTAAATTGTCTTTAGCATCCAAAATACCGCCTGGCTTACCCATTTCCATGAGAGCAGCTTGAACGGTAGGGTTTGGTGGCGCAAAGGGCGGCAGATTATTAAACATGCGTCCGAATTTACCGGGCAGAGTCTTATCAACAAACTGTGCTTTCGCTTGCATATCCAGAAATCCACCTACCATTACACCGATGATGACAATGGCAGTAATAGCAAGCCCTAAAACAGAAAGTAATTTATTTTTTAACAAGGCTTTATTTATCAAGCCTTTAACTGTTTGGCTGTTCATAATTTTCATGAAGATTCTTCAACAAAAAACCAAGTATTTGGTGTGATTACAGATGCATCAAACTGGCTCTATCCAATTAAGTCAGCCAAAATCTTTGCAAAAAACCGAGGTAATCTCAGTTTTTAACTTTGTAAAAAATAGAGGAAACACAAAATTTTTACCTCTGCCAGAACAGAGGTAATCTCCATTTTTTATGTCTGCACACAAAACAAAGGCAATACAAAACTTTTGCCTTTGCAAGATGGCCCAACATAAACCTGCACTAGATTACCAGTTAAAACTTATAACGTAGCTCAAAACGTACAGGGCAACCAAAATTATTTATACAAAAAATATACATGATTTTGTTACCAAAGTTACAAATTTTAGTTTAATTGAAGCTTGACTTAAATAATCTGAGTTCAAGATAAGCAGGTGTAGATCAAATCCAGTCCATCTGAAGTCGGGGTTTCTTCAGTTGATTGTATTAAGCGATTAATCAACACAGAACGTTAACACAAAAAATAACGAAACTATGATGCCTTAAACTATAATTCGGCTGCTATAGCAAACATAACAATGCGCTCCGACGCACAAATCTGGGTATAGGCCAATACAGTTCAGTTAAGATCCCCCCGCCTGCGGCGACCCCCTTAAAAAGAGGGTAAAAGAGGGTTATTAACCCCCCTAAAAAAAGGGGGGTTGGGGGGATATTCTGAAGATTAAAACATTAACTGAACCGTATTGGGGTATAGCTCCAGATTCTTAAATTTAAACAGGCTTATCTGTTAACTCTGGTTTGGATTTATTAGCTTGTAATTGCACCCAAACAAAGAAGGGAATTGCTAATAGTTGAGTTGCTGTTGAAAATACTACTAATAGGGTGATGGAGCGATCATATAAAATACCCATTAAAGTGCTGCCTAAAAACCAAGCAAAACCATAGCCTGTGCTGAAGATACCGTAAGCTGTGGCGCGTTTGTTTTTGGGGACGAGTTCAGCGATCGCAGCTTTTAAAATCGACTCTTGCGCCCCCATCCCAATACCCCAAAATGCTATACCTAACAGTGCTAATTGGGTATTGCCTAAAAATACCAATGGCGCGAAAAAGGATGAAATAAAAGCCGCAACCATCAAAATAGAAATACCCTTTCTGTCAAACAGATAGCCAAATAGGAGTGCAGCTACGGCATCAACTCCCATTGCCAAGGCATAAAATAGGGGAATTGTTTGCCCAGAAGCAATATCTCCTTTTTGGAAATGAAAAGCGATTAAAGGAAAGTCTGCATAACCAGCCGCAATAATCGCCACCGCACCAAGATAAATCCAAAATGGTCGCGGTATTCCGTCTTCTTCACTAATTTCATGTTCGATTTCTAAATCGCTGGGATTGGGATACAAAAATTGCAAAACCAATAACACAATCAATCCCAACACCGCCGGTACAATCAAAATCGTGAAGCCGTTGCGATACTCTCCTTGGAAATAAACCATCGCCGCTACCGCTAAAGGCCCCATCACAGCGCCGGTTTGATCCATTGCTTCATGCAAACCAAAGCCTAAACCTCTGCCAATTTGACTCACACCATGAGACAGGAGTGCATCTCGTGGGGGAGTCCGCACGGCTTTACCTGTGCGTTCTGCCATCATCAAACCTGCTGCAACTTCCCATCTGCCTGCAAAAGCCAATAGTGGTACAACGGCAGTGTTCAAAATAAATCCTAAAGTTGTAATCCCCCAATACTTGCGCGTCTGGTCGCTGAGATAACCAATGACTAGGCGTAAACCATAACCAATTAGTTCACCAAAACCCGCTACTAAACCGACCACAGTGCCGCTGGCTCCCAAAACCTGCAAATAAGCCCCCGTAATACTACGCGCTCCCTCATAAGTGGCATCAGCACAGAGGCTAACAAAACCCAGTAAAATCACAAACTTCAAGGCGGCTGATTTCTGCGGCATATTCTTTGATCAATACAATTGCTTCTTCATAGAATTCTGTCTGCATTCGGCGTTAGAAACCGGAAAAAACCACCCTTTTCCTCACAAATAGCTTTTTGTAGCAGTGAGAAAGACAGAAATTCGGTTACATCATAAAGTTCTTCAATTCTCGGCAAAGTCCACGCTACACATTAAAATTTAGCCTAATAGTACAAAAATTACTGAACCAGGACTTACGCACAAAGATTGTCTGTTAAAAATGGGTGTAAGGGTTATGAAACCTATACCCTTTTACCCTTCCTCAAATCTTTGATTTTTCATATCACTGCGAATATTACAGCAGTTTCGATATTCGTGAAATACGGTAGAGACGTTACATGTAACGTCTCTACATGGTTTTAGGTTTTACGCTTGTACCTCATGTACTCAAAATATGCTGTATGTCCGGTTAATTTAGTTATGATTCCCCTGTTCCCTATTCCCTGTTCCCCGTTGCCTGTTACCTTTAACATAGATAAATTCCCGAACAGGGTGATTTTGTCATTGATTGTGTAGTATTTTTGGTGCTAGTCTGTCTTAGGATCAATCAAATGAAACAGCTCCTCAGAACAGTATTTGGCATTAAAACATACATCATTTGGCTGCTTACACCAATACTGGCAATTATCCTTGGTGCATCGCTTTTGGCTAGTCCTGCGTTAGCTACTGGCGTGTATCAAATTCCAAATTTAACCCCCGGCGGTGACTGGGTTGTAGATCAAGGTGAAGTACTAAGTCGCATCAACGAAGGTAAGATTAGTGGTGCCTTTGAAGATTTAGCCAAGAAAACTGGCAATGAGGTGCGATTTGTCACTATTCGCCGTTTAGATTATGGTGAAACCTCAGAAAGCTTTACTAAAGGGCTGTTTGAAAAATGGTTCCCCACCAAAGAAGCGCAAGCTAACCAAACTTTGTTAGTACTGGATACTGTTACTAACAACACTGCAATTATTACCGGGGATAAAGTCAAGCCTTTGCTGACTGATGCTATTGCTGAAAGTGTTGCTACAGAAACCTTAGCTGCACCATTACGCAACGGTAATAAATATAATCAGGCATTTTTGGATGCGAGCGATCGCTTAGTGAAAGTTCTCTCTGGTGAACCCGACCCCGGCCCACCACAAATTGTTGATAGAGAAACTGTAGAAGGCACCTTTACCAAAGCAGAAGATACCGACCAAGGTAGTGCGACAGCTTGGGTGATAGGTCTGCTAATTGCAGCAACCGTTATCCCGATGGCGACTTACTACATCTATCAAGTAAATCAGCCACAGCCACCATCTAACGGCTAACTCTGAAGTCTGAAGTATGAAGGCTGAAGTATGAAGTCAAAAATTTCAGACTTCACACTTCATACTTCATACTTTTTTTAGTCTTGAACATATTCTTGTCCTGTCACTAAAGCCACTTCAGCACGGACAAATTCTCGTCCTAAATAAGCTGCATGGTCTAACTGCGAAACAGGACAAGGTTGAGTTTGTTCAAAAATTTTGACACTGAGTTCCTTTGCGGTTCTACCACTAAAAACTATGGTGTGAGTTCTTTCCATCTTACCCCGTGCGGGAATTACTTTACCTGTTTCGGGATCTACAGCTAAACCATGCTCATCAATAACATTGGTAAAATGCTTGGCATAGATTAATCCTTCGCCTCTATCCAAATAGATGATGAAATATCCAGCGGGGTCAAGGTCAATATGACGCTGAGAAAGTCTATCATCAATTGCCGCTAAATCTTTAACTATTAAATCCATAACTGCTATCAAAAACAAAATTCTTTTTTCAGGGTTTTTACACCATATACTTAAGTGTAATTCCTATGTTCATCAATCAGAGCATTAAATCGGTAAGCGATTAATATCTTTATTACAGCCAATTACCACCATTGCCGAACCACGTTCTAGACGCTTGTGGGGATCTGGATTAATTGCAAATTTGCCATCTTGACTCACAGCCAGCAAATTTAAACCATAACGATTACGTAGTTGAATTTCGGTAATGGTTTTACCGTGAAATTCATCAGGCACAATCATCTCAACAATACTATGATCTGGGTCGAGGTCAAATCTATCTAGTATAGATGGTTTGGTTAGCGTACGTGCTAAAGCACAGCCGGCTTCATATTCCGGGAAAACAACATGGTCGGCACCGACTCTCTGTAATAACTTGCGGTGAACTTCACTAGAAGCTTTAGCCACAACATGAGGTACACCACCCTCTTTAACATTGAGAGTAGTAATAATACTTTCTTGAACGTAATTACCGATCGCTATAATGACCGTATCAAATTCAAAAATCCCTGCTTCTTTCAGTGCGGCTGGTTCTGTGGAATCTAATTGCAAAGCATGACCAACTATTTCTTCTGTCAACGCCTCAGAAACTCTTTTTTCATCAACATCTGTCGCTAGTACTTGATAACCAAACTTATGCAGGGTTGAACACACAGACCGACCAAAGCGACCTAGCCCAATGACCGCAAATTGCTGATTATCTTTACGTAAACTGCGAAAAAAACCTAGTGATGCAAGATTCACAGTTGCTTTCCTTATTAACGCTCCCTGTATTTAGGACAAAAAATCCTGAAATCTCACTTAAAGTATCAATTTTTATTTTTTGCCTAGTGTTTCATATTTTATCAGTTTAAGTTAATGGTATTGATCCTCAGTACGGTTATCCCAACAGTTAGTTTTCGTTATCTACAAACAAATCCCCGACTTCTTCAAGAAGTCGGGGATCTGAGTCTCTCAATTTTCACAAATCCAGTAGAATTTGTATATGAAATCTTTGGCTTTTGATTTTTGTCTTGTGTCCAGCTATCCCACCAATAAGTTTTCTTCTGGGTAGTGAATTCTAGTAGGTCGAGGGTCGCCTAAAATCGCAGACATTAATAAGAGAACCCCAACTCTACCAATGTACATGGTCATAATTAATATCAGTTTAGCGGCGGTGGAGACTGTACCTGTGATTCCTGTAGAAAGACCAACGGTAGCAAAGGCAGATACTACTTCAAACAAAATTTGAATAAAATCTAAATTGGGGTCTGTGAGGGAGATAAGAGTAGTTGCTAAAATTACTGTAGCTACGGAACCAACTAATACACCCACAGCTTTCAATATTAAAGAGATTGCGATTTTCCGATCATATAACAAAACTTCTTCTTTGCCTTGAAGAATGGCTTTTGTACAACTAGTAAGAACTCGCAAAGTTGTAGTTTTTATCCCCCCACCTGTACCACCAGGACTAGCACCAATAAACATCAGGGCGATTGTAATAAATAGACCAGCAGTGGTCATTTTACTAATATCTATAGTGTTGAATCCAGCAGTTCTTGGGGTGACAGATTGAAACCAAGCTACTAAGAATTGACCGCCTAAATCTAAGTTACCAAAGGTTGCGGGGTTCCTAACTTCAATACAGAAAAAGGCTATTGTCCCCAAAATTAAAAGAATTAAAGTTGTGCTGGTAGCCACTTTAAAGTCTAAAGAAAGTACTAAACTTGTCTTTTGTTTGAGGAAGCGATCGCGCAACCAAAGATACATTTCTAATATGACTTGATAACCAATTCCACCAAAAATAATTAATGTAGTAACTGTGAAAACTACTAACACAGATGTTTGATAACCAATCAAGTTATCTTTAAACAAACTAAACCCTGCATTATTCCACGAATTAACGCTATGAAAAATCGCTAACCATAGCCCTTGTGACCAACCATATTTTGGTACAAAAACAGGCAAAAGTAGAAATATGCCAGTAATTTCAAAAATTAAAGTCGTGGCAATAATTGAGCGAATTACTTGGGCGCTACCTTGCATTCCTGGCCTGTCTAAAGCTTGTTGAATCGCCATTTTCTGCCGCAAATCAAATCTACGCCCAATTAGCAAAATCAAAAAGGTAGTGGTTGTCATATAGCCTAAACCACCAATTTGAACTAACAGTGCAATAAACAGTTGACCCCAAAAAGAAAAATAAGTCCCAGGATCAACTACTGATAAACCAGTCACACAAACGGCAGATGTTGAGGTGAATAATGCCACCACTATGTTATTCCAACTGCCATCGCTAGTTGAAATTGGCAGCATCAGCAAAATAGTCCCAACAATGATGACAGCCATAAAACCCAAGCAAATTGTCCGCGAAACAGTCATATTCAGGTAGAGCCTCTTGATTCTTCCAGGCAAGGTTTACTTAATTATCCTGGAAAGGAAAAACATCTTTATTTAAAGAAGGCAGGAGTTGAAAGGCAGGAGGCAGGAGGCCAGGTATTCAAACCCGCCTCTCATCGAAAACCACTAAATCTCAGACTATGGCGGGGACTTCAACCCAAATAGGCTAGGCAAAAAGGCTTTACCTTGATTAAAAATCTTCGCTTCTGCCTCCTGCCTTCTGCCTCGCCCGAAGGGCGGTTAATTAAAAACACACATGGTAGCCTACCAGTATGTTGATTTAAACTCTGTTTTGTCTTAACATTATTTGTTTTATGAATACAACACTATATCAGCAAATTCAGCAGTTTTACGATGCTTCTTCGGGTTTATGGGAAGAAGTTTGGGGCGAACACATGCACCACGGTTTTTACGGTGCGGATGGAACGCAAAAAAAAGAGCGCCGTCAAGCGCAAATTGATTTAATTGAAGAAATACTTTATTGGGCAGATGTTAAAACAGTAACTAACATTTTGGATGTGGGTTGTGGTATTGGCGGCAGTTCTTTATACTTAGCCGAAAAGTTTCATACTAGAACTACAGGTATTACTTTAAGTCCTGTACAAGCTGCGAGAGCCACAGAACGCGCCCAAGAAATGCTGTTACAGCTAAGAAGTAAGTTTTTAGTGGCTAATGCTCAAGCTATGCCCTTTGCAGATGATACTTTTGACTTAGTTTGGTCGCTGGAAAGTGGCGAACACATGCCTGATAAAACCCAGTTTTTGCAAGAATGTTATCGCGTATTAAAACCGGGTGGGACTTTAATTATGGCGACTTGGTGCCATCGAGCCACAGATGATGCACCATTAACAGCAGATGAACAAAAGCATTTACAAGATATTTATCGCGTGTATTGTTTGCCTTATGTGATTTCCTTACCGGAGTATGAAGCGATCGCTCATCAACTACCATTAAAAAATATCCGCACTGCTGATTGGTCAGTTGCGGTTGCACCATTTTGGAATGTCGTAATTGATTCTGCAATTACACCTAGTGCAATTTTTGGCTTGTTGCGTTCTGGCTGGAATACCATTCAAGGAGCCTTAGCACTAGGGTTAATGAGTCGCGGTTATGAACGTGGGTTAATTAAGTTTGGTTTGGTGTGCGGACAGAAGTAGAAATTCCAGCTTCTTGAATAGCTGAAAAAGCTGTGTCTGCAATTATCCGGTGCGCCGCAGTTGTGGGATGAATACCATCCCAAAATAAGAATTGATTTGGATGACCACAGGGTTGAGAACCAGACACACACGCACTGACAACATTGTTAAAACCAAATGCAGCCGGATTAGCGATCGCATTCCGATACAAGGTGTTAGCATCCAAACTGACAATCTCTAAGTCAGGATGTTGCTGATTTAGTATTTTCAGCGATCGCCGCAAACCTTGATTATGTGCTTGGGTTAAGGAACTGAGACTGCTAGAATTTGCGTTGCTGCTTGTAGCTGGTAACTTACCTAAATCTGGTAGATTCGCCACCAGAAATTTTTTCGCACCGACATCTGTTAAAGAAGCGATCGCTTGTGTCAGGTTGTGGATGGGGACATTTGCATTATTTACCCCTTGTAAATAATCATTTGCTCCCGCCCAAACTACATATAAGGCATTGGGATCAGTCTTTTGATGTGACTGGGTAAATGACTTGACTTGAGTTAATAAGTTCGGCACATAATTGTTGCCAACATTACCAGTAGTTGCACCGCCGTAAGCAAAATTGTTAGTTTGCTTGCTTGGCAAATGCAGGCGATCGGCGAGATACTCCACCCACACCCGACCATTTGAGTAACGCCCTTGAAAGTATATTGAACTAGGCGGGTACATTCCCCCTGTAGCTTGGAATACCATCCCTGTATCCGAAAGACTGTCACCAAATACATAAAGTCCAGCGATCGGATGAGTACTAGCAAAAGAATTTGTGAGTACAACCATGATGAAAATTAAAAATGACAGTCCTATGGTTAAAAACAATTTTTTTGGCATGAATCTGCGGTTTGATTGCCAATCTTTCAACTAATGTTTGTTTGGCTAAAGATTGCCCAGGTAATTAATTGCTTCTCTAGGCTAACAAGGCAATGAAAAGGATTTTGAGTGTAACCGAAGGCATTGTTGCATGAATAGGGAGAATGGTAAATTTTACTTATCACCTATAGACTCTGCCCACCGCAGTTGAAAGATGAAAACAAAAGCCCAGTACAAAGTCAAGAATTGGAACGCTTATGATGCTGCACTAAAGCAGCGAGGCAGTATAACTTTCTGGGTGAACGAAGAAGTAATCGAGCAGTGGCGCAATCAGCAAAAAACTGGAAAAAAGGGAGCATCGAATTATTATTCAGATACGGCGATTGCCACAATGGGAACGATTCAATCGGTGTTTCATCTACCTGGGCGGCAAGCAGAGGGATTTTTGGAATCGCTATTCATGCTCATGGGAATTGAGCTAGAAGTACCAGACCATTCCACGCTATCTCGTCGTTTAAGCAAGCTGTCTGTGGAACTGCCAGTAATCCCAAAGGACAAGGCTGTTCATGTAGTAGTGGATTCAACCGGGGTGAAAGTCTATGGCGAAGGTGAATGGAAAGTCCGCACACATGGAGTAGGAAAAAGACGGACGTGGCGGAAGTTGCATCTAGGCGTTGACTGTGAAAGTGGTGAAATTCTGGGTGCGGTGGTGACTACTAATGATATGGCTGATTGCGAGGTACTGCCTGACAAAGGCGAGCAGATTGAGCAACCGATAGAACAAGTATCTGGTGATGGTGGCTATGACACAAAAGGTTGTTACGACACCATTTCACAACGCGGGGCAAAAGCGATAATTCCACCGCGCAGCAATGCCAAAATGCAACAACCACACTCTCATTCCCAGCCCCATCCCAGAGATGAAAATCTGCAACGAGTGAACCAAGTTGGACGTAAACAATGGAAACAAGAGAGTGGATATCATCGGCGTTCATTATCTGAGACAGCCATTTTTCGGCTCAAAATCATCTTTGGTGGTAAGTTGCGACGACGCTTTTTTGACAATCAAGCTGTCGAGCTATTTCTACAGTGTGCCGCGCTTAATCGTATGATCCAGTTGGGCAAGCCAGACAGTTACAAAGTGGAAAACTAACTTCTGCTCTAATGCCGGATTGGTCTGTCTTTTTTTTCTTTCATGCAACAAAGCCGTAACCGAATACTTTCAGGTGTGGATTTTGCTAATCTTTGACAATGATGCCGCTTTTGATTAATCCTTTTTGTAAAGCAATCATCACTGCTTGAGTGCGATCGCTCGCTTCTAACTTTTGTAAAATGGCATGAATATGCACTCGCACTGTTCCCGGTGCAATATATAGTGCAGTCGCAATTTCTTGATTGGTTTTACCTGCTGCTAACAGCGATAAAATTTCTTGTTCGCGCCCAGTTAAGGGATTAGCAATCTTGGAAATGTTTTCTAGTTGAGGCGGTTGAGAAACAAAAGAAGAACGAATTTCTTTGGTTGCAGTTTCATCCCACCAAGAAGCCCCAGCCGCCACAGAACGCAATGCTAAAACTAATTTTTCCGCAGCAATACCTTTCAGGCAATAACCTTGAGCGCCTGCTTCAATTAACCGTGAAATTAAAGGCTTTTGCGAGTGGGAAGTAAGAATTAAAATTGGCAGTGCAGGATTTTGCTGCTTAATTTGTCTACAAGTTTCAATTCCACCAATTCCCGGTAAACCCACATCTAACAGCACTATATCTAGAGGATGTTCCTTGACTAACTCGATAGCTGTTTCACCATCTTCCGTCTCAGCAATAATTTCTAACCCAGGTTCTTGCTGCAACCGTACTTGCAAACCTAAGCGAAAAAGTTCATCATCTTCAACTAGTAGAATTTTGATGGGGTGAGAAGACATTTTACACAGGTAAAGGGAACAAGGAATAGGGAATAAGGAACACTTCGACAGGCTCATATAGCAATCCTATCTGAGTTGTAAAAAAGTATTCTTTTTAAAGAACCGCAAAGGGCGCATAGACGCGATAGCGGCTTCCCGAAGGGTAGGACACAAAGAAAGAGAAAGAGGAAAAGAAAGAGAATTTCACAAATGATTTAGGATTGCCATATACCGACTAACTGAGAATCAAAGGCTTTGAACCCGCGTAGGCGGGTTTTGCCCGTGTAGCCGAGCCAGTGCGTTGGGCGGCTTTGCCGACTTGAAGCAACTGGCGTGCGACTTTAGTCGTTAGGCGCAAGATGTGGATAAACAGGTAATTTAAAACCAAACACAGCACCAGTCGGCACTTTGTTTTCTGCCCAGATTATACCCCCGTGGGCTTCAATAATTTGCCGAGATAAATAAAGCCCCAATCCTGAACCTTTAGCTTGGCGATCGCTATGACCTTGATAAAATCTTTCAAATAAGAGAGAAAACTGTTCTGCTTGAATACCCGCACCCGTATCTAAAATTTTCACGACTTGATAAGAAGTTTGCGGTTCTAAAAAAACTTCCACCTTCCCACCACGCCGGGAATGATTAATGGCATTCACTAACAGATTATTAAACACGCGATGCAGTTGTAACGCATCACCATACACCCACAATGATTGTCGCCAATTAGAATCACCATAACTGACCGATAGATGAACACGACGATTTGCCGCTAACTCCATCAAATCACCAGCCGCCTCTTCTGCCAAAATAGTTAAATCGACTGGTGCTAAGTCCAGTTTTAAACCTTCGGTATCGTTACGATAAACATCTAAAAGCGTTTCTACCAATTGTAAGGAAGTTTCATGACTGCGTGCCATTGTCGATAAAACTTGTTGCTGCATTGGTACAACTGGGCCAAATTTTTCTTGTTGAAAAGCTTTGATAGTTTCAATCGCTCCTAACAACGGTGTTTTTAAATCATGAGTCAGTGTAGAAGCAAAATCTTCTCGTACCTTGACCAATTCCTCTTGGGATTCTAACTTGGCGCGAGTCACTGCGATCGCCTCTTGAGAACGACGCAGGCGATCGCTTAAAATACCAGTCACAATTAAAGCCATCACCGCAATTAAGCGACTAGCTACCGTCGAGACTTTCACTAATTCATTTCCAGGTACAACCAAATTCAACAGCGTCAAACACACCGCCACGACAGTCGCTAAAAAAGTTGCCCTTCCACCAAACCAATAGTTTGTTAATAAGATTGCGCCTGTATAAAGATATCCAAACACATATTCTGTTGGTGTCTCAAACTCCATCGAAATTACACCAACAAATAAACACAATATAATAATAAATCTGACTAATTTATAACTTTGATTATGCTTTTTAACTCCAAATTTATCTGCGCTCATCGGCGTTCATCCTCTTCTATCGGCGGTTAATTCTTTGTTCCTGTACCCTCAACAGTGAGTATTGCTATCTTCAATATAAGACTTACGTAATAACTCTCTCAAACTCTCATTCCTCCGTGACCTCTGCGCCTCTGTGGTTCGTTTATCATCAATTGGTAGCGTTTAGAAACAAACTAAACGCTAGATATAGAAAAAATAAACACTGTATAAGTATAAATTTATATCCTCTATCCCTTGTTTTTCCCTCATAAAAAATCGATGATCTAAATTAATCCAATTAATTACAAATTGTTTAAATAATTAATATTTATGCTCCAAGGATGGATTCAAATTGGACTAACGCTACTCATTGTAGTAGCCATAACTCCATTTTTTGGGCGATATATGGCGCGTGTTTATCAAGAGCGCAGCACATTTCTCGACCCAATTTTAAACCCAATTGAACGCATACTTTACTCTTTAGTTGGCGTACAAACTAAAGCAGAGATGACAGGTTGGCAATACGCCAGAGCCGTTTTGTACAGCAATATCGTCATGGGATTGCTGATATTTTTGATTATTATGAATCAAGGATGGCTACCCTTTAACCCAACAAAAATCCCGGCACCAACTTGGGATACAGCCCTACACACAACAATTTCTTTCATTACTAACACCAACCAACAACATTATTCTGGTGAAACATATCTGAGTTACGCCAGTCAAATGTGGGGACTTGGTTATCACATGTTTACCTCAGCCGCCACGGGTTTAGCAGTGGGAATTGCCTTTATTCGTGGATTAACAGGTAGACCATTAGGTAACTTTTATGTAGATTTGATTCGCTCAATTACGCGAATTTTATTACCTATTTGTATTGTTGGCGGGATTGCTTTGATGGCGGCTGGTGTTCCCGAAACCTTGGCAGGGCCAGTTGTATTTCCCACCTTAGAAGATTCTAGTGTAAGTCAAGCGATCGCTCTTGGCCCCGTTGCCCATTTTGAAATCATCAAACAACTCGGAGAAAACGGCGGCGGCTTTTTTGCCATCAACTCAGCCCATCCCTTTGAAAATCCCAACGGATTTTCTAACTTAATTGAAATTGTGGCAATGTTGTCAATTCCCACATCGTTGATTTATACCTACGGCTTGTTTGCCAATAACACCAAACAAGCATGGCTAGTCTACGGTATGGTGGGCGTAATTTACATCACATTTATTATCATCACAGCCATTGGTGAATATAACGGCAACCCCGCAGTAAACACACTTTTAGGTAGTACCCAACCCAACCTCGAAGGTAAAGAAGTCCGCTTCGGCTGGGCGCAGTCAGCCTTATTTGCCGTCAGTACCACCGGAACCATGTGCGGCGCAGTCAACAGTTTACACGACTCCTTTATGCCCAACGGTGGTTTTGTCACCCTCTCCAATATGTTTTTGCAAATCATTTGGGGTGGACAAGGTACAGGTACAGCTTACTTATTTGCTTACCTCATCTTGGCAGTATTCGTCACAGGCTTAATGGTAGGACGCACACCAGAATTTCTCGGACGCAAAATCGAAAAGCGTGAGGTAGTACTAGCGAGTTTCTTGATTCTCTTAGTTCATCCCATCTCAATTATGATTCCTGCCGGTATTGCTTTAGCCTTCCCCGATCAACTAGCAGGAATCAGCAACCCCGGCTTTCATGGCTTTGCCCAAGTGATTTACGAATATGCTTCGGCTGCGGCTAACAACGGTTCAGGCTTTGAAGGCTTAGGCGACTCCCAACCATCACCCATCGCCATTGCAGCAGGCGCAAAAACCACCGCAACCGCCTTGTGGTGGAACCTCAGCACTTGCTTCAGCCTCCTCGCCGGACGCTATATCCCCATCATCGGCTTACTCTTACTCGCCGATAGTATGTCTCGCAAACCCCAAGTCCCCTTTACCACAGGCACATTACGCACCGACACCGGACTGTTTACAGGCGTAACCGCAGGCGTAATTTTAATTCTCGGCGCACTCACATTCTTTCCCGTCCTCGCCTTCGGCCCCATCGGTGAAGCTTTCTGGATAGCCAAAGGTATCGGCTAAGACAATTTTGGATTTTAGATTTTCGATTTTGGATTGAAAATTGTTTTCTCTTAATCACTAAACCACTATTTGCGAGCTTTTCTTTGCGTCTTTGCGCGGCAGTCGCTACAAGTCGGGAAACCCGCCCAACGCGCTGCCTTGCCTTTGCGCGAAACAATTCTCTCTTTCTATGAAAACCAACACAAAATCTCATCTTCCTCAAGGAACCCGTGACTCACGCAAACATACCCCGAAAGCAGATATGCGGGGACTCTACCAAAGAGCGATTAAAGAGTCATTTGTTAAACTCCACCCCAAAATAGCTGTCCGTAACCCAGTCATGTTTATCGTCTGGGTAGGAACAATTGTTACCTTCCTCGTCACCCTCGACCCCAATTTATTCGGCACAATTCAAGCAGATGTTAATCAACAACGCTTATTAAACGGCTTAATTACACTCATCCTATTTTTCACCGTTGTCTTTGCCAACTTTGCCGAAGCCGTGGCTGAGGGACGCGGTAAAGCCCAGGCTGATTCCTTACGCTCCACCCGTTCTGATACCATTGCTAATAAAATTCTCCCCGATGGTTCAATTCAAACAGTCAATTCAACAGAACTGCGACGCGGCGATTTAGTCAAAGTACTAGCTAATAACATGATTCCCGCCGATGGCGAAGTGATTCAAGGTCTTGGTTCTGTGGATGAATCAGCCATCACAGGAGAATCAGCCCCGGTACTGAAACAACCAGGTACAGATATTGCCAGTTCTGTCACAGGCGGTACGCGCTTACTTTCTGATGAATTAACAATTCGGATTACTGCTGATCCTGGTAAGGGTTTTATTGACCGGATGATTGCCTTGGTGGAAGGCGCAGAACGCACCAAAACACCCAACGAAATTGCTTTAACAGTATTGTTAGCTGTGTTAACACAAGTCTTTTTAATTGTGGTGGCAACAATGCCGCCCTTTGTTAACTTTATTGCTAACTTTATCAGTACGATATTTGGCACAGAAGCCGGCAACAGCTTACGGACTGGTGCGAGTGTGGCGATTTTGATTTCCTTGTTGGTTGCTTTGATACCAACAACCATCGGTGGTTTGCTGAGTGCGATCGGCATTGCGGGGATGGATAGAGTAGCGCAATTTAACGTGATTGCCACCTCTGGACGCGCCGTCGAAGCCTGTGGTGATATCAATACCCTAGTGCTAGATAAAACAGGCACAATCACCTTGGGCAACCGAATGGCAGATGAATTTATCCCTGTTAACAGTTACACCATCGAAGATGTCGCCAGAGTTGCCCATGCTGCCAGTATATTTGATGAAACACCAGAAGGTAGATCAATTGTCAAACTGGCAGATACTTATCGAGTGGGTGTAGATTTCGATATCAACCAAGCAGAAGGTGTCGAATTTTCTGCCAAAACCCGGATGAGTGGGACAAATCTCCCCAACGGTAAGCAAGTCCGTAAAGGGGCAGTAGATGCAATTAAAAGCTTTGTTCGCTCTCGTGGAGGCCATGTTGCTAGTGATGTTGATGCAGCTTATGAGCGAGTTTCGCGGTTAGGTGGTACACCCTTAGCCGTTTGTCAAGATGACCAAATTTTTGGGGTTATCTATCTCAAAGATATTGTCAAACCCGGTTTACGCGAAAGATTCGACCAACTCCGGCGGATGGGTGTCAAGACAATTATGCTTACAGGTGATAACCGCATTACGGCTGGTGTGATTGCTCAAGAAGCAGGCGTTGATGATTTTATCGCTGAAGCCACACCAGAAGACAAAATTGGTGTAATTCGCACTGAACAATCTCAAGGTAAATTAGTAGCGATGACCGGAGATGGTACCAATGATGCACCCGCATTAGCTCAAGCCAACGTGGGTTTAGCCATGAACTCTGGGACACAAGCTGCTAAAGAAGCCGCTAACATGGTGGACTTAGATTCTGACCCCACCAAATTAATTGATTTGGTAACTATTGGTAAACAGTTATTAATTACCCGTGGGGCGTTAACTACTTTTTCTATTGCCAATGATATTGCTAAATATTTCGCCATTATTCCCACTATCTTTGCGGCGGCGGGAATTGGCGCACTCAACATTATGGGACTGAAAAGCGCCCAATCGGCAATTATCTCAGCACTAATTTACAACGCCCTCATTATTCCGGTACTGATTCCTTTAGCACTGACGGGAGTCAAATTCCGTCCCCTGACAGCAGATCAATTATTAAGACGCAACATTTTTATTTATGGTTTGGGCGGAATTGTTGCACCTTTTATTGCCATCAAATTAATTGATGTCCTTTTACCTTTGTCTTGATAAGCGCGAGTGGGGAATAGAGAATGTGATGTTTATGTATAGCATTTTCTCGTCTGTTGAGAGATCATTTATCTGTTTCTATCTGCGTTTATCTGCGTCTATCTGCGGTTAATTATTCTTTCTTGTACCTCACCATAATAAAAACCGCTATATTTTTGAGTGGAATAGTTGTTATGAAATATTGGACTTTATCTCAAATATTGGCACAAATAATAGATTTTACTGCTGATTACCGCATTCCAAAACTACCTTTATATATCTTTTTGGGAATGTGTTTAAACATCGTGGTTGCGCCTGTTGTTTATGCCGCCACCGGAGAAAGTTTTTCCCATGTTCAAGCTTGGTCATTAGGTCTGTTAGGACTAGTAACTTTGAGTCTTTCTACTTATTTATTCTTTGTTATGTTTGTTCCGGAGAAATTCTAATGAGTTTTGCACGCGAAGTTAACAGAGCCATTCGTTCTACTTTAGTTCTTTGGGTAATTGGCGCTATTATCTATCCCTTTGTGATGATTGGTATTGGACAAATTATTTTGCCATTTCAAGTAAACGGTAGTCTGATTAAAAATAGCCAAGGTCAAGTGATTGGCTCTAGTTTAATTGGTCAACCTTTCACTTCCGAAAAATACTTTAATAGTCGTCCTAGTACCACTAGTTACAGTACGGCTGACCCGAAAAAAGATGAAGCGGGAGTGTTAAAAACTGGGGTTTCTGGTGCGAGTAATTTAGCACCAAGTAATTCAGCATTAATTGAACGTATCAAAGGTGATGTAAATAGACTAAAAACAGTAGATATCAAACCTACCGCCGATTTAGTTTACACTTCTGCTTCTAGCCTCGACCCCCACATTACCCCAGAAGCCGCTAGAGCGCAAGTTAACCGTGTAGCCAAAGCGCGAGGGCTATCACCTCAAGAGTTAGAAACTTTGATAGCTCAAAATACTGATGGCCGCTTTCTCGGCATTTTTGGTGAGCCGGGAGTTAATGTTTTGCAATTGAATTTAGCTGTGGATGCGTTGAAGTCTGCAAGTTAGTCAAATTTTATATAAAAAGATTCATTTGATGAGGCGATCGCAGCCAAATTTAGTTAGTGCGATCGCCTCATTATTCTATACGTAATCCAACAACTTTAATTAATCACGGGCATCATCAATCAAGCAAGATTTAAACTTTTCAAGCTCGGCTTTTGGGCTATTGGTTAACAAGTCACTAATTAAAGTACTGGGAGTAATATCACCTCTGAGGTTAAGCCACAGTTCACCTAATAGCGCATTGGTACATTTTACTTCTGTCTTATCCCCAGCATCAGCCGCAAAAGACGACAAGGCTTGATCAATATCTTTGAGGGTAACTTGGCGGCCAATATTACTCGCTACTAATGCTTGAATAGGCGATTTATTCAACGCATCAATTAAAGCAATGGACTCAGAAAAATATTCCTCCGGTGTACCCTGGTAGCAAGTACCATGCTTAATCCATTCATGTCGGTGCAAATTGGAAGCAGTTCCTGGCATGACTACTTGTAGCCTTGCCCAAGTCTCAGGCGATAGTTCTGATTCTACAGGAGGCAATTTTGACCAAGTTTTTGCTCTATCAAAACCGATGTCACTTTTGCTGACTCCGCAATAAATATTAGATTCAGGCTGAGGCCATAAACCGTGTAACGCGAAGTTGGTAGCTTCTGGACGGTCTGGGTTTTTGGCTAAAGTTTCACACTCAGGTTTTTTAGGTTTACTTTCACAAAAGGCTGGTTGCCAACTCACTGCTAGTAAATAGTCATTACCTACAGCTACAGGAATTACGGGCGGTATGTTACCAGTTGTGTCGGAAGGCAAACCATCAGCACTAACGCAACTAATAGGAACCCAACGCCGAGAAGGACTGGCACTAGCAATTTCTAGCAGGTAATGAGTGGGGTTATCTTTATTTTGACCAACTATTTGATAAGTCTGTCCTGGTTGCAATCTGACATTGCCGGGGTTCGTGCCTTTTTTAATCGAAATTACGGCTTCACAGGCACCGACTGCGGTGGTGAATTGACCTTCTGTGGGAACTAAAGCTAGGGCAGGCTTAGAAAGCAGAATAAATGAAAACGCCAATAAAATTACTAATGCAAGCGTTTGTTTTAGCGATCGCAGCATAAAATACTCCTTATATTTGTACTTAAATATCCATAGACAAGGAATGCTTTTCCTGAATTGCTTGAGTAATACATTTGTAGTGTTATTTGTAGCCAACATTTGCTCAGTTATCAATGCATAAAGCCAAAAAGCATAAGTGTTAATACTTAATACAAAATAAAATTACTAACTATATATATTGCTGAGTTGCTCAAGCAGACTACACATTTAATGATTGAGAGTGCTATTACTGTGTAAAAATATTAGCTCTTAACACTTTTCAACGCTTGTGCATTTCAGTTAATTTGGATAACTTATTCCTGAAAATTTCTAATGTAAAAACTTGTTGTTCTTTAGTTCGTGGGTGTATTTGTAGTTCAAAATTTTTAATAAAACTCCCAAACTTAAAGAACTCATACCAACAACTTTTGTACTAAAACCTGATTTGATGGTTAAATCAATGTTCTCAACAAAACGGCTCAACAGACGGTTAATGCGCTGGCTACTAGCAGAAAACCGACGAGAAAAGGAAGGGCCATACCATAAGGAAGAAGCACACCGTCAGCATCCTTGGTGGCAGGTTATGTGCTTAACAGGTGTAGACTATTTCTCTACCCTTGGCTATCAACCGGGAATTGCCGCACTGGCAGCAGGTGCGCTTTCGCCTCTGGCTACTCTCATTTTGGTTTTACTGACACTTTTTGGTGCATTGCCAATCTATCGACGCATTGCAGCTAAAAGCCCACATGGTGAAGGTTCGATTGCTATGTTGGAGCATTTGCTGTCTTGGTGGCAAGGCAAATTACTTGTACTGTGTCTACTCGGCTTTGTGGCAACCGACTTTATTATTACCATTACCTTGTCTGCTGCTGATGCCACAGCCCATATCATCGAAAATCCCCTGACACCAAGTCTGCTGCACAGTCAGAGCATTGTTATTACACTCATGTTAATTGCCTTACTCGGTGCAGTTTTCTTGAGAGGTTTTAAAGAAGCGATTGGTATTGCAGTATTCTTGGTAGCAACTTATCTGCTGTTGAATTTGATTGTAATTAGTGTTGGTTTATATCAAATAGTAATTCACCCAGAGGATATCGCAAATTGGCAGACAGCACTTTTTGCACGGCATAACAATTTCTTTGTCCTCATCGGCTTGGCTATCTTGTTATTTCCTCGGTTGGCTTTGGGTTTATCTGGATTTGAAACTGGTGTCACAGTCATGCCCTTAGTTCAAGGTAGCAGTAGCGATACCCCAGAAATGCCCAGAGGACGAATTCGCAATACCCGCAAGCTACTGACGGCTGCGGCTGTGATTATGAGCTTCTTTTTGCTGACTAGCAGTCTTGTGACTACGGTTTTGATTCCGACCGCAGAATTTGCTACAGGCGGAAAAGCCAATGGTCGCGCCCTGGCTTATCTAGCACATCTTTATTTAGGCAATGGCTTTGGTACAATTTACGATTTAAGCACCATTTCTATTCTGTGGTTTGCTGGGGCATCAGCAATGGCAGGACTGCTGAATATTGTGCCGCGTTACTTACCACGTTATGGGATGGCACCAAGTTGGGCGCTATTAACACGCCCTCTTGTATTAGTATATACAGCTATTGCCTTCGTAGTTACAATTATTTTCCAAGCAAATGTAGAAGCACAGGGTGGTGCTTATGCAACTGGTGTGTTGGTACTAATTAGCTCTGCCGCCTTTGCTGTGACTTTATCAGCCCATCGACACAATTCCACACAGGGACGAGTGGTTTTTGCTTTGATTACAATGGTCTTTATTTATACGACCATTGTCAATATCATTGAAAGACCAGAAGGGATAAAAATTGCTGCGTTCTTCATTGGTGCAATCATTTTTACTTCCTTAGTTTCACGTGTTTGGCGCTCAACAGAACTGCGGGTAGAACAAATAGAAGTTGATGAAAATGCCCGTGAATTTATTGCCGAAGAAAGCCAAGGCGCAATTCGGATCATTGCTAATCGCTTAAATGTGGGTAATGAACAAGAATATTTATTAAAGGAAAAAGAGGTACGTGAAGACAACCATGTTCCACCGACAGATCCGGTGCTGTTTCTAGAGATTTTGGTATCCGATGCGTCAGATTTTACTGATGTGATCAGAGTCAAAGGCGTAAAAGTTGGTGAGTATCGGATTTTACGTGCAGAAAGTGCCGCAGTCCCAAATGCGATCGCGGCTTTGTTACTTTATATTCGTGACCAAACTGGTAAAATACCTCACGCTTACTTCGGCTGGGTAGAAGGGAATCCCATCCAGTACTTACTGCGATTTATCTTGTTTGGTGAAGGTGACATTGCTGTAGTCACCCGTGAAGTACTGCGCCGCGCCGAAAAAAATCCCCACAAACGGCCGGGGATTCATGTTGGTGGTTAAAAAATTTGGTTACGGTATAGCTGTTGGCAAAAATGGACAAATTTACGCAGTCCAAATGTTTGGCGATTAAATTTTGAGCAGATTGGCAATCAACTAAGAAACAAACGCCATAATAACCATGAAAAAATATCACACCTCAATAAAGGTACAAAACTCTGCGTAAATTTGCGTTTACCTCATCTATCCTCTGCGTTAAAAAAAATAGCGTAGTTGATCACCCTAAAAACTGCTTACCAAGACAAAATCCAAAGGAATTCACCAAAAGGCAAAACTCGGTAGGTTTTCTGGGATATCCTAAGATAAGTGAGAGATTTGCCAAAGAATAAGTAAGAATGAAACTGGCAGCAAGAGTAAGTCAGGTAAAACCTTCTTTAACCTTAGCGATCGCAGCTAAAGCTAAGGCGATGAAGGCGGAAGGTATAGATGTTTGTAGTTTTAGTGCTGGTGAACCGGATTTTGACACCCCAGCACATATTAAAGCCGCAGCAGCAAAAGCTTTGGCAGAAGGCAAAACCAAGTATGGCCCTGCACCTGGAGAACCAAAGTTAAGGGAAGCGATCGCCCAGAAGCTGAAATCTGATAACGGTTTAGATTACAAAGCAGAAAATGTCATCGTCACCAATGGCGGTAAACATTCTTTGTACAACTTGATCATGGCACTCATCGATCCGGGTGATGAGGTAATTATTCCGGCTCCCTATTGGCTGAGTTATCCCGAAATGGTAACTTTGGCTGGTGGCGTATCTGTAATTGTCAACACCGATGCTTCCACAGGCTATAAAATCACCCCGGAACAACTGCGCCAAGCCATCACCCCCAAAACCAAGTTATTTGTCCTCAACTCCCCATCCAACCCCACCGGGATGGTTTACACGCCAGAGGAAATTAAAGCTTTAGCGCAAGTAATAGTTGATGCAGATATCTATGTAGTCTCCGATGAGATTTACGAAAAAATTCTCTACGACGGTGCAGAACATCTCAGTATTGGATCGCTTGGTCAAGAAATTTTTGAGCGCACCTTTATTAGTAATGGGTTTGCCAAAGCTTACTCCATGACAGGTTGGCGCTTGGGTTACTTAGCAGGGCCAGTCGAAATTATTAAAGCCACCAATTCCATTCAAGGGCATAGTACATCTAATGTATGTACCTTTGCTCAATATGGTGCGATCGCCGCCTTACAAGAATCTCAAGACTGTGTAGCTGAAATGCTGCAAGCTTTTACCAAGCGGCGACAAGTCATGCTAGAGCGAATCAACGCCATTCCCAGCTTATATTGTCCCAAACCAGACGGCGCTTTTTATCTGTTCCCCGACATCAGCAAAACCGGACTCAAATCTCTAGAATTTTGCGACGCTTTGATTGAAGAACATCAAGTTGCAGTTATTCCCGGAATTGCCTTTGGTGCAGATAATAACATTCGCCTTTCCTACGCCACCGATTTAGCCACTATCGAAAAAGGCTTGGATAGGTTAGAGAAGTTTGTGCGATCAAGAATTTAATTAAGGGTCATTTGTCATTGGTCATTTGTCATTTGACAGATGACCAGCCCCTTCGGAGCGGGAACTGCTTAAGAGGGAACTCTTAACAGAAAAAGAATGAGCATCCGAAGACAAGGGTTTCAAGCCCCTGAATTTATTCATGAAAAAATAAAAACACTTTTTTCGAGACACGTAGTGCAAGAAAAAATACGTCCTTGTTCAAATCCCCTTGATTCATCTATGGGGATTTCCCTGTTGCCTGTTGCCCATTCCCTGTTCCCTCTTAACATCTACTCTTTTTTAAAAGAGAACTTTTAAACTCAAATATCATATCTTTTTCATTAGGCACAATTTAAAGTTATTAAAGGAACTATGCAAATCTAGGAGTCCAACAGTGAGTAATGAATTAGACCGTATTACGGTTAATCCAAATGTGTGCCTTGGACAGCCAACAATTCGCGGAATGCGTATCACTGTAGGATTTGTCCTCAAACTGTTGGCTAGTCATTTATCCATCCAAGAAGTTCTAGAGGCTTATCCAGAATTGGAGGATGAAGATATTCGGCAGGCACTAAACTACGCTGCTTGGGCGGTATCGGATCGCATTATTAGTATCACTTCAGCATGAGTAGCTTACGTTTGATTGCTGATGTTCATACAGCAGTTTCGATATTCGTGAAATACTGTAGAGACGTTACATGTAACGTCTCTACATGGTTTTAGATTTTACGCTTGTACCTCATGTACTCAAAATATGCTGTATTTCCCCTCTAACCGTCACAGCCTTAAAGTTACAGGGATACGATATAGTACGTAGTACTGATGCTCTTCCTGCAACTGCTACGGATATAGAGATTTTAGAATTGGCAAGAGTCGAAGGTCGGGTTGTCTTAACACAAGACCTAGACTTTTCTATGTTAGTAGCTCTCAGCAATTATGAGCAGCCCAGCTTGATTACATTACGGCTATCTTCAGCAAAGCCTAACGTGGTAACACAAAGACTTATAGAAGTTCTACCCAATTTGTTGCAGGATCTGATCGAGGGTTCAGCTATTACCATTGAAGACAATTCTATACGCATTCGTCAATTGCCGATTAGTTGAGATTGGTTCTAATGAACGGTGATAGAGCGATCGCTACTTCTCTGGCAAACCTCAGTTTCTGGTGCAGCCTATATATAACCATAAAAGCAACACAAGAAACGATTTTGCTACTTTTGATTTTTGACTATTACTCCATATCTCGTCCTTGCAACATTCCCATAAGTTTGCGCTTGCGGGCGTGGATTGCCATTAATTGGGCGCGATAATTTGACCAGTCGGCTTGTTTATTGGACGCTAAGTAAGCAGCGCGGGCTTTTCTTAGCCACTCAACTGCGGCATCATAATACTCTGCTTTGCCGGCATTCATAATTGCTTCGGCCAGGCGACAAGCATGAGTAATTACCCATTCAGGACGATGGGGAATGGCAGCATCCATCACCCGATGAATAATATCAGCATAATAGACATTGAGTTCATTAGCGATCGCGATCGCATCATCAATCAGTCCTTCATGTAAGAAAATATCTACTTTGATGGGGGCAATTTCCCAAGCACTATAAACCCGCAGAATTTTCAATAAATCAGGTTTAATTCTTGGCCATTCTTCCCCAGCCAAATCTTGAATATCTTGATATTCTTCTAGAGAAGGATATGCTTGAAAAGCTAGTTTTTTGGCTTGCAAAGCTGTAGTTTGATCACCTAACTTTTGGGCTAAATCACTTGTCCATAAACCCAAATCATATTGACAATTTCCCTTTAATTGCAAGCCAATTTGAGCAATATGTAAAGCTTGTTGTAATGCGCCTTGTTCTTGCAGCGTTTTACCCAAAGCGAAGGCTTCTTCCATTGAATTCATCTCGGTTTGGGCGGCTTCTAAGGCTTCTTCTACTCTGCCAAGTCTACCCAGCATTGTTAAATATTGCCGCGTTTGTCCTTCCGCTTCTGCCAAATATAAATATTCTTGATAACGTTCTTGGCGTTCCAGAATTTTCAGCCGAATTAAAGCTAAATCATCGGCATAATCAGGAATGGTTGCTTCCCAAACTCCTCGTTCGCTAATCTTGCCTTGGAGAACTTCCACCAGTGATGGGTAATCCCAGCCTTGGCGCAAAGCTTCTAAACTTAAGCCAAAATCAACATCCCATTCATCTTGCCAAACTTCCAAATTTACTTGGATGTCCACTTTTTCTTCGGGAGTCAAGTCAGCGGTGAGAATAGCTTCACACCAAGCATTATTTAATTCCCAGGCAATTTCATCATAGTCGGCACCATATTCAGCGACTTCATACCAATTTTCGATACAGGTAGAAGTAATCGCCTCTAAAACTGCGATCGCTTTGTTTCCTTCTCCCCGTTCAATTAAGTCTACCGCCGATTGCACCAAACCCAGCAATTCCTCGGCGATGGGGTCTTCTTCACAGCCATCCTCTAGATAGCGCACACCATCGTGAATAATCTGCCGTACTTGCCGCCGAAAAGCACTGGTGTCAATCGCATTTTGCCGCAGAGATTTGAGCTTTTTTGTCTGGGGTGCAGGATTTGTCATCCAAATGACATGACGATCAATAGTCTCAATCAGTTGGGGATGTTCGGCGACTAATTCTTGTACTAGCCTTTGAGTTTGTATATGATCCAGTCGATCAAGCAATTGCTCTAACGTCGGACGATGCTCAATAATTTCTGGCTGGCGCACACAGACAAGCATAGTTGCCACAATGTGTTTACACCATCCGTCAAAATTGTAGGCACAAGTGCAATTTGCTGAGGTTAAACTATGGCCATCAAAACTGAGGCTGACACGATAGGGTCGAGCTTCACTGCCATCAACTTCTGCGTGTAATAGATTACCGCGTCGGACAATGGTATCTACAGCACCAGACTCAAAATAAGCCTCACCCCGTTGGTAAGACTTGGCGTTAGCATAACGACGGATGGTAAATTCACTGATTTTGGGAATAGACATCGGGCAGACGAAGTGCGAAAATCCTATGCGTAAATGAATTTTAGATCCAGGTTGGCTTTTCGGCTCATACCGATTTTGAATTCCCAGTCATAACCATAAGGCTGTTACTGAAATTTCCAACAATACGATACTAGTACAAGAAAGTAGCTGATAAAATCTTTACCTCAAAAGTAGTTTATTTCCACAATTGAGTACTAGTATTTTCTAATACTTATTATCTAAGTTTAATTGTCCAAGTTTATTGCATAATCAAAGCACAAGCAACTTACTAAGGTAAAAATAATAAGTTTTTGTCAACCTGAATCAGCTATTATAGCTTTCCAAAAAAATTAGCCATATCAGTATAAAATTCAATAAGTGAATAATGTTTACTAAAATTGTCAATAAAGTTATCTCTTCGCTTGCTAGCGTGAATGATAATAGTTGATTTAGCCATTGCCAACTCTCAACGAGTTGTCAGGATAGCTAGTCGAGTTGAGAATAAATAGGCGAAGCACACGGGGAAACTAACGTGAGTCAAGGATTTGATTACGATTTAGTAATTATTGGCGCTGGTGTAGGCGGACATGGCGCAGCCCTACACGCGGTAAGCTGCGGTCTGAAAACAGCGATTATTGAAGCAGCTGACATGGGAGGAACCTGTGTTAACAGGGGCTGTATTCCATCGAAAGCGTTGCTGGCAGCAGCAGGACGTGTGCGGGAGTTACGTAATGCCCACCACCTCAAGTCACTGGGCATTCAAATTGGTAATGTGGAGTTCGATCGCCAAGCGATCGCCGATCATGCAGGCAATTTAGTCTCGAAAATTCAAGGCGATTTAACCAACAGCCTGAAGCGTCTGGGCGTAGATATTATCCGGGGTTGGGGAAAAATCGCCGGGACACAAAAAATTACTGTTACTGGCGATGGCAGTGAAAAAACCATCACCGCTAAAGATATTATTCTTTCTCCTGGTTCAGTTCCTTTTGTTCCCCCAGGTATTGAAGTTGACGGCAAAACTGTATTTACCAGCGACCAAGGTGTAAAACTGGAATCTCTACCGCCTTGGGTGGCAATTATTGGTAGCGGTTACATCGGCTTGGAATTTTCGGATGTCTACTCGGCTTTGGGTAGCGAAATCACGATGATTGAAGCCCTAGACCAGTTAATGCCAGGGTTTGACCGCGATATCGCCAAACTCGCTGAACGGGTATTAATTACCCCCCGTGATATTGAAACCAAAGTCGGTATCTACGCAAAAAAAGTCATCCCTGGTTCGCCAGTGGTGATTGAGTTAGCTGATTTTAAAACCAAAGAAGATTTAGAAGTGATTGAGGTTGATGCTTGTTTGGTGGCGACAGGACGCATCCCCGCTACCCAAAACCTCGGTTTAGAATCTGTGGGCGTGGAATTAGACAGACGGAATTTTATCCCCGTCGATGATCGTATGGCCGTATTGAGTGCAGGCGAAGTTGTACCGCACCTCTGGGCAATTGGTGATGCCAATGGCAAAATGATGCTGGCTCACGCTGCTTCGGCTCAAGGTATTGTAGCTGTAGAAAATATCGTCGGGCGATCGCGCACCGTTGACTATCGCAGTATCCCCGCCGCCGCCTTCACTCACCCAGAAGTTAGCTATGTTGGTTTAACCGAAACTGCTGCTAAAGAATTAGGACAAGCCGAAGGTTTTGAAGTTGGTACCAGTAAGAGTTACTTTAAAGGCAACTCCAAAGCTTTGGCAGAAAACGAAGCCGACGGTATCGCTAAGGTAATTTATCGCAAAGACACAGGCGAAGTTTTAGGTGTTCACATCTTTGGAATGCACGCCTCCGACTTAATTCACGAAGCCTCAGCCGCCGTGGCGAAGCGTGAATCTGTCCACACCCTCGCCCATCTAGTCCACGCCCACCCAACCCTGTCGGAAGTTCTAGATGAAGCCTATAAACGGGCTGTAGCTTAAAAAAGTGTGAAGGATGAAGTCAGAAGTCTGAAATTTATCTTTCATACTTCATCCTTCACACTTCCCACTTCACACTTCATACTTCACACTTCATACTTCAATGCAAATCCGTCGTCGTCAACCAAGCCCAGCTATTGATGTATCCGTAGTGCGCTATCAAGCCGCTTTGCCAGATGCCGAACCTAACAACATTCTCGAAGAAATTGTCTGGCAAAAAGAAACTGAAGTTGACCAACTGCGGGAAAAACAGCCTTTAAGAGAACTGCAAAAGCAAGCACTTTCCGCACCGCCAACTCTGGATTTTGTCGCCGCCCTCAAACAGGGTAAGACAAAACCAGCTTTGATTGCCGAAGTTAAAAAGGCTTCTCCCAGCAAAGGTGTTTTACGAAAAGATTTTGACCCTGTAGCGATCGCCCTATCTTACCAACAAGGTGGTGCTAGTTGTATTTCTGTGTTGACAGATGTGAAATTTTTTCAAGGCAGCTTTGATAATTTAGCAAAAGTCCGGGCCGCTGTTGATTTACCATTATTGTGTAAGGATTTTATTATCTATCCTTACCAGATGTACTTAGCTCGTCTTCAAGGTGCAGATGCCGTTTTATTAATTGCGGCGATTTTAACAGACCAAGACTTGCAATACTTTATCAAAATTGCTAAAGCCTTAAATATGGCAGCATTGATTGAAGTTCACAGCCTAGAAGAACTTGATCGGGTATTGGCTTTAGATGATGTCTCTTTAGTTGGTATTAATAATCGCAATCTCGAAGATTTCACCGTAGATTTGCAGACAACTTGTCAACTTTTACAAGCTAGAGGTGAACAATTACGCGATCGCAATATTGTGGTTGTCAGCGAATCGGGTTTACATACACCTGATGATTTGAGTGTAGTTGAACAAGCAGGTGCAAACGCTGTGTTAATTGGCGAATCCTTAGTCAAACAACCAGATCCAGAATTAGCGATCGCTCGGATACTGCCCAATAGTTATTCTAGGTAAAGCTATTTTGCTGTGCTGTGACAGAGCAAATATTCATTGTTATCTAAATAACATAACTTTACCGTAATTACTCTCATGTTCGCTAAAAATTAATTGTGAAATATACTCATGTCTTAACCAAATATTTGTTTTTTGTGTAACAATTCATGGCAAGAGATAAACTCTAACTAACACAAATTATACATTTGTAATATTTAAGCCACATGGAGCAAATTCCTCTACCGTCACCCATCCACTACGAATTGATACTCCAACTGTTAGAAAGACAAACCTTGTTAGCCGTTAATCAAAATCCCGATTTGCGACATCAGGTCAATCAACTTATCATCACCCTCCGCAAAGCAGCAGTCCAGCAAAAACGGCTAGAAGAAATTTGTCAGGTGACATCTGTGGCTATTGACCACCGTTGGTCACTCAACCATCATATTGCCGAAAAAGTGGTTGTACCTGACTGACGAGGATGTTTTGCGATTATTATTTGATTTGTAAATATGAGGTTTATATCCCCGACTTCTTAAAGCAGTCGGGGATATTGTTATTAAATTGAAAAACTAGATTTTATAGTGAAGTGCTGAGGAGCCACTGCGTTGGGCGGGTTTCCCGACTTGAAGTAAGTGGCGTTGCTGAGTAGGAACTAAGCATTTTCATGAGTTTCAGCCACCAACATAGTCCTAACCTATGCTTCGACTGCTATATCAATAAAAAATATAGTTGTTGTCAAGAAAAATACAGTTTAAAAAATAATTATTTTTGCTGTAGATAACATTACAAATTAGCTCAAATATATGTTAATAAAATTCAATAAAATGTCAAATCTTATTAATTTTTTATTCTTAAAATTGCCTATTATGGAGATAACCAAATCAGGTTTTGGAAGAAATTATGCCAAAGCGTGTAATCAGAGAAGTAAATAGTTGGTTTGAGCGAGAGCGAATTGTCAGTAACTTAGAAAGATTTCAAGATTTTATTATTATCTCACTCTGCCTTGGCTTATTCTGCGTTATGCTGATTCGGCTGGGTGATATGTTCTTTTCCTTTTTACACCCCTTAGATTTACGAGAAATTACATCTGATATCCTGTTTATTTTAATTTTGGTTGAGTTATTCAGGTTATTGATTGATTACTTACAAACTCAACAAATATCAGTAGGCGCAGCAGTTGAAATTACGATAGTTTCGGCATTACGAGAAGTAATTTTACGTGGAGTATTAGAAATACCGCAGAATCAGCTTTTTGGTATTTCGACATTTTTATTAGTTTTAGCAGTAATTTTCATTACCATACCTTTAATTTCCCGCTTATTTGGTCATGGTACCAGCCACAACTATGAAACCTTATCCGATACAGAAATAGTAGCCAATAGAACTGTAGCTGCTGATGAAATATGATGCAAAAATTATGAGCATTACAGTTGTCTGTAAATACCCCTTCGCCAGTAGGAATTAGAGGATATCGGCTTTCACTTCAGCAATATAAGTATAAATTAAATACTTATTGAATTTTGCAGTCATTTTTATCAAATTCTGATTATATTGACTCAAGCTGAAGCTAAAAAGATAAATCTCTTTTTTTGGAGAAATGCAAGCAATGGATCAGGTTGTCATCAATGACACAACATTACGTGATGGCGAACAAGCAGCAGGCGTTGCTTTTAACTTAGAAGAAAAAATTGGGATCGCCAAATTTCTCGATGCAATTGGTGTACCAGAACTCGAAATTGGGATTGCGGCGATGGGTGAAGCCGAACAAAAAGCGATCGCCGCAATTGTTGATTTAAATTTGCAAGCTCGTTTGTTAGGTTGGAACCGCGCTGTTATTTCTGATATTCAAGCTTCTATCGCTTGCGGGTTAAAGCGAGTGCATATATCTATTCCCGTCTCTGCAATTCAAATTGGCGCAAAATTTCAGGGAAACTGGCAATTAGTACTCCAAAAACTCCAAGATAGCCTGAGCTTTGCTTTAGACCAAGGACTCTTTGTTTCGGTAGGGGGAGAAGATTCTTCCAGAGCCGATGAGCAATTTCTCTTAGATACAGTACTCGCTGCTCAAGAGTGGGGTGCATCACGGTTTCGCTTTTGTGACACCGTAGGTATTCTTGACCCGTTCACAACTTATGACAAGGTAAAAAAATTGGTCACATCCTTGTCTATACCTGTAGAAATGCACACTCATAATGATTTTGGTTTAGCTACAGCCAACGCCTTAGCAGGTATCAAAGCTGGTGCATTATCTGTAAATACTACAGTCAATGGTTTAGGTGAAAGAGCCGGAAACGCAGCTTTAGAAGAAGTTGTCATGGCGCTGAAACATCTATCTAAGATTGATTTAGGTATAGACACCAGGCGTTTATTAGAAATATCTCAACTGGTAGCCACAGCATCCGGGTATGGTTTACCTCCTTGGAAAGCAATTGTCGGCGAAAATACCTTTGCTCATGAATCCGGTATTCATGCTCATGGAGTAATGCAAAATCCTCATACCTACGAGCCATTTGCACCCGAAGAAATTGGACATAAGCGGCGTTTAGTTGTAGGTAAGCATTCTGGTCGCCATTTATTATCGAATGTGCTGCAACAACATGGGATTATTCTCAATAGCGAAGAAACTCAATCTGTTTTAAATGCAGTACGGCAAGAATCAATGCAGAAAAAACGCAGTCTCACAACACAAGAGCTATTATCTTTAGTCGGAATGAAACAGTAATCAACTTTTGTTGGGTTTCGCTATTGCTCCACCCAACCGACTATATGTCTTATCCAAAATTTCTTGGGTTAGTATCAATTATCGCTATTGGTGTTGAGTCAACTTGACCAATAGGGGCAGGTTTCATGTCTCGATAATCAAGGAATTGGACAAGAATTAAATAAGCAATAGCCAGCAATACAGAAATTGCACCTGTAATAATGGCAACTATTTTAGAACGGTTCATCAGTAATCCTATGATGTAGATATTTGTGCTGTTCTCAATATCCACATTGCCACAAGATATGCAAATATTGTTTCTGCTATCCTGGTAATTATTGCAGTAGCTTGCTTGATGCTGTTGCGGCAACTGAAGTGTAGTTTACATATATTCAGAAAATTCGAGACCTTAAAAAACGTTAGAGACGCGAACTTTTGCGTCTCTAAAAATGTGATATTAACATAAAATAAAAATAAATTTAATAAAAATTAAATATTCAGAATTAAATAAGATTTAAACAATAATTAAGTGGTGCGTCTATAGCTTCTACGCCACTTTTCTAGCTGATCAATAGCAATTGACTTAGTAACTACATTCATGCCATTACCTCGCCATTCAACTTCTGAATCAGTGGTAAAAACACCACATTCTAACTGATTCAGTTTAATATCCCAATATTCACTAAATCTATTTTTTAAAGTAATTACTTGCTCAAATACTTTGTTTCTGTGCTTATTGCGTCTTTTTCTTTCTGTAGCGCCTGTGGCTTCTGTATCAATAAATTTAGTTTCGATGAGCAACAGATTACCTTGTAATGTCAAATAGACAAAATCACATTTTCCTAAATCGGTGTAATCTGCAATTGGCGACTTTTCAAATAACAGCAATTCACAGCATTCAGGAAACAAATTTTTGATATTTAAGAATAAATAAGCTTGTAAAAGTAGTTCCTTATCGTAAGGAAAAACTATTACCCCTTCAAAAAACTGCTTGATATCTTCTTGGGTTTGTGGTTGAATTTTTTTACAATACGATACAAATCTATGTAAATCATTTGCAATCATCAAGCTTTAGCTCCTTCACTTAGCAATCTCTAACTCCATATGGCATAAAAAAATACCATTATATCCAAGAAAACATCATCCGCATAAGTCACTAAAAAAACAAATTTACTACAGTATTACTACGGCAATATACTGTTGACGAAGGAATATTAAAGTTATCAAGTAGTTTTTGTGGTTGAAATTCAGGTAGTTTTTCTTACTAAATTTTTTCGTAATTTCTTGTCAACTATTAGTTAATTGTTTTACATGAGCAAGAAATCTAGCATTTTGTAGTGCTAAAACCGTTGAGCGAGAATCTTGCACCCAAAATTGTCTGCCAAACCGGACAAGTTGCCGAGAACTGCCAGCTTGTACAATACCAATTACAGGGACTTTGGCTTTTTCTTTGTCACCTGATAGTTCTTTTAAAATTGTGCGTAAGCGATCGCGTTCTTCTATTGTGATTGCTTGTTGAGGAGTTAACTCTACCATTACCAGTTGAACTGTTTCTACTGGTTCGACATCTTCCACAATTAATTGCACTTGTTCATCTCTTCTATCGACTTTACCCCAAATAATTAATCTGGCATCAACTTCTAGTGCAAGGCTCACTCTTTCATAAGTTTTAGGAAAGACGACAGCTTCTAATTGTGCAGTTAAATCTTCTATCTGCAAAATCGCCATTGGGTCGCCTTTTTTAGTCATGACTTTTTTTACATGATTTAACATCACAACTGCACATAGCAATGTGTCTTCTTTTTGATCACTGAGTTGTGATAAATTAATCGGCGCTAAAATCGAAGACGAGTGCTTAATAGATTTTAGCGGATGATCTGAGACATAAAATCCCAGCAATTCTTTTTCCATCTGCAACTTTTTCTGCGGCGGAAAATCTGGTACAGGTTGGGCTTTGGGTGCAGAATCAAAGACGTTATTGGTGGTTTTGGTAGTAGAAGCAAATCCGCCTAATAAATCAAATAAATTACCTTGACCACTAGCTCTATCTTTAGCGCGAGATTGCGCCCAATCATAAACAAGTTCTAGGTCTTTAATTAATTGGTGACGATTAGGTTCAATTTTGTCAAAAGCACCGCAATAAATTAGCGATTCTAAAGTGCGGCGGTTAACTGCACGTAAATCAACGCGATCGCAAAAATCAGATAATGATTTAAACTCGCCTTGCTCTTCCCGCGCCTCTAAAATACAGGCGATCGCGTTTTGTCCCACATTGCGAACTGCGGAAAAGCCAAATAAAATCTTGTCGCCCACGGGTGTAAAATCTACACCAGAACGGTTAATATCCGGCGGTTCTATTTGAATATTCATACTCAAACAAGTCGAAATATATTTCTGCACCTTGTCTGTATCACCACTGTTAGCCGTTAACAGGGCTGCCATATATTCTAATGGATAGTTTGCTTTTAAATATGCAGTTTGATAAGTGACATATCCATAAGCTGTTGAGTGAGATTTATTAAAGCAATTTGAGGCGATTAAATTATTTTTAATGACAAAATTATGGTCTTGTTCTACGCCAATGTCATAGACATTTTCTAGACCAATATATTTACGAGTCACGATTTTTACCATCTCTATTTACCCCGCAACAAACTTAATAAAAACGAATAATATTACTTCAATCAGCCATCAACAGTTCGTCTCAAAAGTTTACTTACCTAACTTTCACCACTCTCCTCTTACACGACAATAACTGAAATTTATAGCTAAGTTAATAGTCCAAATTTTATAATTTGCAAACATACGGTTATCAAGTATATATTTGCTGTTTTAGGAAAGTATGAAGTGTGAAGTATGAAGTCTGAAGTCTGAAAAGGGGCTGTGGCTGGAGTGCAATGATTTTGGGAATTATAACTATAGCGGTTCTAACTACCCCGCATTTGCTGACGTAAACGCTCCCCCTACCTCTTCCGGTCACTGAGCTTGCGATACCCTGAGCTTGTCGAAGGGTCGAAGTGCGGGTTTTGCAGACAGTCGTCTGTTTCTCAACTTCACACTTCATACTTCACACTTCATACTTTACACTTCACACTTCATACTTTCCCGCAATATGTACTAAAATCAATGACTTGAGTTACCAAGAGAGCAGTCATGGCATCCATACGCGAGTTGCACGAACAGCTAGTTAAAAAAGAACGTTCCGCCGTTGAAATTACCCAAGAAGCTTTGGACAAAATTCAAGCATTAGAGCCAAAATTGCACAGTTTCTTGCATGTAACAGCACAACAGGCGTTAGAGCAAGCTCGTGCTGTAGATGCTAAAATCGCTGCTGGCGAAGAAATTGGCTTGTTAGCAGGGATTCCAATTGGCATCAAAGATAATATGTGTACCAAGGGAATCCCCACTACCTGCGCTTCCCGAATTTTGGAAAACTTTGTGCCACCCTATGAGTCTACAGTGACACAAAAATTGCTGGATGCTGGGGCTGTCACGGTTGGCAAAACCAATCTAGATGAATTTGCAATGGGTAGTTCAACAGAAAATTCTGCCTACCAAGTTACAGCTAACCCGTGGGATGTCACAAGAGTTCCCGGTGGTTCATCTGGAGGTTCAGCCGCCGCCGTAGCTGGGGGAGAATGTGTTGTGTCCCTGGGTTCGGATACTGGTGGTTCAATTCGCCAACCTGCTTCTTTTTGTGGTGTAGTCGGGTTGAAACCTACCTATGGCTTGGTTTCGCGCTACGGTTTGGTGGCTTACGCTTCATCTTTAGATCAAATTGGCCCTTTTGGACGCTCTGTAGAAGATACAGCAATTCTGCTCCAAGCGATCGCAGGTTATGACTCCAAAGATTCCACCAGCCTAAAAGTAGAAATTCCTGACTACGCTGCGACTTTAAAACCAGACCTCAAAGCCAGAAGAAAGATGCGAATTGGGGTAATTACAGAAACCTTTGGGGAAGGCTTAGACTCCGTTGTTGAGGAAGCTGTTACCAAAGCGATCGCCCAATTACAAGTATTAGGAGCAGAAATTCATACAATTTCTTGCCCTAGTTTCCGCTATGGCTTACCTAGCTACTACATCATCGCCCCATCCGAAGCATCAGCCAACCTCGCTCGTTACGATGGCGTGAAATATGGCTTACGCACACCCGATGCAGATAATTTGCTGTCAATGTACACTCGTACCCGTGCTACTGGCTTTGGAACCGAAGTTAAACGCCGGATTATGATTGGCACCTATGCCTTATCGGCTGGGTATTATGATGCTTACTATCTCAAAGCTCAAAAAGTCCGTACCCTCATTAAGCAAGACTTTGAAAATGCGTTTAAGCAAGTTGATGTGTTAGTTACTCCAACTGCTCCCACTACAGCATTTAAAGCAGGCGAAAAAACCACAGACCCCTTGAGCATGTACTTAAATGACTTGATGACTATTCCTGTCAATCTTGCTGGTTTACCTGGTATCAGCGTACCTTGTGGTTTTGATGACAACGGTTTGCCGATTGGCTTGCAAGTAATTGGGAATGTGTTAAGAGAAGACCAAATTATTCAAGTTGCTTATGCTTATGAGCAATCGACTAATTGGCATTTACGCCAACCAGCACTATAGCGATATGGTTATCTCTTGTTATTTGTCATTTGTCCCTTGTTATTTGTATTTACAAGGGATAAATGACCAATGACAGCCTTAACCAGAGAATGGGAAATGTGAACGCACACTAGTACAGTAAGGCGGAAATAAAGCACCCATGATAAATTGCTGAAAAGCTTACTCTAAGAGGATGTTTGGAAAGTCATGAAAGATACTAAAAACCCCTCTCCAAACCTCTCACCGAAGCGGAGAGAGGCTTTGAAACCCCCATTCCCTCGTAGGGAAGGGGGGCTAGGGGGGTTAGGTTTTTCAGATTTTGATGTTAACAATAATACTTTTCAAACATCCTCTAAGGGTTTCTTCATTTCATACTAGCCTGCGGCAAGCCGCTAAAAGCGTCTACAGACTTCATACTTCAGCCTTTTTGTACTAGCTGATGAACTATTGACCATTGACCCTGGATTGTGGACTGTTGACTTGGGGAGTGAATGTGACTTCCTTGATTTTACCCGGAACTCCTAAGAGAGTTGCTGGTTGATTATTTACCGAAACCAAGACAACACCTGCATTTCCAGAACGAACAGTCAACTGTTTTTTGGCTGTCCAGGTTTTACGTTGTCCTTTGTTTAAATTGCCTACAAATTCAGTTTTGCCGTCTACTTTGACTTGTAACCAAGATTTGCCTTGAAGTTCTAACGTGACAGCGACAGTCTGACTTAGATTATTGGTGGGGGATGCAACAACAGCTAAGGGAGTTGGAGGACTTTGAGTAGATATTGCGGTTTGTTCTTGATTGGTAGATGGCAAAGATTGAGTTTTTGGTAATGGTACAGGAGTAGATAATGCTGCTGTTGTTTGTTTTTTAGATGTTCCTAAGTTGAATTTTTTGACTAGAGATTCTGCGGAAAATTGGGGATTAAGTACATACATAAGCCCACCCGCCGCCACTAATAATAAGACAGCGTAAGGAATAAATAGAGGTAAGGAAAATTTGGGTTTAGGTTCTACGTTATGAATAGAATTTCTATCAACTGTTGCAGTAGGAACTTCAGTTGCAAAAGTTTTGGCTAAAGCAGCACCATCTAATCCAATAACATCTGCATAACGACGGATAAATCCCTGAATGTACACTGCTTCAGGTAATTCATCGAACTGCCCAGCATCTAAAGCTTTTAAGCAAGCGAGGCGAATGTTAGTCTTAATTGCTACCTCTTCGAGTTGAATAGATTTTTCTTCTCTTACCTGTCTTAAAGTTTTACTTATTTCCTTTAACTGTTCTTTTTGATTTTCTTGTAAGAGGCTCACGACCTTCTCCTAAAATTAACTCATGTTTACCATTTAACGGAAGAATTACTAAATTAATGTCAATTTTTTGACTATTTTCATTCTAGTTGCAAAACAAGTTATGACTCTTTTAAGTTGCATATTTACTTGTGAAGATTGTTGGACTGAGAAAAAATTCGCTATTGACTCTATACGAAAAGAGCGAAAACTGCTATACAAGTAATTTTTAAAGCATAAAATTGCCCACATGAAAATACGTAAGCAGCAATTGTTATTGTTATTAGGGTTTAGGCTGCTAATTGTTGTCGGAATCATTGCAGCGATCGCTTACTGTACCATCTGTCTATTTCTGTTTGTCCAGCAACCCAAATTCATCTTTTTTCCTTCCAGCATCATCGAAAAGACACCAGAATTATTCAATCTGCCTTACCAAGAAGTTTGGCTACCTGTAAAAACTAGCTTGGGAAAGGTGGAAAAAATCCACGGTTGGTGGATTAAAGCCAACCAGCCCGATGCCAAGGTGTTGTTATATCTGCACGGGAATGGCATTAATATTGGCGCAAATATAGCGCATAGCCAGCGGTTTCATCAACTAGGATTTTCGGTACTGCTGATTGATTATCGGGGATATGGCCGCAGCCAAGGCGATTTTCCTAATGAAACGAGAGTCTATCAAGACGCTGCTACAGCTTGGCAATATTTGACGCAAAAACAGCAAATTCCACCCCAGCAAATTTTTATCTATGGCCATTCTTTGGGTGGTGCGATCGCTATTGATTTGGCAGTTAAACATCCCCAAGCCGCCGGATTAATTGTCGAAAGCTCGTTTACATCTATCCGCGAAATGATATCTGCTCGGAAATTGTTTTCGATATTCCCAATCGATTTAATTCTGACACAACGCTTTGACTCTATCAAAAAAGTCTCACAGTTGCGAATGCCAGTTTTATTCATTCACGGGACTGCTGATTCAACTGTGCCGTCTTTTATGAGCCAAAAGCTCTATGATGCTGCACCTGAACCAAAACAGCTAATTTTGGTTCCCAATGCTGAACATAACGATGTCGCTGTAGTCTCTGGTGGTAAATATCTGCAATGGGTGCAGTCATTTTTAACTTGGGGCGGGAGTAGGGAGTAGAAATACTATTTCTGAGCGCAACTTAGTATTAGAAGTCAGAATCAATGAGTGGTGGAAAAATACCCGTCATATCAGATGTTGGCTTCTAAATTCTGTATTATTACTGAGTTATTAATCTTGCGTTTACGCCTCGAATTTAGTAAATCTACATAACCAAAAAACAGACAATTTCATTTCCAAGAAATAAATTATTCATCTTGTGGGGTAGGCATCTTGCCTGCCCTTGTGACGGGATGGGTGTCTTCACCCGTCCCCCAAGAAAATTTTGAATATTTTTTTACTTACAAGCCCCTAAATATCCGGATGTAAGATTTCAGCCAAAGGAGAATTTATACAACTTTATCTCTTGCAGTATGGGGAGTGACTTGTATCATGACGATGACATCTGCATATTTATTTAAAATTCCGGGAAATCCCACTATTGAAATTTCACAAGCCGAACTGCGATCGCTGCTAGCTAAAATTGAGTCAGACCTTCATCGCAGCCAGGTTTATCGTCAAGCTGTGGCTACAGTAGAAAAGCTCATTGGCTCTTGTGAAGAAGCCAAAACTTTGTTTAAAGCTGTCGGTAGAGAAGCAATTGGTTTAGCATTCCAGCAATTTGCAAATTATGCCCAAGTTGCAGATAGCAATCAACAGACAGATACAGAATTAGAAAACTCTACTGATATAGCTAATAACATCACCAGCAATCATATACATTCCCAACCAACAAACACAGATTTATTCTCAACATCTTTGACAACTGAAACTACAAGTAATACCTCAAGCAAACATCCAGAAAATTCAGCAGACAAACATCCTATACCAAAACTTATGAACTGGCTAAAACCTCATCAAAAAAATGCTCATACTGAACTAGCCAAGCAAAAGTTAGCCGAACAACGTTTAGCAATCATGGCTCAAATTGGTCAACAACTGCGCCAAGCTCGTGAAGCTAGAAGTTTTTGTTTGAGAGATTTGAGTATCTTCACTCACCTACCAATTCATCAAATGGAAGCGGTAGAAAACGGCGATTTAGACTCATTACCAGAAGATATTTTAGTCAGAGGATTTATCCGAGTTATGGGTAATGCTTTGGGGTTAAATGGCACAAGTTTAGCTAATTCGTTACCAATGGTTAACACCGCACCATCGGTTATACCTTCTTGGTCTCAACCTAAACATCACTCCCCAGGTTTGGGGTTAGAAGTACGACCGATACATTTGTATTTGGGCTACACAGCACTTGTGGCTGGGACAGTGGGAGGATTATCTGTTATGTCTCAACCTGGAAAAATTGACACTACTGTTAATCCTGATGTCGCTCCGTCTTCCTCTATTTCCCAATCAAACCAAAATGCTGAAACAATTACTAAACCAGGTATCAAATCTACTCGTACTGGAATTAGTGTCGGCTCAGATATTGCCCCACCGGAAACACTGTAGTAAAAGTATGAAGGGTGAAGTATGAAGTATGAAATTTTATCTTCATACTTAAAAGTTCCAATGCCGAGAAACTATGACCATAGACCCTTATGCTTGGATAGAACAATCATTAGCAACCATCCATCGGGCGGACTGGTATCGTGCAGTACAAGCATTGAGCGATCGCCCTGGTGCGACTGTTGTTTTGGCGGGGCGAGAGGTAATTAATTTTGCTAGTAATGATTATTTAGGCTTGGCTGGGGATGAAAGATTAATTGCTGCTGCTATAGCCGCTACAAGAGAATTTGGTACTGGTAGCACAGGTTCTCGCTTACTCAGTGGGCATCGGCAATTACACAGAGACTTAGAAAAAGCGATCGCATCCTTGAAACAAACGGAAGATGCTCTGGTCTTTAGTTCAGGATATTTGGCAAACTTAGGAGCGATCGCAGCTGTCGTTGGTAAACGCGATTTAATTGTCTCTGACCAGTACAATCATTCCAGCCTCAAAAATGGTGCAATTCTCAGTGGCGCAACAATCATTGAATATTCTCACTGTGATGTTGTGGCTTTAAAAACTCAACTCAGCCAACAGCGACAAAACTACCGTCGTTGTTTAATTTTGACTGATAGCGTCTTCAGCATGGATGGCGATTTATGCCCTTTACCAACATTGTTAGAAATAGCTGAAGAATTTAACTGTATGCTGCTAGTTGATGAAGCTCATGCAACTGGGGTAATTGGTAAAAATGGTGCTGGGTGTGTAGAACATTTTGGCTGTACTGGAAAGCAGTTAATTCAAATTGGCACTTTAAGCAAAGCTTTAGGTAGTTTAGGTGGTTATGTAGCTGGCAGTGCCAACTTAATTGATTTTTTACGCAATCGCGCTCCGACTTGGATTTACACCACCGGACTTTCTCCGGCGGATACAGCCGCAGCCTTAGCCGCAATCCAAATTGTCCAACAAGAACCCCAAAGAGGAAAGCAATTGTGGCGCAATGTAGATTATCTGAAAAATTTCATGCAGCAGCAATTACCCCACCTCAAATTGCTACCCACACAATCACCTATAGTTTGTTTTCAATTACCCAGTCCAGGCGATGCACTTCGAGTTGGTAAACACCTCAAAGAAGCAGGTATTTTTGCCCCAGCAATTCGTCCGCCCACAGTGCCGACAAGTCGCATCAGAATTTCGGTCATGGCTACTCATAAAACAGAACATATAGAAGAATTAGTTGCTGCATTGAAACATATAGGAATCCGGTTTGATTTCTGAATTTACTTGTGAAGGTAGGGAACAGGGAACGGGGAACAGAAACTGTACTGAGTTTTGTTCACAAATCAAATACGAGTCCCATACTAATTAACTGTTAACGTTGAGAGATAATTTCTCAAGTCAACTTTAAATTATACTGCTATGGACAGATTTAAATTAGTGCATTGAATTTAGCTAAAAAACCACCTATGCACGCGGATAAATGCAGATGAAACAGATTTATGATTGCAATATTTTAGCATTGCCACGCCGTTAAAGTGCGTTATATAGCATTCCTAGAGGCTCGCTATAATTTAAGATGAATATATAAAAATTAGTTTATTTAAAATTTTTAAATTAGTGTAAATAAAATCTTATATTCTTACAACTTTATTTAGTTACACATACATTATTTTTGAGAAATTGACTACTAGCAAAAGGTATTTTTTCATCTACCTAAAGGATCTATCTCAAGATAAATGTCCAAAAATTGCAAACTAGCTTAGGGTATGTATATATCCCACCACAAGTATTGGTTGCTTGCAAGTGTTTTCATGCCCTACATTCATTATTCGCATTTACTACGTTATTGCTTTGTGGTGGTAATTGTCGCCACAGCACTAGTAATAATGCTCTTGCTTGACCCTATATTAGACATGAAGAGAGCGCCATTCCTACTATTTTTTAGTGCTGTAATGGTGAGTGCTTGGTATGGTGGTTTGAAATCAGGACTGTTAGCAACCTTCTTGTCAGCAATTGTCAGTGATTATTTTTTTCTTTCTCAACAGTATGCACTCAATTTAAGCTTATCTAATGGGGTAAAGATACTGTTATTTGCCTTACAGGGATTAATGTTTAGTTTTATCTGTGAGGCATTGAGGCACGCGAAACGCAAAGCTGAAATTAATTTCCAGAAACTTAAAGTTAGCGAGGAACGATTTCGCGTCGCCCTGAGTAATTCAGATATTGTTGTATTTCAGCAAGACAGAGATTTCCGTTATCAGTGGATTCATAATCTTCAGGGTATAGACACAGTTGCAGCAGTACTGGGCAAAACTGATTATGAACTTTTCCCAACGGCAGTAGCACAACAATTAACGACAATTAAACGCCGTGCAGTAGAACAAGGCAGTTGCACCCGTGAAGAGGTTTGTATCACTTTACGAGGAGAAGTTGTTTATTATGACTTGCTGGTGGAACCTCTCAAAGACGGAGATGGGGGTGTAACTTGTGTAGGTGTAAATATTACTGAGCGTAAGCAAACAGAAATCGAAAAAGCTAAGTTACAAAGCAAACTTCAGCAAGCCCTGCAACAAAAAGATGAATCTTTAGCTTTACTGAATACTTGGTTAACTACTTCCCCGGTAGCATTGGCATTTCTTGATTCAGAACTCCGCTATGTGTATGCTAACGAAGCTTTAGCAGCTATCAATGGAGTGCCGCTCAGTCAACATATTGGCCGCACCTTACAAGAAATATTACCGGAATGGGCAGCACAATTAGAGCCTGTTTTTCAACAAGTAATGCAAACGCGCCAACCATTACTTAACCAAGAAGTCAACGGTGAAACTTATCCGCCTGGGGTGTATCGGCAAAGTTTAGTCAGCTACTATCCCGTTAGCTTACCAAATGGAAAATTACTGGGAGTGGGAGTTACTGGGATTGAAATAACACCGCTCAAACAAGCTGAACAAGCATTGCGAGACAGCGAAGCCAAGTTTCGCGGTGTGGTTGAGTCAAATATGATTGGGATTGGCTTCTGGGAAAGAGATGGCAGAATTACAGATGCTAATGATGCGTTGCTGAACATGTTAGGTTACAGCCGCGAAGACTTAGTGAATGGAGAAGTGGACTGGCGAAATTTGACTCCTGTTGAGTATTTGCCACTCGATGAGCAAGCACTGAAACAATTTCAACATAGTTCCTTTTGCACCCCTTATGAAAAAGAATATCTTCGCAAAGATGGTACTCGCTTACCAGTGTTAATTGGTAGCAGTCATTTTGAGGGAACTTTAGACAGAGGCGCTTTTTTTGTTCTGGATATTACAGAACGCAAGCAAGTGGAAGAGCAACTGCGTTATGTCGCTGAAATTAGCAGTTTACTATCTACCTCATTAGATTATGAAGAGACTTTACAGCAAATTGCCACAATCTCTGTACCTCAATTAGCTGACTGGTGTAGTGTGGAGATTTTGGCGGAAGATGGTTCGCTGCGTCGTTTACCTTTGGCTTATGCAGATCCATCTCAGGCGGAGTTAGCGCAAAAACTTCAGGAGTATGTGCCGAATTTGTCAGGTACACATCCGATCGCTAGAGTACTGCAAACAGGCAAACCAGAATTAATTTCGCAAGTAACTGATGCAGTGTTAGTTGCAGCCACACAAAACGCAGAACATTTAGAAATTGTCCGCCAGCTAGGGGTGAAGTCGGCAATGGTGGTGCCGTTAATCGCCCACAAGCGAGTTCTGGGTTGTATTAGCTTTGCGATCGCTCAATCAAATCGTTGTTACGATGAAACTGATTTAAATTTAGCCACAGATATTGCTTATCGGGCTGCCTTAGCAGTAGAAAATGCCCAACTTTATCGAGATAATCATCAAGCGTTAATCAATTATGCTGAATCTCTCTCACTATTAGATGCATTGTTAGCAGGCGCACCTGTGGCTGTCTGCTTTTTAGACCGAGAACTACGCTACATCAGAATTAATCAGGTTTTAGCTGACATTAACGGTTTCCCGGTGGAAGCGCATCTGGGGCGCAAATTTAGCGAGATATTTCCCAGGATGGCGGCACGGTTTGAAGAGCAGTTACAACAGGTGTTAGAGACTGGAGAACCCTTGCTGAATGTCGAAATTAGCGGGGAAGTGCCAGGAAAACGAGGAATGTATGGCTATTGGCTGGGTAACTATTATCCAGTCCGCAATGCTTTAGATGAAACTGTGGGAATTGGAATTATTCTTTCAGATGTTACCGCCACCAAAGTTGCCGAAATTGCTTTGCGCGAAAGTGAATCGAGATTCCGCGCCATGTTCAACCAAGCAGCGGTGGGTATTGCCTTAGTTGGGTTAACAGGAAAATTCTTACAAGTAAATCCGGCGTTGTGTGAAATTACTGGTTACAGCCAAGAAGAATTAATCCAAATGAACTTTCAAGATATTACCCACCCTGATGATTTAGCAGTTGATTGGGAACAGGCTGGGAGAGTTGTAGCTAAGGAAATTAACGGTTATTCCTTAGAAAAACGCTACATTCGCAAAGATGGTTCCCTGGTTTGGGTGAATTTGACTTCTTCGGCAGTGTGGGATATTCATGGACAAGCGAAGTATGCAGTTGGCATTATTGAAGATATTAGCGATCGCAAACAAGCAGAACTAGCGCAAAACTTTTTAGTCGAAGCCAGTAGTCTACTAGCAGCTTCCCTAGATTATCAAGTCACTCTCAATAATGTCGCTAATTTGGTAGTGCCTACCTTGGCTGATTGGTGCGTTGTTGATGTGGTTGGGGAAGATCGTACAATTCAACAAATAGCGATGATTGCCGCTATTCCGGCTAAACAAGAAATATTAACAGAACTGCGACGACGTTATCCGCCCAAATACGAAAACAACAGTCCGTTTCGAGAAACTTTGCTTCGAGGCAAATCAATCTTCTATCCCGAATTACCACCCCAAATTCTGGCAGAGATGGCTGAAGACGAGGAGCATTTGCAATTACTCCAAAGCCTGGGTATGGGTTCTTTGATCATTATTCCCCTACATTTGCGCGGGGAAGTATTTGGCGTAATTTCTTTAGTGAGAGGCGAATCGAGTTGTGCTTATAATTCAGCAGACTTGGCATTAGCAGAAGATTTGGCTCATCGTGCGGCGGCGGCTATTGATAACGCTAGACTTTACCAAAAAACCCAGCAGGCAAAACAAGCCGCAGAATTAGCAGTCAGCCGCACTGTACGTTTACAAAAAATCACCGCCGCTCTTTCCGAAGCTATCACCCCGCAACAAGTGGCTGATGTTGTGGTTAACCAGGGAATTGCGGCTTTGGGTGCGAGTGCAGGTTCTGTGAGTTTGTTAGTGGAACATGGCAGTTATCTAAAAGTAGTGCAAGCCACTGGTTATCCGTCATCAGTGCTGGACGCTTGGAAAAGTTTTTCGGTGACGACGGCTGTGCCTTTAGCGGAAACAGTGCGAACAGGCAAAGCAATTTTTCTCGAAACTCCAGCCGCCTTAGCAGATAATTATCCCCACTTAGCAGAGTTGCCCTCGGTAACAGGAAATGCTGCTTTTGCTTGTATTCCCTTGATTGTAGAAAAACAAGTGATTGGGGCATTAGGGTTGAGCTTTGCGACTTCTCAAACATTTTCGGAAGCAGACCAAGGATTTATGTTGACATTGGGGCAACAATGTGGTCAAGCGATCGCCCGCGCTCAACTCTACGAAGCCGAACGCCTTGCCCGTTCTGAAGCCGAAACCGCCAACCGCATTAAAGATGAATTTCTGGCGGTGCTTTCCCATGAACTAAGAACTCCCCTCAACCCGATTTTGGGCTGGGCAAAATTACTCCGCACGCGCAAAAACGACGAAGCGACAATAGTTAGGGCGTTGGAAACCATTGAACGCAACGCCAAGTTACAAGCCCAACTGATTGAAGATTTATTAGATGTATCGCGGATTTTGCGGGGTAAGTTAAGTCTGCATATCCGCACCGTGGATTTAAACAGCACAATTACCGCCGCCTTAGAAACAGTGCGTTTAGCCGCCGAAGCCAAGTCTATTCAACTGCAAACCTCACTACCCCAGCATAACGTCGAGGTGATGGGGGATGGCGATCGCTTGCAACAAATTGTCTGGAATTTGGTATCAAATGCCGTAAAATTTACCCCGTCAGCCGGACGGGTAGAATTGCGCTTAGAGCAAGTCGGCATGGAGGCGCAAATTCAAGTTATTGATAACGGTAAGGGCATCACCCCGGAATTTTTACCCTACGTCTTTGAATACTTCCGCCAAGCCGATGGTAAAACTACTAGAGTGTTTGGTGGGTTGGGATTAGGACTGGCAATTGTCCGCCATTTAGTAGAACTGCACGGTGGTACAGTTTGGGCAGAAAGCCCAGGTGAAGGGCAAGGGGCAACTTTTACTGTGCGATTACCTTTACATAAAAGTGCTGATCCCAACCTGTTGAATCCTGAGACTGCACAGATGGACTTGGCAACCCACGATTCATTATTGGCGGGAGTGCGAATTTTGTTTGTTGATGATCAAGCTGATGTCTTGGAGTTTTTCAGCTTTGCCTTAGAACAGTATGGGGCAGAAGTGACAGCAGTCTCTTCCGCCGCAGAAGCATTAGAAATGCTAGTCCAGTTACAGCCGGATATTTTATTAAGCGATATTGGAATGCCCATTATGGACGGCTATATGTTGCTGCGCCAAGTGAGGCAATTACCAAAAGACAAAGGCGGGAAAATTCCCGCGATCGCCCTCACAGCCTATGCTGGAGAAATCGACTACAAACAAGCAATGGCCGCAGGCTTTCAACGGCATATACCCAAACCCGTTGATCCCCAGGATTTAGCAATTGCGATCGCCAAATTGATTACTCAACAATGAGAACAATAATTAGCGCCGCTGACATGACCGCCACTCATCAAAAACAATCTCTCCTCTGGCTCTCAGCATTTATCACTCTAGAGAGAATAGGTTTAATCTAATAATAATGATAAACTTTTTCAATTAATTACATAGTTTTATGAATTACGTATCTAGCTATACTACCGAAGAGTGCTTGTTTATCAGGCTTTTATCCCTGACTGAACAAGCTTAGTTATAAACTTGACTATTCTGGAAGGTTAAGAGAGACTAACTAATGACAGACGTATTGACTTATTAAATTAATAACTTTTGTAAATTTTCTGAGATATTTATTTTGAGAGATGGAACATTAGTTAAAAAATGGCAAGTTTGTGTCTAAGTAACAATGTTCCCTGGACAGGCTTTTTAGCATTGTGCTAAGGGTACAGTCCAAGCTTACTATCGTGGTTGGCCAAAAGCATGGAGACATTAGAATTCATAATTTATCCAGACGGTCGGGTACAAGAGAAAGTCACTGGCATTGTGGGTGCTTCTTGTGCTGAGGTAACAGCGGCAATTGAAGCACAGCTGGGGCAAGTACTTAGTCAAGAGCCAACCTCAGAATATTTCGCCAATCAGTTACAACAATCTAATCAGGCGAATACCCAAGCTACTTACAGCGAATGGTAAGTTTTCCAACAGTTTATTGTCGTTGATTTACAACCACCATGTCACACTTTAGCCAAATTAAGACTCAAATCCGTAACCTTGAATCTTTGAAAGATGCGCTAACTGATTTGGGCATCGACTGGAAACCCGGCCCCCGTGAGGTACGTGGCTATCGTGGTCAAACCCATCCTGCGGAAGTGACCATTGAGCAAGAAAATGGCTATGACATCGGCTTTAGATGGAATGGCAAAGAATACGAATTAGTTGCTGACTTACAATACTGGCAGCAAAATCTGTCTGTAGATGGTTTCTTGCGCCAAGTATCCCAACGTTATGCTTTCCAAACAGTAGTTAAAGAAACCGCAATGGCTGGTTTTCAAGTTACTGAACAACAAAAGAACGAAGACGGTTCTATTCGCTTAGTAGTACAACGCTGGAGTGCGTAATGGCTGATTTTCTGCCTTCGCCGGAAGAACAGGATGATAATCGTTCCGGTTTGGAACCAGAATTAGGCGGTTTTTTGCGGGATGACCCCGAACGTTCTGGTTTGGAACCTGAATTAGGTGGAGTGTTGCGGCAAAAAGGTGTTTATGTTGACGAAATCACCTGCATTGGCTGTAAACACTGCGCCCATGTTGCGCGAAATACTTTTTACATTGAACCAGATTACGGGCGATCGCGCGTAATTCGTCAAGATGGGGACGCGGAAGAAATCATTCAAGAAGCAATTGACACCTGTCCGGTTGATTGCATTCATTGGGTAGATTATACAGAACTGAGAAAGTTAGAAGATGAGCGCAAATATCAAGTAATTCCTGTTGTTGGTTATCCGGTAGAATTGGCAGTTGCTGCTTCTGAAAAACGACGGAAAAAGCAAAGACTCAAAAACAAAAAATCCCGTTATTAAAATAAACAAATTAAATAATTACACAATCAGGACTGGTGAAATCCAGTCCTTTTATTTTATTAGTAAATTTTTTGACATACTCCCCAGCCTAAAGGCGTGGGGATTCTAGGCTCAAACAGCAATTGCAGTTTCAAACCGACTTACATCGCCTAACCCAATGGTTGATGCCCCAACCATAAGAATATTAACTGCGGCGTTTTCATCCCTGCCATTAATTGACTGACAACCTGAACAACGCCATTCTCTAACTGACAATTCAAGACTTTCTAAAACATGCCCACAGCAAGAGCAAGTCTTCGTGGTGGGATACCATTGATCGATGAAAACAACCCTCTTTTTCTTCTTTTTGGCAACCCATTCTAGTATTTGCAGAAACTCTCCAAACGCCAAATCCGAGATTTTCCTCCCCCAAAGACGCTGCATTCCTTTGAGGTTTAGTGTTTCAAAACATAACACATCAAACTTATCAGTTAGTTCATGTGCCAATTTCCACGCGCCATCACGCCGACGATGAGAAATATCTTCATGCTTGCGGACTAAATTCTTTCTGGCTCGTTCACGATTAGATGAGCCTTTAAGTTTTTTAGAATGCTGTCTGCTGGCTATTTTGATGGCGTTGAGTGACTGCTTAAAAAATTGGGGTGATTCAATTTTAGTGCCATCTGAGCAAGTCAGGAATGTCCGCAATCCGAAATCAAAACCAGCGATTTTACCCGTCTTGACTTCAATTTCTGGTTTGTTGCCTTCATCAACCACCACCACCATAAATAATTCACCTAATGGTGTGCGTTTAATGGTTAAAGTTTTGACTGTTCCTTCTATGTCTCTCGATTTCCAAAATTGATATACTCGCTGACCTATTTTCACTCTGTTGCTACCTAAAAATTTATAGCCTGCTTGTTTGAGAGTGAATGATTTGTATTTTTTAACTTTCTTAAATCCTGGTGGTCTAACTCCTTTTTTGTTGTGTTTAAAAAACAATTGGTAGGCTTTCTCTATGCGTTGACAGATATCTTGTACTGCTTGAGAGCCTACTGATTGCCAGAATGGATTACGTTTTCTTAATTTGGCAATATGAGACTGAAGTTTTGCACAACTCAAATGTTTGCCCCATATTCTGTAGTAGCGTTTGTGTAGGGCAATACAATGATTGTAGATAACACCAGCAGCATTAATCATGCGTTTGAGGTATCTATTACTTTTGTGTTGATATAGCTTAAACTTCAGTGTTTTCATATTAATATTTTACCAAAATATGGAAGCTAAAAATTCCAATTTTTCTTAAATTAAGCAAAGTCGCCCTTCAAGGACGAGGAACCTCAGACCCATGTTTTTGGTAAGTCCTGTGAAAATTCTTTCATCCTGACTGACTCATCAAAGATAAAATTTTCAACGTGCGTTGTGCATCTTCTGATTTGACGAACAAATGATCATGATAATAAGCTGCAACCACGTTACAACTTATATTTGCTATTGCTAGTTGGTGAGAGATTGCTGCCGTCAGTCCAACTGCTTCCAGTGAAGAATGAATAGTCAAAGTTATCCACGCTGCAATAAAAGAATAAGGAATTGAAAACTTATCTGCTTGCTGTTTTGTAATAATTAATGTTAAGCCTTCTACTTCTCGAAATACACAGACTGGTTCTATATTTACTGGAACTTGATCCATAGGTACAGAGCAGAATACATATTCACCAGTTTGTAATTGGGGTTTCATCCCTTTAATCAAAGTTGATAGTTCTGTTTCTCCACTCATTAGACCTATTGTATGAATCTTTCATGAATTACAGGAGATTTGATGTTTAAGAAGTGCAGCAACTGAATTAAATTCAAAGTTTAAAAAGCATCCCTGAAATTGGTTTACCTTACTTACATCAAAAGTGCTGTAAATTGATGACTGCACAAACCACATTTTTCAACTCTGAGAACCTGTTTAGGCTGGCTATGCAAGTTTTTTTTGTATAGTTTTATATAGACGCGCTATAGCACGTCTATATTCCTGAATTCGGCTGTTAACTATCTATCTGCAAGTAAATCTTCAACGCTTCATTGACTATTTCTGTCATTGATTTACCTTGGCTGGTAGCAGTTTCCTTTAACTTGCTATAAACCTCGTCATAAAGGCTAATGCGGGGACGGGATCTGCTGGGTGCAGCTTTCTTTTTAGCTGGTGCTGCTGGGGCTGGAGTTTCTGCGGTGGTGAAAGCAATAGTTTCAGGCTGATACTGTGCTGCAAATTCATGAATAGCATCAAAACCAACCCGTGAGCAAAAATCACCAAAGCTTTCTTCTGCTTGGCGTGATTTCTTGAAGAAAACAAAAATTGGCTCTAAAAAGCTTTCAATATCGTTGTGGTGCAACTTTTCGACAATTGGTTGTGCCAATCTTGTTTGATGTGGTGAACCGCCTAACCAAACTTGATAAGATTCTGGCGCACTACCAACAAAACCTAATTCTGCCATATAAGGACGAGCGCAACCATTAGGACAGCCTGTCATTCTGATGACAAAATGCTCATCCTCTAAACCAACTTTATCTAATAACGCCCGGACTCGTTCTAAAATTCCTGGTATTGCCCGTTCTGATTCAGTGATAGCCAAGCCGCAGGTAGGCAAAGCTGGACAAGCCATTGCATAGCGGAATAGTGGTTCGATTTTGCCAGGGTCAGAGACAACACCGCAACGGTCAAGAATCTCTTGAATAGCTGATTGGTTTTCTGGCGCTATGTCGCAGAAAATCAAGTTTTGGTGTGGTGTTAAGCGGATAGGTAGGTGAAACTGTTCGACAATTTCCCGCAAGGCGGTTTTGAGTTGAAGTGAACCTTCATCCTTAACCCGACCATTGTCAATCGAAATACCTAAAAATAACTTGCCATCACCTTGTTCTTGCCAACCAAGGAAGTCTTCATATTTAAATTCTGGCAGTGGTTTAAAGGGGGCGACTGGTTTACCAAAATATTCCTCAACTTTGGCGCGGAATTTATCTACACCCCAATCATTAATTAAGTATTTTAGCCGAGCATGACGACGATCACTGCGATCGCCATAATCTCTTTGAGTAGCCAGAATGGCTTTGACAATTTCGTAAACATCTGCCTTATCTACATAGCAAATTGGGTCTGCTAATCTCGCAAATGTTTCTTCTTTGTTGTGGGTTCTGCCTAAACCGCCACCAGCAAAGATATTAAATCCTTCTAGTTCGCCTTGAGGGTTGGTAATAACTACCAAAGTCAAGTCTTGGGAATATAAATCAATGGAGTTATCGCCCGGCACTGTCACGCTAACTTTGAACTTGCGCGGCATATAGTAGGTACCATACAGCGGTTCTTCGCTGTCAGTAAAAGTTGTGCCATTACCGTTGCGTTGACGTGCGGCTTTCACCTCTGGGTCTTCTTCCGCACTGATGGCTTTTTCGCCATCTAGCCAAATTTCGTAATAAGCGCCAGTTTGGGGAGAGAGTAAGTCAGCAATTTTTTGAGCATATTCCCAAGCATACTGATATTCAGGGCGATTTTTGAAGGGAACTGGTGGGGCCATAACGTTGCGGTTGATATCGCCACAAGCACCCAAAGTTGAACCCAGATTTTGAATAATAGTCGCAATGGCAGCTTTGAGATTTTTCTTTAAAATGCCATGCAGTTGGAAACCTTGACGAGTGGTAGCCCGTAATGTATTGTTGCCATATTCATCAGCCAGCTGATCTAAAGCCAAATATAATTGCGGCGGTACCAATCCCCCAGGGTTCTTTGTCCGCAGCATAAATTGGTAATCTTTCTCCTGCCCCTTGACGCGATTGTCGCGGTTATCCTGCTGGTAGGAGCCATGAAACTTGAGAATTTGCACCGCATCTTCACTAAAGTGAGTGGTATCCTCAAGGATCTGCGTTGCTACAGGTTCACGCAAAAAATTACTATTTTCTTTGATGCCTTCTACTTTTGAGGGCTTACGGTTGGCAAGTGGAGGAGGAGCAGATTTAACCATGAGAGTTGTATAGTATTCTCAATAAAGCAGGGATGAAACCCAAGGCTAAGTTTTTGGCTCAGTGATTCCCGGTAATTCGGTCGGAAATATGAGGAATACGACAATTGTAACACGGCAAAAAGCCGGCTTTGTCGATAGTTTTACACTTAACAAAACCAGCATATAGAAGTAGGTGGTATAAATCAACTTCAAGTTTGTTGGTTTTAGCTGACTTTTACGGATAAAGTCTGATATTCCATCAACCTTCAAAGTTCAACAACACCATTCACCATGTTGAACTGGAATTATCCCAACGTACTTAAGTATTAGTTGATAGCTAATAAATTTTCATATTCTAACATTTGTAAATGTTAGAACTGCTCACCAAAGTTACGCCTACTCAAAAATTAACTTCTCACTTCCGAGAGAGTTAGTTATTTAAAGCGATAGCCAATACCACCGTTGATGCTAACAGCAGAAGCCGGACTATTTTGATAAGCACGTAGTCCAACTTTGGCATTTGTGTAAATCAGGAAATTATTAGCGACTTCTGATTCTACACCAGCACCCACGACTACAGAATCTCTATTACCTAAAGGACTGGGTGAACCATCTTTTTCGACAAAAGAATAACCACCAGTGACATAAGCATTAGTTCTATTAGCAATTGGCACGTCTACGGAAACTTCTGGAATAATACTAGTCGTCTTATCATTCCAGAGAACATTACCCCGTGCAGAAACTGGGAGGTTTCCTAATTTGACTCTACCTGTGAGATTACCGCCAAAGTTAGCTGCATCGTTGTTGAGTCCGCCATTAGTCACGCCTGCTGCAACACCAGCACCAATGTAACTAGCATCAGTCCCTTTTTTATCTTGAGCCGCAGCTTGTCCTGCATTCATTATCAGAGGCGCAATAACTAAAGAAGACAATGCCGAAATTGCCACGAAAGACCGAAGTAAACCTTTCATACTTTTGTTCAATTTTTTGAATTATTACTGTTATTTACTAGGTCGTAAATTGTGTACAAAGGTTCCGAATAATTTTCAATTTCTATAAAATCGTTGTTATGATTGATGCTCAAAAGCTAATAGTAAATTTACTATTTTAGCTTGCATAAAATTTGCCGATATTCGCAGCAAAATTTATCTCAGCCGGAACTTTTGCGAGTAGGCGCTTAAAAAACTGGCACAGAAACAGGAGAAAAGTTAATTTTTTCTAGCATGACTGATGCAATGAAAATTGATAATTTTGCAATTTCAACTAATGCCTAACAATTGCCTGTAGCAGTAATAGCAATAACCTATAGCAGAAATATATAAAGTAAATTCATCAGGATTCAGTACCCAGAGGCAGTTATCAGGGTTGAGTGTGATTTACAGATATTGGGCTGCTTGTGTTCTGACTTTAAAGGGAACAGGGAACAGTGTAGGCTGATGACGAGGACTGTTACTCCCGTCTAAATCGTCTGTAAAAGTGGTAATCCCAAGTAGGGGCGGGTTATCTAAATCTTCGTTAATCACCGATTATTTCGTGAACCCGCCCCTACTTTTGTCCCCATCCAACTGTTGCCTGTTGCCCGTTCCCTGTTCCCTCGACCGAAAGTCGGTGAAATTTTGGCAATTTTCGTGGAGATGGCATAATGCTAACCGCTACACAAACATTGTCGGGTTTGATGGGTTTATGTGTCGGTGATGCCTTGGGTGTGCCTGTGGAGTTTACAAGCCGCGCTGAACGAATAAAATTCCCGGTTACGAAGATGCTGGGTTACGGCACATGGCATCAACCGCCAGGAACTTGGTCTGATGATAGTTCCCTAACGTTTTGCTTGGTAGAAAGCCTTTGCCGAGGGTATTCTTTGGATGCTATAGCTTTGTCTTTCTGGCGGTGGTACAAGCAAGCTTACTGGACTCCCAGAGGGGAAATATTTGGCATTGGCCAGAGTACTCATGCAGCTATTATGCGAATTAACCAAGGAGTTCCACCTTTAGAGGCTGGGGGAACTAGCGAGATGAGTAATGGTAATGGTTCTTTGATGAGAATTTTACCGATGGCTTATTGTCATAAAACCTTAGATTTCCCGGAATTGATTTCACGGGTGCATCAGGTGTCTTGTATTACCCATGCTCATGTGCGATCGCAAATGGCCTGCGGCATTTATACTAGTATCGCCATTGAACTACTGCAAGGTGCTAATTTGCCCACAGCTTACACTCAAGGCTTAGAGAAAATTCAAAGTATTTATTCTGCACCGCAATTTCTGGAAGAAATGCCCCATTTTTCTAGAGTATTCAGTGGTGAAATAGCCAGCTTACCAATTGAAGAGATTAAATCTGGTGGCTATGTAATTGACACCCTAGAAGCATCGTTATGGTGTTTGTTAAATAGCACATCCTATGCAGAAGCAGTGTTAAAAGCTGTAAATTTGGGTGGACACACAGATACAACTGCGGCTGTCACGGGTGGGTTAGCGGGAATTTATTACGGTATTGAGGGTATACCTCAACTTTGGGTAAATCAAGTTGCTCGCAAACAAGACATTGTGAATTTAGCGAAGCGTTTTACTTTAGCAGTTTACACGCACAATTAGGGAACAGGGAACAGGTGACAGGGAACAGGTAAAATAGTGTTCATTCCTCCTGCCTCCTGTCTCCTGCCTTTTAGTTAAAGTGCAGACAAAGAGTAGACTTGACCATCAATTAACAGGCGAGTGATGCCTTTGGCTTGGAGGTGAGTCCGTGCCTTGTGTAGCATTCTACTATCAGGAACTTTAATCACGCGATCGCGCTTTGTCGAGAAACGTTTTGCTACGCGATGGTTATCAAATATCGGCAGAGTTCGCTGCTGAGTTTCCAGAGTCGGAATTTGCCCTAAATCACCAAAATCTTTGAGTGGTCTGGTAATTAGCTCGGCGGAACGGTCTATTACCAAATAACAAGTTCTCGGCAAATTAGCTGCCGACAATGGTAAAACTTGAACTGGTGCTTCACCTAACCTGCGTCTTGTAACTAAAGGTCTTGGCTCCTCAAAGTAATCGTCATCCTCCTCATAATCATCATCATCCAAATCGTCATCATCTAGATCATCGTCTAAATCATCTAAATCCTCAGATTCTTCATCGAGCAATTCTTCGCCCAGCATTTCAGCAAAAGCAGCAACTTTGGGACGTTCTTCATCCAGTATGGGACTAGGAATGCTAGCAATTTCTGGCGGTTGTTCTGGCGAAATGTCTACTTTTTTCACCAATCTTGGTTTTGGTTTTTCTGTAGTTGCTGAAGAACGTCGCCGCACTCTTCTAATACCAGAATTTGATTCATCTGTATCTTCTTCCGGTTCTGATGGTGCTTCGATGACTGGCTCCTGAGACTTGAGCTTGGGCAACTCTACAGGTTTGCTTTCGCTCTGAGGAGGTTCCAGTTCCGGCTCTTTATTGATTAACAAAGGCAACTGCTCATAATTTACCTGCGCCCTACCTTCAGGAGTCCGAGCCGCCCGTTTCAAAGAAACTAAGTATTCGTACTCATCTTCTGGCAAGGTACTTTTGAGCAGACGACTGATAGTTGAGTTGCTCACGTCATAACGTTCTGCTAAAGTCGAGGTCGTTTCAGCAGTTTCTCGATATAACTTAAGAATTTCTTGTTTATCTGATTCTGTTAGTTTTCTCACGGTAGACACCAAATCTAAGCTCGTTTACGTCCACGCTCCCGGCGAGTCCGGCTCAATGATGCGTCATGTTCTAGGACTGCGCCCATACCGAATAACACTCCACTAAACACCCAAAACACTTCTAATATGTCTCCACTTTGATAATTAGGCCCTTGAGCGAATTTAAACCACATATCTGCAATGTAAAGCGAAAACGCGGCCGCTGCAATCATTCGCCAAGATTGAGCTACCCGTCCGCCCCAAAAAGCTAAGAGTAAGGTTGTCGCAATAATCAGCAGTACTACATCGCTCACGATGTAAAACCAGTTCAAAATTGCGGCTAGTAGTTCTGTTGGTGTTGTTTGTTGCATCGAAATCCACCATGCCACCAAACTGCCAAAGACTCCTATAGCTGATACAATCAGCCATTGCCATTTTTCGAGATTAATGCGTCTTGATGCCACAGCTAAGATCATGCCTACGCCCAGGGAAATATAAGTCAATACAAAAAATACATCGCCAATTGATACATCCGGTTCTTCTTTTAAAACTATTTCTGTATAGCCAAAAAATATCCCTCCCAGGAAATAAGAAAGCATACCAATGGCAATTGCCAACCACACATTTCGACTACTGACGATTTGGGGGCTACGCCAATTCCTTAAGCATAAAATACCAGCACCCAAGTAAGCTAACGCTTCAAAAATATTTGTGCCAATTACATACCATTCGGCACGACTTTCTACGCCGTTGGCTCCTGGAATTTTAGCACTAAATAGCAAAAAATATAATAGTGCAGCTACAGCCCAGACAATCCCGGCCAAAATAATATTGCGATTGCTGAAGATAGATTTAGAACGTAGAGAATTGTTGTATGAGCTACTCATAAGAATTGACTATGTATATGCACGCTGGAAGGTTTGAAGTCTGAAGTCTGAAGGATAAAGTCAGAGTTTATTGGTGTGTGTCTTGGTCGCTATTGGAGCGAAAAAGCTTGTTTTTGCAAAAATTCAGGATAAAAGTAAGTTTTTCAGACTTCAAACTTTATAATTCATCCTTTTTTATGCTATTGCCACAGTTTACTTAGTGAAGATTGATTTAGCCAAGATATAAATAGCGATCGCTCGCCTTCTGCCATATCCTGTAACCTATCGGCTACTTTATTGGCAAAGTTGGCATTACCAAAATAAGTTTTCCCTAGCTTGTGCAGTTCTTGTAAAAATGCAGTTACATGATTTTCTTGCCAAGCCGGAAGTTTAGTGTCTTCTAAGGGATCTATGGTCACTAAGTGTTTAACTGCTTCGGGGGAAGAAGCTTCGGGAAATTTCTGCTGTCGGAAAATTTCCCCCATATCTTTTTCAAATAATGTTAATTGGCGAGCGCCTAAAAACTCTTCAATATCTAGATGTACCGCTTGCAATAGTAAGATACTGGCTTGAATCAGTATGTCTGTCTTACCGTGACCACCAGTATCACTATCTAGCTGTTCTAAGCGGATTTTACCCCAGATGCTAAAACGATCTGGTTCTTCTAGTAAGACACAAGCTTTGCCGCGATTATCTGTAAAATCTCTCCACAAGGCGCGAGCTTCTTCTTCTTGATTAGCTTTAAATAAACTAATCAACCGAAAGGTTTGCCCCTGATAATGGAGGATCGGCACTTGCTGATCCCTTTTTGGGTGCTGAATGCTTGATATTTCAACATCCTGCCGTTTGAGAATAAACATGGCACGCTAAAATAACTCCTCACAGGGGCTTTGTGGATATGCGATCTATAATCTGATTTGGTAACATCGCCAAGAGTGCGATTACTTAGTATGTGATTGGGGTAAGTGGTGCGATCGCTCTTCAGCCACTTTAGTGTAAGCTACCCAAAGGATATCTACACCAACATGCAAATAACCCGTCTCGACCACTCAATATAGCTAATCAATAACTGATTTGCTTTGCTCGACTAGCATCTTAGCCTTGCCATAGCAAATCTGCAATTTTTGATTGCTTATCCCTGGCAATAACGATATAATTATATAGATGACTCTAGTCAGAGCCACAATTTTAGCTTGGGCGCGTAGCTCAGTGGATAGAGCAATTGCCTTCTAAGCAATCGGCCGCAGGTTCGAGCCCTGCCGCGCTCGTTGAAATTAAAATAGCAACTCTTAAGTTAAGTCAGGACTTACGCACCAAGATTGTGTGTGGAATTTGAGTTTGGGGGTGAAAGGGTTTTGGATACATATACGCCTACACCCTTGATTTTCCATGTCACTGCGTAAGTCCTAAAAGTATTCAACAGCTTAGTGTGTCGCCGATTTAGTTAAAGAGTCACATCTTGCATCTAATGCAAACAACTGACAGTCGCGGCTATTTTAACAATTAAAGTATATCTTTACAAAAAGAAATTATATATAAATCAAACTTAGTAAATAGTATTAGTAACATCAATGTCATGAATTACTAATATTAATTAGCTGCAAAATAGAGAATATTAAAATAAATTTTTTCAATAAACGTTATTATGTGAAAAAATACTTTGGTTTAAATCTAATTGCTAAGTTTGTTGACTTGTAGCTTTGAATTAGTAGCTTTTAACAAAATTAATTTCTTTATTTAAAAAATATTCAGTAATTATTTCCTAATTTATTATAGAATGAGGGCAAACAAAAACTGTAGCGAGAGTCGCTGGCATTTTCTAGAGTGATCAATGCTTGCAGCCTGATCATTTCTACTGTTTTGACAGTAGTTTAGAGTTAACAGCACCAGCAAAGCTTAGGTCAAAAGCTAGTCAACAATTAGGCAAGTGTAATTCATCACTTTTAAGCCTTATACTTCAACAGCGTTGAGGGAAAATTGTTGCATCTTTTTGGTCGTGATTCATTGTGCTTGATTCAAGCTTTTGAATTTTAATTCATTTTCACTGCATTCAACTATTTTGAGGTTGGCTTCAAAGTTTACAAATGAGAATTTGTAGACTGTTCGCGCACATTTATTTACCCCGAAATTCAATATTATGAATGACTTTCAGTTTATCGTAACTGTCTGCATCTTAGCGGTAGCCTATCTATCGAGTATTTACTTGTGGTTAGCATTTTATCAACACACAAATGAATAACAAGATGACAGCAACAGAAAATTTATTAATTAACAAGGTCTAATTAAATTTAGGCCTTGTGCCACTACAATAGTAAACTAGTTAATTGCTGAAGCTGCATATTTTATGTCTAATCAGCGTCAACTCTGATGAGGAGTTGAGTGATCGCTAACTTAATTGATGGAAAATGCTGGTTTTTTTGTCAGAAATATTTACAGATAAAGAAGTACAAATTGGATTATTAGGTTTGGTGTTAGGAGTAGGCATATTTTTTATTGGCTGGACAATAATTTTTTTAATAAAAATATTATTCCAACGTTGGAAGTTTATTCAGGTTGAAGATATATATCAAAAACTATTAAAGCCTCATAAAAATTTGTTTATCACTGTATTATTAATTATTATTATTGATTCGATTATTTTAGTATTACCAAATAATTCTTGGACAAATTCGTTAGAAATTATTGTTAGTTTAAGTTTGGTGATCGCCAGTAGTTGGTTAGCAGCACAAATTTTCAAGAGCTTCTTTGATTTTTATTTACTAAATGCAGCATTTAAGAGTGGACAAAAAATTAGTAGTGAGTTATTGATTCTCTTAAGATGGGTAGCAAATATCACTATTATTGTAGTAGCAATTCTGATTTACGCTCAAACCCATCAAATTAATATATTAGGTCTATTAGCAAGTTTAGGACTTGGTGGTTTAGCAGTAGCCTTTGCAGCTCAAAAAACTTTAGAACAAATTCTTGGTGGTATTGTTCTTTATCTTGACCGTCCATTTGTCATTGATGATTATATCGGGCTACCTGACGGTACTTTTGGCAGAGTGGAATCTATCGGATTGAGATCCACACGTATTAGAACTTCTGGTAAAGGGACTGTGATGATAGTTCCTAATAGTGCTTTAACTCAATTAAATATTGAGAACTTTACTGGTGCCAAGAAAGTCATGTCTATACTTTATTTGACATTTCACCGAGCAATTAGCAGTGAAGAACGTGCCTTAATTCGTCAGGTAATTCTTGATAGTACTAATGATATTTTTGGTATTGATTCAAGAAATACCGAAGTAACTTTTAAAACCATTGGTGGAGACATAGAAAAAACTCAAGCTCAAGTTGCCTTTTTTATTTTGGGTTCTGGTGATGTGTCAATGGAATTGCGTCGTCAGCTTTTAGATTTAGCAACTCAAACTATGACTCAGTGCTTAAAAGAATATGGTATTGCTTTTGAAATAGAAGAACCAACAATTTATGTGGACTCGCCGATTACAATTTAGAAATAATGACCAATATTTTACAATTCGTTCTGAACTTTTTTCAGCGTGAAACTACCATCTTAGCTTTATCTCGATTTGGTGTATTTCTCTGCTTTATTTTTTTATCTTTATTAGCAGGGAGATATACACCAACATTTGTCAGAATTATTACGCAAAGATTTGCCCCCCAACAAGTAGCTAGTATTTATAATAATCTCGTCGAACCTTTAAGAAATGTATTTAAAATTGCTGGAACTTTAATTTTAATTTCCTTATCTTTAGCCTGGATTGAAGATTACCAATCTATTTATAATTTTTTATCTCCAATTGTAGATTTAGCTGTAATTATTAGTCTTGCTTGGTTATCTTCTCGACTATTTCGACAGTTTATTCGTTCTTATGGCATTGAACTAGTTAGGAAATTTGGGCGAGAAGTAGATGAATTACTCTTGGTATTTGAAACTTTAGCCAATGTTATTATTGGATTTATTGCTGTTTTAGCTTTTGCTCAAAGTCAACAATTTAATTTAATTGGTTTATTAACTGGCTTAGGAATTGGTGGTTTAGCTGTGGCTTTTGCAGCGCAAAAAAGCTTAGAACAATTGCTGGGAACAATTGTATTATATTTAGATAGACCCTTTGTGCCAGGGGAATATATTCGGTTACAAAAATCTAATCAAATTCCTGAAGGCTTGTTTGGTAGAGTAGAGTCAATTGGTATTAGATCAACCAAAATTAGGACTGCGGCTAAGAGTACCTTATTTATTATTCCTAATTCCATTTTGGCAAACTTAGAAATTGAAAACATTACTCGTGGTAAAAAAGTGATGGTGCTACTTTACCTCGATTTTTTACATACCCTACAAGAGCGAGAACAAGCTTTAGTACAGCAGATAATTGTTGAAAGTACTAATTCTCTGTTTGGGATTGACCCAGGTAGTACTAGTATTACTTTTTTAAATCATCAGGATGAACAGCAGTTAACTCGCACAAGAGTAACATTTTTTATTTTGGGTTCTAGTGAAAATTCATTGCAGTTGCGGAAACGTTTGTTGGAATTGGCAAACGAAAAAATTTCTAAAAAGCTTGTTAATCATGGCATTGAGTTTAAGTTACAAGAACCGACAATTTATGTGGAATCACCTGTAACTATTTAATTAAAAAAACACAGACGAGTAATCTGTGTTTTTTGTAATTAATGCAACTCAGAAATTTCAGTTAACACACTATCTAATTCCATAGTATTTGCCCAAGCAGGAACAGCGATTTCTGACGTGTTTACAACCATCGTGCTTTCTTGGCATAAGTCAAAGTCATACCATTCATTGCGCCATTGCAAGCGGAACTTGAGGCGTGTCCAAGTGGGTGGTAGGTTGGGACAAGCCATAGGGCCAAACTGTGTCATTCGCACACCGCCAAAGCCAAAGACTACAGACTGCCAAACTCCGCCAGCACTAGCGGCGTGAATACCTTCGGCTGCATTCAGTCTGACATCTTCTAAATCTACTAACGCCGCCCGTAAAAAGTGAGTGTAGGCTTGGGTTGGTTGATTCAAGTCACAGGCTAAAATGGCATGAATTGCCGGGCCGAGGGAAGACCCATAGGAGTGGTCGGTGCGTTGAGTGTAATATTCCCAGTTACTAGTTAGGGTGTGATGATCGCAGCGTTGACGCAGCAAGTATAACAGCATCAACACATCCGGTTGCTTGAGAATTTGTTTTTGGTTGGTGGCTTCAATTCCTAACAGACCTTGCAGAGATTTGGTACGGGGTTCGTAGTCAGCAAGGTTAACATCTTCTAGCTGAAAAAAGCCCTCAAATTGTTCGATTAAACCCGTGGTTGCATCTTGGTTAACAAATATGCGTTCTTGAATGTCTGTCCAACGATGCAAACGTTCTGTGGTTAAGTTGAGTTGTTGGACTAATTCGGTAGATTTTTCCGGATAGGCTTGCTTGAACCAGTCCCATAATGCCAAGGCAGATTGTAAATGCCACTGTACCATGAGGTTGGTAAAGGCGTTATTATCGACGCGATCGTGATTTTCATCAGGGCCGATGACATCTATAATGTCGTAACTGTGGCGTTCTGCATTCCATTGCACGCGGCTTTCCCAGAAAACGGCGGTATCGAGGATAATTTCTGCACCATAGTCACGCATCCATTCATTATCGTTGGTGGTTTGCCAATAATGCCAAACTGCATAGGCGACATCAGCAGTAATATGCACTTCAATGTCACCGCACCAAATACGCACTAACTCACCGTTCGCGCCAGGAACCCAACGAGGTGTAACTTCATCGCCGGTTGTAGCGCTTTCCCAAGCAAACATAGCGCCTTGGTAGCCGGCTTCTTGGGCTTTACGCCTTGCTCCTGGTAAGGTGTGATAGCGGTAGGTAAGTAGGTTACGGGCTAAAGCTGGTTGAGTAAAGGTGAGGAAAGGCAGAATGAAAATTTCTGTATCCCAGAAGATGTGACCACGATAGGCGAAACCAGAGAGGGTTTTCGGTGGAATGCTGACTCGTTCATCGTGTCTGGGTGCGACAGCCAGGATTTGAAAAAGATTATAGCGGACAGTTAACTGTGCTTGGCGATCGCCTTCAATAATAATGTCACTGTCTTGCCAAACTTGCTCCCAGGCGGCAATATGGGCGGCTAGTAGGGTGCTATATCTTGGTTCATCGGCGAGTCTATATAAGGCTGAGGCAATTGGTAGGTTACATTCTCTGGATGTAAACACAGTGACAATTTTTTCTACCGTCACCGTTTTTTGGGGGACGCACTCTAGAGTAGTGGTTAAAACTGGTGAACCAGAAGTATTTTCGACAAAAATAGGTGCATTATCGTCACCATCAACAACTAACTTCGCAGCCATCCCCAGATTAATGCCAGAGTGGAGAGTTTTACTTTGTTGCCAAATAATTTGATCAAAGCCACCTTGGTGTACAGTTTGCCAATGAGGAACACCTGCGGTTGTTGGTTCTGCATCAAATCCCGCTTCGACTGTAATTTCACCTGTAAAATCAATAGATGTGATTTGACAACGAATTGCTAAAACATGTTGATCTGCTAAACCTGCAAAACGCTCAAAATGGAAATCTAGGGTATGACCTTGAGGACTGCGCCAACGTACATCACGACTTAGTAAACCCAAACGCAAGTCTAGGCGACGTTCATATTTGAGAATCTCTCCAGAATCCATACTAAAGCGATCGCCTGCCACAGTCACCGTCAATGGCAACCAATTAGGACAGTTGACAAGTTCTGTATAAGCAATATCAACATCATCATAAACACCGTTAATTAGCGTTGCGGCGCTATCTTGTGCATATCCTTCTTCAAAGCTTCCTCGTGTTCCTAAATAGCCATTACTGAGGGTAAAAACGGTTTCTTTGTGATGTAGCTGGTTTAGCTCAAATTGTGTTTCTATAACATTCCAGTTATGAGCATCAAGCAGTTGCTGATTATCTATCGAGTTACTCAGAGATTTGCTGTCAGGCATGAGTAGTTAAACCTACAATATCAATGGTGTTTGTCTATAGGATGAAATCTATTTCTAGGAGTTAAAATTACTTAGCTACTTACCTTCAATGCCAATGCTTGAATTGAGTTTCACCAGCAAATATTGACTTTCGCTACATGAGAACGCTTTTTATTTCATCCCTCGCTAGATAGATTTTATTAATACCTCATATTTATACCGGAAGATTAAGACAGCACACCAATTGATACATTTATTTATTTAAAATTATTTTTATAAACTAGATTAAATTATCAATTATTAGTACTTAGTTAACTGAGTATTATCGCATCTATATAACTAAGTGAACCTATTTAGACGTTGGAATTGATTTTAAACAATGTTATAGATTTGCCATGAGCCTATTAAACATTCTCATGCTTGGGATTCTAGGCCTAGATCAATACCAAATTTTAAACCTGTAATATTACTGTTCAAACTGATTTATTGCTGAGAACGGTATTGAGCATTTTCAGTTTTTACCAATAACTCAAGCAAATCTGCGCCAAATTATAATCCAACTCACTTTGCTGTGTGTTTGTTATGTCAAATGATTGGCTTCAGCGTAAATTTACTGAGGCTTTGCATATTTATTTGTTATTAATATGTATGTAATATTCAGGGTATTTAAAATGACTAGCCTGCCTATTCAGTGTGCAAATTTAAAAGAGCAAGTTGAATTAATCTTACAACTTTTACAGCAAGAACCTGCTTTACGCTCTCAAGATATTGCACCTGTACAAACTTCTTTAGGTAAAGCAATCTCGCCCAAGTTTGAAATTGTGTTTGCAGGTGCGTTTAGTGCAGGTAAATCTATGCTGATTAATGCACTACTGGAGAGAGAATTGCTGTATAGTGCAGAAGGTCACGCCACAGGTACAGAATGCAAAATTGAATATGCAGAACTCGATCAAGAAAGAGTAGTTCTGACTTTTTTAAGTGAGTCTGAAATTCGAGAACAAGCAAGTTATTTATGTCAGCAACTAGGATTTACAACAGCAGTAAATATCAATCAAACTGAAGTTATTAACTTGCTTAATCAAGGTTGTGAAGTAATTCTTCAGCAGGAAGGTGGCGAAAGTAAATCTGAACGTGCAAAACAAGCCAAAGCATTAATATTATTACTAGCAGGATATGAAGCAAACCGCGAACATATTCACACAGTGAATAATGCTACGTATTCAATGGAAAAATTTAACTTTTATAATTTGAAGGAAGCAGCAGGATATGCAAGAAGAGGAAGTAATAGTGCTGTTTTAAAGCGAATTGAATATTATTGTAATCATCCTCTTTTGGAAGATGGTAACGTAATTATTGATACGCCAGGAATTGATGCACCAGTAGAGAAGGATGCACAGTTAACTTACAGTAAAATTCAACATCCAGATACCTCAGCAGTGGTGTGTGTGCTGAAACCAGCATCGGCTGGTGATATGACAAAAGAAGAAACTGCACTTTTAGAAACAATGCGGGGAAATGGTGGAATCCGCGATCGCGTTTTTTATGTCTTCAACCGCATCGATGAAACTTGGTACAATACCCAATTAAGGCAGCGATTGGATGATTTAATTAACACTCAGTTTCGTGATACCAGCAGAGTTTATAAAACCAGTGGCTTACTTGGTTTTTATGGTAGTCAAATTAAACAGACAAGTTTGCACAATAGGTTTGGTTTAGATTCTATCTTTGCTGAAAGTGTTAAAGGTTTGAATGGAGAGGAAGAAACACCACAGTTTGTCTACGCATTTAATAACTATTGTGTAACTTCCGGTAAGCTTTCCCATACCAATTTTCGGATTTCTCTGAATGGGTTTGAAACTCCCAATCAAAATTATTTGCGGATTTTAGCTGAACAAGGTACACCGTTAATAAATCAGCTAATTCTTGATAGTGGTATTGAAGAATTTCGTGCAGCCATTACCCGCTATCTCACTGAAGAAAAGCGTCCGCTGCTGTTTCAAAATCTGGCTGATGATTTAGAAGATATTTGTATTAAGCTGAAAAAAACCTATCAATCTGCTTATCGAGATTTAGACAGCCAGCCACGAGAAATTGAAGCGATGAAGTCGCAGGAATTACAAAGACTCAATCAACAATTACAGCAAATTGGCAAAGATTTCAATCAACATATTATAGAAGAAGTTAACCAAATCATTAATAATACTTGTGATGCTTTTGAGGCTGATTTTCGCCAATTACAATCACGCATGATTCGGCGTTTAGATGAATTGTTATGTACTTTTTCTGTGGCTGATGCTTATCGACGTGCGACTCTCAGTCATTTGCGGAATGCAACTGCACCGTTGCTGGCGATTTTAGTTGAGGCATTTTATTACTTATCCAATCAGTTAGAAGATATTTTAGTCAACTCCTCCGAACAAGTCGTTGCGAGTTTATTTCAACGATTAATGGAGAAAATTCGCAAAACCGAATACTATCGTCAGTTATATCGCTTATTGGGTAATGATGGTGGAATTGAACACAAGATACAAGCTATCGAAAAACAGGTATCATTAGCTTTAGTTAGTGCCGCAAGTGTAGAGTGCGATCGCTTCGTTCGAGAAAGTCCTAGATTTTATGATGAAGGTACTTTTTCTATTTATCAATTTCGTCAGACTTTGCAGCAAACTTCGCAAAGTTATGACTGTGAAAGTATGATAGAAGCTGAACCAGCAATTAGGCAATTATTAAAGTTAGATTTTGAACCCAAAGTTTCCCACACAATTCGCAAATCGTTCCGCCAAACTATTAATCAAATTTTGAAAACACAGTTGTTACCAATGGCGGAACAACAAGCGGATGATATTTTACAGCAGTATCCCCAAGCGCGTGTTTATTTAGAGCAGACTTTACAACACGAAGCTGAAGAGAAGATTTTGCATAATCGCCGTTTGTTGAGTGTTGTAGAACAAAAAATTGAAAGTTATAACGCCGCGGTATCTGGAATTAATAGTTGTTTGCAAGCAATGCAATTATATGACTATTTATTGCCAGTAATTACTCTTGGTGAATTAGATGTTGTTGAACAGATTGCGGCTAGTAATGGTGTGGTTGTTTCTGATGGGTTATTAGATGGTGTTGCACAAATTTAGGATAAATTAACCGCCGATAGACGCAGATGAAAATAGAGTGAATAATTAGATATGGCATTCCTAAATTATTCGTAAACAACAAGATCCCCGACTTCTTTAAGAAGTCGGGGATCTGAATCTAATGAAGTGACTGAGATAATTTTTAATAGTAAATAGAGGTTGATATGGAAGAAAATTGGTATTTACAGGAATGTAGGGATGATGATGTTATTTCATCCAAGGAAAAATTATTTAAAGTAGGTAGGTTTCGAGAAACTCTTAATTATGTATTTACTCACCGACTTGCGAATATAATTAATGCTGCATTTCAAGAGCGAAAATTGCCAGTAACTAATACACAAGAATTTTTAGATAGTGGTTTAGAATGTGAAATTCTTAAGATTGGCTCACAAGGCTGGCAATCAGGAAAAATAAACATAAAAATTTCTGTAGAATTTATTCCTGATGAACAAAATTTGATGGAAAAAGAGTCACCACTTGATGACTTACGTCGCATGATTCAGGAAGGAAATTCATGAATAAAACGCCGCGTATTCGTATCCCGCCTGAAGTGAGACAATATGTATTTCAACGTGATAAATATCAATGTCAAAGTTGCGGAAAGACTGGGGAAGAAATTAATCTGACTATCGACCATATCATTCCGCTGGCGCAGGGTGGTCAGAATGATATCAGCAATTTACATACTCTTTGCTTGACATGTAATCAAGAAAAATCAGACAAAATTGATCAGCGTTTTCGGCGACATTTTAAAAGTTAAGCTAACCTAGAATAGGCTGTTAGTTTTTAATTTATATGTCTCGCAAAGTCAACAGCAATTCTCGTAGATTTGGCAAACTTAGAACCACAGCATTTTATTTATTCGCTGCGATCGCTATTTTAGCGGTTGCCTTTCCTAAACTATATGAAATTAAAACAAAAGCAGGAATTAATATCTCAAGTAAGTATCACGCTGGCTCTTTTTTAGAAAAGCATACGCTTGGGTTATTCCGGTGTGAATGGCTTTACCCATATCACTGCGATCGCCATAGAGGAAAAGTTTAATCAATAAAATCTCAATTATTCGCGCTCAACAAGATACCCGACTTTGCTAAGAAGTCGGGTATATAATTTAGCACAAGTTACTGACAAATTTAAAATTATTTTTTCGCTAAACAGCGCCACTTCTTCTGTTAAACAAAATAGCAACAGTTTTAAAAATTAACTTTAAATCGTACAGCAAACTCCAATTTTTTTGATATTGCAAATCTAGGCGAATCACATCTTCAAAACTACGGACTGTAGATCGACCGTTAACTTGCCATTCTCCAGTCATTCCTGGTTTTACATCTAAACGCTGCCACTCTGGTACTTCATAACGCTCAACTTCATCAGGCGTAGGTGGTCTAGTGCCTACTAAACTCATATCACCTTTTAAAACATTCCAAAATTGTGGCAATTCATCTAAACTTGTGCGACGTAAAAATCTACCTACCTTGGTAATTCTAGGGTCGTTTTCATTCTTGAAAAATGCACCCTGCACTTGATTTTTAACTAAAGCTTTTTTGGCTTCCGCATCTACACACATAGAGCGAAATTTCCAAATTTTAAACCGCTTACCCATCCAGCCACATCGGGTTTGACTAAATAAAATCGGGCCAGGATCGTCAATTTGAATAGCAACTACAATCGGGATAAACAAAATTCCTGTAATCACTAAACCCACTAATGAACCAACTATATCGATCCAGCGTTTCATCCAAGACGCTATCGAGGGGTGAGTTGTGGGAAGCTGTTCTTCTAGTTTACGAGAACTATTTTTAGACGCTTCTATAAGATTTTCAGCCGCGATAAATGCTGCTTCGCCACTAGACTCCATCGGAAAAAGTTTATCTAATCCTGTCAGGCTTAACACCGCCATTACTTGCGGAGTAACATCCCGCAGAATGATAGTAATTCCTTTTTCTTGAGCAATTTTGTAATTACTAACCAGAGCGCCTAAACCACTACTATCCATAAAAATAGTTTGGTGAAAATCAACAATGATTTTCTTCAGGTGCGGGTTTGCTTCGATTAAGTCTTGGCAGGTTTGCTTAAAGCCGACTGCTTCTAGCACGCTTAACCGCGCGGACACCTGCACTATCGCCGTTTCATTTAGGGAAGTAACTGGGAAATTTACCTCTGTGGGTTGGCTAGTCATGAAGCTCTGCACTTTCGTTGCCATGTAAATTTAATCTGCCAAACATTATTGTGTCCTAGAAAATCACTGAACCTCAAATCTAAAGGGTAAGAACAAAGACTAATTTTTACCTGTAGTTAGAGAGGTTAGGAAATTTTGAAAGCGTGAGTGCTAAGAATAGTAATATTTTTATCTCATGCCTCCTGCCTTCTGTCTTCTGCCTTTTGCTGTAGTTATCTGGAGTAAGAGCGGAGATTGCCAAGGACAATTCACAATAGAACAAGAACTAAAAAATGTACTTGCTTTTATATCGCTACAGCGCGATCGCTTTGCTACTATCCCATGACTGCTAACACTACCGTTGAACCTACTGCACGCCTGATTGAGGTCTTTTCTGCTATTCAAGGGGAAGGATTGAATGTCGGGACACGTCAAATTTTTATTCGCTTTGCTTTGTGTGACTTGCGCTGTCATTTTTGCGATAGCTCCCACACATGGAATGCACCCACTACCTGTAAGGTAGAACGCTCACCTGGATCACGAGAATTTGAAATTCACTCTAATCCCGTCCCCTTAACCATATTACTCGAATGGATTAAACGTCAAAATCTACCGTTGCTACACGATAGCATTAGCTTGACTGGCGGCGAACCGCTTCTACATACGCCTTTTTTGCATGAATTTCTGCCCCAAGTGCGATCGCTTACTGGTTTACCTATATACCTAGAGAGTGGGGGACATCGCCCAGAACAACTGGCTATGATTTTGCCTTACCTAGACTCTGTGGGTATGGATTGGAAGCTACCCAGCGTCAGCGGCGAGACTTATTGGCAAGAACATACAAAATTTCTCCAATTATGCCACAACAACCAATCTTTGGATGTTTTTGTCAAGATAATTATTTCGCAAAGTACAAATCCAGATGAGTTGCAAAAAGCCGCTTTATTGATAGCAGATATCAATGCAAATATTCCTGTTTTTTTACAGCCAGTTACGCCTCTACCTGTTTCTGAGCAATTCACTTCCACACCAATACTTGCTCCAAATCCCGATCAAGTATTGATATGGCAAGCTTTAATGAAAAAGTTTTTGGCTCATGTCCGAGTTGTGCCGCAAACCCATAAAATGCTCAATCAACTGTAAAGAGTGCTGAGTTTTGAATAGTGTGAAAGTTTGATGAAGATGTTTCCAAGTAAAAACCGCATTCTATTAAGTAAATATGTGCTATTAATCACCTTAATTTTGAGTTAACTTTTCCTTAATCTAGAAGTCCAAAGCTGAAAAAACTGTGTCTTTTTGGGAAGAGTACATGATTTCTGTAAAGCATTGGATTTCTGGATTCAGCTTTTCGCTGGTAGCTGCCATAGTTAGTATTACAGGAACAGCAACCACTGCTAACGCTATTTCTCTGGTTAATGGCATCACAATTCCTGGCGGTAGTACAGATTTATCTGCTTCTAGTACGAATAGTGCCAACACTAATCGCCTGGGGTTTTTCTCTGACCTGTACTACGATCGCTACAATAATGTGTACTACAGCCTCGCCGATCGCGGCCCCGGTGGCGGTGTCATCAGCTACAACCCACGAGTGCAGAAATTCTCTTTAGATGTTGACCAAAATACAGGTGCAATCAGTAATTTCCAGTTATTAGACACGATTCTCTTCACCCAAAATGGTCAAAACTTTAACGGCTTGAATCCTGCCATACTCAATGGAAATGCCAGCATTCTTGGTCGCAGTTTTGACCCAGAAGGATTTGCGATCGCGCCGAATGGCAATTTCTACGTTTCGGATGAATATGGCCCCTCTGTATACGAATTTAGCCCCACTGGTTCCTTTATCCGAGCATTTAATACCCCCAGCAATCTAATCCCCAGACAAAGTGACGGCACAATTAACTACGTTGATGGTCGTCCAACTATTTCCACGGGTCGTCAAGACAACCGCGGCTTTGAAGGCGTAACCCTCAGTCCAGACGGTAGCCGCCTATTTGCCATGCTGCAAGACCCTTTAGTTAACGAAGGTTCCCCCGATGGACGGCGCAGTCGCAATTTACGAATAGTAGAATTTGACACTAACACTGGTAGTAGTACTGCTCAATACATCTATCAGCTGGAAAGCTTGACAGATATTAATGCTCGTGTGCCTGATAATGCTTTTGGAAATAATGCCCAAGGACGCAATATTGGTATCAGCGCCATCACAGCCTTGAACAATAACGAATTTTTAGTTCTGGAACGGGATAATCGGGGTATTGGTGTCGATGATCCCACAGGTAACACACCTGTTTCTACCAAACGTATCTACAGAATTGATTTGACTGGTGCAACCAATGTGACTGATATTAGCTTGACAGATATCAATGATTTACCTGCTGGAGTCACACCCGTCGGTAAGACTTTGTTTGCGGACATTGCCGAATTTCTGAGAAATGCTGGACAAACTATTCCTGAAAAATTTGAAGGTTTGGCAATTGGGCCGCAACTTGCTGATGGTTCTTACGCCTTAATATTGGGTACAGATAACGACTTCAGCGTTACCCAAAATGGACAGAATGTACAATTTGACGTGTGTACAGATGGGACTAACTTCTCTCAAGTCCCCATTGATAGCGGTTGTCCTACAGGACAATCTTTAATTCCGACGTTTGTTTACGCCTTAAAAGCCAGCCAACAAGAATTGGACGGATTTGTACCACCACAAAGAGTCCCAGAACCAACCACAACTGCTGGACTAGTCTTACTGGCTGCTAGTAGTTTCTTTTTCAAGCGGCAGTTTAAATCTATGCAAAAGTAAATATGGGAGTTCTATTTGATTTTTGAAAAAAACTCAGTAAAGTTTTTGTTTCCTATTCCCCGTTCCCTGTTCCCTAGCTTCACGACTAAGTTCAGAAATCAAATCGGATTGCTATAAATGCTTGTTTGGGTGGGTATTGCCCACCCAAGATAATTCTCTAAGGTTACAGTTCGCTGTCCTCTGGAGACCGAGATTTAGCTTTTGCCTTGTTGGCGCTGCGTTTGAGGGCAGAAAGTCGTGCTTCATAACGAGACCGTTGGCGTTTGCTGGGAGTAGTATCGATTAAGGTTTTCAAGGCGCTACCAAGACTCTTGTAGGCATTAGGGAGACTGTAACCAAAACGAGTTGCTAGTGCGATCGCTTTTTCATCAGCATCCAACAATTCTCGCATTTGCTTTTCGCCATTATTTTTTTGATAAAGTCGCCAACCAGAAACGCCACATAGCGCCAAGGCTAACACAAGCAACAATCCATCTTGTACCCACAACTCACCCACAGCACCGCCTAAACCAATAGCTAATGCTGCCATTTCCCAACCATCTTTGGGAATGGTGTCATTTTGAATGCGGGCAACTTCATGCCAGAAGAGCAGATTACGCTGATCCATAGCGAGAGCGTCCCATTTCACCAAGTCAATTTGAATTTCTACCTGGTCTTTACCAATTTCTTCGCTGCGGATCAGGGGTGGATTGACCTCAGTTGTGCCTTCAACTGTGACCCAGCTTTGCAATTCTGGTGGTAGTAAGCCTTTTAATCGCCGGAGTTCACTCATTTCTGCTTTGGCAGAGGAGGTTGCATAGGATGTCATAAAATCCAGCCCTAGAAAATTTCAGTATATAGTGAGGGTATCACTTTGGAGTATAGCTATTTAAGTGGTGATCCGCCTCATTCACTTGGAAAAGTCCCCCGCTTTTTTCTAGCCTCCATTGCCTTTTCTAAAAGTTCTAGTAAACCGGGTGCTTCTTCCTGAATACTGAGTAACATTCTTTCGCCAATTTCTATGTTTCCTGGATCTTCTCCTGTAGCCATCACTTCTTTCAACCGAGGGATAGCAATGCTATCGACAATCTGAATTAATCCACTCAAACAGCGTTGAAATTGCTTTTCTGTCAAAATCGAGTCTTCCAGAGGAAATTCAATAATCGCACGGATTTCGCCGTCGGATGGGTCATATTCCCATTGCAGCATTTTGGTTTCCCAAGAAATGGCTAACATTGTCTGGAGAATCGCCGCTTTGTAAGGATGGTCTTGCACTCCAGCCAAAACTTGAGGCGCAAAAATGCGGAAAAATTTTCCCTCCTCATCCAGTTGAACAACTATCAGAAAATCTTCTAGGTTATCAGCTTCTACCCCGGTGATAATACGGTCTTCTTCATCATCAAAGCGGTAGTCCCAACCTAGTTTGTCTAAGTAACTGGCAATCTGTTCGAGAGTTGCTCCCATAAAAGCCTCATAAGAAATGGTGGAGCGGCTGTCACCAAAACTAGTGTAACCTGCTAGGTGTCTATGTTTAGGTTGATGTGGCGACTTCTGCTTGTTGAGAAGTATGCAATAGCTTGCTACATAATTTCGGATTTTTTCGACTGATATGTCTAAATTCTATGAAATAAGAAAATTGTGTGAGAGAAAGTACCCATAAGGACAAAATATTTTGCAATCTTTGTATCTCAATAATCAGTATTTCAAGTAATAGTTAAAAATCTCCATATCATGAGTAATAAAAACCCAGATAGATTGCAAATTTTTAGTAAAAAATAGATCCCCGACTTCTTTAAGAAGTCGGGGATCTAAAGCCTGCTGATAATGCGATGTGCAACTTATTCTTGAAACCACTCTCCAAACCTCTCACGCCAGTCGCTACAACGGAGGGAACCTCCCTTCGGGTTCACCACTTTGCTTATGCCGGGAAACCCGTCCACCGCAAGTGGTTCACCGCAACGCGCTGGCTCCCCGAAGCGGAGAGAGGCTTTGAATCTTGCTCCCCTTCCCTCGTAGGGAAGGGGTTGGGGGTTAGGTTTTAGAGACAGTTGCACACGGCGTTGCTGATAAGCAAAATCAAATAAAACTGCTCTACAACACAGATGTTAAAAAATCTCCAAAAAGTCTTATATTACAAACATCGACTGATTTTTTACCAAAATATTGTAGTCGTCAACACATTTTTTAGGGTTTAATATTCACGAAAGTTTATGTGGAAATCAGCTTGGATTCTGGCGATCGCACCTTTAATCTTGACACTTACTGCTTGTAGTGGAGAATCAGGACAAACAGCAAAGACAGCCAGCGATCGCACTGATACAGTGAAAAGTCGTGGTCAGTTAATTTGCGGTGTGAGTGGCGAAATTCCCGGTTTTAGCTTTGTCGGTACTGACGGTAAATACAGTGGTATAGATGTAGATGTTTGCCGTGCTGTGGCAGCAGCAATGTTTGATGATCCCAATGCGATCGAATTTCGCAATCTCAACGCCAAAGAAAGATTCACCGCCGTCCAAACTGGGGAAGTAGATGTTCTCAGTCGCAACACAACTTGGACACTCAGCCGTGATACCTCCGTTGGTTTAGAATTTGCACCTGTTGTCTTTTATGATGGTCAAGCCATCATGGTTCGCAACAGTAGCAATATTAAGTCTTTGGCAGACTTAAAAGGCAAAGCAATTTGTGTGCAAACTGGTACAACTACCGAACAAAACTTAGCCGACCAGATGCGGAAACGCGGTATAACTTACAAACCCGTTGTTTTTGAAGATGTGAATATTACCTTCGCTACCTACGCTGAAGGACGTTGTGACGGTGTGACAGCCGACCGTTCCGCCTTGGTTTCCCGCCGGACAACTCTACCTAAACCAGAAGACAACGTGATTTTAGATGAAGTTATTTCTTCTGAACCCCTCGCACCAGCAGTTGCCAAAGGAAACACAAATTGGAACAACATTGTGAAATGGGTAGTTTATTCTCTGATTAAAGCCGAAGAGTTGGGGATTACTTCTCAAAATGTGGCGCAAATGGCTAACAGTAATGATCCAGATATCAAACGCTTTTTAGGCACGGAAGGCAACTTAGGTGAAGGACTTGGCTTAAGCAACGATTTTGCAGCTAGAGTTATCAAACACGTTGGTAATTACGCTGAAGTATACGATCGCAACCTCGGCCCTAAAACAAAATTCAATCTCGCCCGTGGTCAAAATCAACTCTGGTCAAAAGGTGGATTACTTTATTCTCCACCATTTAGATGAAGTGTGAAGTATGAAGTCTGAAGTCTGAAATTTCATACTTTAATCGTCTACTTTTGACAAAGGACAAATGACAAATGACAAATGACAAACCCCCCATTTGGCGTGATAATCGTTTTTGGCAAATCACCGCACAATTCATTGCTGTATTTTTAGCCGCGATTTTATTAACAATACTTTGGAGTAACCTGAACCGTAACTTACAACAATTAGGTATTCAATTCGGATTTGATTTTCTCAAGCAGCAAGCATCTTTTGATATTGGTGAAACGCCAATTGCTTACAAAGCAACTGATACCTATACCCGTGCTTTATGGGTGGGATTAATTAATTCCTTACGTGTGGCGATCGCAGGCATTTTTTTCACGACAATTGTTGGCATAACCGCCGGGATAGCGCGGTTATCTGATAATTGGTTAGTGCGAAATATCAGCTTAATTTATGTAGAAATTTTTCGGAATACGCCTTTACTGTTGCAATTACTATTTTGGTATTTTGCTGTTTTCTTGAGTTTTCCCAAAGTCGAAAACAAAGTTTCTTTGTGGGGTTTTGTTAGCTTTAGTCAAAGTGGCATTGATTTACCTTGGGTTCATTTTTCCCCAGAGTTTTCGGCTTTACTGTTGGGATTGATTTTTTACACAGGTGCGTTTATTGCAGAAATTGTCCGGGGTGGGATTCAATCAGTACCTAAAGGACAATGGGAGGCGGCGCGATCGCTTGGCTTAAAACCAGGATTAGTAATGCGGTTGGTGGTTTTTCCCCAAGCCTTGCGGGTAATTATTCCGCCATTAACAAGTCAATATCTGAATTTGACAAAAAATTCCAGTTTAGCGATCGCTATTGGTTATCCCGATATTTATTTTGTGGCTTCCACCACCTTTAATCAAACCGGGAGAGCCGTAGAAGTAATGTTACTACTTATGCTCACTTACCTTACCTTGAGCTTAACCATCTCTATGATTATGAATTTGCTCAATCGTACCGTACAAATCCCAGAGAGATAAAAGTAATATCTAAAATAACAAATGATAAATTATCAATTAACTTGGCTGCGTAAAAATTTATTTAATACTTGGTACAACAGCTTGTTAACTGTTGTCTGTTTAGTATTTATATTTTGGGGATTATATAACGTAATAACTTGGGCAACAACTCAAGCACAATGGGCAGTAATTCAAGTTAACTTGCGCTTATTCTTAGTCGGGAGATTTCCCCAAACCCTATATTGGCGTGCTTGGATTGTTTTGGCGATCGCGTCTGTTTTATTCTCTATAACTAGCGGTGTTGTATTTAATAAGCAGCAGATTACTAAGCTGGGATTTACAATTTTTGCTTTTATTTATAGTTTATTATTAATTTTTCTACCTTTGGATTTCACCTCGCGTAGCTGGTTACTATTTATTGCAGCATTAACATTAACAAGCTTTTGGCTGGGCAAAAAATTTTATAAAACCATAACTCCTTGGCTGTCTCCACTCTGGCTATTATCATTTCCTGTAATTATCTGGATAATTGGTGGGGGATTGGGCTTACAAACTGTCCCTACAAATTTATGGAATGGTTTACTACTCACTGTTTTAATGGCAGTCGTGAGTATTATACTTTCGTTTCCTTTAGGTGTTTTATTAGCTTTAGGACGTACTAGTAATTTGCCTATTTTACGTTGGTTTTCTATTCTATATATAGAGATTGTGCGGGGATTACCACTAATCGGTATCTTATTTCTCGCTCAAGTCATGTTACCTTTATTTCTCCCACCAGCTTGGCGGTTAGATAGAGTAATTAGAGGAATTGCAGGATTAGTTTTATTCAGTGCGGCTTACATGGCAGAAAACGTCCGTGGCGGACTGCAAGCCATTCCTCGTGGGCAAATTGAAGCCGCGAAAGCATTAGGTTTAAAAACACCATTGGTAATTTTATTAATTGTCCTTCCTCAAGCTTTACGGGCGGTTATTCCGGCAATTGTCGGACAATTTATTGGCTTATTTAAAGATACTTCACTATTATCTTTAGTAGCTTTGGTAGAATTAACAGGTATTTCCCGTTCCATCTTGGCACAGCCACAATTTATCGGGCGCTATGCAGAAGTTTATTTATTTGTTGGGTTAATTTACTGGCTATTTTGTTATTCAATGTCGTTAGTCTCCCAGCGTTTAGAAAGACAGTTTAATTAATTATTGCGTGGTATCACTTTCATCAGATAAGACAGCCAGAAATTCTGCCAAAGAACTGACGGTAATAGCGGCATCCATGAAATTTTCTAACTGTTCTACACTTGCACTTTCCAAACTTGCGACTACCGAAGGTGGAACTTCACCAAAGCGTCGTTGCAACACCCGGATTAATTGCCGTCGCGCACCTTGCTCTAAGCCTTGTTCTAAGCCTTGCTGAAGACCTAATACTTTACCTTCAGTTAAAATTTCTTGATACCAAGGTGATTCGTGTAATACTGTCATATCCCACCTCATAATTTGCTGTACTAAAGGTGTCTCTAACACAAAACTAGCAAAAAATGCCAGCAATGATTCTAACTGGTTAAACTGGTCATCTACTCGTAGTATTTGTAGTGCGCGTTGTACAACAGATGCTTCTCCTCCGCCTCGCAATATTGGCACGAATGGTAATAAAGATGGTATTGGTTGCTGAAACACAATCTCAGCATCTACTTCCCACAAATTAATCACGCGATAATCTTGGATAGCACGTAATCCGAAAAATTCTTGCTCGTAACTACTGACAACTGTTACTGTCGTTGGCGGTGGCAAGATGTTGATTAATACTGGATAAGTAGGCAGTTGGTAACGTTCCTCTGCCAAAGCCGCATAAGCTCTCATCCTTAAAGGCATTTTGTTTGTGTAGCGCAATTGCAATTCGTGAGTACTAAAAAATCGCCACACACCTCACTGTATGCTTGTACAAGCACATCTGTTTCGCGGCTAATCCACTGAAACTCAGAACCTAAAATTTCTTTTGCGACAACTTCTGGGCGCTGAGTCACCCATTTTACCCAGGCATCGGGAGCGAGACTAATTAATCGCTTACCACCTGTATCTGCTGGTTTAGACACCGACTTTTTTGTAACATTACTAAGATTTAATAATACATCAATTGCCAATTTTCAGAGCCTTTAATTTGCTACAATTCAGGCAATATTTTTATTTAATAGATGTTGTTAAAAATACAATTTAGGTATAAAAATTAATGATGACAGATAAAGAATCAATTATTATTGCTGAGAATGTTCATAAATGGTATGGAAAATTTCATGTCCTCCAAGGTGTGAGTTTAACTGTTAACCGAGGAGAAGTAGTAGTATTAATGGGGCCTTCTGGTTCAGGAAAATCAACTTTTATTCGGACATTTAATACTTTAGAAGAATATCAAAAAGGAAAAATTATTATTGATGGTATTACCCTGAGTAATGACTTGCGGAATATTGAAGCAATTCGGCAAGAAGTGGGAATGGTTTTTCAACAATTTAATTTGTTTCCCCATCTCACCGTACTGCAAAATATTACCCTAGCGCCAATTTGGGTACGTCGCTGGTCAAAAGCGAAAGCGGAAGAATTGGCAATGCAACTGTTAGAAAGAGTAGGAATATTAGAACAAGCGCGGAAATATCCCGGACAGTTATCTGGTGGACAACAACAACGGGTGGCGATCGCGCGTGCATTAGCTATGCAGCCTAAAATTATGCTATTCGACGAACCCACCTCAGCTTTAGACCCAGAAATGGTACGCGAAGTATTAGATGTGATGCGTACTCTAGCCCGTGATGGAATGACGATGGTTGTAGTTACCCACGAAGTTGGATTCGCCCGTGAAGTTGCTGACCGAGTAATTCTCATGGATAGTGGTTCTCTTGTAGAGTCAGCAACACCCGATATCTTTTTTACCAACCCGCAAGAGGACAGAACGCGCCAATTTTTATCTCAAATTCTTTAACTACGTAGCTGCACCGGCATCGCTAAATAAGTCATCTTCAACCCTCCCAGTGGTGTAAAAATGACTGGTGTGAGGTTTTGATTAATGTGCATTTGAATTTCGGAAGATGGCAAAGCTTTTAGGCCTTCCATTAAATATTTCACATTAAAAGCAATTTCGATATCTTCGCCAGAGATTTCCGCAGGTATGGACTCTCGACCGCTGCCCATTTCTTGCGCTTCACAAGATAATGTTAATTCTTGGGCAGCATGATCAATGGTGAGTTTAACTATATTATTCTTTTGATCTGCTAGTACAGCAATTCTTTCTAAAGTACTTAAAAATTGTTTGCGGTCAACTGTAACTTGTCGCTCAAATTGGCGGGGAATGAGTTGGCGATATGCGGGATATTGCCCTTCTAAAGTGCGGCTAGTTAAGCGTTGATTTTGCCACTCAAAGACAACTTGACCTTGATCTAAATATAAAGCGATCGCATCCTCAGCCGCAGCATTATGCGCCAACATTCTCTCTAGTTCTCGTAAGGCTTTACTGGGTACTGTCACTTCTAATTGACCACCACCAGCCAAAGGACTCTCGTTTGTGGTTTCTACAACAGCTAGGCGATGTCCATCAGTCGCACCAAATTCTAGAGTGTCTTGTTTCACACTCAAATGTACACCTGTGAGAACTTGCTTGGTTTCATCAGCACTAGTAGCAAATAACGAACCCCGTAGTCCTTCAATTAAGGCGGCGGCTGTTAAATTAATTGGTTCTGCATCTTCAATTATCGGGAGTTCGGGAAAATCTTCCGCACTCATGGCGCGTAATTGATAATAGCCGCTTTTGGGTGTGAGGGTGACAATTAAACCTTCACCAGTAGATGCTTCTGGGGCTTCATCATCTAAGGTGATTTCCCCTTCTGGTAGACGCGAGGTGATATCTACCAAGAGTTTAGCAGGTAGGGCGATCGCACCTCCTTGCCAAACTTCTGCACTAAAGCTGGTACGGATACCCAAACTCAAATCAAAAGCTGTTAAACTGACTTGGTTATTTTCCGCATCCGCTTGTAAAAGTATATTCGCCAACACTGGATGATTCGGTCGTGAAGGTACAGCACGGCTAACAAGGGAAAGGTTAGTACTGAGGTCGCTTTGAGAGCAAAGTAATTTCATAGGTGAGGAACTAGAGGCTAGGAGTTAGGGGTTAGAGGCTAGGGTTAGAGGTTAAAGATTAAAGGTAGGGATGAGTATTTTTGACTTTAGTCAATATTCACATTTTCTAGCTATTCCCTCACAGGTAATAAGACCATGAAAATTTCTCTAGTACAGGTCGGCGGAAATAAATATATCATTTCAAGTTAGTAAAAAGCTTGTGATATAAGCTTTTTGACTTTTGACTTTTGACTTCCGCGTAGCGGTACTAGCCCCTAGCCTCTAGTCTCTAACCTCTTAATAAACAGTGTTAATACCTGTGGAAAACTTGTGGAAAACTTTTAGGGGTTTTCCACAAGGTAATTATACTGGATGAAGTTTTCCACAGAATTGTCGGGTTTTTTCCACAAAAAAGAATTGTTTTTCCACAGAGAGATTTAATTTTAATCGTTTTTTATACTTAACTTAATATTTTAAATTTATTCCTTAACCATTTAGATCAGTAATTAGTGTGCAGGCTGTGGAAAACTCCAGATTAATTTCTTGATGATTTTTGAGAACGGCTGGTCATGTTAATTTGATCGCTCAGTTGACGCAGAGTGTTTCCTAAGTTGCGATCGCTTTCTTTGAGTTGAGTAATTTTCTCACAACTATACAACACCGTTGTATGATCCTTTCCTCCAAACTCCTCACCAATTCTCGGTAAACTTAAATCTGTGTGTTGACGCATTAAATACATCCCGATTTGCCGCGCCCAGCTAATTTCTCGCCGTCGTGAGTTTCCTTTGAGGTCTTCAATTGACACATCAAAAGTAGCAGCAACAGCGTTTAAAATCGCCTCTGGAGTCGCAGCAACTTTTTCGCTTGGTGTTTCTAAAACTGGGGTAATATTTTCTACTGTCATAGGCAAACCCCAAATCGAAATATAAGCTAAAGCCCTGATCAATGCTCCTTCCAATTCCCGAATATTCGATTTGTAGTTAGTTGCTATATACTCAATCACATCCCTAGGCAAACGGATATTTTCATACTCCGCCTTTTTTTGTAAAATCGCCATTCTCGTTTCTAAATCAGGCGGTTGAATATCCGCTATTAATCCCATCGAAAACCGCGAAGATAATCTCTCTTGCAATTGGGGAATTTGGTTAGGCGGACGGTCAGAAGCAATTACAACTTGCTTACCAGCTTCATGTAATGTATTAAAAGTATGGAAAAATTCTTCTTGGGTGTACTCTTTACCTTCAATAAACTGAATATCATCAACTAACAATACATCCGCAGCCCGATAATGTTCTCGGAAACTTTGCATACTATCTTTGCGGATAGCGGTAATTAAGTCATTGGTAAACTGCTCTGTGGAAACGTAGAATATTTTAGAATTGGGGCAAATTTCCCAGCGATAATGCCCTATGGCTTGCATAAGGTGAGTTTTTCCTAAACCAACACCACCACATAAAAACAACGGATTAAATTCCCTACCTGGATATTCTGCAACGGCTAAGGATGCTGCGTGCGCCATCCGATTATTCGCACCCACCACAAACCGGGAAAAGACATACTTTGAATTTAATTCCGCATTAGTCTGAGTTTTTTGCGTTAAGCTTTCAGACACGAAACTAGAATTATTCAATTCCTCCGTACTTTCTCGATTGTCTATAGGCGAAACTTCCCCACCTTGAGCGACGGTAATGTAAATTTCTACCGGATACCCCAGAATACTTTGCACGACATTTGCAATGGTATTGATGTAGTACTTTTGTAACCAATTGCGTGCAAAGGGGTTCGGCGTAATAATCACTAAACAATTATTCTCTAACCGCTCTGCATTAGCAGTTTTAATCCAAGTTTCAAAGGTTGGACGGGATAATTCTAGCTGTAATCGCTCTAGCACCTGAGACCACAGATTGTCAAGAGAAATTTCCATCACATATCACCTTTGCTGCTAATCGCCAAAATAGAAGATATGAGCAAGCACCAATTTAGCATTCAGATACTCTAGACCTAAGCTAAACTTTGAGTTCTAATCATTTTGGGACTACCCAGTAGGCAATATCCTACCACCCACTGACCAAGACGGAGAAGCAAAGACACATGAAGACAACAGTGCATAATAATATTGATAGCTGGGATTGGCTGTGCAGTAAGACATTTAACAATGTGAAGTTAATGCTGCTCAGTGGAGTAGCAGTGGTGTCCTTGGGGGGCTGTAGTCTGCTACCAAGCAAAACCTTTGAAAATGCGACCAATCAACCTTCAACTAGCGCAACTAAAACATCCGATTCCGAATCTGCGATCGCACTTTCACCCCTTTCATCTGGTGATCCCAACTTTGTTGTAGGCGTGGTGAAAAATGTTGGCGGTGCAGTTGTGCGAATTGATTCCGCCAGAACAATTACATCTAGCGTTCCAGACGAATTTAACGATCCCTTTTTTCGGAGGTATTTTCGAGATGTCCAACCTAGACAAAGAGTTGAGCGGGGTAGTGGTTCAGGATTTATCATGAGTTCCTCTGGGCAAATTTTGACCAATTCGCATGTAGTTGATGGTGCTGATAAAGTAACAGTTACTCTCAAAGATGGCAGAAATTTTGACGGTCAAGTTTTGGGAGAAGACCCTGTTACCGACGTAGCTGTCATTAAAATAAATGCTAATAACTTGCCAACTGTACCGTTAGGCAATTCGGAAGTTTTACAACCAGGGGAGGCGGTAATTGCCATTGGCAATCCTTTAGGTTTAAACAATACTGTGACATCAGGGATTATTAGTGCTACAGGTCGATCTAGTAGTGATATTGGTGCTAGTGACAAGCGTGTTGACTATCTGCAAACAGACGCAGCGATTAATCCGGGGAATTCTGGCGGCCCATTGCTAAATGCACGCGGTGAAGTAATTGGGATGAACACAGCAATTTTGCGTGGCGCTCAAGGTTTGGGATTTGCCATTCCTATCAACACAGTGCAAAGAATTGCCCAAGAATTAATTTCTAAAGGCCGCGTTGATCATCCTTATTTGGGTGTGCAGATGGTGACGCTTACACCAGAAATTAAAGAAAGGATAAACAATAGATTTGGCGATCGCATTAATCTGACGACAGATAAAGGTGTGTTGTTAGTGCGTATTGTGCCTCGCTCTCCTGCTGCTGCTGCGGGACTGCGAGCAGGAGATGTAATTCAACAAATCAGTAACCAGCCTGTTACTAAGGTGGAAGAAGTGCAAAGACTTCTGGAAAATAGCCAAATCGGTAATCCTTTACCTGTACAAGTAGAGCGTAACGGACAAATTACGCAAGTCACCGTTCGTCCTGCACCTCTACCTGTGCAACGGGAAAACTAATTGAAGTGTGAAGTATGAAGTATGAAGTATGAAGTATGAAGTTTATAGGACTCATATTTGATTTATGAAAAAAATCAGTACACCCATGTCAGGCTTCTTTCCTACTCCCTACTCCCCATTCCCTACTCCCTGCCTATCGCGCTTGCGCTGCGCTTGGCGCACCACACAACTAGATTCAGAAATCAAATCGGATTCCTATATGACTTAATACTTTAGGTTAAAAAACTTAAATTTTACTTATTAGTAAATCTTATGTTTGCAAAAATTGACAAGGGTGCATTGTCAATTTTTATTTAATTAGCCACTCTTTTGATTAATTATCTACTAGTTCCAAGTGGAGTATTTGATATGGCTGAATTATTACCAATTGTGCAGTTAGGCGACCCAGTGATTCGGCAAAAAGCTTCTTGGGTTGATAATATTCATGATGAGAAAATTCAACAATTAATTGATAATTTAATTGCCACAGTTTCTCAGGCTAATGGTGTAGGAATTGCTGCACCACAAGTTGCAGAACAAAAGCGTTTATTTATTGTCGCCTCTCGTCCAAATCTTAGATATCCCAATGCGCCGACAATGGAACCCACTGCCATGATCAACCCTAAGATAGTGTCACATTCAACGGAAATTGTTAAAGGTTGGGAAGGTTGTTTATGTATCCCTGGTATTAGAGGATTAGTACCGAGATATCAAGTTATAGAAGTTGAATATTATGACCGCTACGGACAATTACAAAAGCAAGAATTAACTGACTTTGTAGCACGAGTTTTTCAGCATGAGTACGATCATCTTGATGGGATTGTATTTATAGATCGCGTTGAAAGTACTCACGATATCATCACTGAGCAAGAATATCAAAAACAAATAGTTAACATTACTTCATCTAAAAATAAATCTTGAGGATGATTTCAAATACGGAATTTTTAGGTTATATTTAACCTATTGTTAACCTTCAAGCCTTGGTGCAACTATCGAGTAAATGACAAAAACTCTCAGTAGTCGCGGATTAAGTTCGACAGAGGCTTTGTCTCCTGACTTAATCTCTACTCAGCGTCACAGTGATCAAGTAAAAGTGAATAAACATACCAGTTTGGCAACTGCAAAGTTAGAGACGCATTTACCAACTGGTGGGTTAGAAATTGTCCATGCAACCCACGGTCGCATTCGTATCCGCGCTACTGACGGCAGTTTAAACGCAAACTTAGAATTAGTATCCCAACATTTAGAACAGTTTAAAGGAGTCACTGAAGTTACGACCAACGAGCAATTGGGCAGTTTGGTCGTTAATTTTGACGAAAATTATTTGACATTACCTCAGATGTTGGGAATACTAGAAAAACTGAATATTAACCCTTCTCCAACTTCGCCTCAATCAATGAGCAGCAAAGATCCCTTTGCAGTGTGGAAATCTCCAGATTTTTGGATGGAGCAAACCATCTCCTTTATTCCTCTGATGACTGGTTTAGCAGTCACAGGAGGTCTAGGAATTAGTGGATTTGCATCGATCCCAGTCTATATGATTACCGCAGATGCCACACGTCGGGTAATTGACTATCTAGAACCGCAAATTGCTAAGTCAGACAGCAATAGCCAATCTGCAAAACCAAATAACACAAGCAAACAACCGAAATTGACACAAGCAGTCACTAAAGCTGTTGTTGAACAAGTTAGGCAAGACGTAAAATCGTCAGCAAATATTGCCTATACTGTAGTTCATAATATTCCTGGCAGGATTAGGTTTCATGTACCACGCATTGCTCAGGATCAAGCCTATGCCAGAAGACTGGAAAGGTTATTAAAAACAGACACTCATGTAACTAACGTGCGGATGAATTGTGATGCAGCATCAATTGCGATCGCATATCATCCTGGTCAAGTTGCAGTTAACCATTGGGTCAAACTGATGGAATTGGCGGTGCAAACAAATCCACATACACCTAGCGTCCAAATTGCAGAGCCACAACAGCCTGTAGAACAAATTACTCAGCCTGTTGTAGCGGCTGATACAACAAAAACATCAGCAGAAAGTAACAATCTAAACATATCTAGTATATGGGCTGACATGAAGCCCGCAGCTATGTCTTTTTCTTTAGCCTATATGGCGAACTTTCCGTTGTAGATCGTTCCGTCAAGGAACACAGGAGGATGAAAATGGAGGGTTCTGTATCCTCATCGGCATCGCAGCCTCCTGGGCCTAGCCCCTGGAAAATAGCAGCCAAACCAAACCACATCGCCCACAAGCAATCTGTCACAGTAGCGTATAGTATTACTCTGGCACTTCCCGGCAAAGTCGCATTTTGTGTACCAAAAATTAATGATGATCCCCAATACTTGCAACGCCTCCAAGCGTTGATCAAAGAGCAACAATGGGTGATTAATCAGCAAGTTAATCGAGAAGCGGGATCAGTCGTCATTACCTACAAAACCGGGATGATGTCTGACTTTGAAATGCGCTCAAATCTAGCTAGTCTATTGCAGACTGCTGAAACAGTTCAAGTAGAGGAGCAAGGGAGCAGAGGAGCAGAGGAGCAAGGGTGCAGGGGTGCAGAGGAAGAAAAAAATACTCAGCACTCAGCACTCACAACTCAGCACTCAGCACTCACAACTCAGCACTCAGCACTCACAACTCAGCACTCAAAAGTAGCCTATAGTATCGTTCACGCCATTCCTGGACGAATTAGGTTTCATATACCGCAAATAGCTTGCGATCGTCAATATGTGCAACGCTTAGAGAACTTGCTCAAAGCAGATCCAGTAGTGACAAGTGAGCGCATCAATAAAGATGCAGCCTCAGTTGTGATCACTTATCAAACTGGAAAACTGCGAGACTCTCAAGAGCGAATACACAGCGTTGAAGAAGCAGCAAAAACATATTTAATTTGTTTGATTCAATCTGCCAACGAAGCAACGGCAGGTATCGCCGCCAACCCAACCAGCAGAATTTAACAATATATCAGCAAATTTTTATTGCAGTAGCTCACCAGTCTTCAGTGATTGGAGAGAAAAATTCACTCTCAAACATAAATACCAACTTGGTTGGAGTGGTCGATTAATTTAGACTTCAATCTAAAATCCAAAATTGGTATGAGAGCCTACTGCGTTATGAGTCAAATTTTTCATCACTTTAGCGAGATCAGGAATGACACCATTGACAGCACAACTAGTATCGCCCGCAGTTCAAAAATCTTCGGAAACTGAAGTTAAAGAAGAGGTACCTTTGGGTGCGAAGGCTTATGAAACCGTCAATACAGTGGTTTTAGCCCAATCAAGTTACAAGACTAATGGCAAAGCTTCTCTAGCTAACTTAAATGGACGCTCTCATCAGCCAGTATCCAAAGTTGTCTATAGCGTTGTCCATGCAGTTCCCGGAAGAATGCGGTTGCGTATCCCACAGTTGCGTAATAACACCGCATATATGCAACGCTTACAAACTTTGTTAGAAGTTGATCCCCTCGTTACCAGCGTCAGAATTAAACCTGCGGCGGCCTCGTTAGTTGTTACTTATAAAACTAGTCAAGTCAGCGATGCCAAAATGCGATCGCGTCTGAGTTGTCTGATAATGACAGCTAATGATGCCAACGTTGTGCTGTTGGATCAGAAAAAACCCATTAATGCAAAGCCAAACGAGGATGCTGAAGAAGGCGCTTGGCCTGGCTTGCAACTTTCGGTAGTAGCCACCGGTTTAGCAGTGTTAGGTGGGCCTTTGGGGTTATCTGTACCACCAGTTATGGTGGCTGGAACAATTGCTCTAGCAACATTACCCGTATTTCAACGAGCTATAGTCGGGGTGGTGATGCACCGGAAACTGACAATTGATGTGTTGGATTTCTTGGCAATTGTGATTACCACAGTTCAAGGTCAGTTTCTCACTCCAGCATTGATGCTGAGTTTAATTGAAATTGGCGAAAATATCCGCGATCGCACTGCCCGTTCTTCTAAAATGCAGACATTAGACTTGCTCAATTCTCTAGGGCAATTTGTCTGGGTAGAACGTGATGGTGAAAAGGTGCAAATCTCCATCAAAGAAGTCAAGAGTGGTGACACTGTAATTGTCTATCCAGGTGAACAAGTCCCGGTGGATGGCAGTATTCTGCGGGGTAAAGCCTTACTAGATGAGCAGAAACTCACTGGCGAATCAGTACCAGTCTTGAAGAGCAAAGGACAACATGTTTTCGCTTCTACACTGGTACGAGAAGGCAGTATCTATATCTTGGCCGAACGCATAGGTAACGATACCCGCGCCGGACAAAGCATCAAGCTTATGGAAGAAGCCCCCGTCCATGACACCCGGATGGAAAACTACGCCATCAAGATTGCCGAAAAAGCAGTGCTACCCACCTTACTGCTAGGCGCAGGAGTATTCGCAATTACCCGCAACGCCGCCAGAGCCGCCAGCGTCCTCACCCTAGATTTTGCCACAGGGATCAGAGTATCTGTGCCGACAACAGTCTTGGCAGCTTTGACTTATGCCGCCCGCCACGGTATTCTCATCCGTAGTGGTCGCGCTTTAGAACAACTGGCAGAAGTTGATACCATCGTTTTTGATAAGACTGGTACTTTAACTAAGGGCGAAGTTGCAGTTATTGGCGTTGATAGTTTCAATCCTGAAGTTGACAGCGATAGAGTTTTGGCTATCGCCGCCGCCGCCGAGCAACGGTTAACACATCCAGTTGCGGAGGCTGTCATCCGCTATGCCGAAGCTCAACAAATCGTCATTCCTAGCCGCAGTAAGTGGAATTATAAACTAGGTTTAGGTGTAGAAGCTGAAATTGATGGCGCAGCTATTTATGTAGGTAGCGAACGCTTCTTGCGTCAACAAGGCGTAAACATGGAAGCTCTCAACGATAGCAACCGAGTAAATTCTGTAATTTATGTCGCCAGTAATGGGCAACTTCTCGGTAGAATAAGATATAGTGATATTCTGCGAGAAGAAACACGAGAAGTAATTAACCACCTGTTGAGCGTCGAAGGTGTAGAAGTTCACATGCTCACCGGCGACAACCAACGCACAGCCAAAGCTGTAGCGGCAGAACTCGGAATTGCCCCAGCCAATACCCACGCAGAAGCATTCCCCGAACAAAAAGCCGCCGTTGTCCGTGAACTGCACGAACAAGGCAAGACAGTGGCCTTTGTGGGAGATGGAATTAACGACTCCCCAGCTTTAGCTTATGCCGATGTTTCTATATCCTTTGCTCACGGTTCAGAAATTGCGCGTGAGACAGCAGATGTAGTGCTGATGGAAAATGACTTACATGGAATTTTAGAGGCGATCGCCCTAGCACGCAACGCCAAAAAACTAATTCGCCAAAACACCAGTATTGTTGCTATTCCTAATATTGCAGCAATGGCGATCGCTGTGCTATTTGGACTTAACCCCCTAGGTGCAACAGTAGTTAACAATGGTTCAACAATCGTTGCAGGCGTTAACGGCTTGCGTCCAATTCTTAAAAATTCCCCAAAGAAAGCTCTACCATCAGCAAGATGAGATAAGACCTTGGGTAGAGTAAGCTAAAAAGCTTTCTAACAATCTTTCAATCTAACTGGAGATACTTGACTATGCCGAAAATTACTGATTTTGTTGAAGATGCTGGCGCTCCTGGAATTATAGCTGGTATCGGTGCCGTTTTACTTGCACCCGTCCTAATTCCTGTTGTGGCAGGAATTGGTAAACCCATTGCTAAATCCATCATCAAAGGCGGAATTGTCGCTTACGAAAAAAGCAAAGGCGCATTTGCAGAACTAGGTGAAACCTGGGAAGACATCGTAGCTGAAGCTAAGGCCGAACTCGCAGAAGACAGAGAACCCCCATTATTTGAAGCAGCGGCTACTCCGGTTGACAGCGCATCTGATAATGGTGCATGAGTTAGGCTGTGTTTTGGAAAGAATGAAAGATCAAGTTTCATGCTCAATAATTCAAACTTTCCGACAACTTAAAAATAAATGAGGAGATGGGTGAAATACCCATCTTTCTCAATTCTGTGGGTAAAGTCACACTCGCATAAACAATCAAGGGTTTTGTCTGTGTGCAAGATGAACCGCAACTTTACTCGCTTGGTGCAAGACGTGAATGGATACAGTATTTTTCATCTGGATGAGGTACATTTTTCTAGTCTCTAGCCCCTAGCCTCTCTCCCCTTGAAAGTGTACTGCAAAAAACTGAGAAAGGCTGTAAAACAAGGCTTTTACTCAGCACTTCGCTACAGCAGACTGGTAAGTGAACCAAACTCAAAAGCATTCAAAGTTATTACTCAGGAGGGTGGATGTGTTTACAAATAATCATGGTAACGTCACTATGATGCCTAACGTTGTGGAGGCAGCCGCCTTGAACACCCCATCCAAGCCTATCTCTACAAAAATTATTAGTGATACCCCAGGCAGACTACGCTTAAGAATTGCCCCGTCTCATCGCCACACTGGGGAAATGAAACGCATTGTCAAGATGTTGAATGCTCAACCCAACATCAGTCAGGTAAATACTAATATCCAAAATGGCAGTATCGTGATTTATCACGATCGCAACGATGAAAGCTGGCAAAATCTAGTATCTACACTCAAAGACATTGGCATAATTTTCGCCGACGTAACTACCGGAAGTGAAAGCCACTCCGAAGCAGCCGCTACAGTTGCTAATGCTGTTTTTGACTTAAACGACAGAGTAGAACAAGCCACAAAAGGCGTAGTTGATTTACGCTTTATCTTTCCTTTAGCACTGGGATGTTTATCGGTGAGACAGTTGCTAATTAAAGGTTTGCAACTAGAAATTATTCCTTGGTATGTCTTGGCATGGTATGCCTTTGATAGTTTTATAAAACTGCATGGAGTCAAAAAACCAGAACCCATTAGTGCGTCTGAGAAACAGTAACAATAAATATAGTGAGTGCCTACGTGGACTATCTTCAAACCCGCGCAGGCGGGTTTAGTTTGTATAGCCCCAGACTTCAGTCTGAGGGCTATTTGCTGAACGTGGATGTGGATAAGCTAATAGTCATTTAAATTGCACCATGCTCATGGTAATGAAAGCTGCAAACTCTCTCCCCTGACCGAAGCAATTTTAGATTTTAGATTTTAGATTTTGGATTAAATGAAAATTTGAAATCTAAAATATTTGGTCTCAAGCAGTGGGTTAACCCAGAAGAAAAACAAAAATTTTTCAATATTTAAGCCTCTTCTTTATAAGGAGAGGTTAATCCAAAATCGTAAATCCAAAATCCAAAATTGAGTGACCCCCTACGGTGTACACACAAATCTGGGTTGAGTGCATCTGTCCCGCCTCGGAATAAATTCCGAGTCTCACAGCGCAAGTCCTCTTGGGAGGACTCAACAAGAAACTCATTCCAGTCCACGCTTTGTGGACTTTCGCTATGAGCCTGGAACTTTAGTTCTAGGCGGGATGCGTTTCATACTGCCTATTTTCGACTTGTGTGTACACCGTAGCCCCTGCCTCCCTGCGGCCTCAATGTTCAAATTAAATGCTTAACAGCTTATTATTTATTCCTCTGTGCTGCTTGCAGAGCATTAATAGCTAAACTCACGCTGGCTTTTTCGTTGTTATAAAAATGATTTTGTGGGTTTTGTAAGATTGTCTGGATAGTTTGTAATTCATCTATGGCATTCAAGTCAGATGTAGTGAAGAAATTCGCCCTGGCTTTTTCTTGAATGTTTGTAACAATTCTCACAATTGCTCTAGCTGCTTTGTTACGTACCGTCCAATCTGGGTCTTGTAGACCTTGGATTAAATAAGGCAAAGTGGCATTAGTATTTGTATCAATACTACCAATAGTCTCCAAAGCTAACCCTCGTACTGATGGTTCGCTGTGTTGCAACGCTTTAGCAATACTGGGCAGAATAGGAGTAACTTCAGTACTGATGGTATTTAAGTTTTCGGCAGTAGCAAGGCGAGTTTGTGGATCATTAGTATTGCTGAGATTGGAAATCAAGCGAGATACAATAAAAGAAGATTTTGTATTTAATTTCACCAAAGCTGTAGCTGCACTAAAACGCACCGAAAAGTCCTGATCTTGTAGCGCGTCCACTAAGTAACTCGAAAACTTAGCAGCTTCTATCACCGTATTTGCACCATTAGGATCACCAGTATCTTCTGCAACAATATTGCCAATAGCTCTAGCGGCGCTGCTGCGGACAAACCAATTCTGGTCTTGCAGCGTCTTGACTAAGGTAGGTAAAGCATCTTTAACTAATACACCACCTTTTTGAGCCAAAACTAAGGCTGAACCACTACGCACTCGCCAATCAGGGTTAACTAAAGCTTGCTTGAGCTTTTCTAATGCTTCGCTACTAAAATCTCTATCGTTGAGGTTGCCTAAAGTTGTAGCACTATTCAGTTGTTCTAATAAATCTTCGTTGCTAAAACTTTGGATTAACTGATCAACTCTCTGTCCACTGGGAGTTTGTGCCAAAGTTTTATAACTTGTACTACTAACAATGAAAGGTGATACAAAAGTCAACACACTTACTGCCATTCGATGTGCTAACAACCAATTAGGAACTCTAGCCCAGAAGCTGAAGTAAATGTGTTTTGCCATAATAAGGTACTTCTGTATACACGAATGCCATTTTGTATCCTCAGTGCTTCATATTACCATTCAAAATCTTGATGCACAAATACTATTGATAGGAATTACGTATGAAAACGAGCAATTAAGGTTTGGATCAGGGCGCAAGGGTATGTAGATATAGAAGTTTTAAACCTTTACACCCAATCTCAACAACTAACCTTTGTGTGTAAGTCATAGAATAGTGATTACAACTGCTGTGATTCCTACCTACCAGTGAAAGCTCCTACTAGAAATTCCGGACAAACTCAGTCGCGTAAAGCAGATCATATCCGTATCTGTTTGGAAGAAGATGTTCAGTGCCGTGAAATAACCAATGGATTAGAAAATTATCGTTTTATCCATTGTTGTTTACCAGAAATAGATCGCAACGATATTGATATCAGCACAAATTTTTTAGGCAGGGACTTACTAGCACCACTGCTCATCTCTTCCATGACAGGAGGAACCGAAGAAGCAGGCAGGATTAACCGCCGTTTAGCCGAAGTCGCCCAACACTACAAGCTAGCGATGGGTGTGGGTTCTCAACGGGTTGCAGTGGAAAAACCCCAAGTAGTGGAAACTTTTGCTATCCGCAAGTATGCACCAGATGTTTTATTGTTTGCTAATGTGGGCGCTGTGCAACTGAACTACAAATATGGTCTGGATGAATGTCTGCGGATTATAGATATGCTAGAAGCTGATGCTTTGATTTTGCATATTAATCCTCTGCAAGAGTGCATTCAACCTAGAGGTGATGTAAATTTTCGCGGCTTGCTTGACAAAATCGCTATTTTATGCTGCAAATTGGATGTACCTGTGATTGCGAAAGAAGTAGGCAATGGTATTTCAGGTGCAATGGCAGAAAAACTCCTCTCGGCTGGGGTAAAAGCAATTGATGTTGCTGGTGCGGGGGGAACTTCTTGGGCGAAAGTAGAAGGAGAACGAGCAGAAAATGACTTGCAACGAAGGTTGGGTAGAACATTTGCCGATTGGGGTATACCAACAGCAGAATGTATTACAAGTGTACGTGCGATCGCTCCGAATATTCCCTTAATTGCCTCTGGTGGCTTGCGTCATGGTTTGGATGTGGCTAAAGCGATCGCTTTAGGTGCAGATATTGCGGGTTTAGCTATGCCTTTTCTGCAAGCCGCAGTAATCTCAGAAACTGCTATCTCGGAGTTAGTTGAAGTTTTAATCGCAGAAATCGTCACAGTGTTATTTTGTACTGGTAACGCTAACTTACAGCAGTTAAAACATTCTGCCAGTTTACAACGCATACAATAAAACAGTAGTAATTTGTCTTTTGTAGCAAATCACTCACCATTACTCTTTATTGACTAATAACTATTGACTAATGACTAATTTTCTTAAACAAACTGTTGCTAGTTTAATTGGCAGCTTACTAGGTTTATTTATTTTCTGTGGGATTGGGACAACAGGAATATTATTACTACTGTTTGCGATCGCAGCTTCTCAAGAGGTTAGCCCAATAGTCAAAGATAAGTCTGTGGTAGTGTTTGACTTATCCATGAAGATTACCGATAGAGAACCTAGTGCGAGTGAAGAGTTACAAAGAACCTTATCAGGAAACTCAGAAGACAGGATCACACTCCGCAAAGTTCTAGAGGCGATTGAAAAAGCAAAACAAGATCCGAAAATTGTCGCTATATATTTAGATGGCACAAAAGGTTCAGGTAGTAACCTTGGCTTCGCATCCCTGAAAGAAATTCGCAAAGCCTTGGAAGAATTTCGCGCCACCGGGAAAAAAGTAATCGCTTACGGTCAAGACTGGGGTAAAAAAGAATATTATCTTAGTTCTGTAGCTGACACCTTAGTACTAAATCCCTTGGGAGCAATAGAAGTCAATGGTTTGAGCAGCCAACAAATGTTCTTGGCGGGAGCATTGCAAAAGTTTGGCATTGGTGTACAGGTTGTGAGAGTTGGGAAATTTAAAGGTGCTGTCGAACCATTTATTCTCAACAAACTGAGTCCAGAAAACCGCGAACAAACCCAAAAATTACTTGACGATGTGTGGAGTGAGTGGCGGACTACAGTAGGCGCAAGCCGGAAAATCAATCCGCAAAAATTGCAGGCGATCGCCGATAATCAAGCAATAGTAGAAGCACCCGCAGCCAAAACTAATGGTTTAGTAGATCAAGTTGCATACCAAGATCAAGTAGTTGCCGATTTGAAAAAACTCACTGGTAGTGATCAAAATGAGCCAACCTTCCAGCAAGTTGACCTGTTAGAATATGCCAAATTTCTTGATAAATCCCAAAGTGCCGAGCGGGAATCAAAAAATCAAATTGCTGTGGTTTATGCCGAAGGTGAAATTGTCGATGGTAAAGGTGATGATAATGAAGTCGGAGGCGATCGCTTTGCCAAAATCTTCACCAAAATCCGCCAAGATAAAAATATCAAAGCTGTTGTTTTAAGAATTAATAGTCCTGGTGGTAGCGCGACAGCCGCCGAAGTCATGCAACGGGAAGTCCGGTTAACTCATGAAGTCAAACCAGTAGTAGTATCTATGGGTGATGTGGCTGCCTCTGGAGGTTACTGGATTGCTAGTGATTCTAGCCGGATTTTTGCCGAACCGAATACAATTACTGGTTCAATCGGTGTATTTGGTATCTTGTTCAACGGGCAAAAGCTGGCGAATGACAACGGTATCACTTGGGATGTCGTTAAAACAGCACGCTATGCTGATACTCAAACTGTGGCTCGTCCCAAATCACCCCAAGAAATCGCACTTTATCAGCGCAGTGTGAACCGTATTTATAGTTTATTTCTCAATAAAGTTTCCCAAGGACGCAAATTACCAGAACAAAAAGTTGCAGAAATTGCCCAAGGACGGGTTTGGTCTGGTGTAGCCGCTAAACAAATTGGTTTAGTAGACGAAATTGGTGGACTAGATGCTGCTGTAGAATACGCTGCTAAACAAGCAAATTTAGGTAACAATTGGCAGTTAAAAGAGTATCCCAAAGAAAACAGTTTAAACGAAATTTTGTTTGGCAAAGCTGAAGAAGCCAGTACAGCTTTAAAGATTCCGGGACAACAAGTCAAAGCAGCTAACCCTCTCACAGCAGAATTCCAAAAACTGCAACAAGAATTAGCAGTATTTCAAAGCATGAATGATCCTAACGGAATTTATGCTCGTTTACCGTTTAATTTAAAAATAGAGTAAATCAAGCTGATACTTAATATCTTTCTCTGAGGTTCGTAGCAAAATGCCCTGGTTTGTCAAGATAGAGTCGGGAAAAGTTGATAAAACCATCTTTGACCAATACGTACCTGCTCACAAAGCATTCGTACAGGATTTAATTGCCAAAGGACATAAAGCCAAAACAGGCTATTGGGCCAAAATGGGAGGCGGGATGTTGCTGTTTGAAGCTGCTTCTATGGATGAGGCTCAAGCCATTATTGCTGTTGACCCCTTGGTAAAAAACGGTTGTGTTGACTACCAGCTTTACGAATGGAAAATTGTGGTTGAGTAGGACACACTTATGAACTTTTAGTGTTATTATTTTATTAGACCTGGATCTATGCGACTGCAACGCCTAAACCTTGTCAGAACCGGAAGGTAGCAGCAATACGGGATGCTTGTAGTAGGCGTAGTCTCCGGGTCGCCCTATTTTTAGGAGCGATCAGCAGCAATGCCTGGTTTTGGAGATATTGTACAAAAAGCTTTTTACCTCGGTGTTGGGTTAGCTTCTTACGCAGGTGAGAAAGCTGGAGGGAAATTAGCCGAATTGCGATCGCAAGTCCAAAAACTGGCAGATGAAATGGTAGCGCGGGGCGAAATGAACACAGAAGAAGCCCGCCGCTTCGTTGAGGATATGATGAAGCAAGCGCAACAGCCACAAACACCTGCTGACAACGCTGAAAAAACAACTCCTTCTGAACCTCGTCGCATCGAAATCTTAGAGGAAGACGAAGAGCCAACAGTAAAAGAGACCTCGACTGAAAATGTGGATAACTTGCGTGACCAAGTGCTAAAACTGCAAGAAGAATTAAAAAGGCTACAACACGATCAGTAAACGGCAGTTTTTAACTTCAGCATCAGCAGCAAATAGCACTAAAACTCAGCGTCGCACCCAGGAAGTTGACAACATACATTGCATAGAATGTATAAATCTACTTCAATTTGGGTAGTTATTAGCATCCTAATTTTATAGCCAGTAAGAGTGTCAATTTTATGGAAGAGTGGCAAAAAGATTTAATGGGAATCGTAGAAACAGTGGCAGAGGAAGTAGAACGCTTCTTTCAAGGAATGAATGATATGGTTGATAGCTTTTTTGACCTCACAGAAGAATTGACCGAGCAAGTACAAAATAACATTGCCGCTGACGTAGAACAATACTTACAAGAAATATCTGCACCCTTCTTAGAAATGTATTGGGAACTCGAAGATGTAGTTGCAGATGCAGACCCAGGCTTTCCCTACTCACTGGAAGCTACACCAGAACAAAATCCGGCTTGTATAGGTTGTACTAACTATCACGGCCAAGTTTATGGTGGAAACTTGCTAGTTTGTGCTATGCACCCCCACGGCTGGGATGATCAAAACTGTCCCGACTGGGAACAAGAGTAGTACAACAAGGCGAAAGTAAAAAGGTGAAAGTAAAAAGGCAAAAGGTCAAAGAATTTTTGTCTTAATCAGCTTTTCGCCTATTATTGTTGAGGCGACAGATGACCAAGGACTATTGACCCATGACCCAGGATGCATCAGAAGTAAAGTATGGCGAACGCAATATTGCGGAAGGTAGTTTAATCACCTTTCCCAATCCGCGAGTAGGTAGGCGATATGATATCAACATTACTTTGCCGGAATTTACCTGTAAATGTCCATTTTCTGGCTATCCAGACTTTGCCACAATTCATATTACATACATACCAGATGAACGGGTAGTAGAATTAAAAGCCCTCAAGCTTTACATTAACAGTTACCGCGATCGCTATATCTCCCATGAAGAATCTGCCAATCAAATTTTAGATGACATGGTTGCAGCTTGTGATCCCCTAGAAATTACTGTTAAAGCCGATTTTGCTCCTAGGGGAAACGTGCATACAGTTATTGAAGTATGCCACCAAAAAGCATCAGCGAATTAAATCACTAATGCTTAAATAACAAAATTAGCACTTACCCAGTGAGACGAAAAATCAAGGATGTGGGGTAAGGTAAAGAGGCATAAGTTTTCAAAATCCCTACACCCTTACACCCATTCTCTACAGACAACCTTTGATGCGTCAGTCCTGAACTATTAACGACGACGGCGACGCAAATTCAGCATTCCAAATGCGCCTAAGCCTAAAAGTGGCAGTGTAGCAGAAGGTTCTGGTACAGCAGATGTTTTGAAATTATCTTTACCAAAGTCAACAACAAAAATTGCGTCGTTGTAATCTTTATCGCCAGCTTTGCGTAAATCTTCAAAACCCATGAGCAAATAATTACCAACCTTCCAACCCATTAAGTGTTGTAACCCATCAGGGTTAAGGCTTGGGTCTGCACCATAAATCTCGCCATTTTTTGGTGTTGTACTGTATCCATCAGCTTTGAGTAAGAAATTCATCTGTGTACCAGCTTTCAAACTACCCAAATCTACAAAATCACCGATATCTAAAACACCATCTTTCTCTCCTTTTTCGCACTTATTTTTGCTGCTGTCGCAAGAGATATTTTCAAATATCATCCCTTTATCGTATTTGTCACCCCGAATAGATTCATAGGCTAACTGGTTTTTATAGCTAGCGCCTTCATTCAGGAACCAAACACGTACATTGTGCTTTTGTTTCAAAAATAGTTGAGAAAAGTCTACTTTCTGTGCCTTGATTTGATCGGCGGGAATCGCCACACCATCTTTTTGTACTAAAGCTTGAAACTGGGGAAGTATAGATAAGAAATTTTGATCTTCTGACTTATCTTTGATAGTGAGTCGCTTCATCGTACTCCAGTCACTAGCCTTTTTGGCAGCTTCTTGCGCTTCTAGGGAATACTTAGCCGCATTGTCTGCATCTAATTTAGCTTGATTTCTAGTATCTTCAGCATCTTTAACTTGCTTGTCAGCATTTTCAGTGACAGTTTTCACTTGTTCGCTAGCTTGATTTCTAGCTTGTTCAGTTGTGGTACGCTTACTTGTCGCATCACTCAACTTAGTATTTGCAGTGTTAAATTTAGTGGTTGCATCACTCAACTTGGTATTTGCAGCGTTAAATTTAGTGGTTGCATCACTCAACTTGGTATTTGCAGTATTAAAGGTTGTAGTAGCGTTAGTAACAGCTTGTTGTGCTGCACTTTTTTGAGCTTGAGTTTTAGCAGCGGCGAGGCTGGCTTTCGCATCAGTTAAAGCCTTATTAGCTGCATCATATACTGTTTTGGCATCACCCAAAGTCTTATTAGCCGTATCATATACTGTTTTGGCATCACCCAAAGTCTTATTGGTCGCATCATACGCTGCTTTGGCCCCAATAAAATCTGCGTCTGCTTTTTGAAATGTCTGTTCAGCAGAAGTTAAAACCTTGATGGCATCTTGTTTAGCTTTTGTGGCGGCTTGTATAGTGTTTGTCAGTGTAGCTTCGGCTTTGTTGAGCGCATCTGCACTGTCTTTCGCATTTTTGGCAGCTATTGGCGCTTCCTTGATGGCTTGTTGAATGGTAGTTACTTTTGTAGATGTAGTATTGGTAGTTGTTGCACCTGCTGAACCCATACCGAACAATGTGTAAGTTAAAGTAGCAGCAGCAATCAGTCCAAAGCGGATTTTATGCATGTTTGTCATAGATATTGATACGCACTTAACTAAGTTTTGATTTCTTTTCATCAAGTAATGAAGTCTCAATCATTCACTTGATCACCGTTGGAAAATACTGGTTGTATAGTAGCTACTTTTTTTCGGGTAACTACTTTGTATCCCATGAATATTTTTAACGTCTATAGTTGAAAGTGGTTTTTGCAAAGTCTTTATAACGAAATATCAACTGAGCAAAGAGATATCATGATTTGGGAATAATTGTAATTTTCAAGTAAATGTTAGTTAGCTAAAATTAGTGAATATACAGATAAAATAAGCTGACAGTTTTGAGGAATTAACGTTCATCTCAGTAGTGATGAAATTACCATATTAATTAATTTGGATAAGAGTAAATTAAACTCTATACATCAGATAAATAGGCTTTTGTTGTATAAAGTAGACTTCAAATTTAGGATTAAGTTAGATGTTGGAAAAAGAACTTCTATAAAAAACTAGAGTAAATATATAGGATAATTTGGATTCTAGGATAAAGAACAATAGGTTTTTGCTATATAAAATTCAAAAAAACATAGCATTAGCTAGATTTCTCAGTAATTAACAATATTATTCTTGGCAATCAAAATATAAAAGCTGAATAATTACAGTGAAGATACAGAGAAAATCACTATATTTATTCAGCCTTCATAATTTATGTGCGTGTTTATTTTAGTGGAGAGGTCATCAATAAAGAGAGTAAAAATTTCAAATCTACCCTACTGCTGCCGTTGACTGAGAATTCAGTCCATTCAAAATCTCCAACACTTCTTTTTCAAAAGCAACTTGAGCGCGATTAGTTTTACCACCTACATACAAGCGATCGCCTTTTTGTAATGCCCAAATTTGCGAATGGGAGAAGTAACTCATCACGACACCCGCCATCAAAATGGCGAAACCAGCATAAACAATTGGTATGCCAGGATCAGATTTAATTTGTAAGCCAGTACTCCCAATCACTTCTATGATTTTTAGTTTTGTACCGTTGACTTCAGCAGCCATACCAGCACGCACCGTTGTAATTAGCTGACCTTTGCTGTCATAAATTAACATCATGCCTTGCAGGTCTTTGGCAATTAAAGACACACCCTCACTCAAATCGGGTTTGGTAGGTATCCAAGTCCCCCACATCCGTCCCTGTTGCGGACTGGTATTCAATGCAGCCATTGGTAATTGAAACACCGGACTATTATTAAATTGGAATCGGACACCCGAAATTCCCCAATCGGCTTGATAGAAAGTTACGCCACGATAACGCAGAGGTTGGTTGACGAAAATTGTCTTGCGGTCAACTTCTTTACCGTCATTATCTAACACAGACATATCGGAATAAAATTGGTCAATACTGCCAGTAGGTGTGTATTCAATCCAAAACCGATTTACCCGCACTGACCAATCTTTTAAGTGTTTGGTATTTGACCAAGGGCCAGCATTGAGGATATTTTCTACCTGAAAGCGATCGCCACTCGGAATTTTTTCTTGGGCGGTAAATCCAGTCATGGAACCCCAAATACCACCTACAAGAATCGTGACAATCCCAATGTGTACAATAATCGGCCCAATACGTCCAATTATGCCTTTACGGGCGTAAAGAATATTATCTTTGTCTTGAAAAATTTTATAACGACGGTTTTGCAATAATGGAGCAAGAGAATTTAAAGAAGCAGTATCTAATTCTGCACTTAAAGCTAATTTTTGAAATTGTCGGGGTTCTTCGTAATATTTCCAACGTTGGGCAGCTTTTAAAGCTGGTAATTGCCGCGTGAAAGTACAAGCCGTTAAACTGCTACCAAACAAGATGAGTAACGCGTTAAACCACCAAGTATGATAAACACGATTTAATCCAACTGTTAAGATGACCTTCCAAGTTAGGAAACCAAACAAAGCTGGATGTTCTGGATAGTTAGTGCGATAGAAACTGGCTGACTGGTCTTGTTCAATTACAGTACCGCTAACGCTGAATAGGGCAATAATTAATAATAAGGCGATCGCTAATCGTAAGTCTGTCAGTACAGGCAAAACTTCTTTGCGGATGAATCGCCAAGGTGCTGACAACCAACTTGATTCTGTGGAGACTGAATTATCTAAAGTCATGGGTTACAAACTGCCAAAGGGAATGCGAGAAATCAGAGAAAAAACACCAAATCCTACCAATAGCGCCCCACTGACTGGGTTAATCCAACCAGACCAACGACGCAACTCCAGCAGTTTTTTGATCGCAGCGGTAAAAGTACCTGCCAAAATTAATGGTGCTACATACCCTGCTGTATAAGACAGTAACAAAACAGCGCCTAAAATTAAGTCTTGTGTGCTGGCAACCCAAGTGAGTAAACTCGCTAAAACAGGGGTGCTACAAGGAGAAGCCACTAAACCAAAAGTTAAGCCAAGAGAATAAGAACGCACTCCTGGCGGTAAATCTTGAGAAATCCAATTTGTCTCGCCCAAAGAAGGAAATTGTAAGGGCAATGCTTCAAGTAAGTTCAGCCCCATAATAATGGCGATGACACTCACAATAATGGGTAAACCAACTCCAATTTGCCCGTAAACTTTGCCGACTAAACCAGCTATGATACCCATACCAGCCAGGGTAGTTGCCAATCCTAATGCAAACCAAGTAGACTGGGCTACTGCTTGTAGGCGGCTTTTCGCTTCATAGCCTCCGATGTAGCCGATAGTAATGGGTAGCATTGACAACATACAGGGAGTTAAGCTGGTGAGTAAGCCAGCCAGAAAAATAATCCCAACACTCAACAAACTTAAGTGTGTCAGTTGGTTAGCAACTAAATTGTTGGCAAATTGTTCGAGTTGGTAAATTTGAGTTTGTAAAGTCTCCAACATAAGGCGTTTTTAGGGAAAAAATGCTTGATATGCTTGAATTCTAGCTCACTTAACCAGACGAAAGAGCAAGCAAAGAACACGGATGCAGAAAATAAAAGAAAGTGAAATGGTATGACACTACAAATCAATACTTCATCATTTCCTGATTTTCCCGAAAATAAGCCAAAGTAGTAGAGACGTTGTATACAACGTCTCTACTTGGGTGGGAGTAGCAATACTATCTTTCTTTTATCACTCTGGGAAAAGAAAAATATTCACTTGAGTGCATTTTTTAACTAACAGCCAGGACTTTCAACTCATTTCTGACCAATTCCGGAATCAACGAAGGACGTTCAGCTACAGGAACTTCTGCTTCTTTGAAGGCTGTTAATTTACTTTGGGCTGTACCAAAATTAGGGTCACGGCCAATCACTGCGGCTAGAGTACCAGTTTGTTGCCAGTTTTTCACTGGTGGTACTTGTCTACCTGCAATATAGGCAATGACTGGTTTATCAATTGCTTCCGTAATATATCGGGCTGCGGCTTCTTCACTACCACCGCCGGGTTGACCAACTAACACGATCGCTTCTGTATTTTCATCTTCATCGAGAATTTGCAGCCATTGCAAGAATGATGAACCCACAATGGCATCACTGCCAATACTCACACTAATTGATTGTCCTAAACCAGCTTTGGTTAATTCCCTAGCAACTTCGTAGGTTAAAGTGCTGCTGCGGCTAACAATTCCCACAGGGCCAGGTGTATAAAATTCACTTGGTTGTGTGCCTAAAAGAATTTTTCCAGGGACAATGATTCCGGGACTGTTCGGCCCGACAATCAAAGTTTCACAAGCTTCGGCTTTGCGGAGTAATTGCACCATATCTAATGGTGGCATTCCCGCCGAGATAATCATAATTTGACGAATGTTAGAGGCGATCGCTTCTAAAGCAGCATCTAATACTTGGTAAGGGTGAACACAGATAATTGTGGTGTCAATTGATCCAAACTGTGAGACAACTTCTTCAACTAAATCAAAAACTGGCAAATCGTATTGTTTTTGTCCACCGAAACCAGGATTAACACCAGCAACCAAATTTGTCCCATAAGCTCGCATTTGCACAATATTAGTTGCTGAAATAAATTCACTAAAACCTTGGATGATGACTTTACTATCTGGCGTTAAGTTCATAAAAATTATGAAGTGTGAAGCGTGAAGTATGAAGTGTAAAAGATAAATTGCCGACTTTATCCTGAGATCAGTACTAGCCTAATAACTAATGACAAATGACCATTGACCATTGACAACTTACTTAACCTTGACACGTTGATAAGTAACTGGTTTAGCGAGGCGAACAGCTTGTGCTACGGCTTCATCTAAATCTTCGACTAATACAAGTTCACCTTGATTTTCAATACTGGCTAATAAATCTTGCGCCACATTCAACTCTGAACCAGCTAACCGGACAACCAAGTAGGGAATATGGGACTCCCGACGATTGCGACTATGATAATCTTGCATAAATTTGGCAATGACTTGGGCGGCGGTTTCGGCTTGGGGGATACTACCAAGCAGGTTAATCAAAATCACTTGAATGCTTTTGTCAGCTGCGAGGAGATTCAGACCTTTAGCTAAGCGATCGCCAAAACTTGTCGGTGAAGTGTCTGTTAACAAACCATGTCGCAGATTCAATGGATGACTCGGTTTACCCCCAAGACTGGCGATTAAATCAAAGGTAGCCATAATCGAACCCGCACCATTTCCCAGAATTCCGATTTTGCCTTGAGTTTCGCTACCATTCAAGTCTTTTAATTTGCCGTTATTTTTATTACTGCTGTGACGGTTACTAATTTTTGCTGCTAATTCAGCCAGTTCTGGATGACGACCAATAGCCCGTTCGTTAATGCTGACTTTACCATTTAGCGCCATCACTTCATCTGCGGCATTAACTGCGAGAGGATTAATTTCTACTAAGTCTAAATCTTTTTGGATAAATAACTCATACATCTTTTCCACAACGTCGCTGACTGACTGCATCAGCCCCCCTTGCAGTCCCATTTTTAAAGCTAGTCGCCGCGCATAAAAAGGCGAAAATTCTTGTTCTACCACAACATACTGTAATTTCTCACCCGCTGATTCCCAATCAATATTTGCTTCTTTACACCCTAAAAGTACTGGTCGGCAAACAGCGGTGTCTAAAACTACTGCTAAATAAAATTCTTGTTTGCTATCATATTTGGCCTCTGCCAATATAACTTCAGGTAACTCACCCCAAATTGGCAAATTAAAAATAGTTTGAGCTGCGGCGATCGCATCAATAGTTGTTTCGACAATCCTCACTCCACCAGCATGAATCCTTTCGCCTGCATATACTTGGGATTTGAGGACAATTGGATAGCGAATTTTTAAGCGTTTGAGATCCGTAGGATGATCAATTCTTTGAGAAGGTAAGACAGGAATACCTATGTTCCCAAACCATTCTTTAACTTGATATTCTAATAAATCCATCGTTATGCACCTTTGTTTGCCACTATCAACAGTATTTTTGTGGTGCTGTTGTTTCTTTTTTACAGCAGCATAATTGCAGAAGCAAGTCTAGTTCATCTGTATACATTAATTTTTTATGGATCAATTCTATCGAATTCAGCAAATGCCGCAATTGAATTTATAGCGTTAATCTATATAACTAAATTAATATAATGTCACCAAGATTATCAGTGAAATTGACAGCATATAACAAAATTCGCTGTTGTGTCAAAAATTTAGCCTGAGTAAGTTTCCTCTATACTTTAAGATATTTTGTAAAGAATGCAACATTTATACTTGACTGAACAACTGACTTCAATAACAGTGCGATCGCTGCTGATGTTTTTTCATACTTGAGGCTGTTAACAAATCAGTTAAGATTGTGATAAACATAAGACACGTAGTGTTTTCTTATAGTATAAAAACCTTTTAAATGTCAAAATTTTATTCTTCTCGATTTTTTATTGGCAATTACTTTTTATCTATATATAATTCAATCTTCATCCGCTAAAATTCAGCATAAATTCTGTACTAATAAGAAATGAATGTATGTTAAAAGACTAGACTAAAGTAAAGCTTTAACAGTCTAAAATAAGTGGCGTGTTTGCAGCAGTGAAGAATTAATTTTAAAGATTGAATTATTACTTAGGGATTTTTATTCTAATCCTAATTAGTGAATTCGCGCAGGTCAAAAAAGCAAATCGAAAAAATACGAATAATCACTGATATTAGATTTGCCCATAACAGCCAAAATTTATGTTAGAAAGTTGGTCTATTTTATTTTTGGCTGTGGTTGGTTAAATTGTGCATCTGGATTCAAAAAACACAAGCGATTCATTTATTTCTCTCAAAGATAAAAAAACAATTATAGATAATCAGCGGGAACGCTCTATGAAAGTAGCAGTCCAGCAGGAAGATTTACAACTGTTAGCTAGAACTTTGCAAGAACAACTTCTGGCACAAGTTCCATCGGGTAAAGTCTTCCAAATTAGGTGTGCTGTCAACAAAGACGAATTAATGATTCTGATTCAACATCCAGTTGGACTCACGGTTAACGCCGAACAAGTCTTTGCAGTTCTTGAGGATGCACTCCAGTCTCTACCAACCTACAGGGAGCAACGGGTACAATGTTTTCTCAGAGTAACCAGCGAAAAGCTTCCCTATGCCAAGCGTATAATTACGATCAAGCAAAGAGAAGAAGAGTTGAAGATATGGGAAGTTGGGAATACAGAAAAGTTTGCTGATTCTGCTTCATTTCCTACCAGTAACTCATTCTCTGAGGCGACAAATACTCATTCTGCATTTATTGAAGAAACTTTAGAAGATTCAGAAGCAGAAATACCTTATGATCCCCTAGCGGATGCACCAGATTTAACTAAGATTCGCCGCAAACCTTTTTTAGTTGTCTCACCACTGTTGCTGGGTGTAAGTTTGCTGGTGATTGTTGTTTCAGGAGTAAGTGGTTATTTATTAACTCTGCCTTGTGTGAGGTCTGAGTGTAAAGAGTTAGAAACTGCAACGCATCTGAAAACAGAATCTCGCCAACTGATGTATCGTGCGAAGTCAGAAAACGAATTAACCAGAGTTAAACAACAACTAGAGGCGGCTAGCGCGGCGTTGAATGTCATTCCTCAGTGGTCTCCCCGCCATCAACAAGCCGAGGAACTCAAAACTATCTTGGCTGCACAGTTAGACAAAATTAATCAAGTAGTAACAGCTTTACAAGCAGGTGCGGCGGCTGAACAAAAAACCCAAACAGCCACCAATAGTTTAGAGGAATTACAAGCCAGACAACACCTGTGGCGACAAGCGATCGTCCCGTTAGAGACAGTTAATCCCAATAGCGAACTTTATAATTTCATCCAGCCAAAATTACTGAGGTATCGGCTTAACTTACAAACTGTTAATAAAGATTTACTTGCTCAAGAACAATGGTTGAAAAAACTCACAGCCGCTAAGGGGGTAGCTAGTGTAGCGATGAAGTGGCAAAGTTCTGCCAAATCCTTAAGAGAATGGCAAAAGGTACAGTCTACTTGGCAAGTTGCTGTTAACGCTTTGAATATAATTCCGCAAACTAGCCCAGCTTATCCTCAAGCACAAAAGTTATTAATAGAATATAGACCACAATTAGCTAAGGCACGCGATCGCGCCACCTTAGAAGAATTAGCAGCGAAAAGCTACTTCCAAGCAATTAACATTGCTAAACAAGCCAAAGCCTACGAAAAACTTAACCAATGGCAAGCCGCCGCCGCATACTGGGAGCAGGCGTTACAGACAGCTAAAAATATTTCTCAAGATAGCTTGTACTATACCCAAGCACAAAGTCTAATTGCACCTTATTCTGAAGGACTCAAGCAAGCGCAAGCAAAAGTCCAACAGATGAATACTTGGCAACAAACCCGCCTTGATTTAAATAAAACTTGTACTGGTGAAATACGGATTTGTACTTTCACCTTAAACTACACAGGAATTATTGTGAGAACTACACCTGAATATGAACAAGCTATTCAAGGTGAGTTATCACCAGCTAATCCTGAAAATCCCAATCCTACTAATGAAACTAGTCATTGGCAAGCTTTGCAAGAAGCTCTCACTGTCATTAGTGAGAATGCTAATTTACCCATAGTCATCTACAATTCCCAAGGACAAGAAATTTATGTCCGAACATCGGGCGGTTAACCTGTTGGCTTTTGCTAAGTAATAAAATTAGCCAAGAAACGTGATTTTGTACAGTCTGTTAATCCCTTACAATAACTGCATTAGTAAGGAGTTCCTTTTTCTCTTCTTTGTCGGTGTAATGCTTCTTCGTACCACTCCAATTCATCTAAAAATTGACCAACTCTCTTGGTCAAGCTTGCTTCTTGTGGAGTACCTAACTCATCCAAAGAATCTTTAATTTTGGATATAGCAAACATAGTTGAAATAGTTACCATTCCCATCTCCCCTAGAAACGAGCGTAACTGTATAGCCGCGCGTACTCCACCAAAACCCCCAACGGAGTAGGAGACAATACCAGTCGGACGGAAATAGTATTCTTCTAGATAATGATCCATCAGATTACTCAACCCTGGCTGAATAGAATGGTTGTATTCTCCGGTAATCACGACAAAACCATCAGCTGTGCGGATATGTTCTGCGAGTTCTGTCATCTTTGTCGGGGCTTGACCTGCTTCATACTCCTTATACATTCGGTCTAAGATGCCAAAGTCATATTCCTTTGCATCGACAAAAATTACCTCATGGTTTCTTTGGTGGAGTTGATTAATTATGAATCTAGCGGCTTTGATACCTTGGCGAGCGCTCCTATAAGAACCATAGAAAACTAATGTTTTAAACATACACCCAATCTCTACAGACAATCTTTGTGCGTAAGCCCTGATTTTATTAAAATTTGTAACAAAAGTTTTTCAGAAAAATATCCTTTACTTGCTGGTTGGTTCTAAACTAGTTACAAGCACATCTTTAGTTGTCATTCCTAGCTTTCAGGATCATAGTCAGATTTTGAGCGATCGCGGTAGGATTAGTAATAATTAAAATATTTGCAACAATCATTTACAAGCTGTACAAAGAAAAGTAACATCCTCGCGGATGAAACAACTTTCAGCAGTTAGCTATGTCTTTCTGTTTCTATATCTAACTAGCGAAAAATCAATACTTTTCTTTGAGTAACAGCCTATTATCAAGGTAACAGGCATTTTGCGACTATGTTGATCAAAACACTATGGTCAAAAATGTCACCAGTAAAGCCTTCCTAAGCTGAACATCTGCTGGTATGAATTCCGATCATCAGAGTTTCACTAGCCTAAAAAAGGAGAAACGAAGTTTGGTAATCGATCGCTTAAAGCAGGACTTAAAAAATGACCTGATAGCTGGATTGTTAGTGGTTATACCCCTAGCGACCACGATTTGGCTAACAATCACGATCGCTAATTGGGTAATCGACTTTCTTACCCAAGTTCCCAAACAACTCAATCCCTTTGATGGACTACACCCAATACTAGTAAATATACTGAATTTAGCTGTGGGTCTAGCAGTACCACTGTTAAGTATTTTGTTAATTGGGTTAATGGCTCGGAATATTGCTGGGCGATGGTTATTGGATGTTGGGGAGAGAGTATTACAGGCGATTCCCTTGGCGGGACAAGTATATAAAACCCTGAAACAGCTTTTAGAAACTTTGCTCAAAGATTCTAATGGGAAGTTTCGCCGTGTAGTTTTAGTCGAGTATCCCAGAAAAGGTATTTGGGCGATCGCTTTTGTCACAGGTGCGATCGCCAGTGAAATTCAAACCCAAATGTCTCGGCCGATGTTGAGCGTTTTCATCCCGACTACACCCAACCCGACTACAGGATGGTATGCCGTAGTCCCAGAAGAAGATGTCATCAACCTCTCAATGTCGATAGAAGATGCATTTAAGGTCATTGTCTCTGGTGGGATTGTGGCACCCAATACCCCTTTACCGCCCCTAGTTTTAGGCAAAGAACAAAATTTGGCAGGTTCAACCAAGGAATCAAAGCATTCAGTAATTTCCGTCGAGGAAATATAAAATTTATCCGGCAAAGACACAAGTAAATAGATATTATGAATGTCTGGCTTTGTCGAAATCTATTAAATTTTTACCCTTAATTTAGTGCTTAGGCACTCACTTCCATGCAAGACCGCAAACCCCAACAAATTGCTCGTGAACTGGCGCTGTTGAGTCTCAGCCAGCTACCAGTCAACCCCAAAAAACTCACCGAAGAACATCTGCCCAAATTGGTATTAGCAACCGTGCGTACCTTAAGAGCAGAAGTGCAAGATACTTTAGACAATGCTGCTGCGGAATTGCAACGCAGTAACGATCGCCTATTGACCAGCCAAACTCGCGCTTCTGATATGAATAGTGCGAGGACGATGCTGCAAGAAGCGATCGCCTATACCCAAACTGCAATCAATCAACTCGGTGCAGCAGTTGAGTTTCCAGAATTAATTCAACTCGCAAATCAAGACAGAGAAGTCGGCAGATATGCCATTCAAATTGTCAAAACAGTCAATGAGCATCGTACCTTGATCGATGAACAAATAGCGGCTGCTTTGGTAGATTGGCAAGTTAACCGCCTAGCTCAAATTGACCGCGATATTCTCCGCATCGCTGTAGCCGAAATAGAATTCTTAAACCTGCCTGAGAGCGTAGCAATCAACGAAGCTGTTTTGTTAGCCAAACGCTACAGTGGCGATGAAGGTCATCGATTTATCAATGGAGTTCTGCGCCGATTCACAGAACAAAAAAAACTGCCTAGTGTTTTATCCTAACTTTGTAACCATTATGAATGCTAAGTTGTGAGTTGAAGGTGAGGAGAAGTCAGTGGCTGGTGGGGTATTAATTACCCCCTCTCAGGAAACTGACATTGAGAGGTGAGGATATCTCGGAGGTTTTCACCATAGGGAAGAGTAACAAATTCAATTAAACTCATAACTTACGAACTCATAACTCCTAACTTAAATCACAACTAACACCGTTAGCAGCAATGGCTTTTAATTGGTTTCGTCGTCAACATAACGATTCTTCTGATACATCCTCTGAAACCCAACAGGCAGAAAATACTCCAGCACCTGTCACCCAACCAGAGGCAACCGCAACCTCGGATACCAACCCAACAACTGCACCGGATTCGGCAGCAGATTTGTTGGCTTTTGCTAAAGCTGCCTATAAAAATATTCAGCAAAAACAACAATCTGAACTTGAAGAACCAGCCCCAACACCATCAGCAACACCAGAAACGGTAGCCGCAGTGACGGAAGAGGTAGCAAGTCAAGAACCTGCGGCCATTGTAGAAACCCCCCAACCAGAAATAGAGACAACTGTTGAGGAAACACCTGCAACAGAAACAGAAATTTCAGCTAGTACTGAAGAACCAACTTTTCAAGAAACCGAGGTAACACAGACGGGGGCATTATCTTTTTTAGAACGAGCAGCAGCAGAGCGGCAAGCTAAACAAGAACGCTTGATAGCTAATGCTATTGAAGTCCCAGCACCGGCATTGGCACAGCCAGCTAGTGTAAATGAAGAAACTGCCACAGAAATACCAGACTTGGCATTTGATGAAGGGTTTGTCTGGTCAGCAGAATTATTGGCGGCTCAAGGTAGACGTGCAGAAGACATTTCCATTGAAGAAATAACTTGGCTGAAAAAGTTACGGCAAGGATTAGACAAAACCCGGCGTAACATCGTCAACCAACTGAAAGCCATTGTTGGACAAGGGCCACTTAACCAAGCGGCGGTAGCAGAAATTGAATCTGTACTGTTACAAGCTGATGTGGGTGTAGAAGCCACAGATTATATTATCAGTGCTTTACAGCAAAAACTGCGGGAAGAAGTTACGCCCCCAGAAGAAGCGATCGCTTACTTGAAACAAATCTTACGCGATATGTTGGATGAGCCAATTCGCAAATCCGACAAACCCAGCTTTGCTCCAGATAAAGACAACTTGAATATTTGGTTAATTACTGGTGTAAATGGTGCAGGCAAAACTACAACCATCGGTAAAATTGCCCATTTAGCTCAAAAGTCTGGCTACAGATGTTTGATTGGCGCAGCAGATACCTTTAGGGCGGCGGCTGTCGAACAAGTCAAGGTTTGGGGAAATAGAAGCGGCGTAGAAGTCATTGCCAACCCTGGTAAAAATACAGACCCCGCCGCCGTGGTATTTGATGCGATCGCAGCAGCCCAAGCACGCGAGACAGAATTATTATTAGTCGATACCGCCGGAAGATTGCAAAACAAAAAGAACTTAATGGATGAACTCACTAAAGTTCGCCGGATCATCGACAAAAAAGCCCCAAATGCCAAAATCGAATCTCTGTTGGTTTTAGATGCGACTCTCGGTCAAAATGGCTTGCGCCAAGCGGAAGTATTTTCCCAAGCCGCCCAACTCAGTGGTGTTGTATTAACCAAATTGGATGGTACAGCCAAAGGTGGTGTCGCATTAGCTGTAGTGCAGCAGTTGGGTTTACCAATTCGCTTTATTGGTGCAGGTGAAGGAATTGAAGACTTACGTCCATTTTCAAGCTACGAGTTTGTCGAGGCTCTATTGAGTGGCTAAACCTACATATAACAAACAAAAAATTAAAATTTGAAAGAAGGGTGTAGGTGTTACAAACCCTTACACCCCTACACCTAGTCTCAAGCAATAATCTTTGTGCGTCAGTCCCGACCTTGTAAACCTAATTGAGAACTGCTATAAATACTGAAAAAAATCAAAAAGCTAAAGGGCATTCGTTAGTAAGTGGGCAAAAGCCTACTAATATAACCAAACAAGGTTGTCCAAAGTCAGGAGTAAATATGAAGTGAGTTTACTTAAAAATCCGCCAATATTCTCTAAATGTAAATTAAAAGTTAGAAAACGGCTCTAATATCGTGTCCGGTTAAAGACTTATCAAGAAGGCAGCAGAGGAAGCAGGGAGGCAGAGGGGCAGAGGAAGAGTTTTTGGGTTTTGTGCATAGATTCGGGAATTATCATTAATTAGCCGGACATGATATAACTTCTCAAGATAGAGCCAACTTTTCCCGAAAAATTTTAAGTTATCGCTTATTTCAGTAGCTGAATATTTCTCCGAGACAATAAAAAATCTCAAAAATTAGAAAAATTAATTAATTAATTAATTAAGAAATTTTATGTTTCATGATGTATGATTTGCTAATTGACTTCTGTGATCATGAAAAGCTTGATCAGCAATGGAGGCATTTACTGATTTATACTAATCAGCTTTTCCGTAAAAATACATGAAATTTCTGTATCTGTATTTAGTTAGAAATAAAATTGGCAAATGCCATACTTTTTTCTAGCTCTAGCTTACGTCTTTCTACGCTTGCTAAATTGACGTATCTTGCCTCAATATGATTTAGCAATATTTTGCCGAAAAGAGTTATTAAGTAATTTAAAATCTACTACTCTTAACTGGATAATACCTGTGCCTGTGTCTCAAGTGCCCTTTCAACCTGCTGATGGTAATAATAGTGCCGCGACGGATGTCACACCAGTCGTGGCACTAAAAGAACTTGTTTCGAGGTTGCATCGAGAACAGAACAAAATTCAAGATTTGCTGAGTTCTTTAGGATTTGCCCTCAGAAGCTTCAATAATTTAAATCAGTTTTTGGAACTGATTCCATTGATGGCAACAAGGGTGACAGATGCCGATGGTAGTGCCTTGTTTCTCTACAAACCTAACGGTCAAGTTAGGTTAGAGCAACTCCACTGGCAAGATAGCCGCCAGCGCAAAAATATTCGTAAAGCCTTAGAAACAGCCAGTAGTCAAATTACGCTGCTGCCCAATAGTACTCCTCTATCCAGTTCCACGGGAATTTTAGATGATCAGATGCATCGGTATTTGGGGCCTGATGTGCAAATATTCGGCACGGCAATTTTAGTTAAGCATACAGAACGCGGCTGGCTCTACGTCTTAAGTCGTGACCCTGACTATAGTTGGACAGAAACCAGACAAAAGCTAGTGCGTTTAGTTGCTGACCAAACAGCAGTAGCAATTGAAAATGATGAACTAGCAGTAGAACTGAGGAAAAAAGAACGGCTAGATCAAGAATTAGAAATTGGGGCAGAAATTCAAAGGCGGCTTCTACCCCGTCAATGTCCGAATATTCCTGGTGTAGCACTAGCGGCACGTTGTAAGCCTGCTAATCGTGTGGGTGGCGATTATTACGACTTTATTCCCACGAATCATAATCAGTTGCAGTTAATCAATAGATTATCTCCAGAAAATAGCCGTTGGGGTTTTGTGATTGGGGATGTGATGGGAAAAGGTGTTCCCGCCGGATTAATTATGACCATGATGCGGGGAATGCTGAGGGGGGAAGTGTTACATGGCAATTCCCCGGCAGGGATTTTGCAAAATTTGAATCGAGTTATGTATGCGGATTTGGAAAATTCGCACCGCTTCGTGACGTTATTTTATTCTGAGTACAATCCCCGAAATCGGATTTTATCCTACAGCAATGCCGCACACAATCCTCCCTTGTGGTGGCACGCAGCCACAAAAACAGTTAGCCGCTTAGATACTTTGGGGATGCTGATTGGTTTAGATGCTAACAGCCAATATGAAGATGCCCAGGCACAGTTAGAACCTGGGGATACGATAATTTATTATACAGATGGCTTGACAGATGCTGCCGCAGCTAGTGGCGATCGCTTCGATGAAGAAAATTTTGTAGCTGCCTTCAGCGCTGCTTGTCGCTATTGCAACGGGCCAGAAGAAATTGTGGATTATTTATTTAACCAAGTTCAGCAATTTATCGGTGCTGATAGGCAAAACACTGATGATATGACACTTGTGGTTTTGCAGATTGTTTAATTTTTGTCCTTGATTATTAGTCATTAGTTTTAGACGAAGGGCAAATAGCTAAGTTCCCTAAAATCATTTCAAGCCAATGGGGATAAGCGTAAGAACTTGCAGCTATGAGTTTTTTCCCTTGGTAGTTATTGAATACCCAACTTGCTGTTAATTGCAGATTTCCTGGTAGATGACTATCTTCTCCAGAAGCTTCTAAAGCTAAACTCCACCAAGATTGCTCTTGAATTAACAGTTGCGTAATTTCCACAGCACAACTGTTATCAATACTTTCATTACTAGCAACGACTTGTACTGAAGAGTCAGATAAAATTTGATAGTATTGCAGACGACGGATTTTCTGAACATTCACCCATGTAGAATTACCAAATACTGTTGCAGGCTGAAAACTTTCTCCTGTGGAATCGCTGCACATCCATTTACCCCACTTTTCAGCTTTACCTTCTATCAATTCCCCAAAATTCAGTACACCTAATTCTGCTTTGCGCCATTTGACTTCTAAGCGTTCTTGCCGCAGTTTTATTCCCAAATAATCGCATTTTTGCGCGTAAAGATACCAGTCTTCTCGCTGTTCGGGCGAACAGTTTTGCGGAAACCATTCTTCAATTTCTGTGGGAATTGTACCAGGGTAAAACCAGCGCAATTCGATAGTTGTGAGCATAGGTAACTCATCTCCTCATCTGATACCTTATCCGCTACGACCCAGTTGGTGGGACAATGAAAACGATACATAATGTTTAATTTTTGTTACTTCCAGCCAAAGGAATCTCTCACAATGTGGAAAAAAATTGCAATTATTTGCCTATTAATGTTGAGCTTCAGCTTGAGTAATCCTGGTGTAGCTGCTGCGGCTGGATTTAAAAGCTATGTAGATACGGCTGATGGTTATCAGTTTTTATACCCCAATGGCTGGCTACCAGTGAAAGTTGCCAATGGCCCTGATGTCGTATTTCATGATTTGATAGAAATCTCTGAAAATGTTTCTGTGGTGATTAGTCCAGTTCCTGAAGGTAAAACCTTAAAAGAATTGGGCGCTCCCACAGAAGTTGGTTATAAACTGGGCAAAGCGGCACTTGCACCTTCAGATTCTGGACGGACTGCCGAATTAGTTGATGCGCGAGAGAAGGATACGGAAGGTAAAACCTACTATATATTAGAGTATTTAGTCAAACTACCGAATAATCAGCAACGACATAACATCGCTAGTGTTGCTGTTAGTCGTGGCAAACTGTTTACATTTAACGCCTCAATTCCTGAAAAACGTTGGACAAAGGTGAAACGGACTATGGAAAATGTTGTCGATTCTTTCACCGTGTATTAATTATTAATTAGGGAGTGGGGAGGGAGACAAGGTAGACAAGGGGGACAAGGAAGACAGGGAGGCGTGAGGGATGAGGCGAAATGACAAATGACAAAGAACAAATGACCATTGACAAATGACTATAAATATTCATCAATTTGTACTGGCTTCTGCTTCTCCTGCACGTCGGCGTTTGCTGCAAACGGTTGGGATTGAACCGATAGTTAGACCTAGTGATTTTGATGAGTCACAAATTCAACTGAGTGATCCTGGTGAGTTAGTGCAGGTTCTAGCTCAACGTAAGGCAGAAACGATCGCACCGCAGTTTGCATCAGCTTTAATTATGGGCTGTGACTCAGTTTTAGCTATTGATGGCAAGATTCATGGCAAACCAGCAGATGCAGCAGAGGCGATCACTCGTTGGCAATTTATGCAGGGTAATATAGGCGACTTATATACTGGTCATGTGTTGATCGACACTTCCCAAAACCGGACTTTAGTTAAGTGTCAAGTAACAAAAGTTTACTTTGCGAAAATGAGCGATCGCGCAATCCAAGCTTATGTCGCTACCGGCGAACCTCTCAAATGTGCTGGTGCTTTTGCTTTGGAAGGTTTTGGTAGTTTATTTGTTGAGAAAATAGCAGGCTGTCACAGTAATGTTATCGGTCTGAGTTTACCTTTGCTGCGGCAGATGCTGGCAGAACTGGGATATGAAGTCACTGATTTTTGGCAATAAATTAACTCATCACAACAGGACTTACGCCAAGTCTTCTGAAATTGAGAGTTTTTGCGTAAGTCCTAAACTATTGACTCTTGACTAAGACGTAATGTCACTTCCCCATGATCTGGAACCCAAGCTAACCACTCATCGGCAGAAACTTGGCAAAGTAACAATGCTTCATCATAGCTGTATGGGCTAGGAGGTTCGACAAGGCGCACCCAGACAGAAGGTTGACATGACTTGAGGGAATTTTGACTATAGGCTTTGCTTAACCAAGCTAGGTTTTGTCTGACTGCTGGGACAGCACAATTTGGTCTTTGAGTATTAATTTGCATAGCCGAAGACTACCTGATTAATGAAAATCAAAATAATTCTGTAACTAAGACTACAAAATAAGTAATTAATTTGAAAAGTCAATGTCTTATAACTTTACGTAACCAGTCGTAACAGTTTGCTTAATGTTGCGCGGCAGAATAGAAGTGGCACGGCTGGCTGTAGACTGGCCTTAGATAGCATTTCTGACGAGAATATGTCATTTACTTCAACTCCCTCACTTCGTGAACAACAACATCCCCTAATTCGGCAGTTAGCTGATAGCATTGAGGCGGCTTGGCACAAGCATTTAGAACTGTCGCCTTACCATTTGCCAGCAGAGTTGGGATATGTGGAAGGTCGATTAGAGGGTGAGAAACTGACAATTGAAAATCGCTGCTATCAAACACCGCAGTTTCGCAAAATGCACTTGGAACTAGCGAAGGTGGGAAATATGCTGGACATTCTGCATTGCGTGATGTTTCCGCGTCCAGAATATGACTTACCGATGTTTGGTTGCGATTTAGTTGGTGGTAGAGGGCAAATTAGTGCTGCGATCGCTGACTTGTCTCCTGTCCACTTAGACTTGACCTTGCCAGTTTCCTATACAAATCAACTCACCGCACTGAAAACCGTAGAATTTTCGCAACCGCGAGAATTACCAGAATGGGGTCACATCTTCTCAGAATTTTGTTTGTTTGTCCGTCCTAGTTCCCCAGAAGAAGAAGCGATGTTCTTGGGACGTGTGCAAGACTTTTTAGAGGTGCATTGTACCCAAGCGATCGCAGCTAGTCCAGTTTCCCCTGAACAAACTCAGCAAATTCTCGCTGGACAACGCAATTACTGTACCAAACAGCAACAAAACGATAAAACCCGCCGCGTCCTCGAAAAAGCCTTTGGGCAAGAATGGGCTGATAATTACATGACTACAGTCTTATTTGACTTGCCAGAATGAGTCCTTAGTCATTTGTTCTTTGTCATTTGTCATGTGTAAAAAAGCAGGAGGCAGAAATTAGGAAGCTAGTACCGCTACGCGGAAGTCAAAAGTCAAAAGTCAAAAGTCAAAAAGCTTATATCACAAGCTTTTCACTAACTTGAAATGGTATGTTTATTTCCGCCGCGTTGTACTAGTACCAAATCGATATGAAGAAGCATATAATTAGCCTGCGAAGGTGGTCACTAAGCTTGTCGAAGTGCAGGCTTTGTTTGTATAGCCCCAGACTTCCAGTCTGAGGGGTTTAATTAAAGCACAAAATTTATACTACCCTTGACTAAGCAACGTAAAACGCATCTACACACTTCAGACTTCAGACTTCAGACTTCACACTTTCTTCCCTTGCCGCATCTGTAGATTCTGTTACGTTTTCCTGCAACTGATAAATGTAGAATTCAGTTATAGCAAGAAGCATATAGATTAGGAAATTTTGAACACATAAAAGCTGGAAGAATACTAATACTTTTACCTCCTGCCTTCTGCCTCTTGCTATGACGATAGTTTAAGGAAACTGTAATGTTAGGGATGCTCTATTTGAGAAAATTGATTGAAAATTCGTAATTGCTAGTTCATAATTAAGATTCTGATAAAGATTGAGTCTCCAACTGAACCGGGGTTGCTTTCCAAAGCGGTGGATTCTCATTGGTCTTTTAATTACGCATTAGCAATTGTCTTGATTGTTGCATCTATTGAATAACTGGTGGTTTGTCCCATTAATTTTGCTCTACCACTACTGAAAATTAATGAGATAAACACTACCTACTGTGAGCGCCATGATGTAAAAGTTGTGGCTCTAAGTATTAATTAGCATCCAATTTCAGAGGGTATTTAGTAGAGATAATTTATCAAACCTCTACTACGTCTAATACTTTTTTATATCCATCAGCACATTTTTAAATAAACAGGCAACAACCATGTCAAGGGTGACTGAGAAGCCAAGATCAAGGCCACCAATACTTGATCCAGAACAACCTAAGATTTGGTGGGGCATTGCTGTAGCCTTACCAATAGTAATTGCTGCGGGATTACTAACTACAGCTAAAGTTGAGCAATTAAAAAAGATTAGCTCATCTGTACCCGTCAAACCAGTTGCTAACAGCATTAGTGCTGTGGGGCGTTTAGAACCGCGCGGTGAAGTGATTAAACTTTCTGCACCAGCTGCGGGATTACAATCTGCATCACGAGTGAAGCAACTGTTTGTCCGTGAAGGAGAACGGGTGAGAAAAGGACAAGTGATTGCAATTTTAGACAATAACGAAACTCAGTTAGCCAATGTCGAACAAGCAAAAGCCAAATTACTAGAAGCTCGTGCTAATTTAGCCCAAATTCGAGTGGGTTCACCCAGAGATGTACAAGCCCAACAAGCCGTAATTGCTCGGCTAGAAGCTCAGTTACGCGGCGAGAGGGATGCTCAACAAGCCACAATTACTAGAATTGCATCGCAGTTGAGTGCCGAAAAACTAGCTCAACAGGCGACAGTTGATCGCTTGGAAGCAGAATTGCGCGGTCAAAGTGATAGCTTAAGAGCAACCTTGACACGTATCCAAGCCGAACAGCGTAATGCTCAAGTTGATGCAGGACGTTATGAATTTCTCTATCGCCAAGGTGCTATATCTCAACAAGAACGGGATAGACGGCGACTAAGTGCGATTACCGCTCAACAGCAGGTAGTGGAAAGTCAAGCGACTTTGCGACAAGCGATAGCTACTTTGCGTCAACAAGTTGCAGAAGCTAGGGCGAACCAAGTCAAGACCTTAACCAGCTTACAACAGCAACTAATTGAAGCTAAAGTCACCCGTGACAAAACTGTAGCTACTTTACAAAGACAACTCGACGAAGAACGAGCCAGACTCAAGAGACTGATAGAAGTTGACCCGACGAATGTCCAAATGGCGCAAGCACAAGTTAGTAATGCGATCGCTAATGTCAAACAAGCTGACGCAGAACTACGATTAAGCTACGTCCAAGCACCAACTTCTGGAGAAATTTTAAAAATTTATACCAAGTCAGGCGAAGCCATCAGCGCCAATGGTATTGCTGAGATTGGACAAACTGATCAAATGATGGTGATTGCAGAAGTTCCAGAAGACAGTATTAGTAAAGTCCGGATTGGTCAAAGTGTTTCTGTCAGCAGCGATAATGGTGCTTTTGAAGGTGAATTAAAAGGAACTGTGGCTGAAATTGGCAGAAAAGTCGGCAAAAAAGATGTGCTGAATAATGATCCGGCTGCTGATGTTGATGCCAGAGTTGTAGAAGTTAAAATTGCCATCTCACCAGAAGATAGCAATAAAGTTTCTGGTTTAACCAATGCCAAAGTTCTGGTTGAGATTAACAACCCATCAGCTTCCAATTAACTTTATCTAATTCTGACAATAATGTTCAAAAACCAGAATTTTGAATTTCGCTCCAGGAGTCAAACGCAATCATTGCTCAAATTCATAGTGACTAAGCCGATTCATTCCAGATAAGCATTAATCAGTGATTATTTAACAAATAACATGATTCAAAAAATACCTCTAGCTTGGCTACAAATGACGCGAGATAAAACGCGATTAGCCGTAGCTTTAGCTGGGATTGCTTTTGCTGATATTTTGATGTTTACCCAACTCGGTTTCCGAGATGCACTTTATTACAGTAACGTGCAGTTACATACTAGTTTAAATGGGGACATTGTTTTAATTAACCGCCAGTCCAATGCTATTTTGTCGATGAAAAGCTTTTCGCAACGGCGGTTATATAAAGCTTTGGATTTACCAACAGTGCAATCTGTACATCCTATATATTTAGATTATACGGCTTGGAAAAATCCAGTTACAGGGCGGTCACGTACATTACTTGTGTTTGGTATTAACCCAGAAGCTAATTTATTTAATTTGCCTGGAATTCAAGAAAACTTAGATAAATTGAAGTTGCCTGATGTAGTTTTATTTGACCGTTCTTCTCGACAGGAATATGGGCCGATCGCCTCTGATTTCGATAAAGGTAAAACTGTCACAGCCGAACTCAGAAGACGCAAAATTAAAGTAGTAGGATTGTTTACTTTAGGCACATCTTTTGGTGCAGATGGTAATTTGATTACTAGTGATGTTAATTTTTTACGTATCTTTAACACCCGTCAGCAAGGGTTAATTGATATTGGGGTAATCAAATTAAAACCAGGAGCAGATGCGAATGCTGTGGCTAAAGATTTACGCCAATATTTACCCCAAGATGTGAATGTATTGACTAAGGAAGATTTTATCGAATTTGAACGTCATTATTGGGCAAGCAGTACAGCGATTGGCTTTATTTTCAGTTTAGGAACAATTATGGGTTTTATTGTTGGAACTGTAATTGTTTATCAAATTCTATATACTGAAGTTTCTGACCATTTATCCGAATACGCAACTTTAAAAGCTATAGGCTATACACAAAAATATTTATTGACAGTAATTTTACAAGAAGCACTTTTATTAGCTTGTTTAGGTTATCTGCCTGGATTATTTTTTACAATTTTAATGTATCAAAAAGCTAAAGAAGCTACACTGCTGCCAATTTTTATGACCTTTGGTAGAGCCGGTTCCGTATTGATATTAACAATAATTATGTGTTTTATTTCTGGTGCGATCGCTGTGCGTAAGTTACGTTCTGCTGACCCAGCAGATATCTTTTAAATGATTTTGATCAATACGGTATCAAGGAATCAGTTTTTATTATCAAAATGATATATATTTAATGTTTAAACTGTCACTATAATTTGCAGACAGGCTCTAGAGTTCCAAGAAGAGATTGTTAACTTCTAACCCACCACCGATCATGAGACAAGAACCTGTAATTGCCATTAAAAATTTGAATCATTACTATGGCAAAGGCTCACTTAAAAGACAGATTTTATTTGATATTAACCTGGAGATTTATCCAGGAGAAATTGTGATTATGACAGGCCCTTCTGGCTCAGGAAAAACAACATTACTGAGTTTGATTGGCGGTTTAAGGTCTGTCCAAGAAGGTAGTTTAAAATTTTTGGGTGTAGAATTATTCGGCTCTAGCCAAAATCAATTAGTACAGATTCGACGGAACATTGGTTATATTTTTCAGGCGCATAACTTACTAGGATTTTTAACTGCTAGGCAAAATGTTCAGATGGCAGTAGAGTTGAATGACAAAGTTGCACAAAATGATGCGATCGCCAAAGCAGAAACCATGCTAACTGCTGTTGGCTTAAAAAACCGAGTTAACTACTATCCCGATAATCTCTCTGGGGGTCAAAAACAAAGAATTGCGATCGCTCGCGCCCTAGTTAATAATCCGCCACTAGTATTAGCAGACGAACCCACCGCCGCCTTGGATAAACAATCAGGACGCGATGTGGTTGAAATCATGCAGCGTCTAGCCAAAGAACAAGGAACTTCCATTTTGTTGGTAACTCACGACAACCGGATTTTAGACATAGCTGATCGGATTGTCGAAATGGAAGATGGTCTTTTAGCCCGTGACTCCCAAAGCTCAGTAATTAGTTACGATTCTGGAGCATGGAGCGAAAAAGCATAACATATATAGTAGGGGACAGGTGACAGAGTTAAAGTGCCTTTACTGTCTAAGTTTGATTATTGACTGATGTCTTAACTACCTTGGCTATTGCTATACCAATCTGTAGTTCATACAAGAAACTCGTTTTCTTCCCCTACTCCCAACTCCTACCCTATTTAGCTGGGACATTTGCTTGGCGGCTAGTCCGAAAAGTGACATTTACGCCATCATTCGATTGTTCTAAAACTAGTAATGGTGTAGGTTTAGCTTTTTGATCCCAATGCATAGAAGCAATTCGACCTTGAATTGTCGGTTGCCATGTATCCTCATCGTCCATCGGGCTAAGATAAGTTTCGATACAATCAATAATTTGGCTAATCGTGGCAGAAGTTGCTTGGGTGGGTAACTTCATTAGCTTAATTTGAATACGGAACAGCACTCGTTTAGCAATGTTTGGTGGTGTACCACTTTCATATTCAACATCAAAAATTTCGTCTATTTGTCGCCCTGCACTATTGGCAATTCCAACTGTACCTTGTTGCGCTTGGTTGGGACGTAAAGCTTGAGAAATTTTATCTTTGACCCTGATTTTCACTTGGTTGAGAATCGCAAAATGAAATACTTCTTCAGACATCCGCATCCGCAGATAATCTAGGTTAAAGTCCCGCGAGTTCACCAAATCTGGGTTAGTTTCCATTTTGCGAATAGTTTCCAGCGCAAGTTTAAACTTTTTCTCTAGTTCTCTGGCGCGGAATTTTTCAAATTTAATTTTTTTCTCTAATTTATCCATCTGGATTTTGCCAAACACAATCAAGCCAATTACGGCTACAGCCAGCCCTCCAGAAGTAATTAACAAAAAAGGTGGCGCTTGAGGAGTTTCTTTGGTTGGTGGTTTTTGAGTTACAGTTGCTTTTTTTGTTTTTGCTGGTGGAGACTGAGCCAAAAGTATAGGATTTAGCATGGTAACAATAACTTTACTTGTCATTGTTTAGAATGCCCAAATCCTCAATGTCATCTTGCTGTATTATTAGTATTTTTAACAGCTTTTTATAAACTGCGTATATACCGCTAAAAAAATGTATTATTTAACTCTCAATCCTATATCTCAATCTCCATCTACTTGCTGGCGTAATATTCGCTTGATTGCTACCGATATGGACGGTACTCTAACCAACGAAGGCAAATTTTCAACTGCTTTGTTGCAAGCCTTGGAAGATTTAACGGCATCAGGAATTAAGGTATTAATTGTGACAGGACGTTCTGCTGGTTGGGTAAGTGGGATTAGTAGTTTAATGCCAGTTGCAGGTGCGATCGCCGAAAATGGTGGTATCTTCTATCCCAATAGCAGTGAACAGCCCATCGCTTTAACTTCTATTCCTGACTTAACACTGCACCGCCAAAAATTAGCAGCGGCTTTTGCACAATTAAAACAGAAATTTCCCCAAATTCAAGAATCTGCCGATAATCGCTTTCGCCTCACAGATTGGACATTCGATGTGGCAGATTTAACTTTACAGGAATTACAAACTTTAGGTAATCTCTGTCAATCAATGGGCTGGGGATTTACTTACAGTACAGTACAATGTCATATCAAACCCCAAAATCAAGACAAAGCCGTTGGCTTACTACAAGTATTACAAGCACATTGGCCTGAATACTCACCCGAAAAAATTGTGACTGTTGGTGATAGCCCCAATGATGAAAGTTTATTTGCGAGACATTATTTTCCTGTTTCTGTGGGCGTAGCTAACGTACTGAAATATGCAAATCAGCTACAATATCAACCCACTTACGTAACTAGTGCAGCTGAAGTCGCAGGATTTTGTGAGTTAGCAAGTTATATCTTAAAATCATCTACTGAGCCAAAAGAACTCTGCGATCGCCATTAAAAAGGAATAAGCTACAAGAAAATCCCCATAATCAATATCAGGGGATTTATATAATCATTAATTTTCACACTGGTAATATCTTTTAAATAAATCAGTGAGATACTTTATTAATCCACAGTAGCTTTCTGCCCACGCTTCTTTCTTTTGATTAAAGTACCCAAGCCCATAACTGCACCGATACCGAAAATAGTAGATGGTTCTGGGACTGTGGTGACAACAAAATCAAGAGTATAGTTGTCTATGCCACGAACAGTTTCCTGAATCCAGAAAGTGTAAGTACCTGGGCCTAATTTCCCTGAAGGAAAGCCAACAAAGTTGTTTCCTTGAATTGGTGCTGCTGTACCTAAATCGTCTAAGATATTATCACCTACTTGCGTTCCAGATGCTGCACCAATTAAAGCTGCGCCAAGTAATGGAGGAGTGTTGCTACTGACAGTTGTAGGTTCAATCCTAGAACCTGCTTGCACAGCGATAAATCCTTGATTAATACCTTGGTCATCTAAGTCAATATAGTTAGTTAAGATAATTTGACTAAGTTGACGACCAGGGGAAAAAGTGACGGTAAAGAAATCTCGATCAAGATTTGGATTACCAGTGGAGGAGCCAATAATTTGGTTAGAGCCAACTGACAAGTTAAGTATTGTTGGGTTCAAGCCGTCATTAGACAAGTCACCATTAACAGCTTCCCTATATATGAGGTTGGCTGCATACGCATTGGGAGCAAAAACTAAGATAGCTCCCAGTCCTAGCAATAAACTTTTCATCTATCTGCCTCTTTTGTAGTTGAATCTAGGTTATTGAGCTAAAACTTTGCTGTTTTAGAAACTATTTTTCTGAAACTATGACGCTTTTAAATTACACAATTACCCATGATATTTTGTGATGGCTAACTGTTAATAGTAAGCAGTTAACAACCAACCAAAAATATGTAGATTAGGTGTGTCTCAGTGTAATAGCTTAAGCCCTAGAGTAATTTTAAAGCAAATTTTTAAAGGTAAATTTAAGGAATTAGTCAAAAATATCACTATCAAACTGAGTTTTTTAGCGTTTTAATAAAGACTAACATCGTAATCTCAAAATTCTTAACTTACGTTTTATGTCATGTCCGGGTAATCAGCGATTATTCTGTGCATCTTTGCAGAAATATTAAAACCCACTGCCTTGCTCACACTAGTACAACGCGGCGGAAATAAAGATACCATTTCAAGTTAGTAAAAAGCTTGTGATATGAGCTTTTTGACTTTTGACTTCCGTGTAGTTGTACTAGTACAGGTCGGCGTAAATAAACAGACCCTCTGGAATTGCTAAAAGGCTTGTGGTATCACTATTCTTTTTACTTTTGATTTTTTACTTTTGCCTTGTTGTACTAGTTCCTACAACTTTGCTTCCCAATGCAACGCACTAGCTATGTGGGCTTCATAATAAGTTTTTTGCCAGACAAGATATTACGTGTTTTGAGATTTGTTAGTCTGCTGAGATTGTGCTTGTTCGGAGACAACAACAACTCGACCATTTTTTACCACTGTAGAATTTTTAATCGTAGTCTTACTGTGGTTAACTGGCTCATTTTGGCACTGCTGTTGGTGAGAAATATTTTGTTCCTGTTGTTGGTTGAGAATTACGACACAACTGGAGCAGGAAACTGTAGACATAAATTTAACTTGAGTTCTATATCAATTATCGCGCTTATTGCTACTGCGATCGCTTTTAGCCGCCAAACTTTACACCAAAAACACTTGGGATTACTGTTCACTACGCTATTAGAGTGAAAATAACCCCAGATTTTCCCACAAAGATACCACCGAAGTATTATTTCTTGTGATATTTCACTTTTGTCTGGCAAAACCTTTTATATTAACGATTGCATCCCATATAACCTTGATAATTCTACATTTATCAATAACTTATGAAAAAATTGTTTAAATACTTAAGTTTTGGTCTTTTATCCACAGTTTTATCAGCCGCTCCTAGCTTCGGAGCCGAACGCATTAGCTTATTTTATCCTCCGTTTGGAGAATTTTCTTTATCTACTGATGCGCTAGAAAAATTTGCCAAAGAAGGAAAAATCACTGGGGAGTTGGACACCTATGCTGAACGTGCAACACCTCAACAACTGGCGCAACTGCGAGAACTACTACAACAGCGTTTTAGTGCCACACCTACCCTAGTATCACAATTTACTTATTCACCTATAGGAGAACAAGTAGTACAACGTTTAGGAGAATTATTACTAACTGAATCTCGCCAAAATGGTTTTTACGCTCTGCGATCTGCTTTGATTTTAGCGGCGGCCGACTCTAAAGAGGGTTTGACAGTTGTCAATATAGTCCGTAAGTTTCCTTCACCAACTATTAGATTAAATTTTTCCGAAGGAATTAAAATAGTTAATAATTTATCAGAATTACTAAGAGATAGAGATGCTGTTGTAGGATATTTACAACAACAAGCGATCGCCGAAACCAGCAATGCAAACATAGATTTTTCGCAAAAGCCAGATTTGCGCCAGCCAGGAAAATTGCAGTTTCAAAAACTGTACTTTGAATTAAATGATGCTAAACGCAATCGTCGTCTGCCAGTAGATGTTTACATACCAAAAGCTACAACCCAAAGTCCCTTTCCCTTAATTGTTATTTCTCATGGTTTAGCCTCAGACCGCTATGCTTTGGCTTATCTGGCAGAACATTTAGTTTCCTATGGTTTTGCTGTGGCGGTATTAGAACACCCTGGTAGTAATGCTGAACGCTTTCAGCAATACTTTGCAGGTTTAGCAGGGCCACCACAACCCAGAGAATTTATCGACCGACCTTTAGATGTCAAGTTTGTACTCGATGAACTCCAGCGTTTAGAAACATTTAATCCGCAGCTTAAAGGGAAACTTAACTTTCAGCAAGTCGGAGCCATTGGACATTCTTTTGGTGGTTATACTGTGTTGACTTTAGCAGGAGCCAAACTGAACTTTGCTCAGTTGCGTCGAGATTGTTATCCCAATAGATCCTTGAATTTATCTTTATTTTTGCAATGCCAAGCAGCAGAGTTATCCCCAACAGATTATGCACTACAAGATCCGCGTATTAAGGCTGTCATGGCTATTAATCCAATTAACAGTTCTGTCTTGGGTGAAAGTGGTATTAGTCAAATCAAAGTTCCGGCTATGTTAGTCACAGGTAGCCAAGATATTTTTGCCCCCGCCATCCCCGAACAGATTCGTCCCTTTACTTGGTTGGCTGAACCTAACAAATATTTAGTGTTAATTGAGAATGCTACGCATTTTTCTGCTTTACAAGAGTCTGCTCCTGAGAATAATGTTTTGCCTGTACCATCTGGGCTATTAGGGCCAGATCCGGCCCCCGTTTATTCATATTTGAAAGCTTTAAGTGTCGCTTTCATGGAAACCAATCTCTTAAACAATTCTGAATACAGTCCTTATTTGCAACCATCATATACTCAATATATTAGTCAAGCCCCTCTGAATATTACTTTGTTAAGTTCCTTGAGTACAGAGCAATTAGCCCAAGCATTAAAAGATGGCACAAACAAGAAATCAAAATAGCAATTTATCTATGTAGAGCATATTTGGGTTTAGCAACTAATTCTTTAAATTTATGTTGATTGGCAAATTGCATTAGCCCATCCATACATTCTGTAAAGCTATCAAAAACATAGTCAACTAACACTAAGGCTCTAGCTTTTTGTTCTGCATTCAATTCAATGTTGAACAGACAATTTGCAGTCTCGTTATCTTCCATTGCCCATTGAAAATGTACATTTTCCACATTCAGATGATGTGGACTCACATAGAAGTACTTTTTATTAGTGATAGCTCGTAATTCTTCACCGACCTGTGCCATTGCACGCTGGGCGGTGCTTCCTGTGGCTTCAATTGCGGCGATAATAACTATTTTTAGTAATATGTCTGCTTCATAACGACACATAGCTACTAAATTGTTAGAAAGACGGCGAGTTTTGATGGTTTTTTCGCTCCAAATAAATTTCAGAAAGTCACTGAATCGCATTACCTGATCAATATCCAAAGTTTCTAAATCTTTGAGATACCATTTCCAGTGGCTACCATCTTCAAGTGACTGTTGGTTAATGATTTTTTGTAGAGGATGATCATTCAACTCGTCTTTAAGAATATCATTATTCAAATCTTTAAAACTCATCGCAAAGTGTGCTATGCAAGGAAACCAAACTAATCGCTGATGAGGGTCAATACTGCTATTTGTCAAGAATTGAAAAAAAGGTAATTGGGAAAATTGTTTCTCTTGGTATTTAATATATTCTAAAACATCATGCATGTTATTTATTAACCTATACTTTGTCATGAATAATGTGGATAAAAAAAATTAGTTGAGTCTTTACCAAGTTCAACAATATTAGAAGCACATAGATTAATGTAGAGATACAAAAAGTTGCATCTCTGCAATACTTACTACACCCCTATTTCTATATCGAATTCAAAATAGGAATTTAGTTTTTATTTTGAATAAACTTTATCCATTTAAGTTGGCTTTAAGCCGTAAAAGATAAAGTTTTATCAATAATTAAGTAATGATTAACAGTCTATAGCAAATATAAATAATTGCTTTGAGAAAAAGCAACCGTGTTCTAGTAAATTCATGTATTTTTTACAAATACTTATAAGAATTTACTTAAGTAAATCACACAGCTAAGGTTTATGGTGACGGGAAACCACAGCTAAACACACAAAACCTGAGTTTTTAGTTGTTCTATGTCTGCGCTCTCAGTTTGTGTGAAATTAGTGTAAAAATATCTACGTAATTTATAAATGCTGTTGCCACTGTGAAGGCGATCGCTATGGATATTACACTAGGTGAACTAATATAGGGCATTCTGGCGCTTCCAGCTTTGTTAACGCCCAAGAAGGTCAGGCTTCATCAAATGTAATCAATCTAATGATCAGTCTGTACTTCAAGTATGTATAATCTCAAGCAATAATATACGAAGCAAGTTTAGCTTTACTACTGAAAATTTTTTTAATAAATATAAAGCTATGATTTCTCAAGATTATGATTCAATCTATGCTGTTGATGAAATGCTTAGAAAAATCAGAATTAAGGAAAGTCAATTAAAAATTGCCCAAGAATCGAATATGCTTTATACATCTGAAGCATTAAATCATCAAATCTTAGAATTACGCCGGCAGCTATCTGAGACACAAGACCCAGAAATGCAAGCATTGATGAGTTTATTAGAAGAATAAAGCTACTAAGCGACTTAAGTCGCAGCTACACAGACAAAACCCCTCCGGGTGATGCTCCTAACGTCGCTAACGCTGCGCTAACGCCAGTCGCCTGCGGAGGGAAACCCTCCCGCAGCGCTGGTCTCACCGCCTGCGCGGGTTCCAAACCCTTGATATTGTGTTAGTCCGCGTAGGCGGACTTCGTTTGTATAGCCGCGAATTCCATTCGTCGGGGCTAGGTGCAAGATGTGAATAAAGCTACTAAGCGACTTAAGTAGCAGCCATACTAGCAAAAACCCAATTTTTTCTTGTTTAGCCAAAAATTCATTGGGGCTAGGGGCAAAGATGAATGTAGAGACGCGGTTTAATTGCGTCTCTACCATGACAAACTTTAAGTGGAAACTTAATTAGACCTTTTTCAACCAGCTAAACATTGCCCGTAGGTCTTTACCAACTACTTCAATGGGGTGTTCGGCTTCTTGACGACGCATTGCAGTAAATCCTGGTTTACCGGCTTGGTTCTCTAAAACGAATTCACGGGCAAATTGGCCTGATTGAATTTCGCGGAGGATTTTCCGCATTTCAGCTTTAGTTTGTTCGTTAACAACTCTGGGGCCGCGAGTGTAATCACCATATTCTGCGGTGTTAGAGATGCTATCGCGCATTGTGGCTAAACCACCTTCTACAACTAAGTCAACAATTAATTTAACTTCGTGCAGACATTCAAAATAAGCCAATTCTGGTTGATAACCAGCTTCTACCAAAGTTTCAAAACCAGCTTTAATTAAGGCACTCAAACCGCCACACAATACTGCTTGTTCGCCGAACAAATCAGTTTCGGTTTCTTCGCGGAAAGTGGTTTCGAGGATACCAGCGCGGGTACCGCCAATACCTCTAGCATAAGCCATAGCGCGATCGCGTGCCTGACCACTAGCATTTTGATAAACCGCAAACAACGCAGGTACGCCTTGCCCTTGTTCATAAGTCCGTCGCACCAAATGACCAGGGCCTTTGGGTGCTACCATGACCACATCTACATCAGCAGGTGGTACAACTTGCCCAAAGTGAATGTTAAAGCCGTGAGCAAAAGCTACAACATTTCCGGCTTCTAAATTAGGTTCAATTTCATTTTTATAAACTGTTTTCTGCACTTCATCTGGCAACAAAATCATGATGAAGTCAGCCGCTTTTGCAGCATCGGCAACATTTTTCACGGTTAAGCCAGCGGCTTCGGCTTTTTGTGCTGACTTACTGCCCGGATATAGCCCCACAATCACATTCAAACCGCTATCTTTTAAATTCAGGGCATGAGCATGACCTTGGGAACCATAGCCGATAATAGCAATAGTTTTTCCAGCCAAAAGGTCTAAATTGGCATCTTCGTCATAGTACATCCGGGCCATAGAAGCATCTCCTGTCAGCAAGCATCACAATTATTTATAGGCAGGTTTTAGATTTTACCTCAAATTGTGTAACGAAAGATAAGCTTGTCTGCTTTGATTTTTGCACTCAATTGCATAGCTTGGGACTCAGGAATAAAGAGTAGAGATTAGGAAACAAGGCTTTTCAGGATATACTCAAATTTTTTCAGAAATTAAAATATTAAAATTATTGGCAATTATCTTGGGACTTTTTTAGTTGTGGCTGGATTAATTTGCTGCCATATTCCTAGTCGTTTATTTTTAGCATTGGCTTGGGCGATTAAATATTGAGTTTTAGTTTCTGGGCAGTAGTCGATAGCATCTTGGTCAACAACAGCATTACCTTCGGCAACTAAGCGGAGATTGACTGATTGATTATCTACGAATATTTCGCCTGTAATGCGATCGCCTTCATCTTCTGTAACTCTTCTAATAACTACAGGATTACCTGCTGGTAATAGTTGTTTGAGTTTCTGCGTAGCCGCTAAACTATATGATTTTTGCGTCGCATTCGGTAAATTAATACAAGCAAGTTTTACTGTCTGGATTTTTCCTGTATCGTTTTTGACTGTAATTATATTGCTATTCCCGACGCTCAGCACCGTAGCCAGAACCAAAAGTAGCTCTATTAAATTCATATTTTTTAAATATGTATGTTTTTACACCGTAATTTTGAGTTTATTTCAGCAATCTGGCAGTTCCTGTGATTTACCTCACAAATACAGATTCTGCAAAATACTGGTTACATAAATTGCAACAATCCCTACTTAGAAATTTTCCTCGGATAGATGAAATTAATTTCATCTATCCGAGGTCTGTTTATGAATTTTTATCTGCCATTACCACGCAAATCTGGCTTATTTTTGAGTGCTTTACTCGGAGGAGTTCTCTTTACAAGCTGTGCTTCTGCGCCGCAAAATTTCTCTAGCAAATCATTACCGAGTTCCGCCGAAAGTCAATTAGCACCAGCGGCTGATGTTGCTGGGAATGTTGCGTCAAAAGCAGAAGCTGCACCAGTCACTAGGGCGCGTCCCCAATTAATCAAAAAAGCCACAATGAAAATCGTGGTGAACTCTGTCGAAAAAAGCATTGATGCTGTTTCACAAATTGTTGAAAAACAGCAAGGTGATTTAATTGGCTTAAACGAACGCCAACCAAGTAGAGAAAATTCACGTCACACTGCATCTATACAGTTACGAGTGCCGCAGAACTTGTTGGAATCGACATTAGTAGAATTAGCTAAATTAGGTACAATCGAAAGTCGTAATATTACAGCAGAAGATGTCGGCGATCGCTTGGTAGATTTCCAAGCGAGGTTAACTAACCTCCGCAAAACAGAAGCTAATTTACAAAAAATTATGGATCGGGCTGGTTCTGTGCGCGATGTGTTAAGTGTTGCTCAAGAACTTAGTCAAGTTCGGCAATCTATTGAGCAAATTGACGCTCAACTCAAAAGCTTGCAAAATCAAGTTGCCTACTCTACTATTACCCTGAACCTAGAAGCAGCTTTATCTAGCACTAGTCCTCAACGTGCAGTAGGTTCACAAATTCAAGAAACTTGGAACAAGTCTACCCAATCTCTAAGTAGCTTTACTGTTGGGTTATTAAAGTTGGGTATATGGTTAATGGTTTACAGTCCTTATTTGTTGATTTTGGCTGCGGGTGTCTACGGTTTTGTCCGTTGGCGGCGTAACATTTTCCGGGAATTTTGAATTCCTTCGATTCCTTGGTTATTGTAATTTGGTATAAATTCATCCCGCATTTATGCAACGCCTCAAATCGATATCACGCAGAGTCGCAGAGACGCAGACTTAATCTTTGTTCTGCGTTCATCTGCGTCCATCTGCGGTTTGTTAACTATCAAACAAACCTAAATCTGTCACCGCACCAAGGCTACTAGAAGATACCAACTTGGCATATTTCGCTAATACGCCTTTGGTGTAACGAGGTGGACGGGGTTGCCAATTAGCACGCCGACGGGCTAATTCTTCATCAGAAACATTCAACTGTAATAGCCGAGATGGTGCATCAATGGTGATGCTATCACCTTCTTCGACTAAAGCGATCGCTCCACCCACAGCTGCTTCTGGTGCGACGTGACCAACTACCATCCCGTAAGTACCGCCAGAGAAACGTCCATCGGTAATTAATCCTACAGAATCACCCAACCCAGCACCAATAATTGCGGAGGTGGGAGCTAACATTTCCCGCATTCCAGGGCCGCCTTTGGGGCCTTCGTAACGAATCACAATCACATCACCAGCTTTAATTTTGCCTGCCAGAATCGCATCTAAGCAAGATTCTTCCGATTCAAATACTCTGGCGGGGCCGGTAATAATTGGTTTTTTCACCCCGGTAATTTTAGCAACTGCGCCTTCAGTAGCCAGATTACCTTTGAGAACTGCCAAGTGACCTTGAGCATACATCGGGTTATCCCAAGGACGAATCACATCTTGGTCAGGGCTGGGTTCATTCGGCACATCGGCAAGCACTTCGGCAATGGTTTGACCAGTAATGGTAATACAGTCACCATGCAACAAATCATGTACCAGCAGCATCTTCATGACTTGGGGAATACCGCCAGCTTTGTGCAAATCTGTAGCCACATATCTACCACTGGGTTTTAAATCGCACAGTACCGGAACTCGACCACGGATAGTTTCAAAGTCATCGATGGTTAATTCCACACCAGCCGCGCGGGCGATCGCCAGAAAATGTAATACTGCATTGGTAGAGCCACCAACCGCCATAATTACCGAAATAGCATTTTCTATAGATTTGCGGGTGATAATCTGGCGTGGTAATAATTGCTTACGAATAGCTTCTACTAACACAAACGCAGATTTTTCCGTACTGTCGGCTTTTTCGGCATCTTCGGCTGCCATTGTGGAAGAATAAGGCAAACTCATCCCCATTGCTTCAAATGCCGAAGACATGGTGTTAGCTGTGTACATCCCGCCACAGGAACCCGCACCCGGACAAGCGTTTTGTTCTACGGCTGTTAATTCAGCTTCGTCAATTTTGCCAGCACTGTATTGTCCCACTGCTTCAAAGGAACTGACGACAGTTAAATCACGACCGTTGTAATGTCCGGGTTTGATTGTACCACCGTAGACAAAAATCGCCGGAATATTCATCCGCGCGATCGCCAGCATTGCTCCTGGCATATTTTTATCACAACCACCAATTGCCAACACGCCATCCATGCTTTGTCCAGTACAAGCAGTTTCAATGGAATCGGCAATCACTTCTCTTGACACGAGGGAATATTTCATCCCTTCTGTTCCCATCGAGATTCCATCACTGATGGTAATTGTACCGAAAATTTGCGGCATAGATCCAGCACTTTTAATACCAGCTTCTGCCCTTTGCGCCAATTGATTTATCCCCATATTGCAAGGGGTAATAGTGCTGTAGCCATTGGCAATACCGACAATTGCCTTGTTAAAATCTGCATCCTGAAAACCAACAGCCCGGAGCATCGCTCGATTTGGCGATCGCTGTACACCCTGTGTTACAACCCGGCTTCTCAAATTATCCGACATCTTTCTTCCTTTGCCTTCATCGCTTGTATTGCGATCGTATTATCTGATTTTCTCATGCCAACGCAGCACACAAGAGCATTGGCATCAGTGCTGATCATGATATTTCTTGCAGAATTTTAACCCAAGTTTTTTGTCAGGATTTTATTACCAAATATATTGGTAAATATTACCAACCCTGGTAGGATTACCTATAGTAATATTACCAAATATATTGGTAACTATCTTTGAGGTTGGTAATATTACGCCTGCGTCAACTTTACAGCAACTACAACTATAGCAATCCTAAATGATTCATGAGAAAACACCATATTCATAGAGCTTTGGAAAGTAAAAAATTTGACAATCTACTGATATAGCAGTCCTAAATCATTTGTGAACAACAAGATCCCCGACTTCTCAAAGAAGTCGGGGATCTGAGCCTCTCAATTTTTACAACTTATGTAGGATTGCTATATCGCTCTTCCGTCACTCTAGGGAAATAAAAATCTCAGGCAACATTTAAACTTCATACAGCACTTGAGTTTGAAGCTTTATTTTCTAACATTATGGTCAAAATTATGTATTTTGCTCGAAACTATTGCGTAGCAAGGATTATAGGTTTTTACTCTGGTGAGAGTGATTAAAGAGCTATATGAGGGTTTTTTCATTTCAGACTTCAGACTTCAGACTTCAGCCTTTTTGTACTAGTCCATTTAGCTACCGAAGCAAAACAAAAATAGAACTAGGTAAACATAATTTTTGGTGTTTTTCTAGCTTTTTTGTAAAAAAATATGAAGACAGATAAGACAGTTAAAAAAGCACTGAAAGAGAATCGCAGGACAGATAAGACAGTTAAAAATTTTTTGTTACTTTTTATACGCTTTTCTTTTAGAAAAGCATTGTACATAATATTTTGTCAATTCGTATTGATAGTAAAAATAAATACAATTTTCTCTGTTTACAAATTGAGCAAATTATCAGAGCATAACCAAACAATGACAATTTATTTCACAGCAGCTTTGAATATCAAAGTTATGTTACATGCAGTTGCATAAGTATATTACCACTGATAAATATACAGACATTAGCAATGAGCAGAAATGAAACCGTAAACTGATTTTCGGATTTTTTAATATCAGAAAATCAAAACTAATAATTCCTGATTGTTTACTAGATTTTATCTAAAGATAAACACATCGAAAAAAGGAATAAATCATTAAATATTTCGAGCATATCTGCTGGCGATCGCAGCATAATTGTTTGCCGAAATAATTCCCTAACTGAACTCAAGCTAGTGGTTTTGATTCAGACGTAATCTCTAAAGTGGCAAAGATAGAATATGAGTACAATACCAGACCAAACCAGAGAAGCACGCAATCGCATCATTGAATCTGCCAATAGATTAGGCGTTCAACTCAACGAGCAAGAATTAGAGCGTTGGATGAAGTCAATCACCGAATCCACAGGTGATAGTGATATTACTGTTGATCAAGAGACTGGTGTATTTGGTCACAAAGTCACCATGTTAGACTTTGATCCACAAGAAGTAGCACGTTTTCGAGCGATCGGTAAAATTGTAGAATTTGAAGATATTCCTGGCGTTGTCGAAACTGCCTTATCTATCTCTGGTTCAGCCGCGCAATCTAAAATTCAAACTTACCCTGGTGACTGCGACTACTTCGAGCGGGTGAATATCATCGCCCCCACCAGAGCCGAAGCTGGTGAAATTCTGGCTCGGCTCATTCGTGAGAAAGCACTCAATACTATATCTGGCCCAAATTACCAATTAATTGATGTCAAGTTTGGCGCTTATCCCCAAGATGTAATTCATGCAGAACGCACTCGCCGCACTGGTTCACCAATTACTTGGACAATTGAAGAAATTACTAGTGGTCAAATTCCAGTGACTGATTTGCAAGGAAATCCTTTAGTAATTAATTGGGATGCTGTCGCTCAAGACCCTAATTGGTCTTGGTGCAAGTTGGAATGGATTATCGCCGACACAATTCGCGGTCAATTGTCCAATGCCAGCAACGTAGTAGATGTGACTTGGGAAGCACCCGATGGAACAATCACGGCCCTAGATGGCTATCTGGACGGTTACTTCCAAGAGGTTTACTTAGACGCGGAATCTGCACCCATCTTTGCCAAGCTGATTAAACAAGCTTCCACCGATGTCATGGATGATTATGTCAGCAGGTTGGAAAAGGAAGTACAAAAATGTGTCAAAGGCAAGTACCCCAACTACGGCAAAGCAGCAAAGCGGATGTATAATATCTTCCGTTTGAATGGGCGTTATGAAGAAGCAGCCTTTTTGCGTGAATTGTTTGACGAACCGGCTGCATTGCTTTATCAAGTCCACGCTTTGATGGGAACTGTGCAGCAAGCTAGTGACAAAGGCGGCGTTTTTGATATTGATAGCATCCTCAATCAGACCGATGAATTGATCATGGCAGTGATTAAGGTCTTGGAAGGAGAAGAAGAATTAGAAATTGTCCGTTATCTGCTGCGCTTAAACCGCATTTTGAGCCGGCAAGAACCTGGTACTCCTTTAGGTAGTGATGTGGATGCAGCTAAAGCCGAAGTGATGAAAATTGTGAACAATTTCTTCTATGAAAAAATGACAGCACTACCCACGATTAAGGCATATATCGACGGGGTGTAAGCATCAGGGAAATTTCACAGGCGCTCAAGGTATTTAGGAAATTTCAAATTATAGTAGCCGAAGCATAGGTTAGGACTATGTTTGTGGCTGAAGCTCCTGAAAATACTGAGTTCCAACTCAGCACTCAGCACTCAGCGAGAAGTTGCGTGCGGAGAGAACTTGCGTGCGCGGGTTCCCCGCGTTGAGCAAAGTTCGGGGGGTTTCCCCCGTTGAGCAAACTTCGGTGACTCAGCACTCAGCACTTTGCTATAAAAACATCCGCAATTTTCTTGTGGGATGGGACGGACAGTTTACGGATGATCAAAGAGGCTGTCTGACCCACCCCATAAGAATCATTTCTTGATTCAGCAATGGCAGAAATACAACATGACAACAATACCAGACAAAACCCTAGAGGCACGCAATCGCATCATTGAATCTGCCAATAGATTAGGCGTTCAACTCAACGAGGAAGAATTAGAGCGTTGGATGAAGTCGATCACTGAAGCCACAGGCGACAGTGATATTGTCGTGGATCACGAAACTGGTGTATTTGGTCACAAAGTCACCATGTTGGATTTTGATCCCAAAGAGGTAGAACGCTTTCGCGCGATCGGCAAAATTGTAGAATTTGACGATGTTCCTGGTGTTGTAGAAACGGCGCTGGCGCTCTCTGGTTCAGCAGCGCAATCCAAGATGCAAACTTACCCTGGTGACTGCGATTACTTTGAGCGAGTAAATATTATTGCTACTACCCGGACTGAAGCCTGCCAAATTCTTTCTCGAATTATGCGTGAGAAAGCAATCAGCCGCTTGTCTGGTCGTAATTATCAATTCATTGAACTGAAATTCGGCAACTATCCCCAAGATGTGATTCGCGGCGATCGCACCTATCACCAAGGCTCACCAATCACATGGTACCCTGACGAAGTGGTAGCTGGAGAAATTCAAGCAACTGATCTTCAAGGTAATCATCTTGTGATCACCTGGGATTCTGTGGCAGATGATCCCGGTTGGTGCAAGCTGGACTGGGTGATTGCCGATCAGGTACGCGCTCAGTTGTCCAACGCTAGTAATATGTTAGATGTTACCTGGGAAGCTCCTGACGGTACAATCACTCCTCTTGATGGTTATCTGGACGGCTATTTTCAGGAGGTTTATCTGGATGCTCAATCTGCCCCAATTTTCTCCAAACTGGTGAAGCAGGTATCCACCGATGTTATGGATGATTATGTGCGGCTGTTGCAAAATGAAGTGAAAAAATGTGTTGGTGATTATCCGAATTATGGCAAAGCAGCTAAACGCCTCTATAACATCTTCCGACTGAATGGACAGTATGAAGAAGCCGCTTTTTTGCGCGAACTATTTGACGAACCAGCAGCCTTACTTTATCAAGTCCATGCTTTGGTACTAACTGTTCAAGAAGCCATAGAAAAAAGCACTGTTTTTGATATCGAAAGCATTCTTGATCAGACAGATGAACTGATTATGTCTGTTATCAAGGTATTAGAAGGGGAAGAAGAATTGGAAATTGTGCGCCATCTTCTGCGTCTACACCGCTGTATCAGCCGTCAACAAGCAGGTGTACCTCTGGGGCCGCAGGTAGAAGCAGCCCAGGCAGAGGTAATGAAGATTGTCAATAATTTCTTCTATGAAAAAATGACAGGATTACCCACAATTAAGACTTATCTCGACAATCTCAAGACTTGAAATTTCTCGTTTGTTGTTGATAGCAAGTTACATTTGGGATTTCCAAGAAATAAATTATTCATCTTGTGGGGTGGGACAAAAAGCCCGCCCTTGGGACGGAAAAGCTAAATTAATGTTCACGTTGTAAGTTGTTTTGTAATAGATTGCAAAACAACTTTCCTTGTTGAATAGCATCATCTAGAGCAACATGATTCAAAGAAGACTCTTCTAACCACTCAGGCGGTAAGTCTTCTTTTCCTGATTCCTTATAATTTCGTTTCAAGAATGCCATTGTGTAGGAACGGATATCTAACGCTGAATGTTTAAAGGGGCTATCACCCACAAATTTCATCAAATACCAATAAACAAACATAAAATCGTAGGCGGCTGGATAGGCTACGAAGATAGGTTTACCGGGTAACGCTTTTAACCAAGTATAATATGCTTGCATCACCGAGGCTGGTGGCTTGGCGTTAACTCGGCAAGCTTCCCAAGCTTCTGGCTGTGTTGACCACCATTTCATGGTTGTGGGATGGCCTGCTGCTCCTGGTAAAGTTTCCAGGTTTGCCGAAAAGGTGGCGATTAATTGTTTATCTGCGGTATAAGCTGCCGATCCAATACTGAGCATGGAGTGCGGCCCAGGGATAGGGCCATCTGCTTCAATATCTGTGCTGACGTAGATTTCGATTGTCACCTTTTTTACTGCCTGTTAAACCCAACAAATTGAGTAATAATTTGATTTTAGGCTTTATTTATGGCAAATATCTTACATATTGATTCTAGTCCTCGTGGTGAACGTTCTATTTCGCGATCGCTCTCTTATGAGTTCGTGACTTCATGGAAAAATACTCATCCAGGCGATACAGTTACTTACCGCGACTTGGGTCATCATCCTGTTCCACATGTAGACGAAGCATGGATAGCCGCAGCTTTTACACCGCCTGATGCCCATACACCAGAATTAGCTGAGACGATTCAGCTTTCGGATAGTTTAATTGATGAGTTTCTAGCGGCCGATCGCTATGTTTTTGGTATACCAATGTATAACTTGAATATTCCTTCTAGTTTCAAAGCTTACATTGACCAAATTGTACGTGTTGGTCGTACCTTCGCCATTGATGCCAACGGCTACAAAGGTTTAGTTGATAGCAGCAAAAAAGTATTAATTATTACCTCCCGTGGTGGTTCTTTTGCCCCTGGCACACCCTTTGCTGCTTATGACTATCAAGAACCCTTTCTTCGGGCTATTTTGGGTTTTATTGGTCTGATTGATGTGACATTTATTAATGCGGAAAACCTGAATTCCGGTGATGATGCTCGTCAACAGTCATTAGCAGCTGCGAAAGAAGCGATCGCTCAAACTGTAGCTAGTTGGTAAAGATGTAGGTTTTATCAAAATAGAATTCAGGAGTCAGTCGCCAGAATTCTCCAATTGAAGTCTGTGCAAATGGCGGATGAACAACCCACCAAATCGTAGATTTGGTGGGGATCAATGAACCTTGGGTCTTTTTCCCACCCTCTTGTTCTGACCCTTTGACAAGCCCTTCTCCTATCGGAGACGCTGCGCGAACGGCTACGCGGTAATCGAGCGAAGTCGAGATTCAGGACAAGCTCAGAGCATCGCTCCTGAATTCTTCCTCAACCAATTGTTAAATCTGGTTCTTCACAGAAATTAAATAAGGCTGAATCAGTTTCTGATTCATCTTCAAATACAGCAGATATATACCATTCACAGGGTGAATCATTGGTATATTCAGCCCAAAAGATTGTTGCTGTTTCACCTGATGGAATTCCATCATCACTCAAGGTGAATGGAAGCCACTCATCTTCATCGAGAGATACCCACAGCTCTGTAATTGCTAAGTCTGTTTGATTGGTAACAGTAAAGGTGAACTGATCTGACATAAATAGCCTTTTAGCGGTAACTAAATTGTCAGTCACCGATTATACTCGCTATTTTTCTGAAAGTTGCCAGTTTAACAACTGTAATTCAGTCTTAGAAAGGTTTTTAAGGTTTTTTAGCTCAATTTTGATTGAGAAAAACCTATTAAAAATTTTACCTAAATTATTTAATTACATAGGGTATGGCGCAACCCGCAACTGAACTATATTGCGTCATATAAACTACACCTATCCCAAGGTAGACATTAATTTGAATTTTAAGCTAAAGTTGTAATGAGTTTGTTTTAGAGAGGAAGATGATGAATCAAGCCTAAACAAGCTGTGAATACTGTTGTTGCAAACTGTAAGTTGTGGAGCGATCGCTAATAACAACACAGTTAGAAGGAAAAAGCATCATATAATATTTTTTTATATCAAAAAGCAAAAATAAACCTGGAAATAAAACATTTCCTAAATCCTTAGCGAAATCTAATATGCAAAAACCAACGATAGCTAAAAAACCAATTCGTTCTCTAGAAGATGCGCTTGACCGGTGTCAAATCTTGGGTATGCGTGTCAGCCGCCAGCGCCGCTTTATCTTGGAACTGCTGTGGCAAGCAAATGAGCATCTATCTGCTAGAGAAATTTACGATCGCCTCAACCAAGAAGGCAAAGACATTGGTCATACCTCTGTATATCAAAACCTTGAAGCCTTATCCAGTCAAGGCATTATTGAATGTATCGAACATTGCGATGGTCGTTTATATGGCAACATTAGCGATGCTCACAGCCATGTTAATTGTCTCGATACCAATCAAATTCTGGATGTACACATAGAATTGCCAGAAGAATTGTTGCGTCAAGTTGAACAACAAACAGGCGTACAAATCACAGAATATAGCATTAACTTTTATGGCTATCGCAATCCCTCAGAAGATGCTTAAGAAAGTAGGGGGGTAAGGGTTTAAGGGCTTCGCCGTGAGCGTCAGTAGAACGGTGTAGGAAGCTAGGATGAAGAACCATTGACCATTAATCATAATCATTAGGATTCACACTAAATACCGTTTCATCTTCAACATCATCATCGTATAAATCCACTGAGGAAATTGCTTGTTTTGGCAAACCTTCAACTTCTCGAATATCGGGATTGTTGTTCAACCAAGCTGCTGTTTTATCGCCGCTCTCAGTGATACTCATCAAAGATGGCTGTGATAGTAATTTTTTCAGGGTGTAAAACTGCTCCACAGAGAATACAGCACCATTCATTGTGGCAATTTCTCTGTCACCATCAGTCAAGATAGCATCAAATAAGCAGGCATTGGTGAGATTAACTGTCTGAAGATTGATGCTGCTGAGATTAGCACCAGTCAAATTAGCACCAACTAGATTTGCATTGCTCAAGTTTGCACCAGCTAGATTTGCATTGCTCAAGTTTGCACCAGCTAGATTTGCACTGCTCAAGTTTGCACCAGCTAGATTTGCACTGCTCAAATTTGCGCTTGATAAATTTGTCTGTTCTAAATTGGCTTTAGCTAACATTCCTTGTAACAAAGATGCACCTGAGAGATTGATTCCAGCTAGGGATTGAGGGAGAATGCGTTTGCTCCAGACATAATTAGATAAAATTGCAACTTTACCCGTCAACATTGTCAAAGCTTCTGGGTAGAATTCATCTACATTTTGAGGATTACCGCAAGGAGAAAATGGAACTTTGGTAACGCGATAGCCAGCAGATAACAATAAAAATATGTTTATTCCCACGTTGGCGTTAACTTGCTCAACATTTATCAGATTATCTAGGGTGTGAAAATAATTCCAAGCTTGATGAACTATGCCTTCATTTAACCAACGACCTTGAGAGTAACCATGCCAAAATAATTCTAGACGTTGTAGTAATAAATCTAAAGAAAAATAATTTTTAGGCTGGTGTAGTAAAGTTTCAATCACCAGTTTTTTAATTTCTTTAGTGAGGACACCATAACCAAGTAGTTTATATAGATGTTGCGCCACCCTATTAGGAGAATCTAGGTAAAACACTTGTGTTCCGTAGTCATCTTTTTGCTGTTGAGTGAGGATTTGTAGTTGATGAGCAATAGCTTCCGCACAAAGATATTCACCTAATTTGGGGTGAGAAAATTCGGTAACAAGGGAGTTGGAAGTTTTGAAATAGAAGGCGGGTAAAGTATGAGGATAGGAAGTTTCTGGTAAAGTAATTTGATGGCGATCGCTGTGTAAAATTTGGAGAGCGATCGCTTGCATTTGGTTTAATAAATCTTGGGGATGGCGGCCTGAAAGTAAATTTGCGATCGCTTCTTGTGTACGATGAATGTGAGCCGAACCTGAGCGCAATAACATTGTCTTAATCCCGCCAGTCACAGGATAGCCTAATAACCAACGACTCAGGCGATGATAAATTTCCCAAACTACGGTAGAACTGCTACTTGATTGGGCTAATTGCCATATCTCATCATCTATAAGTGCATCACGGTGTAAAACTCCCAGTAAATACAGCATCAGGGGTTGGCGAACCAAAGCCGAAAGTTCCGGAAACTTTGAGTTACTCACAAATAACCCAGATTGCTTTAAGAAGGTGAAGAAATTTTGAGCGATGGGTAATGATTGTAACATTGCCCACTGTTGAAACCATTGTTTTAATTGTTCTTGTTCTAAAGGTTGAATAATTATTTGCTGCAATTGCAATAATATATCTGAATCAATTTCTTCTAAAGTACTTTTGCGACTAGTTAATATAATTTTATGTTTAGCTTCAGCTTGAAATTCAATTAACTGCTGGAGAAAAATTGTCTTTGCCCTGGTTCCTAAATTAGAAACAGGTAATTCATCCAATCCATCCAGAAATAACAAACATCGCGGATGGGCTTGTTCTAACCAATCACTTAAATTAGTCTGAGCATTTAGATAAAAAGCAGAATTGAGCGTTTCGCCTAAAGTTTTGCAATATTTAATATCGCGTAATCGAATAATCACTGGCATCCAATTAGGATAAAGTTCTCTGGCTACTTCTGCTGCTAAAATTTGACAGAAACTGGTTTTACCATATCCTGGTTCTGATGTAATTAAAGCGATAGTTTCCCTATCTGCTAACTGTTCTTGCACCCATTTTTTAATATCAATTGCTGGGGAATTACTTGTATCTGCCACCAAACCTTTGAGCGGAATATAAATATCCTTAAGTGCAAAAGATTCCATAAATAAAGGCTGACTGAGGTTTTGCAGTAACATCCCTCGATAATTTTCTCGATATAAATCGATTTTGTCTCCTACGCTCGAATTCGCAGGTGTTCCTAAAGCTCCTACTTCTGAAGAGTAAATATTACTAGCAGAACCTAATTGGAAAAATTTTTGTAACTGTGCTAGTTGTGGTGCATTTTCAGCCACAACTTTGAGTAGGTATCCGCTGAGAGAATGAGTTAAACGCTGGCTTAACAATTTTGCTTCTAAATCTTCAGCACCATTGGCAATTAACCAAGCTACAGTAGCATTATTCATTTGTTGGACTAATAATGAATCTGCTACTACCGAAAGAGCTTGTTCAGCTTGAGTATCAGTTAATCTACCTGGGCTAAGAGTTTTCAACAAACCTTGAAGTTGCACATCTTGTATACTGAGTTTGCCAATTATTTCCTTTAATATTTCACCTTGACTAGAGATCATGGCTCGGTTCAGCCAAGGTTTTTGCAGGTTGACTTCTTGCTGAATCACCTGTTGTAAAGCATGAAGATAAGCAATTTGAAACGCCAACCATGTACCTTCGTTACGTTTTAAGGCTTTCTTCTCACTGAGACTACGCAATAAGCTTTCTGTTAGTTGAGCGATGATATTGATATCTTCCCAAACAGAACCCAAAGGCAGTTCTAAAACCTCTGCCAAAGTACAAACATCCAGTGGTGCAAGGCTTTTTACCTCCATATCTTGGGCAATTCGGTAGGCCACTCCCGCCAATTGACCAAGGGAAAATTCTCTAATTTGATTGATTTCAATATGGCGTTCTGCCAACCATTGCCGGATACTGAGGTTCATTTAATTACACAATTAAGACTCCGCCTATGTAATTATGATTCATTTATTGGTTGACGAAAACAGGTAACAATGATTAGGAATACCCCTTGTATCTCAGCCAATGATGAGCGATCGCCCTCTCAATTTATTACTAGTTGACCAAGACCCTATTTTCCGGTTGGGACTGCGGGTAGCTTTGGAAGCAATGCTGAATTTGCAAGTTGTCGCAGAAGTAGAAACAGATACTGCGGCTTTGCAAATACTAGCAGAACTTACAAATCAAGACCCCGACCAAGTAAATTTAGTGGTTTTGGAATTAGGAAGCGGTCGTTCTATTGACAGTCAGTTGCAAGGGTTAGAATTTTGTCGCCTGCTAAAAACTTCATACCCCAACTTGCCAATTTTACTTCTGAGTTCTGTCCAAAATTCAGAAATACTGGCTGCGGCTAGAGCTGTTGGTGTCAATGGCTATCTCCCTAAAGGTACTCCTGCATCTCAAATAATTACTGTCATCTCAGATGTCGCCACAGGTGGTTCCCATTGGGTATTAGATCCTAACCCTCCTTCTGTTCTCATCTCTCCACCTCCCCAAATGCTTTTGCTGCGGCTATGGCAAAATCAGTGTGTATCAGGAATAAATTATGTTAACGATTCTCTGGCAAAAGTTACAGTCCAACTACAAACCCCAGGCTTACCAATACTAGACCGAGCTTTGCTGGCGGGACAACGGCGAGAACTTTTAGCCGCGCGTTGGTTACTCAATCACTTGTTAATTTCAGCCCCAGAACAATCACCATTGATTTCTCCTACCGAAGAATTACCAGTGATTTCCTTACCTAGTGTAATTGTCCCAACAAATGTTGAACAACAATTAACTTTGCTTCCAGAAATTAACCCAACTGCCTTGCAATTTGATTTATTTTCAGCTTGCATAAATAAACTACATTTTTCCTTAGAAAATGTCACAAAAGTTCCTTTAGAAATCGATATCTTACGAGAAGATAAAAAACGGGAATTACTTTATTTGATATTACAAAAATTAGCCAAACAAATTGAAGATTTACGTGCTGCTAAAATTACGATTGAGCAGTTAGAAGGATATAAGAACACTATATTATTTGAAGTATGGCAAGCCACAGTTACAGATTTTTTTGGTAAATTTTCCCAAGTGCGAATCGGTAAGCAAAATATTGAAGTTGTTAAGGTATTATTACAAAATCCCAGAGTTATCCAAGCCGAGATATTAAATAAAATTCCTTTTGTAGTAGAATTATTTTCTTACTTATTATTCCACACAGATTTATATATTGATAATCAGGCTTATTTAGCTGATAGTCATGATGCTAAAACTCAGGCATTAATCATTTTAGAAAATCTGATGATTCAGATTGGCAATGGCGTAATACAACCCCTATTAAATTATTTGGCAGATGTAGAAGTAATTAAGAAAGATTTTTATACGCGCCAGTTAATTTCGACGCGCGAAATTGAACGTTTTAGAAATGATTTATCTTGGAAATACCGTTTAAATAATTATGTAAATGAAGCTAAGGCGATTTTTGAAAGCCGCTACGAGTTATTTGTACTAGCACCACGGGGAATTGCCAAAACTTCAATTTACGCTCCACGAAATGAAGAATTAGCTAGGCTTTCAGGAGTGCCTTTATTTGTGACGCTAGGGCTAGAATTTTGGGATGCGATCGCTCCACGCCTACAATCGCTATTATCTTTTTTAGGTAGTGGGATTGTCTTCGTATTAACTCAAGTTATCGGTCGTGGTTTAGGTTTAATCGGTCGTGGTATTCTGCAAGGTATTGGCAGTGTATCGTTCCAAGATAAAAATTTCAAACGGAACAGTGAAAGACAAAAGTAAATAATTAGTTCAGAACTTACGCACGAGTTACGAAATAACGTAGACGCGCAAGCGGTGAAGCAGCGCGGTCTTGGGGGTTTCCCCCATGAGCGACTGCTGAACCCGAAGGGCTTCCCGCAGGGTACCGCAGAGGCGCAGAGGTCACGGAGAAATAAGAGTTTGAGAGATATTTTGCGTAAGTCCTATAGTTATTTGTTATGGATTATTAATTGCATCTAACCAAACTTGCACATCAGGCAAAGCTGTAAAATCTAGCAATGCTTCGCTGAAATCTTCGAGAACAGGTAAAGGTAAACTGGAAATGTGCGATCGTATTTCTTCCGGTATTGCTCCAAACCGCTTAGTTAATAGTCTAATCACAAGATTAACCGCTTCTTGCTGTCGTCCCTGTTCTAGTCCTTGTTCTAGTCCTTCTTCACGTCCTTGTTCTAGTCCTTGTTCCCGTCCCTCTTCCCGTCCCTCTTCCTTAATTTCTCTGTAAACTCTGGTTTCCTTCAACGTAATTCCTAGCATCGATTCAACCTCTTGTCGGCTTAATTGTTCAAACTTGTACACCATTATTGTTGTTATTAACTCTATTATGGCGCGGCGTGCTGTTTCAGGTTGTTCCACCGCAGAACGCTCAATTAAATACCTGGCTTCCTGTGGTGCTTGCGCTTCATCTACTGTAGTTAACACCATCAACGCTACCCATACAGGTAATTGGCGGATATCTCCTAATTCGTCCAAATACACGCGATGTACTTGGTTGCTGTTCAACAAGGCGCGATAAGGATAAATATCAGCTTGTTCAATACTACGCGATGGGTAAATTATCACTGCTTGCCAGTCGCTATATCTAGCTCGGTTGCGGTAAAAGTATAACAATGATTCTGCAAATACTCTTTCATAAAGCTGTTCATCCTTCTGAAACTGCACTTCACAGAAATAAACAACCCCAGTAAGCTAATCGTCATTCATTTTTCCAGACTGATTCGCTTGTAGTAAGGGCTTCAGCCCTGGCTTTATGCAACTTAAATGCTGATTAGCTTACCTGCATTTTCTGGTGGGAGAAATACACCATCGATTTCAAATTTAGGTTCTTTAACAGCTACAGAATCAAATCGATAAGCCTCGGCATTGGCTACAGGATTTTGTAATAGTTCAAATAGTAAACTGGGGAATTGCTGAAATAATTTATAAAATATCGAGTCTCGGCGCATTCAAGTTAAATAATGACTAATAGTGATTTTATCGGACTAGCAGCCTCTTACATCTACGCTGTCAGCTTATTAGCTCTTGGTGAAGGGCTGCGGAGGCTATTTAGTGTTAAGCCAGATTTAACTCGCAAGTTTATCCATGTTGGTGCGGGAATGTGGGTGTTTGGCGTGCTGCTGCTGTTTAAACATTGGCAAATTGGTATTATCCCCTTCGCTACCTTTATTGGGATCAACTATCTGCTTTATCGTTATCGAATTATCGGTGCAATGGATACTGAGGATAGTTCTCCAGGGACGGTTTATTTTGCTATTTCGGTGACATTACTTTTTGGGTTATTCTGGCGACCAGATGACCCAGTTGATTATGTCCCTATTGCTGTAGCTGGAATTATGGCTATGACTTGGGGAGATGCTTTAGCTGCATTAATTGGGAAAAGTTTTGGACAACACAAATACCAAGTAGGTTCATCTGTGCGTTCTTGGGAAGGTTCACTGGCGATGTTTTTAGCCAGCACAACAGCAATATTTCTAGTACTGTTGTTTTTACCTGGTTCTTTTCTGAGTCCTTTAGCAGTATCTGTTGGTGTGGGAAAGGCTTTGTTAACAGCGTTAGTTAGTGCTAGTTTTGCAACTTTAGTTGAAGCTGTATCACCCCACGGTACAGATAACCTCAGTGTGCCACTAGTTACAGTAACTGTAATGTGGGTATTGATGCAGATTTAATTTATCGTTTGTTTTCTGTCAAACGATGGGTGTGTTCTTACTTGACCATTTGTATTTTAAAAGTTGCCACCACAAAAATATGATGCGGAGAAAATCACCATGAGTACAAACCAAAAAATTGCAGTTGTTACTGGTGGAAATCGTGGTTTAGGATTTGAAGCCTCTCGTCAACTGGCAAAACAAGGATATAAAGTAATTCTCACCAGCCGGGATGAAGCTAAAGGTAAAGCCGCAGCACAAAAGTTACAGGCTGAAGGCTTAAATGTAATTTCTTATCCTTTGGATGTTACCAGTGATGAAAGTAGCCAAAGTTTAGCTGAGTTTATTCGTCAGCAGTGTGGCAAAGTTGATGCACTAGTAAATAATGCTGGTATCTACATTGATGCTCAAGCAGGAAGCAACAGCATTCTGAGTACCAAAATTGATACTTTGCAGACAACAATTGATACAAATGTTTTTGGGGTGGTGCGTGTTACTCAAGCATTAATTCCCTTAATGAAAGAACATAATTATGGGCGAATAGTGAATGTTTCTTCAGGAATGGGACAGTTAACAGATATGGAGGGTGGTTCCCCAGGATACCGCATTTCTAAAACAGCTTTAAATGCCGTCACCAGAATTTTTGCTAGTGAATTAATTGGCACAAATATATTAGTTAATTCTGTGTGTCCAGGTTGGGTAAAAACTGATATGGGTGGCGCAAATGCACCACGTACCCCAGAACAGGGAGTCGATACAATCGTATGGCTGGCAACTCTTCCAAATGATGGTGCTACTGGAGGATTTTTCCGCGATCGCCAACCAATTGCTTGGTAAAATTTTGTATTTAGTTATTTATCGATACAGAAAATTAATGATAATTAATTAGGCAAACTTTACGAAATTATCCGATTTTCTTGACATGGGGATCGCGGGTCAAAGTTTAGTCGATAAAATAGTCAAATTGTGCGGACTGATACAGTAATTTCAAGAAGGCTATTATAAGCTTTATAAGCCCTTTACTTTTACCCTTATGGCGGAAATATCCGCTACAAAAGCACCAAAGCATATAGATAATTTCTCCTAAGAAAGTAAGGTTGATAAACCTCAACCACAATACTTATATAAGACCATAGGAAAATTACTATGCTTTGGTGATTTACTTAAATTTTTGTCAAAAGTTAATAGACATTTGTTATTATTCGCCTACATCTTTGATAAGCATAGGTTTTGAATAACAAAATAGTAAGAAAAAATTAACATAAATCAACCCCTACAGCCTTACACTCTGATACCACCGCACCCTTATATCCAGCCTCTTGAGCGATCGCTCACACTAATTTGCTCCATTCGCCATTACAATCGAGTTGCTGGGATACTCAGCAGGATTGCCATTTCTTACGTTTCAGCCTGTGCTTACTTCTGGATTACCGACAATTAACGCTCTCAAGCAACCAACCTCTGATGCTTGGGTAGAACAAGCGATCGCAAATTTAGATATTATTTTGCTTGACCATTCCCACTGCGAACGCAAAGCCGCCGGGGTGGCGTTAAATTTTATGTTTCGCTATCCTTCTAATACCAAAATGGTCAGGGAATTAACTGCGATCGCTCGTGAAGAATTAGAACACTTTGAACTCGTCAACCAGTGGCTAGAACGCCGTAACATTCCCCTTGCACCTTTATCACCACCTCCTTATGGCGCAGGTTTAAAAGCCGCTGTCCGTCCCAACGAACCAGACCGTTTTTTAGATTCCTTACTCGTCACTGGCTTAATTGAAGCACGCAGTCACGAACGATTAGGACTTTTAGCTAAACATTGTCCAGAACCAGAGTTAGCTAAATTTTATAAAAGCTTAATGGCATCAGAAGCAAGACACTTTGGTACATACTGGGTTTTAGCAGATACTTACTTTGAACGCGAAATCGTTCAGCAAAGACTTGATGAATTAGCAATTGTTGAAAGCGATCTCCTGGTAAACTTGCATCCAGAGCCAAGAATACACAGTTAGTCAAGCAAAGTGCTGAGTGCTGAGTGCTGAGTATCAACCAAGTAAATTCAAGGCTTTGAGCAATTAATACTGTCCTAACATCAGTGACTACGGCTGTATATTCACTAATAGACATTATATTTATCATGCTTCAATTAACACATATCAGGCTGCTAGTAAACAACTACAAAGATTGTTTTTTGTTCTACCGTGACGTGTTAGGCTTTTGGATTGATTGGGGTGATGAAAATAGCGGCTATGCTGAATTACACACCGGAGATAGCCTTAAATTAGCGTTATTTAGAAAAGATTTAATGGCTGAAGCAATTCCGAGTGCTTATCTACCTTCAGCTTTAGATTGTCAAAATAAAATGGCCTTGATTTTCGCCGTTGATGACGTTGATGAAGTGTATGAAAAACTCAAAGAACGCAACGTCACAGTTGTTACCCAACCTTTAGATCGTCCAGCCTGGGGACTCCGCACCGCTCATTTTCGTGACCCAGATGGTAATTTAATTGAAATCTTCAGCAATTTAGGGACGGTAAATTAAGATTGTCATTGGTCATTTGTAATAACCACTTCAAAAATAGACATCTTGCAAAAGTTTATTTACGTGCTTCTTTTGCGTCTTTGCGTCTTTGCGCGAAACAAAAAATAATTTATGCAAGAAAGTCTCATCTAAAATCCAAAATGGTATTAGCCGACTGCAAACTCGGTAAATTGTCGTTTAAAAGGAGAATGAAAAGCCAAGACAATATCTTGTTTAGGTACACCTCGGCTAGTCAGTTCATAAGCAATCCCGCCTTCAGTACCGTCGTGCTGAATCCAGATTTTTTCGTTTTTAATATCTAAGTGTAAAACACAACCATATACACGCCGTTTATTAGACCAACCGACATGCACTAGTTGATAGCGATGCCTGCGGCGGGGCAAGGCCCAACGCGCTCTTGATCAAAAATAACCTCAGCATCTACTTCTTCATTACTAGCTTTAATTTCGCTGTAAGCTTGTAAAAGTTCTTGAATAAGTTGTCGATATTGTTCTACTTTTGTCATATACTTACCAAGTCGGTTCAAAATTATTTATTGCAATTACTGCTCTCTCTAAGCTACGAGAATGAGCCTTGGCAAGTTCAACTTGCCAGTATTGATTAACAAATTGAATAAGCTGCCCATTATAATCCTTACCAATTTTTGCAGTACTGTTTTTAGCAGGTATAATAGCATCACGTAGATTTCGCTTTCTTGATTTTTTAGTCAACTCAATCAGCAATTGCTTAGGATCAGACACTGAATCTAAATCATCAGGAATCAAGTCTACTGAAATAGTAAGAAATTGTGCAAATGCCTGACGATCTGCCAAGAGCCAAGCCTCTACTTCTTTAACCGCTACTCTAAAGATTAGATTTGGATGTTTTGGTTGAGATAGCCATTTTGTGATTAAGGCTAGTGGACACTCATGTGTGTCTAAGTCTGTTAGTACTAAATAAGGTGAACCGTTAGCAGCATGATTTATCCCTGGAATAATCTTTTTAAGATAACCAAAACCTCCGCGTTTTAGGCAAGTCCCGATAGAAAATGGGCGTTGAGACTGCCTGATAATTTCCCTCAACACCGCCTCACTTAAGTCATCCTCAACTGCTAGATTGATGGGAATATCGGTCATTTAAGTAAGCTCAATTGGTCAATCTGTGCAGGAGTTGTGTGAGGTAAAGCTGCATCAGCAACAGTAAGTCCCCCTTCAAGCAAGCTGCTAATCTCTTTAATTGAGGCAGCTACTTCAACCTTTGTCCCTTCAGCAGTCGGTGTCAGCAGTAAAACTTCTTCACCTCCAATACCTGCATCTGATAATAATTCAGCACTGTGGGTACTCAGCATAACTTGCCGTTTTTTCTGTTTTTGTAAACGATAAATTAAAGCAGGTAATTTAGCAACAATACCAGCATTTAAAGACAATTCTGGTTCTTCAAGTAGAAGAAGAGAGTCACTTTCAAGAAGAGACCAAAGTAAACCAATTAGACGTAATGTTCCATCAGAAAACTGATCCTCTCTCTGTTTACCAGCTCCTGGTCTCCAATGTTCATAGACAGCTTCCAAGTGAGGAATACCCATTTCATCTTTAACATCAGTCAATTGCTTTAACTGAGGAACTGCTATTCGCAAAGCATCCTCAATTTTTTTTAAGCGAGATCGTCTAGTTCTTTCTGGAGTCTTCATGACTCGCTCTAAAAAGTTTCTGCCGAAAGGGTCTCCTTGAATTCCCGGCCCACTAAAAGCTTCAGGATATCTTAACAGTTGAGGTACTAAATGAAGGTATAGGGTAGATTCGAGAAACTTAGGAACTTCTCTAAACTCTGCATTTGCATTAATTTGCTCCAAATAAGTTTGAGTTAAACGTAAATTATCTTTTTCATCTTCAGAATCTGGACGATTAATTAACTGTTTACCATCTTTCCAAACTCTTTCATACGACAGGATAGGTTCATTCTGTCCTCCTTTTCTTTGTTTAATTCCGATGCCATATTTCCAAATAGGTGATTGTAGTTCATTTTCTGATAATTGCACTTCTATCTCAACGTCAGGATATCGTCTCGCATATAGACACCTGATTTTGGATAAACCGCCTCGGTCTCTAACTGCCTTCTGTAAGCCACCTCCATCCTTGGACAAATCTCGTAAAAACCTGAGAGCATCTAGTAAATTTGATTTACCAGAGGCATTTGGGCCAATAAGAAAAACGCGATCTCTTAACCCCACTTCTATTGAGCGAAAGTTTCTCCAGTTCTTCAAACTTATGTGAGAAATAATCATTACTTAAAAACAAACGTCTCTTTATATTTCAATGGTATCTTGCCTAAGATTAAATTAGTCTTAGAAAACTTCAATCAACTAGCTTTACTAAAGTAGTCCATGAAGAGATACCTCTTAAATTGACTTTGTAAATATGAGCTAAATCCATCAATTAAGATACTCAAACATTAGGAATAATAATTTCTGAACTTTCTTTGCCTACTGTTTGTTCAGCTAACCTCAATTCATAGTTTTTCTGAAGATTTAGCCAAAATTCTCCACCAGTGCCAAAATATTGACCTAATCGCAAAGCTGTATCAGCTGTTATCCCTCTTTTTCCATTGATGATTTCGGTAATCCGGTTTTTAGGAACATGAAGAACACGCGCTAAATCACTTGCTGTCATACCAAGTTCTGTGATTTCATCCCCAAGAATTTCTCCTGGATGAATGGGTGGACGTGCCATTTATCTCTCCAGATTGGAATGTTTGCATTTATTAGGGGTTCCTACCAAAGAACCCCCAAAACATTTATTTTTTACAGTTATCTTAAACCACCCAATTTCTTACGGCTTAGGAGTACTTGCAGGTGCAGGTGCAGAAGTTGCAGCAGGCGCAGGAGTTGGGGAAGCGGTCGCAGCTTTGTTAATTTCGTCTCGGTATTGAGCAGGCGCTAAACTGGCTGCATTATCAAACAAAGGTTTAGCTTCGGTTGTTTTGCCTTGTTCCTTCAACAGCATGGCTTTAGCCAAGACAGGGCGAAAATCCTTGGGATCTTTCTTAATGGCTTGGTCATAGACATTAATAGCTTGAGGATAGCGTTTTTGGACTGCATAGACATTGCCTAATAGCACCTGCACAGCAACTACATTCACACTTCCAGGCTGAATGGTATTAGCTTGGGTAGCACTATTTAAAGTGTCTTGTAATAAACCGATCGCAGCTTCTGGGCGTTGTTGGTCTAATAACAGTGCTACCATGCCTTGTAAAGCTTTCAAATCACCAGGTTTAGTATCAAGAATTGTGCGATATGCTTGGGCGGCTCCTTCTTTATCACCAATTTGCTGCTTGGCTTGGGCGAGGAGGACACCATATTCCGATCTGTCGGGATTAAGTTTAGCTAGTTTTTCTAAAGGAGCAATAACTCCTTGAACATCACCTTGATTGAGGCTTAAAAGTTGTAGCCGCGCTTGTAATAAACCTTTAAGAGCAGTTTGATTTTCAGGTTCCCGTTGTAAAACTAGTTCATAACCCCGTACTTCGTCTTGCAATTTTGTTTTTTGGTCAGAGGAAGCTAAGTTACCTTTGGGACTTGCAGTGGTCTGGTTTGTCGGTGTCGGGCTATTGAATGCGCTAATAATAGGAACTATAGATACACCCACAAACATGAGAACTGCTAATGCCAAGATAACTCTAACTATCCAACGATTACGCGGTTGAGACACAGTTGTGTAATTCTCCAGAACTCTAATGACATTATGATTGACACAAGTTGGAAAGTAAAAATTTCCAAAACTTTGCGGAATACCACCAATTGTCTGTGAATTTTATAACAAATAACTATTTCCGCTGCTAAAGTAAGTGATGACTTTAGGGGGAGCCGTCAGAGTTATACCTATGATATGCTTCCGAAACTGGTGTCTAGACGCTAGATTAAACGTTTAAAGTATTAAATGTAAATCTAGCGTTTTTAAAATTGTATTGGGCGTTGTCGTGTGCCTTGATGGAACACAATATACTTTCATCAGCCGCACAAACGCTCTTTCCAGTTGCTTTAGTAAAATCCCACAATGGGATGTGTCTCCGCCGCAAGGAGTTTTTATGAATTCCGACCTGATGCCTTCGCCTGAATCTTCTAATTTGCCTGAGTCCAATCAACCTGAACCCAAAACAGAGACGGCTGCTGATGTACAAACAGTAATAGCTACCGTTTCTGAATCGGAAAATTCGCCTACTGACCCTAGTGAGACGGCTAACGATGCTCATTTAATCAATCGACAGCAACCGATTCCACCACCCAGCGAACCAATGCAGTACAGAGCGATCGGGTTAGTCCGGGGTCGCTACATTGCAAGCAGTGAACAGTTTACTCAAGGTACGCTCTTGACTGCGGATGGTGTGGAAATCCAAGCTGTTCTCCTCGGTCGAATTATGAGCTTAGTTAAAAATCACCTTGATTTAGAAAAAAATCATCTTTGGGTAGTTTATCCGCGTACTAAGCAAGAAAACGATGCCTTACATCTGCAAATAGTGGGCGTTTGGGAACCAGAAAATCTGGCAAAACAGCAAACACAAGATTCGGCTGATGATGAATTGCCCAAAACCGATGACGCTGTAACTGATAAAAGCGACATTAAACCTTCATCAGATATTCCCGATGGTGGTTTTTCTGTGCGTGGCGAAGTAGTTTACCAATCTTTTGATGACAAGAATTTAGTTGTCAAAATTAAGCAGGCTGCTCGCAAACAAGACGAAAAACCGAAATACTTTAAATTAAAACTCAAAGGTGTCCTAGCGACCAAAGCTGTGGGCAAGTTCTGGGACTTCCAAGTAAAACGAGATGGTGATTTATTAGCCATAGAAACCGCGGAAGCGATCGCGGATTTACCCAAAAAACGCAAACCACCCCTAAGAGGTGGCGGTGGCGGTTTCCGTGGTGGTGGCGGTGGTCGCCGACCATTCCCACCCAGACGTAGCCCTGGAGACAGCAGCGCCAGCCCACGCCCAGTTAAAAAGATAGGCGGCGGCGAAGCCTCAGCAGTGTCCAAACCTCTGCCGAAATCTTCTACTCCTACTCCTAAGCCGGTGAAAAAACAAAAGCCACCACAGGAGTAGTGCTGAGTAGAAAGTGCTGAGTGCTGAGTTAAGAGAGTGCCTGCGGCACTAATAAAGCTGAATTACTGACTCTTAGTACTCAGCACTCAATACTCAACACTCAGCACTCAGCACTCAGCACTCAGCACTCGAAATTAAAAATCTGTCCAACGGTCTTGGGGTAAAAACGATCGCTCCATTGGAATGGCGGCGACTGGTTCTGTGAGGGTAAAAGTGCCGGCTGCAATCCATTGTTTTAATTCGGTGGCGACTTGTCGAGATAAGGACATACTAGCTAAAGGTGCAGCTCGCACGGTTTTATTTTCGATGGTGAGTTTCCCAGATTTCAGTTGGGCGTAACTCACTAACCCAAAGGTAGGACGCACGCGCCGGGGAATGGAAAAATCGACGATGGGCGCGACTAAATCTTTATCTTGCACTGCACAGTGTTCGATTACAGTTTCATTTAATACAGGAAATGGTATCCCCACACCTAACATCAACGAAGGGCCATAACTTTTAAAGTAACAACCACGTACCCAACTGGCTGACATTTGTTTAGCATCACCAATTAAGGCTAAGGTCGCAGCCGGGCCAATGGGTGTACGATTAGCTAACCGCTTTTGTAAAGGGAAGTGTTGCGTTCCTTCCCAAGCTACGTAACCGATACCACCACCTAAGAAAATCCGCGTCCCAATGCCAACAAGTTGCAAATCGGGGTCGTTGAATAAAGGCGAAATTGCCCCAGGGTTAGAGTATACGGCGTTACCGAGATGGGGTTGTAAAGGGCCGAGATAAGTAAAAAGTGGGCGATCGCCACCATTCACACCCACGATAAAATTTTGATAAAGGTTACGCGGATTGAATAAATAAAATTGATTGATAGTATCGCGGGTAATGGTAGTTTCAAATGTTGCCCGTGGATAACAATCTGTAACTTGTCCTTGCGCCCTAACTTGTACTTGTTTCCCGGCAATCAAATCTTCAATAACATGACCACCGCCACGTTCGCGGATTTCCTCACCGTCCATTGTATCAACAGCACAACTAGCACCTAAGTATAAATCTACAGCCCCAAAACCGGAATATGCTGGTACACCATCTATCCAACAACGGCGAATTTTTATCGGGGGGTCGGTGTGTCCCAGATTAATAATGGCACCGCTAGATTCCATTGGCTCAAAGGTGCCAGTCGTAATCACATCAACTTCTCTAGCAACTTTACTGACACCAACTTCTGCAACTCTGGCTTTGACTTCTTCAACAGTTAAAACGACTGCACTCTGGCGGCTGATTTTCTCGTTAATTTCGGCGATCGTTCGCATAATGTATCAAAATTAAGGGTGTAAGGGTATAAGGGTGTAGGTATCCAAAACTTTTACACCCAGTCTCAACAATTAACATTTATGCGTAAGTGCTAATGGATTCGCAAACTTTTCCCTATCACCTGTAACCTGTAACCTATCACCTATCCCTATTAATCAATTGTTTCTGGGTCAATATTTAATTCCCGCAGTTTCGCTGCTAACTTTTCGGCTCGTGCTTGCGCTAGTTCTTTTTGTTGGCGTTCAAATTCTGCGGCTTCTTCTGGTGTTGGAACTAACTGAGCTTCTGGAGTAAAAAATCGCAATAATCCTTCATGAATTCCCAAGTATAAACCTAGCTGCTGACTCCACAAATGTCCTTGAGCATTTGATTCTAGAACTTGGTATTGACCATCCACTAAATGAAATCCGGCAAATTCTTGAGTTTCTGGGTCGAACCAAAAATAATCGGGTGTGCGGAAAGTATCTTGGTATAATTTTTTCTTTAAATCTTTATCTGTTTTTGCTGTTGATTCCGAAAGAATTTCTAAAATTACGTTAGGATATTTCCCCTCTTCTTCCCAAACGACCCAACTTTTGCGAGTTCGACGCTCTGTATCCAGCACTACAAAAAAATCTGGCCCCCGGAAGTGTTCATCTTTGCGTTTATTCCAACTGTAGTAAATGGTTAGATTTCCAGCAGCGTAGAAATCGTTTCTGTCTCGCCACAACCACTTTAGACATTTGAGTAAGAGCATAATCTGCTCTAAATGCAGTTCTGTTTCCAAGGGAGGTTCGTCGCTGTATAAATCACCTGGAGGAAAGATAACATCTTCTGGGGTTGCTTGAGGAGCGTCTAGTTCTTTAGCGAGGGACATGAGGAGATGACTGCATCTGGTAGTGATGGGTTTATTTTAACGTCTAGGTTGAAAATAGAGGCTAGAGGTTAGGGGGTAGGGGCTAGAGAAGAACATTTTTCAGATTTGGTTGCGATATTTTCTTATGAGTGGCTGTCTTGAAATAGGGTGTAGGGGAAAAACATTTTTATATCTGGTTGCGAGATTATCTCTAACCCTAGTCTCTAATCTCTAACCCCTAGTCTCTAGACCCTAATCCCTAGCCCCTCCTGTTAAAATCTACTTCATAATGTGCAGAATGTACCATTTGGATGGTACAAATGGGAGATACAATTCCCACATCAGCGCACAACCATCAACTTGTCTAACAAAACACACCTACAGCACAAAACGATGAAAGCATCTGCTAAGTTCGACTTTGAGGACGATAAATTTAATGCGCCGCCTTCTCAAGTCATCCCTTGGTGTCAGATGATTAATCCTCGATACGGCACGGATGGTATGCAAACTTATGGTCTCGCCATTAAGTTAGATAATGCTAATGCTGTGGGTTTTCAGCCGGATGAAAATTGGCAGCAAGTAGAGCATGAATTTAGCTCTGGTGTCGAAACAGTTTATCTATCTACTACACCGCGTTTGGTGATAGTGCGTCGAGGCCCTTTATCAGTCAAAGACCGAGAAACGGGGATTAAGTTAGGTACACTCAAAGAAAATTATGATGCTTTTTTAGCGGATAAACTGAAGTTTAAAACTTTTACGCGCTATTTAGTTTTCTTAGTAAGTGAAGATAAGAAATTTTTACATGAATCGCCGCTGCAATTAACCCTGAATGGTGCAGCCGGAGCAAGTTTCAGCAAAACTTATTGTGAATTTCAACAAGGCAAAGTGGTGAGTGGTTTTGTTGCCGAGTTAGAAAGAGCTTATGCTGTTTATCGCAAACAACCTGTAACACCAAAAGGGCCATTGTTCCACGCGCATGGAATTTTTTGTCCAATTATTGAGTGTGAAGAAAGAGGCATTGAGCCGAATACGGTGCTGGTTGCTTCGACTGTAGATTACAAACATCCAACAGTGGGAACATTAACACAATACCTAATTGCTTCGGATGCGCCTGAGTCGGCAATTATTTGCAAGTATTTTGAAGAATACAAAGAATTTGGTAAGGAACCTGTGAGAACAGAAACTAGTAAACCAGCTATGGCAGGTGTTTCCAGTTCTTATATTTACGCTGATGAAGATGATTTTGGCTATCCACCTTACTAAAGTGTGAAGTAAGAAGTGTAAAGTATGAAATTTCAGACTTCATACTTCACACTTCAGACTTCATTCCCTAATTTTTGAGTAGCAAATAATATAGTGAACCATTGCCACCTGTAATTCCAGCACGATCGCCTGCTAGTTTACCAGTTCCCATAAAGTAATCTACTCTACCTGGGCCTTTAATCGCACTGCCTGTATCTTGGTCTAAGACAAAACGGCTGACAGTCCGCGGTTGTAATTTACCACCAGCGGCAGGATAGGGAAATGTACCATTAATTATTGCTAGTGCGCCATGAGGCATCAGTGATTTATCAGTAGCAATTGAACGTTCTGGTGTGACAGGCACATTAATACTACCAGTAGCTTTTCTCCCTGGAGCTTCTTTAAAGAACACAAAGCGTTCCCAACGAGGCAAATAATTATTTAATTCCAGGGGATTTTGCCGGAAGTAGCTGATGAGACGCGGCATAGTTAATCCTTGCAGTGGCAGTTTGCCATCTTTGGCAAGTTCTTTGCCAATACTTGTCCAAGGATAATCAGTACCGCCAGCGTATCCAACAGCAGTAGTTTTGCCATTGGTTAACCTGATTTGGGCAGAACCTTGGATGTGTACCATGTATGCGTCTAAGCGATCGCGGAACCACAACAATTCCAAGCCGCGCAACTGGCTTTTATTTCCGAGTAAACCATCTTTGCCTTCCAACTCAATGCGTTTTGGGTGAGGTTTAGCCCATTGGTCAAAATTTGGCGGTAGTCGATAAAGGGGATACTTATATATAGAAGTTTTAACGCGACTGGCCTGATAGACAGGCTCATAGTAAGCAGTAAATTTAACAGTACCCTTGCCATCATTGCCGACGGACTTGTAAAACACAAACTCCCGCTGAACAGCAGCTTTGAGTTGGCTGGCAGATTTGGCTGTTGCAACTAATTGCCGAAAACGCAGTAAACTGCGCCGCACGCGATCGCGGGTAATTCCTGGAACTGGATAATCTTTATAGGCCGCGATCGCACTATCTTTAGTCAAATAATCTAAACTATTGTCAATGGCGGCTAAGAGAGCTTTGCGATCGCCACTTTTGCCTGGACTACCAAAAATTTGCTCATCCCATCCCAAACAAGTAGATACAGGAGTACAAGTATCACTGATTTCTACTGGTTGGAGTGGTAATTGGAACTCAGGGGAAGTGTTTGGCTGTGTAGGTAACGGTACAGGTAACGGTATTGTCGTCGGAACTTGAGCAACAGCTGGCCAAATTGTGTTAACAAGGGCAATTCCTAGACTCAAAGAAGCCAAAGCAAGGGTTTTTCTCATGATTTAGTCGAATCTTTCAACACTAGAACTAAACAGTGGTTCTACCCGGATTGCCACAATCCGAGATGGGCGGACAACCATATACTCTCCCTGAATATTCTTGATCGGTACACTGATAAAATCATTCGAGGTAGACTTGGGTACTAGTTCGCCACTATACCATTTTTGAAATTCTTGAATAGTTGGAAACCGCACTTCTTCACGATGACCAGTTTCCAGCAACAGGTGTACAGCGTACTCATTTGGTGTTCTAGGCATAAAGTTGAATCATTAAAAATATGTTCAACCCATGTTAACCACGTCACCCCAGAATGAAAAGGGTAAGCATACGGGAGCAAGAAAAGCTATCCGGAGAGTTTTGCATTAATTAACCATGAGCTACTACTCCTAAGTCTTGACTTTTATTGTCCCTCTAGACGGCCAATAGTTGAACCTGTTCCTTCAAAAGTGAGTTCAACAAATTCATAGCGACTTACAACGTATTTTGGCTAAATGAGATACAAGCGTAAAACCCAAAACCATGCAGAGACGTTATATGTAAAGTCTCTCCAGTATTTCATAAATATGCAAACTGCTGTATCTTTATAACAAGATACATCACTATGCAAACTTAAATATATAAACCTGATGAATTCTGAATTCAATCCTCACAGGTTGTTGAAAATACTGCTCATTGTCAGCATAATTTCTACATTTCTTCACTACACTGATAATTATTTATTCATCGAGCAATATCCCCAACCTGCTTGGATTACTGCCCCAGCAATTTATAAATCATGGCTGATCCTCACAGCCATAGGAATTATTGGGTATTGGTTGTATAAATATCAAAAGTATTGGCTGGCTTACGCTTGTTTGTTGCTCTACTCCTTCACAGGAATAACAAGTCCAGGACATTATCTTTATGGAAAATTATCCGAATTCTCAGCCAAAATGCACTTGTTAATCTGGACTGATGGCTTAACTGGTTTGGCGATATTGGGATTTATTGTTTGGTCAGCAATTATTCTCAAACAGTGGTGGAGAGAAACTAGTCCAACTGAATCAGAACTTACGCACAAAAGTTAGACAGCCAATATTATTAAAATTTGTTGGGTTTCGCTGCTGCTCCACCCAACCAACCTTGCTTTTTTGAAATTACAAATGATGAATTACGAGGCCATATTTCTCGGCGGAATTTCTCGCCCTTGATAAAATTGTTGTTCTAATTTGCCTAAACCAAACCAAATTCCGCCACCAAGTAATACAGCTAAGTTGGCAATAATCACGGTGATATTAGAAGTATGACCTGGAATCAATACTGATAAAGGCAATAAACTCCAAACTAATGCGGTTGCTATCACCACTCCTAAACGCAACCTTTGGAGATTTTTCAAAGCAGTTCGACAACTACTGCAATGTTTAGTGTGGGAATGGTATCTATCTAATAAAGCTTCTTTGGGCAGTGGTGGTGGTAAAGTTTTTCCTGGAAATGATTCTGCACAATATTGCTTTACCCAAGAACGCAATTGAAATACAAAAATATCAGCTTTAGTTGGTAAATAAAACGCTTTAGTAAAGTTATCTGTGCCACCTTTTTGTTCTAAATAACGTTCTTGGTGATGTAAGAAAATTTGGTCATCTTCGAGTACGCCATTTTGTCCTATGTGGGAGTACCAGCGAGGCGTGAGTTTAATAAATAATCCTGGTAATTTTGATGAAAACTTGAAGGGAAAACGGGCAAATAAACGACATTCTCCTTTACGTATAGGAGTTGCATAAACGACTGTTAAAGTTCTACCAAATTGCTTGGAGGTGAGATCATGCCACATCAACCCTGGTGCAATAAAGGTAGTATCTTGTTTGCCTAAAGTGCCTTTGCGGGGGCCTTCTTGCCAAAGTCCTATAAATCCCCATTTGCCTGACTCTACAATTTCTAATTCTACAGGCGATACATTGGCTCGGTTGCCAACAGTGCGATGATGAGTATAAGGAATGTGGCTGGAATCGAGAACATTTTCCATTAATGTCAAAGCATCATAAGGTAAATCTCGAAAGGTATTCAGGCAAACCCAACCATCTGCTTCTTCTTCTAAAACATCAACAATGGGAACCTGAGTTTTGGCAGCATTCTCAGGTTGACCAGGATAAACAAACAATAACCCTTGCCTGACTGTGGTTGGAAGTGATTTCACACAAGCACGGGGAGATGTTTCGGCTTTTCCGCCTGGTACTTGCTGGGGAATACTTTCACATTTGCCTGTTCCCGAAAATGCCCAGCCGTGATAGGGACATTCTAGCCAGCCATCTTCGTTAACTCTGCCTTCGGAAAGTGGGGCTAAACGGTGCGGACATTGGTCTTCAAAGGCTCGCCAATTTTGTTCATTTTTGTCCCACCATAAAACTAAGTCTCGCTCTAGTAAGGTGAAGCGTGTTAGCTGGGATTTATCTAAATCTGCGACGTAGTGGACAGGATACCAAACTTCTAACCAATCAAAGCGTTCTGGGTCTAGTCCACCAGCAGGTAAATTTTCTGTGGTTGTTGGGGATAATGGCTCTAACAGGCTGTTGGACATAATGAGTGAGATGCGTCAAGTAATAATTGTCTACCCACCAAAAATGTAACAATTTTTTAACGACGATGGCAGGCCAGCAGCATGAAATCAGCCAATGGTCTAAATTAACAAGCAGTTGCACAAAACAATTTCAACACTATGGCAGTAGACACAAGGGAATGTGCAGAGGCGAAACTAGCTTTACGTCAGGCTTTGGCTGCTTGTGGTGGCAACACTAAAGATGAAACTGTAATTGCTGCGATTGAAAATTTGCGTCTTGTCAACCCAAACCCAGCGCCAACTCGCAACGGTAAGCTATTAGATAGTGACTGGCTATTAATTAGTGCGCCGAATTTTCCTGGTGGTGAACAGTTGGCAAATGGTAAGTTTGCCTATACTCTTGGTCGTCTGGCTTTTAATATGTTTCAGCCGACACAACTAAAATTAGTAATTGACCGAGTTTCACAACCTGTTTTTTTATTAGGAAATGGCGAACAGCGTAGTCACGATATTGTTGTAGAATTTACGACGGCTGATGAAAATTATCCGCAAATATCTGGGGTTGTGCGGAATTTGGGTGTGTGTGAACCGATTAGTGATACTGTGCTACAAGTCAAATTTACTGGGGGGATTTTAGCACCACAAGATCCAACTAAAATGGATGAATGGCGTGCAGTTTTTGGTCAGCAGAGTCAAAATGTCAAACGCAGTTTTAAAGACAGCTTGATATTTGGTTTCTTGAAGTTAATGTTTGGTTTGGTTCCACCACAAGGAATCAATTCTGAGACTGGAGAAGTTAAGTTTATCATGGAGCGATCGCCTAAAGGTCGGCTAGAAATTCTCTATCTTGATGAGGAGTTGCGAATTACTTATGGCGAAAAGGGAACCATTTTAGTATGTGAAAGGCAATAGTGATCATAAAGAAGGCAGGAGGCAGGAAGCAGGAGGCAGGAGTTAAAAGGACTGCTATATTTGAAATCTACAATCCTAGGCTTCAAAAATAATATTCCTACTGCCTATTCCTCACTTTCAACTCCCACCCATCAAAATTTCATGCAAACTCCCTCTTCTACTATTCCACATATAATTGCTGCGGGCTTTCATGCACTTTCCGATCCGCTAAGGATTAATGTGCTGGAACTATTACGACAGCAAGAACTTTGTGTATGTGATTTATGTGATGCTTTGAGTGTCAGTCAATCAAAACTCTCATTTCACCTGAAAACTTTGAAAGATGCTGGTTTAGTTAATTCCCGCCAAGAAGGACGTTGGATTTATTACAGTTTAAATATTCCGCAGTTTAGTGTTTTAGAACAGTATTTAGCAGGTTATCGTCAGCATAGTTTAATATCACCTGTACGTTCTTGTTGTGATTAGATCAGCACTTATTATTTTTGTATAGAAGCCAGATCCCCGACTTCTTCAATAAGTCGGGGATCTGAATACTACGAATTAGTACAAATTAGAAGACTGAAACTGAATATTAGAACTAACGCACTTTAGTATCTGGTACAGGTGGTGATTTAGGTTTTTGTTGTGCTTGTTGTGCTTGCAATTTTTGTTGGGCGATGGGTTGATTAGCTAATGCTAAGGCATTTTTGGGATCAAGTTGTAAGGTAGCAGTAAAAGTATTGACAGCATCTTTTAATTTACCCAATCTTAATAATGCAACGCCTTTACCTGCTAAGATATTTGCATCCATAGGAGCTAGAGTACTAGCTTGATTATAAGCATTAATCGCCTCATCATATCGAGCTAAATTAAATAGAACTATGCCTCGGTTGTACCATCCTTGCGGTAAATTAGGGTTGATACCGATCGCTCTATCCGCAGATACTAAGGCTTCTTGATTTCTCGATAAATGCCATAAAACTACACTGCGGTTAGCCCAAATATTGGCTATGAGTGATTGCTCTGTGAATTTGTCTACATTTTCTAATGCTTTATTATAGGCTGCTAGGGATGCGGAATAGCGGTCTAAGGTTTTGAGAATTCTGCCTTTATTAAACCATGCTTGGGCATATTTCGGATTAATTTCGGTGGTGCGATCGCTACTAGCAATTGCATCAGAATATCTGCCTAAATACCATTGGGTTGCTGCACGATTATTCCATGCTTCAGCATAGTTGGGGTTGAGGGCGATCGCTCTTTCTATTGAGGCTAATCCTTCTTCGTAATTTCCTAATCCAGCTAAGGCGATTCCTCGTTCTTGCCAAGCTAAGGCGGGACTAACATCACCCCAGCGGCTATCACCTTGGAGTGCTTGTTCGGCGGCTGCTTGTGCTTCTTTAAATTTACCTAATTTGTTGAAACTGGCACTTTGACTGGCTAAAGCCAAAGCATAATTAGGACTTAGTTTGACAGCAAATTCGTAGGAAACTGCCGCTTGTTCTGGTTTACCAATGGCTGCTAATGATCTACCATGTTCTAACCAAATATCTGCATCTTTGGGATTCATAGCCACGGCTTGATCAAAGGAGGCGATCGCTTCTTCTAATTGACCGTTTTTTTTCTGTACCAAGCCTTTAGTATACCAAGCAATTGCAGGTGTCGTTTCACCCCAGTTTTTGTTAACTTTAATGGCTGCATCACAAGCGGCGATCGCTTCACTAAATCTGCTTAAATTTGATAATGCTTGACAGTTACCGACTAAGGCTAAAGAATTTTCGGTATTAATTTCTAAGGCGCGGTTATAGGAGGTAATTGCTGCGTCTAATTGACCTAATTTACTTTCTCCTAAAGCACGGTTATACCATGCTACGACTGCCGTAGTATTGCCCCAGTTACCATCAGAACGCAAGGCTAAATCACAAGCAGCGATCGCTTCAGCAGTTTTGTTTAAATTTAATAATGCTTCACATCTTTGAGCTAAAGCTAAAGAATATTTTGGTTGCAGGCGCAAGGTGCGATCTGCTGACACGAACGCTTCACTATATTTGGCTTGCTTGAGTAAAATTTCTGTGCGGGTAATCCAAATTTCTGCTTCTTCGGGTTTTATAGCAATCCCTTGATTACAAGCAGCGATCGCTTCATCATATTTCTTTTCTTCTCCCAGCAGCTTACAAAAATTTGCCCAATAGTCAAAGTCTTTAATTTCTAATTTTTCTTGAGCAAACAAAGTTGTTGGCACTAACGAACTGGCTAATATAAAAACTGCCGTTAGTCCACCGACAATACTAGTTGATTGGGCTGCTTTACCAAACCAGTTATTAATAGGTTGTCTTTGTCTTACCGTGGTAGTAGCATGAAAATATCGCATATTTTTTAAAGTTTGTCAATAATATTTAACGTTGCCGACAATAATTAATTGCATTCCGCATCAACTTTAGCAAACACATCTAGAACAAATTAATTTTGCAAACATTCGCAAAAATTAACATCCCCAATTTGTAGAAAATTCAATTTTTTTTAATTGTCGGCAACTTAATAAGCTAATCTATATTCTATTGATCCAAAAGATAACTAAAAAAAAATTAAACTCTCAATAAATAAATTAAAAAAATCTAATTTTTATGCAGCCCGTAATTTCTATAATCATCACAGTTTACAACCGTGCAAATTATCTCAAATTAGCTATAGAAAGTGTTTTATCGCAAACTAGGCAAGACTTTGAACTGCTGATTTGGGATGATGCTTCCACAGATAATTCCCTAAGTATTGCCCGTGAATATGAACAGCGCGATCGCCGTGTGCGGGTAATAGCCAGCAAGTATAATATGGGAGTAGCCAAAGCTTTAAAAGGTGCGATCGCTCAAACTCGTGGTAAATATATCGGTTGGCTAGATAGCGATGATTTACTCGCCCCCACCGCCCTGGCAGAAACAGCCGCAGTATTAGATGCTAAACCTAATATCGGCTGGGTTTACACCGACTATTTAGATATTGACGAAAACAATACAATTCTCAGTTATGGCTATCGTTGTCTGGTACCTTATAGCCGTGAAGAACTGTTAAATCGGTTCATGACATTTCATTTTCGGCTAATTCGCCGCGAAGTGTTGGAATTAGCCGGAGGAATTGACGAAGCACTGCCAACAGTAGAAGATTATGATTTGTGTCTGCGACTTTCAGAAATTGCGGAAGTAGAGCATATCTATCAGCCCTTATACTACTACCGCACCCATCCCGAAACCATATCACGGCAGCGCAGACAAGAGCAAATCAAGAATGCTCAACTAGCAATTATCAAGGCACGAAAACGCCGACAGCAAATCAAACCTTGCTTACAAAAGAAAGCCCTCATTCCTGGTAGCAAGATAAACTTCCCCGCTATTGCCAAAGCTAAAAAGCAAAATTATTCAAAATCTCCTAATCTCTTACAGCAAATCCAAACATTAGCATTCAGCAACATCGCATTGCTATTATGCCTGATACCTACAACAGCCTTCGCCCAAAACATCACCCCCGCCAACGACGGCACAGGAACAATTGTTAACACCCAAGGCAATAACATCAATATTAGTGGTGGTAGCCTCAGCAGCAACAAAACCAACCTCTTTCAGAGTTTCAGCAAATTTGGACTCGATGCCAACCAAACAGCCAACTTTTTATCGCAGCCATCCATTCAAAACATTTTAGGCAGAGTCACAGGTGGCGAAGCATCCTTAATTAACGGCGTACTTCGCGTGACTGGGGGCAATTCCAACTTATATTTAATCAACCCCGCAGGCATTATCTTTGGACAAAATGCCAGTTTAAATGTGCCAGCATCCTTTACAGCTACCACAGCTACTCGTCTTGGTTTTGGCAATAATAACTGGTTAAATGCTATTGGTACAAACAACTACAGCCAACTTATTGGTACACCCAATAGTTTCGCCTTTGATAGTAGCGTTGCTAGTGCGATTTTCAATCAAGCAAATTTAGCTGTACCAACTGGCAATAATCTCAGTTTATTTGGCGGCACAGTGGTGAGTACAGGCAGTTTATCTGCGCCAGGGGGAAACGTCACAATTGCGGCTGTACCTGGAAGTAGTTTACTCAAAGTCAGTTTGGCGGGAAATCCTTTGAGTTTGGAAATTCAACCGTTAAATTCCGCGAATAATAATTTGCCGTCAAATGATTTAGCGGCGTTGTTGACTGGTGGTGGTGGTGGAAATGCCACTAATTTAGTTGTCGATAATGGTGAAGTGAAGTTAACTGGTTCTGGTTTGACTGTTAGCAATGGTGATGTTGTTGTAAATCAAGCATCTGGGAAAAATGTCACCCTGGCTGCTAACCACAATTTGACACTACCAGAAAGTCAACTTACCGCTACGAATAACTTAAGTTTACTGGCGAAAGATACAGTCAGAGTTCGTGATAATGTTACTCAAAATTTCTCGGCTATTGCTGGTAATAAGCTTACTATTCAAGGCGATCAAGGTATTGATATTTTTGCGATTAATCACTTACAACAAACAACTTTTATCAGTGGTGGTAATCTCACTTTAGTCAGTGATGGCAATATTTCTTTAGACGCACACTTTGCTAGTGGCGGTAAATTTTCAATTCTCAATTCTCAAGGCAAAGGTGGTAATTTTAGTAGTTTAGTTGACCCAATTATTAGTTCTACTCAAGATGTCTCCTTTGGTGATTATGAAGGCCCATCTTTAAAAGTAGAATCTCTGGGTAGTATCACCACTGGCGACATTACAATTAATAACATAGATAGCGTACTTGCTAATTTTTGTAGCGAAAATATTTGTACAGCAGACCAGCAAACATTAGCAAATGGAGCATCTTTAATCTTAAGAGCAGGTGTGACTAGCTTACAAGAAATAGGGATTCCCAGTAGCTCTTTACCAATAACTTTCACCCAAACAGGAGTAACATCTTCACCTGCTAATGTTGTGACAGGTGATATCGCTATAGATGGATATGGAAGTCCAGTACCAGTAGCAAGTGGCCCGGTAATTATCAGTGCTACAGGTAATATCCAAACTCAAGACATTGAGATTTCTGATGGTTTTAACAATATATCTGGTGCAGTTAATTTAACCGCAGGCGGTAGTATTACCACAGGTGATATTGACACTTCTGCTGATGGAGGTAATGCAATAGCTGGTGCAGTTACACTCAGTGCAGGAACTAGTGGGACATTTGACAGAAATATTACTTTTAGTAGTATCAATACTCAAGGTTTTGGTGGTGGAGAAGGAGGTAGCGGTCAAGGCGGGGATGTCAATGTTTTGGCTTATGGGTTAGTTCGAGGTATAGACGTGATTGCGGTAGAAGGTGTTGGTACAGATACAATTAACACCACTGGTTCCACTCAATCCGGCTCCATCACAATTCAACATGATGGTGGGCCGAATAATGTGCCATTTATTGTTGGTGATTCGACTAGCATTAATGGTACAGCCGGAAATATTGTGAGAAATGATACGCCAACAACTGTGACTTCATTTCCAGTATTACCCAATGGTGGCACAGTTACAGATACTGGTAACGGCGCTAATTTTACTTCCATCAACACACCACCCACAATTACTACAAATTCACTTTTTGCTTCTGCGCCAAATCAATCTGTAACCTTCACCTTTGGTTCTTTAAATCCGATTACCAGTGATGTCAATAATGACAACATCACTGTAATTTTTGATGCAATTTCATCTGGGACGCTGACATTTCAAGATGGTACACCAGTTACATCTGGTAGTGTATTAACTTCTAGTACGGTTTTAGTGTATACGCCACCGTCAGGAGCTAGTGGTCAAATTCCGGCTTTTACCGTTAGATCAAGTGATGTTGTTTCTCAGTCAGCACCTCAACAAGTAAATATTACTGTTACGCCACCACAATGTACTATTCTGTGTGTAACACTTCCAGAACCTACAGAACCTCCAAAAACTCCACCAACTAATCCCGATTTTCTTCCAGATGAAAAGTTTACGGATAAGGTTGGGAGTTACTTGGGAGAAGGTAAACCACCAATTAAAAGTATCGCTGAGGCGCAAGCAATTCTCACTAACATTGAATCTGCTACAGGTGCTAAACCTGCCTTATTTTATGTTTCTTTTGTACCTCCAACAATCAAACCCACTGCTCAATTACCTATTCTTGCTCAAGATAACGACGTTCTAGAATTGGTGGTGGTGACGGCTAAAGGTGAACCAATTCGGCAAGTATTACCAAATGTAACGCGATCGCAGGTTCTCGCCGCCAGTCGTCAATTAACCAGTGCAGTCACAGATCCCGCACTGCGTCGCACTTATATCAAGCCTGCTCAACAGCTATACAATTGGCTGATTGCACCTATTGAATCTAACCTCAAAACCAGAGAAATTAATAATTTAGTTTTTCTCATGGATACGGGGTTACGCGCTTTGCCCATAGCAGCACTCTATGATGGTCAACAATATCTAGTTGAACGTTATAGTGTTGGTTTAATGCCCAGCCTCAGCTTGACTAATACCAAATATGTTGACATTAAAAAAGCTCAAGTTTTAGGTATGGGCGCATCGCAATTCACCAACCTAGACCCACTACCCGCAGTCCCCACAGAATTAGCGACTATCACTCAGAAAGTTTGGCAAGGTAAAGCCTTTTTAAACGAAGCCTTCACGTTAAAAAATCTCAAAGCTCAACGACAACAAACACCCTACGGAATTGTCCACCTCGCCACCCACGGCGAATTTAGAAAAGGTGCGCCTGGTAACTCTTATATTCAATTGTGGGATAGTCAACTGAGAATGGATCAAATGCGTCAACTTGGTTGGAATAACCCCTCTGTAGAATTAGTAGTACTCAGTGCTTGTCGTACAGCTTTGGGTGATGAAGATGCAGAATTAGGTTTTGCTGGCTTTGCAGTGCAAGCTGGTGCTAAATCTGCATTGGCGAGTTTGTGGTATGTCTCCGATGAAGGCACATTTGGCCTAATGACTGAATTCTACGAAAAGTTAAAACAAGCCCCGATTAAAGCCGAAGCCCTCCGACAAGCACAAATAGCAATGCTCAAAGGAGAAGTACGCCTAGAAAACGGTAAACTGAAAACTTCTCATGGTGATTTACCGCTACCACCAGTCTTACTAGAACTCGGCGACAAAAACCTGACTCACCCCTATTTCTGGTCAGCTTTTACGATGATTGGTAATCCTTGGTAGACAGCCGAACTTTTGATATTAGTCTAAATTTATGATCAGGGTGCATAGCTGTGTGTCGCCCTGCGGAGTTACTCTTTTCTATTCCCGACTCCCTGTCTGCACAGATAATTTCAAAAATCAAACCGGATGACTATATAAAAATTTGTAACAACTTCCGAAATAAATATATTCTTAATTGTGTTTAATTAGGTCAGTAGGCTGTATTACCTGATTCGTATGCGCCTAATTTTGGTTGATTAATTAACTAAACCAACATTATTCGCTGAAACCAAACTCTGAAGATGAAGACAACTGCGGGTGCTGCAAGAGTAACACAGTGATTGTTAATAAATCGCTTCACTCTCGCAACAACCTCAGCAATCTTATGCAAAAAGCTGATAATTCAGCTTTTTTCCTGAATAAATCAATAGTTTCATTTCTCAATATTTAATGAGGATGAAACAATTTTTTCATGACATCTATTTTCTGGTTTGGGTCTTTATCAAAGTAAAACAAAGCTATCAAACTAAATCAAATTTAGTATTACAGTCTGCCGAAATCTAGATAATTTTAACAACAGACTCAGAAACAAATGAGCAATGGTGAAAATACTAACCATAGCATCTTGCCTGAGCCAGAATTATCCCAAGATATCATTCTGGCTCGCAAAAAAAAGGAAGGTAGTGCTAATTCTTCCTTAATCAAGATGTTATCCAGGTTATTGAATAGCATAAAACTTCTGCCAATATTGATGTTCACAATACTGAAGAGATTTGGCAGAATCACATCTCAGTTGTCTAAAAGCATCAAAAGAAGTGTGACGATCGCTGCACTTGTGGTGGTAGCAATTTTGGCTGGACACACATTGTCAGCCCAATTAGTATCAGCGCAAGTGGCTGTACTACCTCCACTCAGTGCCGTACCAGTTCCACAACCCGATAATATTGGGGATTTTATTCGGAACAAGACAGCTGCGATCGCCCTAGGAAAAGCTTTGTTTTGGGATATGCAGCTTGGTAGTGACGGTATCCAATCCTGTGCTAGTTGTCACTTCCATGCTGGTGCAGACAATAGGTCTAAAAACCAAATTAGTCCTGGAAATGATAATTTCACCATCGGTGGTGCGCCGAATTATCAGCTAACGGTAGCCGATTACCCATTCCATAAACTAGCTGACCCAACTAACAATAATTCCACTGTTTTAGCTGATACGAACGACGTTGCAGGTTCTCAAGGAGTCTTCCGAACACAGTTTAATGATGTGATTCCCGGAAGCGATCGGGATAATGTTACTCCTCTGAAGGACACAGTATTTAACGTCCAAGGTACCAACGTTCGTCAAGTCACCGGTCGAAATTCCCCCAGCGTGATTAATGCGGTGTTTAACTTCCGCAACTTCTGGGATGGACGTGCTCAAGATATTTTTAACGGGGTCAATGGATTTGGCGCAAGAGATCCAGAAGCTCTGGTTTTGAAAGCATCTACTCCAAGACGCTTAGAAGATGTGCAAGTCCGGTTGAATAATTCTTCACTGGCTTCCCAAGCAGTGGGGCCACCACTTGCGGCAATTGAAACATTTGCCGAAGTCCCTCCAATCGCACCCTTTGCACCATTAGTGGCTGATTTATCCGAAGCTGACAACACAGTGAAAATTACCGATGCTGCCAGTGGTCGGGTAATCAACACTATTAGCAATGATGCAGCCGAGTCAACACCTGAATCATCTAACAATGCGATCGCTGCAAGACGGAGGCCATCAACCCCCACTACACCCTTAAGAAGATTTGGCAGAAAACTGGGTAAAAAGCTACTGGCAGTGCAACCACTGGCAAAGCAAGTTGTGGCTTATAATGACAGCGTTTTGGGACTTCTCAGTAAATCAACCAGAAATGTACCGCAAAAGGGACTAAACATCACCTATGAAAAATTAATCGAACAAGCCTTTCAACCAGAATGGTGGCGATCAAACATGGTGATTCGTGTTGATCCGCAAACTGGCGATCGTTCATTCTATCGCAAACCCAGAAAACGTCCGTTGAGTACCATAGAGTACACATTACCGGAGTATAACTTCTCACTGTTCTTTGGTCTGGCAATTCAAGCGTATGAAGCTACCCTGATTTCTGATCACACACCTTTTGATCAGTTTCTGAGCGGACAAAACTCCGCCTTAACTCAACAACAACAAAGAGGATGGCAAATTTTCCAAAACCAAGGTATTTGTATTGTTTGCCACACTGGAACAGAATTGACCGCAGCTTCTGTGAGCAGAGTCAAGAGCGTCGGACGAATTGGACGTGTACCGGTACCTCCCTTCCCACCTGAAGACACAGGCTTTTTCAACATTGGCGTTAGACCTAGAGAAGAAGACCCCGGTCTAGGAGCGAAGGACACTTTTGGCAATTCCCTCTCGGAAGCAACACTCGCTCAACAAGGTAAATTCCAGCAGATTTTCGGGGAAGCACCTCCCACCCTCGATCCACCATTGACTTCTAATGAAGAAGTGGTGTCAACTGGAGCTTTCAAAGCTCCTGGTCTGCGAAATGTAGAACTCACTGCTCCCTACTTCCACAATGGTGGGCAGTTAACCCTACGACAAGTAGTAGAGTTTTACAATCGGGGTGGAGATTTTAACTCATCTACCAATTTAATTCCACCACTGAACTTAACAGAAACACAAATAGACGATTTGGTAGCCTTTTTGCAAGGGCTAACTGATGAAAGAGTCCGTTATCAAAAAGCACCGTTTGACCATCCACAATTGTTTATTCCCAACGGTCATCCAGGAAATCAAAACTCTGTTGAAGTCAATTACAGTGTGCAAACTGAAGATGGTACTCAACAAGCTGCTGATTCTTTACTGGAAATCCCCGCAGTTGGTCGTAATGGTGGTCAACCATTGCCAAACTTCCTAGGAGTTAATCAATAAACTAGTACGGCTACGCGGAAGTCAAAAGTCAAAAAGCTCATATCACAAGCTTTTCACTCACTAGAAATGGGATCTTTATTTCCGCCGCGTTGTACTAGTCTAGTATCGGTTACTTGAGCAACTGATTTATTAACTGCATAACATCACAAAAAAAGCCTGGTTTGCCAGGCTTTTCTTTTTAGGACTTACGCAAAAAACTCTCAAACTCTTATTTCTCCGTGAACTCCCGAAGTTTGCTCAACGCGGGGAACCCGCGCACGCAACTTCTCTCTGCGTCTGGAGTGGTACCCTCCGGGAAGCCGCTTGCGCGTCTACGATTTTCCGTAGACTGTGCGTAAGTCGTACTTTTATTAAGGCAGGACTTATGCACAAAGATTGTCTGTGAAGAATGGGTGTAATACCATTTCACGAAAATCCTGATACAAATCCATTGGTTTTTAATCCTTTCCCTCTGCGACCCATTTGTATCAAACTTAAAGTGAAACGGTATAAGGGTGTAAGGGTTTTGGATACATACACCCCCATACCCCAACACCCCCGACTCGCGCAAACCCTTAATTCTTCGTCTTACTGCGTAAATCCTGTAAATAATTCACCAAAATCTAGACACACATACAAGAGCTTGTAGGGGCGAACTGCTGTTCGCCCCTACACCCTCACACCTTTATACCCATTTTTAAAAGACAACCTTTGTGCGTAAGTCCTGTATATACTTATCTATCCTGGGCGATTTCCTCGGAACTCTTTCTGAGAGTTTGGCTGGCTAACGCGACAGAATGATCATAATACTTTCTAAAGTCAAACTTGTCTGGCCAGTCTTGCTGAAAATCGTATCTACCGGGAGCTAGGATATTGTTTGGGTCTAACGCCCGTTTTAATTCTTGTAGTAATTTGCCATAGTCATCTTTGGGTGTTGGTAAAGAATTCATCGCTGAAGTCGTTAAGCGATAAGGAATATAGCCTTCTAGTATCAATTTTTGCATCATTTCATCATGACAGGCGATCGCACGTTCATCTTCTCCAGGTACATCCCTATCGTAAACAATCGCAACAGTCATATCGATACTTCTTTCGGTTACACATTGCAGTCCAATATTTGGCTCAAACTGATATCGGATAGCAATTTCTTCAATAATTTTTAAAGCTGTTTTCACATGCTTGCCATCAAAAGGTACACTAGGAGCCAACCAAATCAAACCACAACGATCTCTATCGGGATTCATATCAGATGGCACAGGCTCTCGCTTTCTCCAGTAGGCCATAGAAATAACTTTGTCGGTGGGAATGCCACGCTGGAGATTTTTATTATAGAAAAAGTCAATGATACCTCTTAAATCTACTCCTGTGATCAATTTATAGATAGGGCGAATGATTTCTAAAATTTTTGCTTTACGCTCATCAAAAAACACAATTTTATTAACTGTTTTCTTCAATGCTCGTTGAATTAACTTCCTTTCAATTTGTCCCTGTTCTTTACTAGCAGAGTATAAAGCGCCTTCACCAATCCATAAACCACCACCCCATGCCTTTCTTAATTTGGGCATTAAATCTTCTGGGAGCGGGGTTTTCTCATTAGTATCTTTCCAAGGATACTGTTGTTTTGTGGACAACATTCTATAATCATTAAATATGACAAAGCTATTTCTTAAGAGTCCCTGTAACTTTAAATTTTGTAGAGTATCTATAAACTCTTCAAAAGCAGAATCATCTTGAAGAGAATAGAAAAAAGACTGGAAATATTGAGGCTGGGCAATTAACCAGATTGTCATTTGTGTAACAATACCAAAGTTAGATTGTGTAAATATGCCATCCAAATAAGGGCCTATTCCCCAACGATTAACCTTAGCAGCTTTAGCATTGGCAAAGCGATCGAATCCAGTATGAATAACTTCTCCTGTTGGTAAAACAACTTCAAATCCGCAGACATGAGCAAATCTGTCGCCGTAAGGCCCTTTACCAATGCCCCTTTCTAAGATATTGCCAACTAAACTTGAATCGGAAGCACTTCCTGTTACAGACATCATTAAGTTTGACTGATGTTTTTGCAAAAACTCAAACAGTTGTCCCTGTGTGACACCAGCTTCTACAGTGACATAAGCCAACTTCTCGTTATAATCCACAATTCGGTTGAGCCTACTTAATTCCATAATCACGCAACCATCTTGAGTAGGCACTCTTGAACCATATCCCCAATTTTTGCCTGTGCTAACAGGGTAAATAGGTATTTTATATTTGTTGGCTATGCGTACACATTCTTGGACTTCAGCACGATTTCCTGGTCGAATAATAGCAAGAACCTTCTGATCTGTCGCAAATGTTGCAGTTTCTGCCGCAGAGATGGATGTTTGATCAACCACGACATTCTCTGAACTTAAAAGCTCTTTATATGCTTGCAGTGCTTTGGCTAAGTATTCCATCACCTAACGTTCCTTATTTTGTGGCTTAAGTCAGTACTAGATTGTTCAACCATTAAAAATGTTTGCATCTCACCTCTTTTTTAGAGGTGAGATTCAATTCCTATTTCTCGCTAGTGGCGTAGTCAAGCTAATTTAGAGCATCAATATGAGGTATCTTATCTGTAGCAAAAAAGCTAGAAAGTCATCCCACAATAAAATCAATGCAACATTTTTAGTCTTGAATAGTCACTATTGAAAAGGTTTTTAAGACAACGAAAGCCTAGCAATCAGTTCTCAGTGCTGGGGGTGCTGGGGTAGTGAAAAAGTTAGCAATCATAGCTCTTTTACTTCTCCAGCCTCCTCGGCTTTCTTTTATCTAGGAATTTCTGAGTTATTTAAACAAGAGGCTTACGAGCAGTTGTAATTTCACCTGGACAGAGCATCAAACTGACATTGCGATCAAATTGAATACGCCCATTTAAACGCATTCTGTAAGCTCTGACTTGAGCTGCTTGATGTTCGAGGTCGGCTTGAAGTCTTTGTTCCTCTGAAAAGTATTGTTGAGCAACAATCGAAGAGTTAATTCTGTAATTGAAGGCTTGTTCGCACTTAACATTCACAAATCCTGATGTTGTTAGCCATCCGTATAGCTCTTCTCTGGTAAGAAAATGACGGTTTTTGGCTAAATCATCCATACCAGCATAAGTATCTTTGACTCTAGCAATTTCCCGCAGTTCATCCCTTTCTTGTGGATCATCGAATAGCATACCAAGATTAATAAAAAGTCCACCTGGCTTCAAAACTCGGTAAATACTCCGATAAAGCTCTAACTGATAAGAGCGAGGAATTTCATGGTTTGAACTCTTTATCATGACTCGATCAAAAGAATTATCTGGGATTCGGATGTGGGAGTCGCGGGAAGTCATAGTTAAAACATCCCCCCAAATCACCTCTGCATTGGCCTGTGCAAGTTTATTGCTGGCAAACTTTGTTTGTACTTGTGAGTACTCCAGCACAACGAGCTTAGGACAATCAATTTTGTGCGTAACACAGTATTGATAAAGCCCGTGAGCAAGGTTTCCATCTCCTGCCATTGCATCTAGAACAGTCTCAGCTTTTTCTGGCTCTAAAAGCCTGAATATCTGATTAATTAATTGAGAGTCAAATCCGTTAATTGCATCTTGATCATATTTTCCAACTAAATCAAATCCTCTATCTTCTTGTAGTAATACCATTGGAATTCTCCAGTTATGTGAATTGTTGTTTCAGATTAAGGAAAAAAGAGTCATCCACTCAAATAGTTGTAGCGATAGTCAATAACGCTGCAAAATTGAGAGTAAGATTGCACTGTTGGGATAAAATTAAAGCTTAATTTTATACCAAAGATTGTTTGGTCAAATACTTTGGTTAAGCTCTAATCTTTAATCATTCCTAATCCGCAATGTTTCGCAGATAGTAACAAAACTTTACAATCATCTGCTTAGCAATCGGTTGGAGATGGAGACAAACATCTCAGCAAGGCTTGATAGTCTTTGCTTGGTGGGCATTTTGACAGTCGTGGCGACAAGTGGGTAAAACTACCCCATACAAGTTTCCATCTGGGCGGGGTGGCAGCAAAATTAATCTGGCGGGCTATTTTGTCAGATATTGTTGATATTTGTGACATCAAATATCCTAAATTACTGTTGTAAAAATCGAAATTTTGATATCTCTAGTGTTTGAGGAGCGGAAGTGGTTATTTGCTTACAAATACTTGAAAAACTTTACACTTAAAGCTTAATATTTTATTAATTTTAATTTTGTCCCATTTTTAATATGCAAAATTTAATATTCAAAAAACTTTTAACCGCACACTAATTCCTGTATAATTCTATTCACCAAAATATAATATTAAATCGAGTTTTTACTCAAAAAAACTATGTTATCAGTTTTTTTTTGAAGATTAAATTTAAGAAGCCTAAAGTCAAGTTACTAATAATTTTTCAACCAAATCAACCATCTTTTAAACTATCTCTATCTAAAGCTACAATATTAACAGTTACTAACATCATTTTATCTTTATATTTACTACCGACAATAGTCAAAGCCCAAAACCAAAAAATCATCCCTGCCAACGATGGTACAGGCACAACAGTCAACACTCAAGATAACAAAATTATTGATATCAGTGGTGGTAGCCTTAGTAGCGACAAAGCCAACCTCTTCCACAGCTTCAGCAAATTTGGACTCGATGCCAACCAAACAGCCAACTTTTTATCGCAGCCATCCATTCAAAACATTTTAGGCAGAGTCACAGGCGGCGAAGCATCCTTAATTAACGGCGTACTTCGCGTGACTGGGGGCAATTCCAACTTATATTTAATCAATCCCGCAGGTATTATCTTTGGACAAAATGCCAGTTTAAATGTGCCAGCATCTTTTACAGCTACCACAGCTACTCGTCTTGGTTTTGGTAATGATAACTGGTTAAATGCTATTGGCACAAACAACTATAGTCAACTTATCGGTACACCCAATAGTTACGCCTTTGATAGTAGCGTTGCTAGTGCAATTTTCAACCAAGGTAATTTAGCTGTACCAACTGGCAATAATCTCAGTTTATTTGGTGGCACAGTGGTAAGTACAGGCAGTTTATCTGCGCCAGGGGGAAACGTCACAATTGCGGCTGTACCTGGAAGTAGTTTACTCAAAGTCAGTCTGGCGGGAAATCCTTTGAGTTTGGAAATTCAACCGTTAAATTCCACCAATGATAATTTGCCGTCAAATGATTTAGCGGCGTTGTTGACTGGTGGTGGTGGTGGAAATGCCACTAATTTGGTGGTGGATAATGGTGAGGTGAAGTTAACTGGTTCTGGTTTGACTGTTAGTAATGGTGATGTTGTTAGCACAGATAATATTGTTGCTCAAAATGCTGTCACTATTAAGGCAGCAGGTAATATCACAACTCAAGATATAACGACTACTGATAGATTTAATGGTCTGGCAGGTGCAGTGAATTTAACAGCAGGCGGTAATATTACAACTAATAATATTGATGCTTCAGCTTTTAGTCGTTTTGAAACTGCTACAGCAGGCACAGTCAATTTAACGGCAGGCGATGATATTACAACTAATAATATTGATACTTCAGCAGCTTTAATTTTGGGTACTGCTAATGCAGGTGCAGTGAATTTAACAGCCAACGGCTATATTACTGTGGGCAGTATCAATACCAGTGCTATGAGTATTGATGTTGAGCAAATTGATTTTATCAATGCGAATTCTCAAAATCAAGCAGGTATTTTTTTTCCAAATACTCCGCCGTTTGCTCAAGGTGGTAATGTTAATCTTTTAGCCAATGGCACTGTAAGGGTAGTAGGAGAAATTTTTGATAATGGTCAGGCTACAGGGAATTCAATTTTGACTAGTGCATTTACTCAGCCTGGTGCTGTTACTATTCAACACGATGGAGGAATAAATAACGTTCCATTTGTTGTGGGTGACGCAAGTGTGAATGGTACAAAAGCAGCTATTAATGTCAGCCAACTTAGTATTTTTGATGAAAATCCATCTATTGCAAAAATTATCCTAGATAGTAACGGTTCCCAAATTACACCGACATCACCAATTCACGCTTTTCCTGTACTTCCACTAGCTGGACGTGCAGAAGGTACTCCTAGCTTAATTTCTATTAATTCTGTTAACACCCCACCTACTTTATCAGGCAATTATAATTTACCAGATACTCGTCGAGATAGGTCTGTTACATTTACTTTTGGTTCATTAAATATTAATCCAAATGATGTTAATAATGATGTTAGCCAAATAATTTTTGATGGGATATTGTCTGGTTCTCTGAACTTTCAAGATGGAACACCAATTACGCCAGGAACAGTTCTAAATTCAAATACAGTTTTAGTTTATACTCCACAACAAGGTTCTATTGGTCGAATACCAGCTTTCACGGTTAAGGCGAGTGATGGTGTTTCTAAATCGGCACCTCAGCCTATTAATATTAACATCACTAGATCACGAGTAATTCCTGGTGATTCTCCCGACCCCAATACAAATAATCCACCTCCTGGAAATAGCAATAATTCTCCTAATCAAGAGCCAAATAATCCTGCTAATCGACGAGAGACAGCTAATATGCTGAATATAGACCTAACTAACTCGGTTGGTTCCGAGGAAGAAAAGAAAACTGCTAGTCTACCAATATTAGAAAAAGATCCATCTTTTTTAGATGCAGAAATAGACAAGGATATTTCTAAGGTTGATGCAAGATTTACTAACCAGTTTGCCCATTATTTAGGTACAGGTATACCCGCAATTAAAACTATTAAAGAAGCTAGTGATATTTTAGTCAATATTGAAAATGCTACAGGTGTGAAACCTGCTTTAATTTACGTTTCTTTTATACCGAAAACACTCAAACGCAATGTCTTACCGGAACAAAAACTCACACCTAAAGACGACGATGTTTTAGAGTTACTAGTAGTCACAGGCAAGGGTGAGCCGATTCACAAAGTAGTTAATGTGACGCGATCGCAAGTTTTAGCTGTGAGTAAACAGTTTACCACTAATGTCACCCAACCAAGTTTGTCAGACAATTATCTTACTCCAGCTCAAAAACTATATAACTGGCTCATTGCACCTCTGAAATATAACCTACAAGCGCGGCAAATTAATAACCTAGTTTTTATCGTGAATGCAGGCTTGCGAACTATGCCCATAGCCGCACTTTATGATGGTAAACAGTATCTTGTGGAAAACTATAGTGTTGGCTTAATGCCAAGTTTGAGCCTGACAGATACTACATACGTTGATATTAAAAAAGCTGAAGTTTTAGGGATGGGTGCATCTCAATTTATGAATCAAGACCCATTACCATCTGTACCTTCAGAATTAACTACTATCACTCAAAAGCTATGGCCTGGTAGAGCTTTCTTAAATGAAGCTTTCACTTTCAAAAATCTCAAAGCCCAACGACAGCAAAAAGCCTTTGGGATTGTTCACCTAGCTACTCATGGAGAATTCAACTCAGGTGCGCCGAATAATTCTTACATTCAATTGTGGGATACTCAACTGAGAATGGATCAGATCCGCCAACTCGGTTGGAATCACCCACCTGTAGAATTAGTGGTGCTAAGTGCTTGTCGTACAGCCTTGGGTAACGAAGATGCAGAATTAGGTTTTGCTGGCTTTGCTGTGCAAGCTGGTACTAAGTCTGCATTGGCGAGTTTATGGTCTGTTTCTGATGAAGGTACTCTCGGATTGATGACCCAATTTTACGAAAAGTTGAAACTAGCGCCTATTAAAGCCGAAGCTCTTCGACGAGCGCAAGTCGCCATGCTCAAAGGTCAAGTGCGAATAGAAATGGGTAGACTAAGAACTGCTCGTGGTGATGTACCATTACCACAAGTTTTACTAGAACTGGGCGACAAAAAGTTGACTCATCCTTATTTCTGGTCAGCTTTTACTATGATTGGTAATCCTTGGTAATGGAGTGGGGAGTGGGTATAAGGGCAAAATCAAGTTAAAAGTTAAAAGTTAAAAGTCAAAAATTCTCAGACTTTTGAATTTTGAGTTTTTCGTAGGAGTGTAGGTGTTCAACCCTTACACCCATTCTATTTATTGCATAATCATGCGTGCGACTTTATCCATAACTTGGCTCAAGGGATGTTCTGGATGACGTAAGCAAAATAAATCACTACTGGCTAGTTGAATCAGTTCTTCAGCTAGTGGTAAAATTCCAGCTACAGGTGCATTGTATATTTTTTCTACCTGTTGCTTGAGTGCATCAAAATCTAAGGCTGGAAGTGCTTTATTTATTAACAACAACATCTTTGGAACTTCTAGTTTACGAGCTACTTCTACGGTGACGGCTGTACCTTGAAAATCTTGGCGATCGGGGCGCAGAATGAGAACTAAAATATCAGAAATAGCTATTGAAAGTAAGGTTTCTTCGTTGAGTCCTGGGTGGGTATCAATGAATAGAAAATCTAATTGTAAAGCAGTTAGTAATTTTTGAAAGCCTTCATTAAGTAAATTAAAGTCAAATCCTTCTCGCAAAACTTTGGTAATATCTCTGGCTTTAATACTAGAAGGTATCAGATAAATCCGTCCTTTTTTTCCTGCTGTCTGCCCCAAACTTGAGCTAACATCGTAGGCAGATTCTTCAATATTACAGCGTCCCCAAAGATAATCATTCAAGGCATATTTCATTTTCTGTTCATCAAAACCGAACAAAACATGAATCCCAGGAGATTGAATATCTGTATCAACAATGCCAACCCGATAACCATAACGTGCAACTATTCCGGCTAGGTTAGCAGTGCAATTTGATTTGCCTGTACCGCCGCGAAATGAGTGGATAGATACAATTTTTGACATGATGAAAGTGATTTTGGTAAGCGAACCACAGAGGCACAGAGAGCGCAGATTGACACTCCCCGAAATTTTA
>JAGKSW010000108.1 GCA_018993265.1 Nostoc sp. TH1S01
ATTTGCTGCTAGATGTGAGAACTTGGACTTGCCCAAGTTGCGGCACTCATCACGATAGAGATGGTAATGCGGCGATGAATATTAGAGCCGAAGGTATCAGAATGAGCCAGTTGCTTGCGGGGGGAACCCCCGTTGTGCAAACTGGCGTGCTTTCCTCCTCTGGGACGGGGGAGAAGATCGCCAATGGAGAGGATGTAAGACCAATTCGCGGACGCAAATCCAAGATGCGGCAATCTTCTGTGAAGTTGGAAGCCCACGCTGTACCCGATAGGGTCAGCCTTGGGTAGTTCACTTACCGTATCCTTAGCACGGTAGTTAAGGTACTCGGAGTTGAAACCAAGTGCTATCATTACCTCTGCATACTAAAAGTAAATATTGGTAGAGATGCAATTGATTGCATCTCTACACCACAACGCACATTTTTATGCCTACTACCACCTGGAATCGTCATCACGTAATCTCTCTGGCTGACTTCACTACCGCTGAATACAATACCGTTCTGCAAACGGCTGCAAGTTTTCAAGAAGTGCTATCACGGCGGACGAAGAAAGTACCAACTTTGCAAGGACAGGTGGTGGCGAATTTATTTTTTGAACCTTCTACCCGCACACGTAGCAGTTTTGAACTAGCAGCAAAACGCTTAAGCGCAGATACTTTAAATTTTGCTGCTTCCACTTCTTCGATGACCAAAGGCGAGACAATTCTCGATACAGCTAAGACTTATTTGGCAATGGGGACTGATATTATGGTCATCCGTCATAAGGAAGCGGGTGTCCCAGATGCGATCGCTCAAGAAATGGATCGGTTAGGTGTGCGAGTTAGCATCCTAAATGCTGGTGATGGTCAACATGAACATCCTTCCCAAGCATTGCTCGATTTATTTACCATTTGCACTTTAGTTGACCGAGATCACCCCAATATAGAAACGTTGGCAGAGAAAAAAATTGCGATCGTTGGGGATATTTTACATTCTCGCGTAGCGCGATCGAATATTTGGAGTTTAATTGCCAGCGGCGCACAAGTGCATTTAGCTGCACCGCCGACTCTGTTACCCAAATTATTTGCTGAATATCTATACAGCGAGAAAAAAGATACACTCAAGGGTCAACTATTTTTACATTGGCAATTAGAACCAGCCTTACAAGACGCTGATTTTGTCATGACTCTGCGGTTGCAAAAAGAACGAATGACAGCACATTTACTTCCTAGTTTGCGAGAATATCATCAGTTATTTGGCATTACCCGACAAAAATTGCAACTGTGCAAGCCTGATGTGAAAGTTCTGCACCCCGGCCCTGTAAATCGTGGCGTGGAAATTAGTTCTGATTTAATGGATGACCCAGAATTTAGCTTGATTCAATCGCAAGTTACCAGTGGTGTAGCTGTCAGAATGGCGCTGTTGTATTTGATTGGTAGTGGGAAGACTTAATGTTTAATTATGGGGATTTCCCTGTTTCCTGTTGCCCGTTCCCTGTTCCCTTTTAACATTAACCACCTTCGTTGATAATCTCTTGCAAACTAAGTAATAATTCATTCACAGTGTAGGGTTTAGCCAAGAACTTCTTGACACCCATTTTTGTGATTTCCCCTAGTTTCTCTTTCGGCATGAGTCCGCTGGTGGCAATAATTTTGACTTGGGGGTTAATTTTTTGTAAGGTACGGATTGCAGTTACCCCATCCAATGAGGGCAACATAATATCCATCAGCACGACACTAATTTTATGAGCATTTTTGGCGTATTGTGCGATCGCCTCAATGCCATCACTAGCAATTAAAGTTTTGTAGTGATGAGTTTCTAGCGATGTTCTGGTAATTTCCTGAATTGAGGGTTCATCATCTACCACCAGAATCAATTCTCCGTGACCGACTTGCAGTGTGATTTCGTCTTGGCTAAAGGTTTCCTGTTCACCAACAGCTGGTAAGTAAACCCGAAAGCAAGTTCCATTCCCGACTTGGCTTTCTACACTTACAAAACCGCCGTGACTTTTCATAATTCCCAGAACTGTGGAAAGTCCTAACCCTGTGCCTTGTCCTACAGGTTTAGTAGTGAAAAATGGCTCAAAGATTCTATCTAAAATTTCCTCTGGAATGCCAATCCCGGTATCGCAGACACTAATCACTATATAGGGGCCGACTTTGGCATCTAAATTCATTCGGGCATAATTATCATCAATTAACAAATTTTCCGCAGTTATAGTTAAAGTACCACCATCGGGCATGGCATCACGGGCATTGACGCAGAGATTCATTAATACTTGATGGAGTTGGGTACTATCTCCCGACACCATCCATAACTCAGGTGATAAGTCAAGGCGAACATCAATAGATTTCGGTAGCGTCTCTTTCAAAATTTTGGCAACTTCCACGATTAAATGTCGAGGTTGCAAATTGATGCGTTGACCTTCGACACCGCGCGCAAACGATAAAACTTGTTTAACTAAATCTGCGCCGCGTTTGGCATTAATTTCTAAAATTTCTAACAAATGCTGGGTTCGCTCATCAGCATCGGGGAATTTTAGCGGTAATAATTGCGCTCCAGCTAAAATCGGTGTGAGGATATTGTTGAGGTCGTGGGCGATACCACTGGCTAAAGTGCCGATGCTTTCCATACGTTGAGCGCGAAAAAGTTGCGCTTCTAAGCGTTTTTTCTCTGTAATATCTGTATCAACGGTTAAAATAGATTGGGGTCTGCCTTGAGAATCGCAGACCAAACTCCAGCGACTAGCCACTAATACTTCTTTACCTGTTTTCTTTCTTTTGGTTAATTCACCTTGCCACTTACCTTTGCTGATGACGTTTAACCAAGCTGCTTCAAATTGAGGGCAAGATTCATCAAATAATAACTCACTTACATTTTTGCCCCAAGCCTCTGATGCTTGCCAGCCATAAAGATTTTCTGCACCTTTGTTCCAAAATAGAATTTTATTTTCTAAATCACGTACACAAATAGCATCTGTAGAGATGTCTAATAACGCTGCTTGTTCACGGATTTTTGCTTCGGTTTGTTTGTTTTCACTGATATCAATACTGGCGCAAGTTATCCCCACAATATCTTGCGACTCATTCCGTAATGGCTCAACAGTCAAATCATAATAGCGAATACCGTGGGGAGTAGTCAGCAATACTTCTGCTCTTGTACCTATACCTGTAGTCAGGACACCTTGTTTAATGGTGGTCAAATTTTGAGCATCTTCATCTGGCAATAATTCTGAGTCATGCTTACCCAGCATATCTTCAGTAGTCCACCCAGAAATAGAGTTATAAACCCAGGTGTAACGTAACTCTCTATCTTGATTGAAAACAAAAATCGGCGAATTTTTCAGTGCTACGCGAAATCGTTCCTCGCTTTGGCGCAGCGCATCCTCAATGCGTTGACGCTCAATAGCATAGCGCATCGAACGAACTAGCAAATCACCAGTTACTTGCCCCTTGACTAAATAATCTTGCGCGCCTTCTTGCATAGCGCGGAGTGCTAAAGTTTCGTCATCCAATCCTGTTAGCACAATAATCGGCGTAGCTTTGGCTTGACGGGTAGCAGTTAAAAAAGTGCCAATACCTTGACTATCAGGTAAAGAAAGGTCTAATAACATCAAATCAAAGCTATCGTGCGCTAATAAGTTGAGTGCTGCCGACAATTGCTCAACAGGATGCAACTCTATCTTCGCGCTCTTGACTTCTTTTAATAACTCCTGTAAGAGAAAAACATCGCCAGGGTTATCTTCTACTAATAATACTTTTATTAATTCTCCTGCCATTTCCACTACTCCGGTGGCAGTTTTACGATCGCAAACCAGAAATTTTCTATGGATTGTACAATTTTAACGAATTGATCAAAATCTACCGGCTTGGTGATATAACAGTTAGCAGCCAAATTATAGGCTTTGAGAATATCTTCTTCCGACTGGGAAGTAGTGAGAACAACGACGGGAATTCGTTTGAGATTGTCGTCAGATTTAATTTCTGCTAGTACCTCCCGTCCATCTTTTCTGGGTAAATTTAAATCTAACAATACAATATCAGGATGAGGTTTTCTGGCATAGCTGTTTTGCTTGCGTAAAAATGCCATCGCCTCTACACCATCTTCCACAACATTTAAGTTAATTGAGATTTTGCTATCTTGTAGGGCAATGCGTGTCAGTTCCGCATCACCAGGATTATCTTCGACTAACAAAACCTCAATTGGCATAATTGTTGGCGTATGATTCACGATTGTTGACCTGTTTGATCTGGAATTGTGAAGTAGAAGTTCGAGCCTTGGCTCGGTTCCGACTCAACCCAGATACGTCCGCCGTGGCGTTCTATGATTTTCTTACAAATTGCCAAACCAATACCAGTACCCGGATACTTACTTCTACCATGCAAACGCTGAAAGATTACAAAAATACGTTCAGCATACTGTGCTTCTAACCCAATTCCATTATCACTCACAGAGAACAACCATTCATGGGGAGTTGGGAGTGGGGAGTTGGGAGTGGGAGACAAGGGAGTGGAAACATAGTTTTTACCTTGTCCACCTTTTCCCCCGTCCCCCTCATCTGCTCTGAATACGCCAATATGAATGCGGGGTGGGATGTCTCGGCGGAATTTGATGGCGTTACCGATAAGGTTTTGAAATACTTGTGTCAGTTGTATGGGATCGGCTTTGATGATAGGGAGATGATTGTATGTAATTTCTGCGCCACTATCTTCTATAGCAAATTTTAGGTTAGCGATCGCCTGCTCTACAATCTCTGCACAATTAACTTCCACAAAAGGTTGTCCGCGTGTTGTTACCCGTGAATAATTCAACAAATCGTTGATCAGGTTTTGCATTCGCCGCGCCCCATCCACGGCATAGTTGATAAACTGATCGGCAGTTGCATCAAGTTGATTGCTGTATTTCCGATCTAGTAGCTGTAAGTAACTTGTCACCATCCGCAACGGTTCTTGCAAGTCATGGGAAGCTACATAAGCAAACTGTTCCAATTCCGAATTAGAACGTGCTAACTCTTGAACATGGCGGGTTTCTTGTTCTAAAAGCTGCGCTTGAGATAAAGCTATACCAATTTGATTAGCTAATTGTAGTAGTAATTCTGTTTCAAAGTTGTTCCAGTGGCGAGGGTGAGCGCACTGATGGGCAATTAATAAGCCCCAAATCCCATCTCGAATTAAAATTGGGACTACGAGGTTAGCTTTGACACCAAACTGCTGCAAAAATTCTTTATGGCAGTCTTGGATGTCAGCTGTTGCAATGTCAAAAATTGCACTGATGCGTCCTTGACGATATTTTTCTACGTAATCTTCTTGGAAACAAGGGTCAAGAATATTTTGCCCTAAAACCACAGGCCAACCTGGTAAGACGGCCTCTTGTACTACTGTACCGGAACCATCAGCCCATAAGCGAAAAATCACCACTCGGTCAGCTTGCAGCAGTTTTTGGACTTCTTTAACTGTAGTTTGGAGTATCTCTTCTAATTGTAGAGATTCTCGGATTTTCAGTGTGATTTCGGAAAATAATTGCGATCGCAAGTTCTGCCTTTTTAATTCTTCTTCTGATTGTTTACGGTCAGTTACATCCAAGGTGACACCAGTCATCCGAATGGGTTGATTATCCGCATCATAGATGACCGTACCCCTAGCTAATATCCAATGAATGCTGTTATCTGTCCAAATACAGCGATATTCTGCTTCGTAATCGCCATGATTTTCTATAGCTTCTCTGACACACGCTTGCATATAAGAGCGATCGTCAGGATGAATACATTCCAACAGCTTATTATAGGTAAACTCAACTTCTGGCGACAGACCAAAGTTAATATGGCACTGGCTAGAAGCAGATAATTCTGTTGTTTTGAGGTCGAGTTGCCAAGAACCAAGTTTAGCCGCCTGTAACGCTAACTTCAGTCGTTGGTCACTTTCCCGCAAAAACGCCTCAGTTCGCTGCCTTTCGGCTAAATTACGCCTCAGTTCTAGCTGACTAATTACTTGACGACCTAAAGCTGATAGTGCCTCTATTTGTTGTTGGTTCAATTCCCGTGGTGTTGGGTCAATTGCACAAAGAGTCCCTAATATTTGCCCATCTGGAGAAACCAAAGGCACACCAGCATAAAATCGCACATTAGGATAGCCTTTTACTGCGGGATTTGCCGCGTATTGTTCATTTTTTAAGGTATCGTTGATTACTACAATATCCTTGCGTTCTAAACAAAGATACGATAAACCAACATTACGGGGCATTTCTGGCACATCTATACCTAGTTTCGCCTTGAACCACTGACGATTTTCATCAATGAAATTTACTAAGGCAATCGAAGTACCACAAATAAAAGCCGCTAACCGGGCAAGATTATCGTAGGCTTGTTCTGGTTCAGTATCTAGAATCTGATAGCGGCGCAGAGCTTCTAGTCTCGCCTGTTCGTGATTATGTGATTCTGCTGGCATGAATTTTGCGGAAAAACTCAAAAAAGTTTAATTAAATGTCGAAAAATATATGATTGTTTAATTAATATTCTTATACTTTAGTTAAAAATTTAGCTAACTCTGACTTTTTAGGAGAGTTTTTTGAGATTGTTTGGATTGCTCAAGACGAAAGCGATCGCCCTAAACTTGAATATTGGGCATAACTCCAGTGTAGACAAAATAGATAAAGGAGTAGGGCATGGGCAAGAAAAATCCCACCCCCTAGTTACCTACCGTGTACACACAAGTCGAAAATTTGTAGTATGAAACCCTATCCCGCCTTGAACTAAAGTTCCAGGCTCATAGCGAAAGTCCACAAAGCGTGGACTGGAATGAATTTCTAGTTGAGTCCTCCCAAGAGGTCTTGTGCTGTGAGACTCGGAATTAATTTCGAGGCGGGACAGATGCACTCAAGCCAGATTTGTGTGTACACCGCAGCCTGGTTACTGAGCGCAATCGAAATACACCCTTACACTCCTACCAAAGCCGCCTCGCGCAACTTAGCACTCAACTCGCACATATTACCTGTATTGATTCGATAACTTAAAGGATGGCCAATCAACCGCGCTGTGCTGTGATACAAAGTCTCTAGCTCAATTAAGCCATTTTCGCGCAAAGTCCGCCCCGTAGAAACCAAATCGACAATAGCTTCTGACATACCTGTAATGGGGCCAAGTTCCACAGAACCAGACAAAGGTACTATTTCGACTGGTAAATCTAAACTTTGAAAATATTCCCTAGCACAATTGACATACTTAGAAGCAATTCGGCTGTGCGGCGGAAAATCTAAAGGTGATTTGTAAGGACTGGATGCTTTAACTGCCACTGACATGCGACAATAGCCAAACTGTAAATCAACCAAATGTGCTACTTGTGGCTGTTTTTCTCGCAACACATCATAACCGACAATACCCAACTGCGCCTGACCATATTCTACATAGACAGGTACATCCTGTGCGCGTACCAACAAACCCTTAGCTTGTCCACTAGCATCAAGAATCTGAAGTTGGCGATTTCCAGAATCTAAAAAAGCACTAAAATCTAATCCTACAGATTGCAACAAGCGGATGCTATTTTTCAGTAGTTCCCCTTTCGGTAGTGCAACAGTCAACATTCTTTTTCTTGATATCCTTAGTGTGTTGGCAGTTCATTTATTATTGAGAATATCTCGATTGCTTACCATAAGCAGCATGAGAATTTTATTAGTTGACGATGAAGTAGAATTAACAGACCCCTTAAGTCGCGTGTTAACTCGTGAAGGTTACACCGTAGATGCGGCTTATGATGGTGCGAATGGAAGTCAACTGGCGACAGCCAGTAATTATGATTTATTAATTTTAGATTGGATGTTACCAGGAAAAACCGGATTGGAAATTTGCCAAGAATTGCGACGACAAGGCAAAAATACACCCGTATTGTTTCTGACTGCCAAAGATACTTTAGACGATCGCGTGCAAGGTTTAGACGCTGGTGCAGATGATTATTTAGTCAAACCCTTTGAATTACGGGAGTTGTTAGCGCGAGTCCGTGCTTTATTGCGTCGTGGTGGTTCCCAAACCTATGAAACCACACCAGGGAGATTGGTTGTTGCTGATTTAGAACTTGATTGCGACAACCAAGTAGCATACCGTCAAGGACGCATTATTGAACTATCACAAAAAGAAAGCCAACTTTTGCAATACTTTATGGAACACACAGGACAGTTGCTAACTCACGCCCAAATTATGGAGCATCTCTGGCAAGATGAAGAACAACCAAGTAGCAACGTCATAGCAGCATTAATTCGCCTGTTGCGCCGCAAGATTGAGGTAGGTAAAGAAACTACTTTGATTCACACAGTGTATGGTAAAGGCTATCGCTTCGGTGCTGCTTTTGTAGAAGCGATATGAAAGACAGCAAGAGTTTCCTTTTGAACATAAAAAATCGGGTGAGAAGTGTTTTGTGACTTCTCAACCCATATCTAGTTAATAAATATGAAAACTTAACAGTTTTACCTAAGCTTGCAAGTCATCTTTTTTATTTTTCTTCTTCAGTCTTATAGTACTTAGGCCAAATAAGCTTAAAGCTGCAAGTGTGCTAGGTTCTGGTACTGACTTAACTTGAGTCTGAGTAGGTGGTTCAGAAGATGGTACTGGAGAAGGAGATGGTGCGGGCGCTGGGTCAGGAGATGGTGCGGGCGCTGGGTCAGGAGATGGTGCGGGCGCTGGGTCAGGAGATGGTGCTGGTGCTGGGTCAGGAGATGGTGCTGGTGCTGGGTCAGGAGATGGTGCTGGTGCTGGTGTGGATATACCTGCAAGTTTGCTGCTACCATTCCGACTAGAGCCAGATTCCCCAACACTCATTGCACGCAAGCCAAAGTCTTGGTTAAAAAACTGATCGAGAGTTAAGACTGCTGTGCTGTGAGATAGAACAAAGGTGGCTGTTTGAAAGTCATTTTTACCACCTTTTAAACCTTGCTTACCAATCTCTACACCAAATTCAAATTTGTGGGTGTTGCCATCACCATTCAGATTAGCTTGACCAACACTTTCAAGTGTTCCATCGTTACTGTAAGCTGTTGTTGTGATGGGTGTGTTTATACCTTCAACACTAAGACCAGACAGAAGAGAGTTATCTTTAATGTTGAAGAAAACTCCGCGAATGTCACCGATATTTTTATAGGTTGAGTCGGTCACAAATTCTACTTTAAACTGGACTTTTCCGGCACCAGCTATAGAGTCATCTAATGTATATCTAACTTGTAATGGATCACCTGTAAAGTTAGTGGTAGTGAAACTCATAGAGGCTGCGTTTGCTTGAGACATTTGCCCAGCCATAACTACAGCTAATGATGACAAACCACAAGTAATGTAACCTAATAGTTTTTGTGAATTTATGTGAGCCATTTCTTTCAAACTCCTTTTTGCTTTTAAAAAATTTCATAAAAACACTTGGCAGCAGAAACTGTCCTTCAAAATCTAAATTTTGAAGCCATGACGAACTGAGCCTATAAATTGCTTACGAAAGCTAATCTATGCTTGTGAATGAGTATGTAATTCTCTGCTAGCTTACTAATTTTGTCTAACAGCAACTTCTACTTGCTAGTGAGTTCAATGGAAGATGCACTTAACTTTAATCTCTGGATTTTGTATTCTCAGTGATTAGTAAATATAATTTGGCACATTAACTGATAGGAGTCTATAGTTTCTCTATTTTTTCATTCGAGCTTTAACTTAGCGGGTATAAAGAAGATTTTTTATGTATTTAGATACGTATATAGTGTTTATACTTAAAAAGTGAAAACAAATTAATACACGAATACTTCGGAAAGATTTGATAATAATAAGAAAATAAAAATAACGTTTGTGGCATTCACTGTTTCAAAATGCCCTAATTTATTTAACTAGAATTATCAAAACAGAATTCAGGAGTCATACCAATTCACAATTCGCAATTAAAAAACTTAGATACAGCAAAGCTTTTAGGGTTTACATCTGTATCAAATTTTTCGTGAAATGGTATCAGGAGCAAGAATTCAGAAATCAAATCAGGTTTCTATACTATTCAAAATTTGATTCAGTTGAGTTTGCAGTTTATCCCGAAATTTTTGTGCCTGTTGGTAAGTAATTGCACGGTCTTTATTTGCATGAATCTGCTTTTCTAAAGGTTGGATGAAGTATCGCAAGCGGGTTTTCATCGCCCAAACTCCCATTGAGGGAAATAAAAGCAAGATAAACATTAATGGAGAGATAGGTAAAAATGGTAATTTGATTATTTGTTGTAATTTTTTACTATTAATAGTCCAAGGATGTAAAAACTCGCTACCAATACAAACTACTGGCAGAATTGGAATATGATAGCGATCGCTCAACCTAATAAAGCTAACATCGAATTTTTGCAGTTGATAGCGTTTTTGCCAGCCTTTACCCGGCCCGCGTATACCTTCTGGTGCATATAACAAAATTTTACCCTGCGCGATCGCTGTCTCGAAGTCATGAATCTCTGCTCGTACTGCACCTAAAACCCGTGACCATTGCGATGGTAGCCACCAAATCATCCAAGGATGCTCAAATAAAGATACGCTGGCTAATGGTTGTACTGCCCATCCGCGTGTTTCACTTAATAAATAACCCAAAGTCAGAAAATCCCAAGGAAAACACATTCCTGCATGATTCATGGCCACAACCATTGGCCCTGTTTGCGGCAAGTTACCAATTTGTTGCACTTCTCCCCGAAAATAATATTGAACAATGGGAGCTAATATTTCTTGACGAAAAGCTTGTTGATAGTTGGGACTAAATTCCCCAACTTCTTTTCTGGGTGAACGACAACCCAAGCGCAACCATCGAATTAGTAGTGCTAAATAGAAACCACCTGGTATTAGGAATAATAAGTATTCCAACCAATTCCAACCATCTGGGTCACTGTGATAATGTTGCCAGTGACGGTTAAACAAAACTAACCATCCTGGTGGATACCAAAGACAAAACCAATCAAACCAGTTAAATTTATAACTTTGGTCTGATGATGTTTCTAGAGGCTGGTTCAGGATGTTGTCAGAATGTTGGTTAATCACGGGGGTTATGCGGATTAGACAACAGAATAATTAAGTGTATATCTTAAGTTCTGAGGTTTAGCCTAGACATCTTGCTGTAGTTGTAAAAATCTTTACATTTGAGGCTTACATTTAGCAATATTTCTAGTTAGTAGAATTTAGTTGAAGAGAACAAGCGATCGCCCTACATCTAAATAAAATCCAGAGTGTGCCAGTGATAGAATAATATGAGTACGCACTTAAATTTCCTCTGTAAATGAATAAGGTATTAGATGAAATTTCTTCGCTAGAAATTGCTAAACGCATCAAAAGTAAGGCAAATAAAACTTTTGACAATGCTTACAAAGCAGCATTAGCAACAGAGGGAGCATTTTATGTTCAAGGGTTTTTAGTTTATCCAGGTAAACCCTATCGTCCTGTTGAACACAGTTGGATTGAGTTAAAAGATACCTCTGGGGAAGACGCTATCACACGCATCATTGACCCCAATTTACCCCACATCCGCAAAGCTAACCAAGAACTCTGGTATTTTCCAGCACAAAGCTTTAATGCCAAACAACTAAAAGCCATCATCGAAGAATCTAAAGAAGATTATCCCGAAGATGATCCTTTACCAATTTATGGCACGACACCTTATGAATATTATGGTGATGTCATGTTGGGTGGTAAAGAATATTTAGCAGCTTATCAAGCCGCCGAAGCTAAATGCAAAGAGTTCAAAGAACGCAATTGAACCTAACTCATAGTTGTTAAGTTTCTCAAAAATTTTTGCTATTGACTCTTGGCTAATCAATAAGATTTCCCATCACTACCAAAATATTCTCGATAGCTAGAAATTTTATCACCGCACACATCAAAAGAGACGGCGACCCGATTTTTGTAAGGTTGTCCTAATAATAGGCCTTCGTCCCGAAACTCAAAGACAACTGTTTTATCATTACTAGTAACGCGGTCAACAGAAGTTAATGTAATTCCCGAACTAAAAGATTCCGAAACATATTGAAAAAACTCTTGAGCGCGTTCTTTACCCACATTCAACCCGTGGAACTTACCCATCGGAAACCATAAAGTAAAATCTTCTGTAAGCATATCGAGGAATGCTTGCCATTCTCCCGTAGCTAGACCGGATGTCAAATGCTCAAATGCTTGGTGAGCCACTTTTAAGGTGTGTGCAGGATCTTGTTTCATCATTTTCAGCTAGTTATACACTAAGCATAAATCTTTAAAGTATATCTATTATTTACCAGAAAAATTCCTTATTCATATTTATGCATAAATTCATCATTCTATAGTGATAAATATTTGTTGATGCAAAATTTTATATCTCTCCTAAATTTTAATTAACAAATAGAAATAATTTAATTTACTATTTTTGAGTATCTATTTAGGTCAAAACTGAGTAAAAATATATGACAATTACTCCTGATCAAGCAGTATCTAATACTTCACCAACACTAGCAAACCATCAAGAGTTTGATTGGAGAAACTGCTGGTATCCCATCGTATTTACACAGGATTTACCAAAAGACCATCCTTACAGGTTTTCTCTCTATGATGAACCCTTGGTTTTATTCAAAAATCAGGAGGGACAATTAGGTTGTTTAACAGACCGTTGCTCTCACCGTGCTGCTAGACTTTCTGATGGGCAAATTATTGATGGCAGAATTGAGTGCTTATATCATGGCTGGCAATTTGGTGTTGATGGTCAGTGTCTGCATATTCCGCAATTACCTGAAGATGCCAAAATTCCCACAAAAGCCTGTGTTCAATCTTTTCCTGTTGTAGAACGTCAAGGTATTGTTTGGATGTGGGCTGGACAAGAAAAACCTATTGAAGAATCAATTCCTACAATACCAGCGTTAGATAAACCAGGGGTATTTTGCACAGATTATATCAGAGACTTACCTTATGACCAGACATATTTTATTGAAAATATCATTGATCCAGCCCATGTTTATATTAGCCATGATGGTATTCTTGGTAAACGAGAAAATGCCCAACCATTAGAAATAGAAGTTATTGATAATTCTATTCAGGGAATTCGCAGTCGCTGGCGAGGGATAAGACAACCAAATCAACCTTGGGTTTCTATCGATTTTATTGCCCCTAATTTAATTCTTTATAAGTTTGGCAGTGAAGAACAAGGTAGATTTGGGGGAACAGTGTTGTATTCCCTACCTCTTTGTAAAGACAGATGTCGAATTTTCCTGCGGAATTATGGAAATCTCTTTCCTTGGCAGATGAAGTTGATGCCTAAATGGTTAGATCACATCAGGGTACGCAATTTAATTTTAGAAGGTGATTTACAAGTTGTTGTAGAACAAAAAAGACAAATTGAGCGTTTGGGAAAAAACCTCAAAGAAATTTATTTACCGCTCAAAACCTCTGACACATTAGTAATTGAGTACCGCAAGTGGTTAGATCAATTTGGTACAGGGTTGCCATTTTATCAAGGTTATTCCTCAGAGAAAAACTTTCATACCGATCAATTGCATGAACATTCGCTGACTTTAGACAGATTATCGCAACATACTCAAATATGTAGTTCTTGTAATAAAGCTTATCAAGTAACAAACTTAGTTAAACAAACTTTAATTGGAGTAGCGATCGCTCTGGCGGCTTTAGCTATACTTACAGATAACTCATTGGTTAAGCCTGTAGCTATTGCAGTTTCTTTATCAGCAGTAGCTTTAGCATTTGCGGCACAACAATTAAAAACTAAATTTGAGCGTGCCTATACTCGTCATTAAGTTAAGTTGTTTTGCTATCAAATTTCTATATGCTTTTGCATTCTTTCCTCCATCTTGATCGCAAACAATTATTACAATAACTCCTTTTTGATTGACGTACTAGCTCTTAATTGATAATAAAAAGGGTAATGGTTTATTGTGAAATAATCAACTATTACCCTTTTTTAGTTTCTATTTTTTTATTAGTTGAAATTACTATTTAGTAAATAAAAATGACATCAAAGTTAGCAATCGTTACAGGCGGTACTCGTGGTATTGGCTGGGGCATATCACAGCAGTTAGCTAAAAATGGCTATGATCTTATACTTGGCTTTAATTCCAATGAAGAGGCCGCATCAATCGCCAAGTCTAAACTAGAATCGACCTATGGAAACAAAGTTTGCGTCATTAAAGGAGACGTAGCAGAAGAATCAACTATTGAAAAAATTTTTAAATGTGTCGAAGATAATTTCCAAGGCAAACTAACAGCTTTTATTCATAATGCTGGCTTATATGTTGGGCTGACAACATCCCATGAATCTAGTCAAGCTATTTCAGCAGCTAATGATGCGACTCAATTATTAGGAACTGGGACATGGAAGAATTTTGACAAGTACGACTACTATCAAAATGTTTATCCTAAATGTTTGATTAGAGGCGTGGAAAAAGCTATCAATTACATGGAAGATGGAAACGGCTATATAGTAGCAATATCTTCTCCTGGATGTAATAATAATCAAACACCAAAACTACAGTATGCTATGCCTGGTCAAGCTAAAGCAGTGGTTGAATTTTTAGCCAGGTACTATGCCAAAACACTGGCTTCACGGCGAATTACAGTAAATGTTGTTATTCCAGGTTTTGTAAAAACTGAAGCGTGGAATTTTATAACATCTAATCGTGGTGGAATAGATAGCGAACCTATAAAAAAACTAATTGAAAATACGCCTATGCAACGTTGGGCTTCTCCCGATGAAATAGGTGCAGTAGTAGCTTTTTTATGCTCTCTGCAAGCTGCATTTATTACTGGAGTAGCTTTGCCTGTTGATGGAGGGTTACATCTGGCTTAACAGTATAACTATTAAGTGTAACTAATAAAACATGATTCTACTGACTATTTATTTTCAAATTTAGGAAATATATTATGCCTTCTCGCCAAGTTATTATTCCCAAAGGAATGGAAGTTCTGTTTGAAAAGTTTCATTATTGCCCAGGTATTAAGGTTGGCAATACTATATATATTTCAGGACAAGTAGGCCGAGATGAAAATTTGCAAGTTGTTCAAGGGGTAGAAGCCCAATTTGTTCAGGCTTTTGAGAATGTTAAAAAAGTATTAGAAGCAGGAGGCGCTACATTTGATAATGTAGTTGAGATGATTACATACCATGTCACTGGCCCCGGACTAGGTGAACTTCAAACAGAAGCACTAGCTTCTGCTAAATCACCTTATGTAATTCCCTTTTTACCACTCTTTATGCAAGTCAAAGACCGCTATTTCATCAACAACTTTCCTACTTGGACAGGTTTTGGTGTAGTAGGACTATCTACCCCTGGTTTAATTATTGAAATTAAGTGTACAGCAATTAGAGGCTATTTATAAAGTAA
>JAGKSW010000109.1 GCA_018993265.1 Nostoc sp. TH1S01
TTTCAAAATGAGAATTGCTGAGCACATACAACCGCCCTTTACGAAAACCACCGCCGAGTATACTGTCCAGATCATAAAATCCAGTAGACAATGCTGGAGCAACTGTACCCGCATGACGCGCCTCGATTTCGGTCAATAACAGGGTGTAGGGGGTAGGGTGTAGGGTGTAGGGAAGACGGCGTTGGAATGGGCTTGTATCCCCCCACCAACGCTATCGCCCTGAAAGGGCGGGGCTTCCAACCAAGAAAGTTGTTGGGGCTTTTTCTTCCCCTACACCCCACACCCCACACCCTACACCCCGCCCCAACGGGGCTTGGTGAAAGTGTTGGCCAGGGCATGAGAAATGTGAACCAAGTCATTCTTGTTCTGCTCAGACGCAATGGTGTAAACTTTTTGTTCGGCTTGGTCAAGGACATTGGTAAATTCGGCTTCGGTAGCATAGCCCAGTTGAACAATTTCAGTGCCGGCTTTGATCAACTGCCGCCGTTGGTATTTTTCCATAACCAAGTCGGCTAAAGCATCAATGTTCACGGCTGTGACAGTGCGATCTACCAGTGTGGCCAGTTTATTGCGTCCACCGATGCGGAACAGCAACCCATTGTCAGACAACCAGTTGGTGATGCAAAGCAAATCAGTTGGTAGTCCCTGGCTGTACAATCGTTGCGCGGCTTGATAGATGTCCTTGTGGCCATTGATGTAAAAGGCATCCGGTAGTAAGCGATCGCTGATTCGGCTCATGGCAGCAGGATCAAGCATGATACCGCCGAGTATTGCTTCTTCAGCCTCAATGCTTTGTGGGGGTAAGCGGTCTTGTTGGGATGTGAAATTTAGTTCGTGTGTCATGATTTACCTCGTGTAAAAGAGCAGGGGAAGCAGGGGTGCAGGGGAGGCAGGGGAGGAAAGAGCTTTTTGAGTGTTGGGAGTTGGGGAAGAATGGATAGTAAATTCTCCCCCTGCTGCACATCTCCCCCTGCCCCCCTGCTCTCTTCATGCTGCATTCGGATGCAAATACGCATACATAGCGGGATAATTGATTTGCAACCAGTTCAACCAACTTTCAGTAGCGCCTGTATGTTTTTGGTCATAGCGAGTGCTAAAAGAGGCGATCGCTTTGTCCTTACCAACTTCATCCATGCGGTCTAGAAGTTCACTAAAGGTGGCTTTATGCCAATCAAGAGAACGATTCGAGTAGTAGCCGATGGGTTGATCGTTGGCAAGTGATTGTTCAGTCTGTGGCGGGGCTGATTCGGTAACTTTTGACCAATAAACCAGCAGTTCTTCTAAACCAGCTTGACTCACCTCCCAATTGCTGATGGATTTGATGACAGTGGGAATTTTGCGTTGCCAATCAACCTTGTCCCACTCGGCTCTCTCCTTGGCGATTAACTCCACCAGACGGCGATCGCAAGTTTGGTAAATTTTGTCCCTGGTAGCAGTACGCCAAGGGAAACGCCAACAGCGCAGTTTGATTTCGTTTTTGTAAACTGCGGGTAATGGCTCAGATGCCATGATGCTGGGGTCAAGCAGAATGTGGTTGAGCAAATCTTCAATCGACTGAAATTTTGGTTTGCTTGGCTTATTGTTCGATTGTTCGTTTTTGTCGAACGACCCCACCGCCATAGTAAGTCTGTTTGAGGGATTGTCTGTTTGAACCGAAGATTCGGATTGATTTAACAACGAAGATGAAATTTTAGGAATTAGTTCTTCTTGATTTGGTTGTGAACAAGAAGAATCGGGAATTGGTTCTTTTTCTTGGTTTGTTTGTAAATCCAAGTCAGTTTTTTCACACACACACTCACGGGTGGGGGGTGCGCCGGGTTTAGGGGGCGCATTATGTGTAGTAATCTCTGAAGTATTCTTTGTATATATAGATAGATTGTCCAAACAAGGCATTACAGTCTGTCCATCTAGGTCATTACAGCAGGGCGGCCGCATCATGTCAATAAGGCTAGACCATTCTCAATAGGCTCAAAAATAATCGCATTAAGCCATACTTATTGACAAAGATTTGAGCGATCGCTTGGAGGTTTGGAAAGTGGATCAAATGAGAAATGCTGATTTTTTCGTTGATTCTTGATTTCAGTAGTCACCAAGTATACTTTAGATGCGTTCGCCCTGGTAAACTTTCAATCACCAATTACCAATTACCAATTACTACGTTTATACACTGAGAGTAGGATTTTACAAGTTTCCAGTACTTCTATTACTAATTTTTGTCCCAATAATTGATTGCTCTTTATCCTTTATGAGGAATTTAGAACTATTAATTCTCAACACTTCGTAATTTTCTGTTATAAACACTGAACCTAAAGTAGCTATTATATCTGCAAACGAAATTTTAAAGGCTAATGGTATCCTTAAATTTAAAAATGATTTTGGCAGATTTTTAACATTTAAATATAATATTTTTTTATTTACATACCATACTCCAGTAAATTTATTACCTGTTATAAGTTCTTTAGGTTTAAAAAAAAGCAATGTTTGAATCCTAGTTTGTTCATAAGTCATATCATCTTTAAATACAATAGTAATTTTTTCGGAATCAGTATTAAAACGCCATTTTCCCAAAAGTAAAATTTCTATTTCTATATCAGAATGCTTACTAGTCATATCTATCCTCAAATTAGCTTTAGTTCTAATTTTTCTGATTATTAACAGATGTGCGATTAACGCACTACAAAGTTTCATTACAACTTTTTATACGAGAAAAGAATAAATGCATCTGCCAGACTAACCAAGATTTTACTCGCCAAGCTCCCATTGAAAGGTATTCTGTAGAAGATGGAGAAGATGGAGATAAGTCAGAGCTATGTGGCTCGTAGTGTAACCATTTGGCTGGTAGATGTCCCATAGGTGTTATGGGGGACAATTTAAAAGTTAGTTTGTCGTAATTTAACCAGTTTCCCTCTTTTCGCCAACCTAGGCGATCACCAAGCCTTTTTTCTGTTTCATAATCTATTTGACCACCTATTTCATCCCAAATACTTTGCTGAACACTAAAGCCAAAGTAACCATTACTGTATTGTTGCCAAAGTCGATCGATTTTATGAAAAGCTTGACATGAAAAGTTAAGAATATCTTCCTTATAAACTTCATTCCAATCATTTTTACCCATGACTTGTAGCATTAATTTAGCAGTTTCAATATCAGCTTCTTGCCACTTGTACTGTATAAGCATATTTTGCAGTTTACTGTAATCAATATTCCAATTAATTTTAATTTCTGTAGAAAATTCAATATCATTATTAGCTTGTTCTGCAAATTCCGTCTTTTCGATAGAAAGGTGAGAATCAAAAACAACATCTGTTTCTACTATCCCTAGCACTTTTTTTTGAGCAACTAGTTGAGTAGACAGATAATTAGATATTAGATTAATCGCTTGATTTAAAGTTATACCTTCTTGAGCTAAATGAAAGTCATGAACTTGTAAATTTAAAAGTTCTGACTGAAAAAAAGCATCTTGCAGTCTATCTTTTTTATCATAACTTGCCACTAATAAATTGAGGATGTTATGAGAAACAGTATTAGTATCTTGTATCGTTAATAAGTTATCTTGAGAATTGAGAGTACTACTTGCTAAATTTTGAATTTCTCCTACAGTTGCATAAAAATCAGCATCCACTTTGACTATCTCATCTATTAAAGATTGAAACGGGCTAAAGTAATTTTGTAGTGAGTTTTCAAGATTAATTGCTGTTTCAGCTATTTTTGCTATTTCTTGACGAATTTTTGTAGCTCTGAGTTTGTATTCATAAATTTCTTGATACACCTCTATATCTTTAAGTATTTGTCCAATAGCTTGCTTTTGATTTTTAGTATCTACTGCTAAATTTTTAATCCCTTCGCTAAGTAGTTTAACTTTTTCTAATATTAAAAAGTTAGTATTACTTAACAGTACAATAGATTTTATATTTTCTTGTTTTTCCCATTTTAATTGCTCAATTATTTGAGGATTTTTATAATTTTTTATCTCTAGCTTATTTCTTTCTTCATCGACTTTTCTAATTTCAGAATACTTTTGGTTAAACAGATTTTTCCAGTTATCTATAAATTTTAATAAAAAATCTTGATAACTATCTTTATAAATTTCTAAAAAATCAAGAAGTTGAGTATAATCTCTAATTAATAATTTAACCTCTGCCAAGATTTCTCTTTGGCTAATTTCTTTTTTTAGTTTGATTATTCCCCAAAAATAAGAATGATATTTAGTGCCTTCTTTAATTAAGTTTTGGCATTTTCTAATTTTCCTTTGAACTTTCTTGAGTTTTGGATTTTTTAAAGTAGGAAATTTATAATGTTTTTCATAAATCGTAATAGATTTATAAGTAACTAATTGTTTTTGCCTTTTAGCTAGCATCACTGATTATCAAACATACAAATAGTTACTAAACTGTTACTTAACTCAACGCCTGAATATTTTTGCGATTACATTCAGTCAAGCTCTGTATCAAAGCCATTTACGCGGGTAAGTAAGTATTGCAGCTTAACTTGTTGCAAAATTTGTTCGAGTTCTTTGTCGCTCATTTTCCGGTCTGTATGCGGATAGAGTAACTGTTCGCGCAAAGTCCCTAAAATGATATAAGGACGCTGGGGTAAGAATAAGACTTCTTTTAGAGGAGGACGCACTAGACGACCAGTTCCCGCATTCCACAAACCAGCGATCGCTCTCAATAGAGAACTCTTACCTCGACCACTAGGGCCAACAATCAATAACCCTTCTCCCGGCTGAACAGCAAGTGATAAATCTTTAACAATCAGCTGTTCATAGTTTGGCGTTTGCAAAGTTAAATTTTCAAAAGCTAAACGTTCGTCTTCTACAATTTGAATAGTACTGACCTTCTCTGGTTGTTTACTAACAGCCTGTAGTGCATCAGAAAACTCTGCTAAACGCTTTACATAGCCGGAAAATCGCCCTGAAATCGCAAACTCAGCTATTAGTTCCCCCAGAGCATTAGAAAACATAAAGCAAGCAAAACTAACTTGGTTAATTTCTCCATAATCAATTTGATTCTGGAGAAATAAAGGCGTAAGTATGAACATCGAAAATACACTAATAGCAGACTGATACGCTCTGCCAAAAGCGTCTTGTCCTCTCTCTAAATTCAGCCTGCGTTCAGCAGTTTTTATAACGTTATCAAATCGACGCTGAATTATATTTAATTCTTCATCTTCTCCCTGAAAGAAAGCGATTGATTCAGCGTGATTCCGAACATGAGTTAAGCAATAAGCAAAGTCTGCTTTAAATGCAAGTTCTTCTTGGTTAACTTTATTTATTGCTTGATTCAAGTAAACAGCTATTAAATTCCCTATAATTGTATAAATAATTAAATAAATTGCGATTTGTGAAGAAACTGTCCAGAGAATTATCAAAGCACTTCCCATTTCTAAAAATTTTTCTAGTAGAGAAGATGAGAATCTCACAGCAATAGTAGTAATGGGTTCTATTTCTTGCGATAAGCGTTGATCTGGATTATCTATATCAGATTTAAAATTAATTTTATAATAAGCTTGATTGCTTAAATATTTTTTTAAAATATGAATATTTAGCCACTTGTACCAGTCAAGAATTATTTTTTTCTAACATATCTCAAAAGAGTTACTAATAAAACTATCCCTACAATGATGAGACTAGACAGCCATAAAGTACTATTATATTTATCAAGGTTTCTTTCTTCAATAACAATATCAATTACATACCGATTCCAGTAACTATTTGCAGCATTTACACTTACAATCACGACTACTAATAATAGTAGAATAATAAGCATTCCCCATGAACGAATTACATCAGCAAATCCTCGTCCATCTGCTGTTGTTGGATACCAATAAGGCCCGGAAACTACTTTCACATCTTCCCAAAATTGAGTTAATTTTGACAAAGGATTTATTGTATTTTGCTCATGTACAGATTGAGTTTGCATATTCTAAAGATGTAGCCGTTATTAATTAGATTATTGATTTTGAAATGTCCTTTGAGAATTAGTTAAACTGACTCAGAGGCCGTTTTACTTTTAATTAAAGATTTTTAGCTCCTCCTAAATCTTCCTGACAAAAGGGGGACTAGGGACTGTTTTCAAACTCTGTGATCCCCCCAACCCCCTTAAAAAGCTATCCATTATAAACATCTTTCTTAACATTTCGAGAGTATTAACTCACGTCTGTAGAACCATGATTCGGTCGTTATTTATTCTCAATAAAAACATAGTTTTAGCGAGAAGAATAAACGCGAATTTGTCAAGTCACCCTAAACTATCAGTCTCTAAGATGCTTATAAAAAAATGGTTTTAAGATTGTAAAGAAAGATGTGGGTAACGCATAGCTTAAAAAGGGGGGCTAAAAGCCTCTTAAAGTCCTCCTTTTTAAGGGGAGCCACTGCGTTGGGCGGGTTCCCCGACTCCTTCAGTGGCGTGGATTTAGGGGATGCTAAACAAATAGTTTGAAAACACCCCCTAGGGGAGATCAAATCGATGCACTAAGTTAATCTTCATCAACAATTTCGACTGTTCTCGGAACAGGGCCTTCTTCAGGCTCAGTAACGACTACTGGGCTAATATGATGTTTGAGTTTGAGTTTTAACTCATCTGAAATGGGCAATTCTTGAATTTCTTTGAGAAGAAATCTCACAGATTCAGTTTTGCTACGTTCTGTATAGATGAGCTTGAGAATGTTTTCAATTCCAAATCCCGCTATATATTCCCCTAGAACGGCTACCAGCCCAAGCAGACCTAAACCTCCTAACAAGCCCAAAGGCCCCCCCAGTGATGAAAGCATAGCGACAACGGCGGCGACATTACCCCCTGATGCACCCGTTGCTATCACGAAAAGTATGCCAGGAAGGCCCAAACCAGAAATTTTTTTGACGAGTTCATCCATTGAATTTACCTACAATCCTTATAAAGTGAAAACATGACTAAGAGAGTCGTTACTAATTTCTTTTGTGAAGAAATTAAAAATCTTACATCTTGCACCAACTAACTGGTGCAAGATGTAAGAAATCTGATTTAGCCCAACAAAAGGCTACATAGTTCATCGATTTGTTGACTTTTGTTAGATATTAATCGATGGGCTATAGCTTGTAGCTGACGAGTATTTTGAAGTTTGGTATTATCTATCTCTTCTAGTTCGCTATCTAACAATGTTTGAAAGCGATAATAAAAACTTTTAGCTTCTCCATCGCTAGGTTCAAACAACTGTTCTAATTGTCCAGATACCACTTCACTACCACCGTCAAACACAATATTCAAAAGCGGCCTTCCCCATTGCAAGAGTCCCCAATTTTTAACTTCTTTGTAAGGGTAGGCACTCGTCAATGAACCAGTACCTAAAGAAACTACTAAAATATCTTCTGTATTGAGGACTTGTTTTTCTTTTCTTTTACTATTAGTTTGTGCTTCCAAAATGGCTAAATGGGCTGGATTATTACCAAAAACTCCACCATCGATTAAAGTATAAGCAATGCCGCTATTGTGAGGATCTACAATCCGATGAGGAGCAAAATAAGTCGGAGTGGCAGTAGTTGCCAATGCAGCATCTAGGAGCGAAAAACCTTTAGATAACTTGCGAACGCTTTTAGATGTTACCTCTTCTTTGTCTAGTATGTTTGTAAAAAATATTGGTATTCGCTGCTCGATATCGTAACTAGTTACAAAAACTTCTTTAAGATTACTTTCTAAAAAAGCGTTGCCAAAATATTGAGTTAAAATTTCTTTTTTGCTATCAGAAGGATATTTTGGTTGGAGAAATATGTCCTCTATTGGGCCAAATATTCTTTCAAAAAATGGCTCGTAAAAGATTTCCACTCCATACTCAAGAAATAGTTGTACAAGATCCTCAGCAGTGTACTGGGCTAACGACAAGTTCTCAGATAGCTCTGAACTTAATCGCGGTTTAGTAAGTCCTAGTGCTAAAATTCCGCCACTGGAAGTGCCAGCAATTAAATCAAACAAACTAAATATAGGCTTTTGTGTCCGCCTTTCAATTTCTGCTAGGAGAAATGCTGGAATAATGCCTCGAATACCGCCTCCATCAATGGCAAGTATTTTATATTTGGGACGGGCTTTTGTATTCATAGTTTCTGGCGATTCCTCCTGAGTTAATGTTTGTGTTTGTTCGATATTTTCAGGATCTGCGGTTTGGTCTGTTTTAGTTTCCTCTTCATCTGACTGAAGAGTTATCAAGGTTGGGATAATCTCGGATTCTTCGCTGTTGGTTTCTGTTGGTTGATTTTCGTCGTTGCTAACTAAGGGTACTGTTGCTGCTAATAAATCTGTGGTTATTGTTGAGACATTTTCTTCAGGAATAATTGCTGTCTCAATTTGAATATCTTCTTGATTAGATGATTCTGCTGCAAATGGAACTGGATTTGATGATTGTGTTGCAAATGGAATTTCTGCTAAATCCCAACTAGGATTTCCACGAAAATTACCTTGATAAGACTTTCCTGCTTTGTTGGTGACAGTTGTTCCTTCGCCGTCATCTAATTTCCAATAGGCTACTAAACCTTCTTCATCGCCAACTATTAGTCCACAACGATGAAGCTGAATTTGTTCAGGAGTACAAGGATAATTCCAAATGCTAATGTTTGCTAATTGCCCATTGAAATAAATTTGTTTGTGTAAAGTTGCCCCTAGAGTTATGGAACTTGTTGCTTTATTTAAAGATGTGCCTCTGAGAGAATCGTTATATTTATTATCATCCAGATATACAGTTACTTGACCATTATTAAAAATAATGGCAAAAAAGTGCCATTGTCCTATACTTAATTCTCCTTGACCAAAAGTTTTGATCCCTTTACTAACAGTTTCATCAATAAAAACATCTAAGCTTCCAGTTTCACTGATGCCGAACTCAAAATTATCGCTGTATCGCTCTGACGAACGGGCAAAGAATACATTGCGTGTTCCGTAGCTAGTGGATTTATTTGTTAGTTGGTAAGGTTTTATCCATCCTGAAACTGTAAAGGCTGCACTCCCTTGGGCAAAAACACCGTCAATATCTTTTCTGCCAAAATCTATATAATCATCTACTCCATTAAATGTCAAAACTGTTCGTGTATTTATTAAGTCTGTCATAAGGATTTCATCTCCAAATATAAATAGTTAGTAATTTCAAATAAAGAATTTAATATCAATAAACTTAATAGAAAAAACTTAGTGGTAACTTTCAAACCCTAGGAGATTTAAGTGCGATAGCATCTATTTTCATCTACAGAACGCTACTAAAAAAGGGTTTTTCAATTGAGTACCTAATTTTTTTAGTCAGTAATACTTCTGCGATCGCCTGCGAAATTGGGTAGTATGGAGAATATATCTCCATCCAAAAAAATTCCCCAACTGGATTAACTTCGAGGAATACGTGCTGACCATCGGGTGTGACAATAATATCAATTGCTCCATAGTTTAAACCAAACTCAGCCATTAGTTTCAGCAGCTTTTTCTCAATATCTTCTGGCAAGTTGTATGGTTGCCAATTTTTAACTAAGGCTCTGCCCTCTTTGCGCCAGTCGTAAGTAGATCCCTCTAAGCTTTGTGAGTCTACTGCGGCAGTATATAGCTGGTGTCCGACGATAGTTGTCCTCAACTCTAGGGCTTTGGGTACGTTTTCTTGAAATGTCATCGGACAAAAATGCAGCCCTTCCATATTATCCAGATCATCAGATGTAACTGGATTGGTAAACACTACGTTTTCTCGCCCCTGCTCATCATAAATAGCAAAGGAAGAAAGCATCTTGGTGATTATCCCTTGCGGACACTCTTGAGCAAATTGCTTGACTGCTTCGGGATTGTTGGAAGTAAGGGTACGTGGTGTTAAAAGTCCAACTTCTTTGGCAATTTTTAACTGTAGTTGTTTATTATTCGCCCGATCCACATTTGACATTTTATCAAAGTGGAATCCTGGAAGGCTGGCAATCATACCTCTGACAGTGGCGCGACATTCATTAATTGAGGCATCTCTATATTGCTTGGCCATTGAGTCGGGAATTTTTTGTCCGTAGCGCATCCGCCGATACCAAACTGAGGAAACCTCACTCAAATCGAGCTTTTGTTCGCCATCAGTAATAATTACCCGTTCTGTATCACCAGAGTAAATATCTAGCTTGACTTCGATGGGATATCTATCTGTATCAAACCGAAAGGCTTTTTCTCCTCTAGCCTCAATTTCTTTGATGACTAGAGGAATGCTTTCGTTGTCTTTGCTAAAAGTAACTATTAATACGGTCATAAAAAGTGTGAAGTATGAAGTCTGAATATTTAATTCTTTGTTTGAAGTAGGGCATCTGCGATCGCATTTGCAATGGGCAAGTCCAAATCCTTCTCTAGCATTCCCCACTCTCCTACGGGGTTGACTTCCAAAAACACATACTCGCCTGATGGCGTGAGGATAAAATCTAAAGAACCAAACAAAAGTCCAAACTTGCCCATAAAGGCTTTGAGGCGATGAACTACTTCTTCAGGAAGCTCGTTATGTTGCCATGCGCCAACCTCAACACCTGGTTTACGCCAATCAACTTTGGCTGCTGCATACACATCTGCATTTAGCGCCCCGACAAATACATTACCATTTACATACACAACCCGTAATTCTTGTTGCTTAGGGATTTGCTCTTGAAAAACCATTGGACAATAGCGCAGTGACTCGGCATCTTGTAAGTCTTCTTCTTTGACGATGCTGGTATACAGAAAAAATGAGGAGTTAGCTTCCATACTGCGGGAAAGAGGAGTTAAAAGCTTGCTCACCATTTTGCTATTGACTTGTCTAAAAAACTCTCTTGCTGCTTCGGCTTTATTGGTGACAAGAGTTTTGGGAATTACAAAACCTACTTCAGATGCAATCCGTAGTTGACGCAGCTTGTTACTTGCATAATCTATCCGCTCTAGATCATCTATCCACTTAGCTTCCTTGAGGCTATCCCAAAAGCCAGCTAAAGTTGCGCTTGATTCTCTAATGCAAGCATCTCGAAACTTTGGTGCTAATTCTTGACTAAATTCTGATTCCCAAATACGACGCATCCAGACAGCTTGCACCTGCTGGGTGCTGATAGAGTGATTGTTATATTCTATAGTGTGGTAGCTTATTGAAGAAGTCAGGGATATAAGAGAAGCGATCGCACCCATGTTATGGATAAGATAATATGAAAGCGATCGCATTTACAAGAAAATACTGATAAAGTCAATTACAAGGTATCTTCCAAATCGGAAAGGTACTTTCAGATGCAGACGACTACATTATTTGTCTTCCAAATCTGAAGGAAACTTGTAAGTCCAAGGAACATCTGTCCCTTCAGTAGTTTGCTCTTCCAAAAAACGCGCAAAAAATGGCACCGCTACGACATCCTCTGTTTTAGCTGTGTTTTTAGACATAGAGTTTTCCTTAAAGGAAATTATTTTTGCAACTACAGATATATCAGGAATTAAATATATGTTCAATGTCCGTTAAGACAGTTAAGAATTAACTTATTTGAGAAAGTTAAGAAAGTTAAGAAAGTTAAGCGATAGTCAAGCAAAATCATTTAATAATGATTAATATTAAATAATCAATCTCAAACTATAGAAATCATATTTGATTTAGTAAAAAAATATCATTAACGCGGCATTACAAACTTGTGATGCCGTACTTTCGCTGCTAACACAACGGCAATAAAGCGGGAGGAACATCCACACTACTTTTGCCTTCGCTACGTCTATTACAGAAATCAAATATTAGTCCTATCTAACAATTTTATTTGATTTTTCATGAACAACAAGATTCTCAACTTTGTATAAAAATCGAGAATTTGAGCAAGCAAAATTTTTACTAACAAAATAGAAAACTATACTTTCATAGGTGATAATTTTGCTAAACTCTTAACCATTTCAACACACTAGGGTTTTTGTTATAGCGGTATGTCAAGCCGTCCTTAGTAGTGACAGAATCTCCTTTGCTTGCCTTACTTCTAATAGTGCTAATAGAATAGTTGGTTAATTCACTTATTTCCTTATGAGAAAACCCTTCACTTGTGATTGTTTCTGTCAATATTTGTGATTGAGTTTGCAACTTATTATTGAGCGGATTTTGAGTATTGATTAATTTTTGATTTCGATAATCTTGGATTGTCAAAAGTTGCCAACTGGAATCTTGTGAAAGTTCTAAAACCCATTGATGGTAATCAAATAGACTTTCTCTATGCCCAACACTAATAAATGTTGTTTTCGTTGATTGTAACTGTTGATATAAACTTCCTTCATTTTTCAAATCCAAGGCGCTTGTTGCCTCATCTAATATTGTGAACCTGGGATGAGTAACTAATAACCGTGCAAAAGCAAGGCGTTGTTGTTCTCCCAATGACAATATATTCTCCCAAGGAACTTCTGTATCAAAACCTTCAATGCGACTGAGCAAGTTTTGTAGATTAACCTGTTGCAAAATTTCTTTAAGTTGTGCGTCAGTCATCTGATGATTTGTCTTAGGATAAAGCAACTGTTCGCGCAAAGTTCCTAAGATGATGTAAGGACGTTGGGGTAAAAACAATACTTCTTCTAAAGGAGGACGCACTAAACGACCAGTTCCCGCGTTCCACAAACCGGCGATTGCTCTCAACAAGGAACTCTTACCTCGACCACTAGGCCCTACAATTAATAAACCTTCACCTGGCTGAACAGCGAGTGACAGGTTTTCGACAATTACCTGCTCATAGTTAGGTGTTTGTAAAGTGACCTGCTCAAAAGCAAGATGGTTTTCTTCTATTGTCTTAATTGTACTGGCATTTTCTGGTTGTTTAGTTACTTCTTGTAGCGCATCTGAAAAATCAGATAAACGTTTGACGTAACTAGAAAAACGCCCGGAAGTGCCAAATTCATTAATCAATTCTGCCAAAGCATTAGCAAATAAGCTACAAGCTAAAGAAGCTTGGCTAATTTCGCCGAACCCCATTTCACCTCTAATGTCTAAAGGCCCAAATATGATAATGGGAAATATTTGGATTACAGCCTGATATCCTCTATTAAAAATATCTTTATTTCTTTCCCAGGTTACCTTACGTTTGGCAATTTTTATTAAATTATTAAAGCGGCGTTGAATGATATTTAATTCTTGGTGTTCACCTTGAAAGAAAGCTACTGATTCAGCATGAGTGCGAACATGAGTCAGTGCATAACTGTAGTCAGCTTTCAATTCAAGTTCTTCTTGATTAATTTTATTAAATTCTTGAGTTATGTAAACTGCAATCAAATTTCCTATTACTGTATAAGCAACTAAAATAATTGCTACTTGCTGAGAAATTGACCAAAGAATTATCAAAAATGCTGTCATTTCTAGTACTTTCTCTAATAAAGTAGCTGAAAAGTTGAGAGCACTGTTAGCAATAGGTTCGATTTCTTGAGACAACCGTTGATCTGGATTATCTATATCAGATGTAAAGTTAATTTTATAATAAGCTCGGTTGCTGAAATATTTTGATAATACGTAATTATTTAGCCATTGATACCAATCTAAAGCAATTTGTTTTCTGACAAATTTAGTAAATCCTACCAAGAACGTTACTAAAACAAGGGCTATACCGTAAATCCATAATGTATTAAAAAATTTAGTAAAATCCTTTTCTTTAGTGATGATATCGATTAAATTACGGCTAATAAAACTATTAAAAACAGTTAGACCTACGAGAGTGACGATTAATAAGATTAGGAGAATGAGCATTCCCCATGCTTTAATCACTTCTGCAAATGCTCTTTCTCCTGGTTTTGTTGGATACCAGTAAGCTCCTGCGATCGCTTTTACATCGTCCCAAAATTGAATAAAAGCTGATATAGCATTTGTTTGTGGTTGATTTTGAACAACTTGAGTGGGCATATTTTAAAATACAAAATGAAATCTTTGTGGCGCTAAATAATGAGTACTGAGTGCTGAGTCAAAAACTTCACTCAGAACTCGGTACTAGAAAGCATATTTGCACTTAGATGTTGGCTTGCTCAATCAAAGCTTTTAACCGTTCGGCTAAAACCTGAACGTGAGGTTGAGTCATCATTGTGGTATGGTTACCAGGTACAAATTGAACATCCACTGGTGCAGCAGAAAACTTGTTCCAGCCCCATGCTGAATCCTGCAAAATCTCAGAAGGTAATTCACCGATAGGCTCTTCAACAGAAGTTTCACTGGAGCGTAACAGCGTAATTCGGGTTGGATAAACCTGTTGTGGTACATAATTCATGAGAGAGTTAGTTTTAAGAACTTGCACTAGATTGTTAAGCTGCGTAATATCAGCATCGGGAGGCAGAATATCAACCATTTTTAAACGCTGTAGAACGTATTTTAGTTGCTCCTCCCAAACCAAAGATTGAAGAATATCGTCAGAAATATCCAAGTTTTTTGCTAAGAAACGTTCTATCGATCTGGCAAACTCAGCCAGCCATCTAGCATCATCCCAATCAAAACCTATTGGCTTTTCTTGGTAAAACGGTGCTGTACTATCAAGAATGGCAACCAGAGCAACTTCATGTCCTTTGTGAAGTAGCTGTTGAGCCATTTCAAAAGCTATTTTTCCTCCAAAAGAATGGCCTGCTAAGAAATACGGCCCTTGTGGTTGAATATCTTGTAGTGCTTGAATGTACTGGGTAGCTATATCCTCAACTTGGGTGATATCTGCAAAACTATTGGCTTGGAAACTGTAAAATGGTTGGTCTTCTCCCAGACAACGGGCTAAATTATACAAGTAGAAAGGAGTACCACCAGCTCCTGGAAGGCAAAACAAAGGTGGCTGAGAACCATTCGGTTGAATTGCTACCAGACAAGACTCATTAGAGTAATCCAAATCTTTTTGGACAATTGTCGCTAACTGTTCGATAGTGGGATTTTGCAAGAAGGTTGCTAAGGAAATATCTTTACCAAACTGCTGTTTAATTTGAGCCATTAGGTAAAGAGCTACAAGGGAATGACCACCGAGGTCAAAAAAGTTATCTTGTACTCCTACCTTGTCGATTTTGAGAATCTTTAACCAGAGTTGAGTTAGTTGCAGTTCTAAGTGGTTACGAGGCGCAACAAAACTATCTGAATTACTGGTGCTAGAAGGTGCAGGTAAAGCACGGCGGTCTATTTTGCTGTGAGTAGTTAGTGGCAGTGCTTTTAGGAAAACAAAAGCATTAGGTATCATGTACTCTGGCAGCTTTGTTTTCAGGAATTGCCGTAGTTCGTTGTTTGTCGGTGACGCTTCTTTTTGCGGCACGATGTAGGCGACTAAGCTTTTATCGCCTGGGATATCTTCACGGACGATGACACAACATAGTTGCACATCATTATGTTGGCTTAGTACAGCTTCAATCTCACCTAACTCGATCCGGAAGCCCCGAACCTTAACTTGATTATCAATGCGTCCCAGGTATTCAATGTTGCCATCAGGTAAATAGCGTGCTAAATCCCCTGTTTTGTATAAGCGGGAATTTCGGTCAGCACTAAACGGGTTGGGAATGAATTTCTCGTTCGTCAATTCTGGACGGTTAAGGTAGCCTTGTGCCAAACAGTTACCGCCAATATGCAACTCTCCTGGCACACCTACAGGTACTGGTTGTAGGTGAGAGTCAAGAATGTATACAGTTTTGTTAATTAGAGGACGACCAATAGGAACTGTGGTGAGATTGGTGTCTTCACCGAACTGCGGAGGAATTTCAAACAGGGTTGCTGTGATAGTTGCTTCTGTGGGGCCATAAGCATTGAGCAGCCGAACATCAGACATTGGGAGTTGTTGCCAAAGAGCAACATATTCGGGTAGCATCGCTTCTCCACCAACAGGCATCAGCCTCAGTTGACTATTCTCATTTGTTACTTGTGTTGTCGCCCACTCTTGAGTCAATTGTTGCCAATAAGCTGTTGGGAGATTAACGACAGTAAGTCCAAAATCGGAAATTATTTGATGTAACTTTGTTGGAGTCCATACATCCGAACCTCGCAGCAACAAGGTCGCGCCAACCGTTAGTGTAGTAAATATCTGCTCCCATGAGGGATCGAAGTTGATTGAGGTAAACTGGAGTACACGATCGCTTGGCACAAGTCCATAAACCTCTTGTGTAATACAGCAGTGGTTAGCGATCGCGCCATGTGAAACCATAACTCCTTTCGGTCTGCCCGTAGAACCAGAGGTATAAATTACATAAGCCAAGTTAGCTTTTTGCACGCCAGAGATGGGATTGTCCTGGCTGTACTTAGAGATTAAATGCCTATCAGTATCCAAACAAACAACATTTGCTCGATTCTCAGGTAGTCTTTCAACAAGATGCTGCTGGGTTGTTAGCACCACAACTTGAGCATCTTCTAACATAAAGCTCAAGCGCTCTTGGGGATATTCTGGGTCAAGCGGCACACAAGCTCCACCCGACTTGAGAATGCCAAGTAGTCCCACCAACATCTCTAATGAACGTTCTACACATAACCCGACCAGCACATCTGCTCCCACACCCAAAGAGCGTAGGTAATGTGCTAATTGATTAGCCCGACAATTCAACTGCTGGTAAGTCAGTTGTTGATTGTCACATACCACTGCTACTGCATCTGGGGTACGTTCAACCTGCGCTGCAAACAACTCATGGATGCACTTAACTTGAGAGTAATCTGTGTGAGTATGGTTCCATTCAACTAATAACTGCTGTTGCTCTTGTTCAGAAAGAAGAGAGTGCAACTCGTAGCGTTCTTGTGGCTGGTTTGCCATTGCCGCCAAAGCGTTGAGATAGTATTCACCAATTCTATTGATTTGTTCAGGACATAACTTTAAGGCATCGTACTGAAGTCGTAATTCTACTTCAGATGACCTGGGGTTCACACTGAATTGAGCGGCGAAAGTGAAATTAGTTTGTTCAAAAAACTTGACACCCAGTAGTTGCAAATTATCCAGTTCCAATACCTGTTGGTAGACATGAAAATGCACAAAGTTAAACGCCGTTTCAAATAAAGGCTCACCGCCCAAATTCCTTTGGATTTCTGCTAATGGATAGCGACGGTGTGGTAACCTTTCTCGTTCGGCGGCAAACACTTGCTGCACTAGGTCTATCCATCTGCCCCCAGTCAATTCCAGGCGGAATGGCAAAGTATTGAGGAATAGTCCCAGGACTCGCTCACCATCGCTTTGTTCAGGTCGCCCGTTGGCTACTAAACCCGTTAGTACGTCTGACTGACCGCCCAGAAGACTTAACACTCGCAGATGAGCAGCCAACAGCACACTCTTGAGTGGAACTTCTGCGGATTGAGCCAGTTGTTTTAAGCTTTCAGAAATTTGCGGAGATAAAGTTACGTCTTGTACGCCAACTTCTGAAACGTTAGTATTTGTTGGTACAGAAGACCAGCGAGGTATTTTAGTGAAAGTGCTGTCCTGTAACTTTTCATTCCAGTATTGCTGAGTTGAAGATGAAGCGATCGCTTGTTGCTCTAAGGCGACAAAATCCCGGTATGCAATACTTAATGGTAGCGATACATAATTGGCTTGTTCGCCTAAAAGCGATAAATAACGGCTAAACAACTCAGTCATCATTGAGGAAACACTCCACCCGTCCAGAATCGCGTGGTGGCAACTCAAAGTGAGATTAAATGTCTCCTGTGTACGACGATGAACAAAGAAGCGTAATAGAGGAGCTTGAGTCCAATCAAAATGCCGTTTCTTTTCGGCTTCAAACCAAGTAGTTAAGGCTTCTTCTTGCTGGGAATGATTCAAGTGACACCAATCTTCCACCTGCAAGGGAAGCTCAACTTGCTGATGAACTAGTTGCAACGGAATACTGAAGTTACTCAGGTCGAATGAAGTCCGCAATACAGCATGATGATTGACTAAATCTTGGACAGCAACTTGCAAAAGTCGAACATCAAGATGGGTTTTGAGATGAAAGCTGCTAATTTCGTGATATAATGCGCTATCTTTTTTGTACTCACTGTGGTAGAGCATTCCCATTTGCAGCATAGCAAGGGGATAGGCATCTTCTACGCCATCGGGTAAACGTTCTTTATCTGCTATCGCGATCGGGCTAAATGGTTGAGTTGATGATAATTGTGTAAGATTCTGCTCTTGGGTTTTGAGTTCTTGAACTAGCTGGGTAATTGTTTGATGTTGGAATAGCTGTGCAAGAGAGATACTCAAACCTTGTTCTTTAGCTTCAGACAGCACTTGAATGCTACGAATAGAATCTCCACCTAAAGCGAAATAGTTATCATTGATACCGACTTGCTCGACACCGAGAACCTTAGCCCAAATAGCGGCTAATATTTTTTCTTCTCTTGTGCTAGGCGCGACAAAAACATCTTCTAGTTCTGGTCTGGCGCTGTCAGGTGTAGGTAAAGCGCGACGATCAACTTTACCATTTGCCGTCAGTGGTAGAGATGCTAACTGTACAAAAGCACTTGGCACCATGTAACTTGGCAGTTGGCTGCTGAGAAAGCGACGTAACTGGGCGGTTGTGAGCGATTGTTCCGCCTGTGGTACTACATAAGCAACTAAACGTTTGTCGCCTGGTTCGTCTTCGCGCACCACCACCACACATTCCCACACATCTGGATGAGTTGCCAATGCTGCCTCAATTTCTCCTAACTCAATCCGGAAGCCACGAATTTTGACTTGATTGTCGATGCGTCCTAAATACTCTAGCTCGCCATTGGGCAAATAACGCGCCTTATCGCCAGTTTTGTATAGTCGCGCTTGGGGGTTTTTGCTAAAAGGATCAGAGATAAACCTTTGTTGTGTCAATTCCAGACGATTGAGATAGCCATTTGTTACCCCAGCACCACCAACATACATTTCGCCCCCGACACCAATTGGTACTGGCTTTTGATGTTCATCTAGGACATACACCTGTAAGTCGGGGATCGGACAACCGATGACACTGGCTGTACTGTGCAAATCGGCTTTGCTCAGTGGGCGATAGGTAACGTGTATGGTAGTTTCTGTAATCCCGTACATATTCACTAATTGGGGTCTTGTGTCGCCATGACGCTCAAACCAAGGTTGTAAACTCTTTAGTTCCAGTGCTTCGCCACCGAAAATTACTAAACGTAAGTTCAAGTCGTCAGCAGTTGCCATTGATTGTTCGGCTTGAATTAACTGGCGGAAGGCGGAAGGTGTCTGATTGAGAACTGTGACTTGTTCTTGACACAATAAATGGTAGAAAGATTCAGGCGATCGCGTCACTAAGTATGGTACTACTACCAGTCGTCCACCATACAGCAATGCACCCCAAATTTCCCACACGGAGAAGTCAAATGCATAAGAGTGGAACATTGTCCACACATCATCAGAATTAAATTTATACCAAGCATCTGTAGCTGCAAATAGACGAGTTACATTCTTGTGATTAACTAAAGTGCCTTTCGGTTGACCTGTAGAGCCTGAAGTGTAAATAACATAAGCTAAGTTATCAATTGTCAAATCACTAATGGGATTATCTTTGCTTTCAGTACATATATTTTCCCAGTTAGTATCTAAGCAGACTACACGCGCCCCATGTTCTGGTAGTCCAGCGAGCAATTTCTCTTGACTCAACAGTACCTGCACTTGTGAATCATTCAGCATATAAGCCAAGCGTTCTTGGGGATATGTTGGATCTAAAGGTACATAAGCCCCACCCGCTTTGAGAATGCCTAGTAGTCCTACCACCATTTCTATTGAGCGTTCCACACACAAACCGACCAGTACATCAGCTCCCACGCCCAAGGAGCGTAAGTAGTGGGCTAACTGGTTAGCACGACAGTTTAATTCCCAGTATGTAAGTTGTTTATTTTCATATACAACGGCTACAGCATTTGGTGTACGCTCTACCTGCTCCTCAAATAACTGATGGATGCACTTATCTACAGGATAATCGAGGCTTGTATCGTTCCACTCGAAAATTAACTGCTGTTGCTCAGATGGTGTCAGCAAGGGCAATTGCGCTAGGTGCTGCTCTGGGTTAGCAATAATACCTTCTAGCAATGTTTGGAAATGACCCAACATTCGAGCGATCGCTCCATCATCAAAGCGGCTAGTATCATAGCTAATCTTCACCAACAATTGCTCACGGGCGATCGCAACTAAAGTTAGAGGATAATTGGTTTGTTCAATGCCGTGAATATTGTCTAGATTGAAACCGTAATTGTGCGATGGCATTGTCGCATCAACAGGATAATTCTCGAAGACAACAATACTCTCGAACAAAGACATTCCCCTGGGAACTTCGCTAATACCTTGAATCTCTGCTAATGAACTATATGAGTATTGTTCAGACTCAACTTGTTGCGCCTGTAAATCCTTCAATAAATCTAGCACTTGGGTATCTGCTGAAACTTGAACTCGCACTGGCAACGTGTTGATAAATAGCCCTACCATCGACTCAATACCCACAAGAGATGGTGGACGACCAGATACAGCCGTACCAAACACTACATCTGTTTCTTGGCTGTAGCGACACAGCAGTATTGCCCAAGCTGCCTGTACTAAATTACTGATTGTCAATTGATGCTGTCGTACAAAAGACCCAACTGCGGCTGTTACTGGTACTGTTAACTGAATTTGCTGTTCGCTATAGCTAACGTTGCCATTTTCCTGGTTTGGCAGTAGCTTATCGACTATTAAAGGAGTGGGAACGGTAAAACCTTGGAGTTTTTGCCTCCAGAATTTTTCAGCTAGAGCTAAATCTTGTTTCTGTAGCCAAGCAATATAGTTGCGGTAGTTTGTAGCTGATTGATAGTGTAAACTTTCACCCTGAGAAATTGCTTGATAAAAATAAAGCAGGTCTTTGAAAACTAAAGGTAACGACCAACCATCAAGCAATAAATGGTGATGACTCCAAACGAATTGATAACTATCGGTACTCAACTGAATTAGATGCAGGCGCATTAGTGGTGCGACAGACAGTTGAAAACCTTGTTGTCGCTGTGACTTTAAGAAAAGCTCTAATTGCTGTTGCTGTTCTTGTACAGATAGCTCTTGCCAGTTATAAACCTCTACAGTAACTTTGACCTGCCGATACACAACTTGCAGTGGCTGGGTCAATTGCTGCCAAACAAAACCAGTCCGCAAAATTGAATGCTTTGCTACTACTTGCTGCCAAGCTTTTTCAAATGCTGTGACATCTAAATTACCTGTCAAAGTACAAATTACCTGCTCGAAATATACTCCTGAGTCTGGAGCATACAAACTCTCAAACAACATACCCTGTTGCATAGGAGAGAGCGGATAAATATCCTCAATATTGTGCCAGTTAGTTTGTACTCCTTGTTTCAATGCGGGTCTGACTAACAGTTGGTCTAGTTTTCGTTGGTCAAGCTTAACTAATGGAAAATCTGAAGGTGTATAACCGCCATTTTGGGGATCTAAACAATGGGCAATTAGTTCTTGTAATGTTTTGACAAATTCTTGTGCTAAATTCTCAATTGTCTTGTGCTGATGGACATTTTTGCTGTAAATCCAATTTATTTGTAGTCGTTCCCCAGTAATAATGCTGCTGATGTCTAGTAGATGAGCGCGGTTATTATCTAAGCTATGCTCAACTCCAGCAGACTCATTAGCTAACTGCATCCAAGCAGATGTATTCAGAACTTGATCGAATTGACCCAAATAATTGAAGCTGATTTGGGCTTGTGGGAATGCCTGTAGTGTAGTGGCGATTTCTGCATTTTGGCACAGATAGCGCAATAAGCCGTAGCCAATTCCCTTGTTAGGAATAGCGCGTAGTTGTTCTTTAACAGATTTTAAGGCATTTCCTAAATTGTCTGTGGCTCCCACTTCCATAAGCACAGGGAAGATGGTTGTAAACCAACCAACAGTGCGGGATAAATCGACACCATCAACGATATCTTCCCGCCCATGACCTTCTAAATTGAAAAGTACAGAGCTTGATTGAGTCCATTTACTCAACACTAACGCCAAGGCAGTTAGTAGCACATCGTTAATCTGAGTATTGTAAGCCTTTGGTACATCTTGCAGTAAAGCACGAGTTTCAGCTTCGTTTAAATACACTAATACGGTGTTGGCAGATGCAACGGTGTTTGCCCCTCTGATATAGTCAACTGGAATCGAAGGAACGGCAAAGCGAGAGTTATTTAACCAATAAGCAACCTCAGATTTCAGAGTTTCTGACTGTGCATATTGAGTTAATTTCTCAGACCAATCTTTAAAAGAAGTTGTCTTGGCTGGAAGTTTAATGACTTGTCCTTGAGCAAGTTGCTGATAAGCTGTTTGCAAATCTTCTAATAATATCCGCCAAGAAACGCCGTCAATTACCAAGTGGTGAATAATAATGAGTAATCGCGCTCTTTTGTCAATACCCAGATGAAAAAAGGCGACCTGCACTAAATTCTCTGACAGATTTAAACTCGCCTGAAGGGAAGCGGCTTGAGCTTCAATAGCTGCTTGTTGCTCACTTTCTGGAAGTGTCGATAAGTCGATGTAAGAGAAAGCAACACTATCATTTGGAGTAGAGTAGATTTGTTGCCAAGTAGACTCAGACTGTGTAAAACGCAAGCGTAGAGCATCATGATGTATCAGTAATTGCTGTAATGCTTGCTTTAATAACTCTGCCTTGAGGTCAGATGGTACTGAAATGAGAAATGATTGATTAAAGTGGTGCGGCTGGGAGAGATTTTGTTCAAAGAACCAGTGCTGAATCGGGGTTAGAGGTAATGTTCCTGTGACTAATCCTTGTTCTACTGCGATCGCCTCGATTGTACCTGCTACTGCTGCCAATTGAGCGATCGTTTGATTGCCAAACAGTTGCTTGAGACTTAGTTGCAGCCCTGCTTGCTTTGCTTTCGCCAGAATTTGGATGCTGAGGATCGAATCTCCACCGAGTTCAAAGAAGTTATCGTTAATACCAACTTTCTCTACTCTCAGAACTTCTGCCCAAATCTGCGTTAGTATTTCTTCAATTTGATTACGGGGCACTACAAAACTGTCTGCTAGTAATTCAACTGAGTTTGGTTCAGGCAAGACACGACGGTCTATTTTGCCATTGGGAGTTAAAGGTAAAGATCCCAGGATAACGAAAGTATGCGGCACCATGTACTGTGGCAGTTGCCCAGAGAGGAAAGAGCGCAACTGGCTAATTGAGAGTTCACAACCCTGCTTTGTTACTACGTAGGCGACTAGACGTTTCTCACCAGGGCTATCTTCACGAGCGATGATACAAGATGCTTGCAAATCGCTATGCTGGCTCAATACCGCTTCAATTTCCCCTAACTCAATGCGGAAACCCCGAATTTTTACTTGGTTATCGATGCGTCCCAGGTATTCAATATTACCATTTGGTAAATAGCGGACTAAATCCCCAGTTTTGTACAGGCGACCAGCATCAAACGGGTTAGGAATGAATTTCTCTTGTGTTAATTCTGGACGGTTGAGGTAGCCTCTTGCCAACCCCGCACCACCGATGTGTAACTCTCCTGGTACACCTACGGGAACTGGCTGTAGATATTGGTCAAGAATGTAGACTTGTGTATTAGATATTGGGCGACCGATGGTTGGTGAAGTGGTTGCACCTTGCTCTATTAAGCTAAAAGTTGAGTAGGTAGTGTCTTCGGAAGGGCCATAGAGATTGAATACACGCTTAACTCGACTGCGCTGATAAATTTGCTGCACAAGTTGATTTTGCAGAGGTTCACCAGCTAAATTAACTGTGCATACCTGCTGTGGTAAATTATCATCTCGAATTAATTGCGCGATCGCACTTGGGACTGTATTAATCAGAGTAACTTGGTTAGCAGCGCTCATGGTGGGTAAGTGCAAAGCATTTTGAGCTAAAATGACTTTTCCGCCAACGCTGAGAGTCACAAACAACTCAAAAACTGACAGGTCAAAACAAATAGAGGTAGAAGCTAAGACACCAGCAAGCTCTTCTTTTGTAAAAACTCCTTTTGCCCAACTTACTAGAGCAACTGGACTATGATGCTCGATGGCTACAGCCTTTGGTCTACCTGTAGAACCAGAGGTATATAGTACATAAGCGAGGTTTGATGCTTTGACTTCGCTAACTTTAGGAATTTCGCTTGCTTGGTCAAACTTATAAGCATCAGTATCCAAATAGACAATGTGAGCTTTATGCTCAGGTAGCTTTTCAATTAAATGCTGCTGCGTGAGTAATACTGGAACTTGAGCATCTTCTAACATGAAGCGCAAACGCTCAGTTGGATACTCAGGATCGAGTGGCACATAAGCCCCTCCCGCCTTGAAAATACCCAGTAGCCCCACAACCATTTCTATTGAGCGTTCTACACAAATGCCTACCAGCACATCTGGTTTTACACCTAATGAGCGCAAGTGACGCGCCAACTCATCAGCGCGAGTGTTCAACTGCTGGTATGTCAGTTGTTCGCCTTCAAACACCAGTGCCACTGCATTTGGGGTACGCTCTACCTGCTCCTCAAACAACTGATGGATACACTTATCACCAGGATAATCGGCCTGAGTATCATTCCACTCCACTAATAACTGTTGTTGCTCAGTTGTTGTCAGTAAAGGTAATTGGCAAATCTTCTCTTGAGGGTTAGCAACAATACCTTCAAGCAATGTGACAAAATGACCAGTTAATCGCTCGATGGTAGACGCATCAAACAAATCTGTATTGTATTCCCACGCACCCACCAGTCCAGTGGCCGTGTTTTCCATTCCCAAAGTCAAATCAAATTTAGCCGTTGCACTTTCTAGCACCAGTGGGCTGACATTTAACCCTGCTAACTCTAATTGAGACGTAGGCTCATTCTCAAGCACAAACATCACCTGAAATAGTGGTGCATGGCTGAGATCCCGTTCTGGCTGCAATGCCTCGACTAGCATTTCAAAAGGCAAATCCTGATGGCTGTATGCTTCCATCGCCATTGCACGCACACGCCCCAGTAACTCGCTAAAGCTAAGATTGCCTGAGACATTAGTACGCAAAACTAGAGTATTGACAAAAAAGCCAATTAACCCTTCTAGCTCAGAGCGATCGCGGTTGGCGATGGGAGATCCAACTAAAATATCTTCTTGCCCTGTATAGCGGTAAAGAAGTGTATCATAAGCTGCCAACAGGGTCATAAAGACAGTACAACCTTGCTCTTGGCTAAGTTTTTTCAGTTTTTGAGTTAACTCACCAGAGAGTGCAAACTTTTGATATGCACCTGAGAAAGTCTGCACAGCAGGTCTAGGTCTGTCAGTGGGAAGTGCTAATAAAGTTGGTGCATCTGCCAATTGTTTTTGCCAGTAATCCAATTGGTTTTGCAGTACATCACCTTGCAACCACTGTCGCTGCCAGAGCGCAAAGTCGGCATACTGAATTGGTAGTGGCGTTAAAGATGTTGGCTGACCTTGAGAATAAGCATTATAAAGCGATGCGAGTTCTTGGACAAATACACCCATTGACCAGCCATCCGAGACAATGTGGTGCATACATACTAAGAATATATGTTCTGTCTGGGACAGCACTATTAATGTCGCTCTAACTAATGCTTGTGTTGCTAATTCAAACGGTTGATAAGCTTGTTGTTGCGCTAATTGTTGTGCAGCTATTTCTTGTTCGACTGTAGATAAATGCTGTAAGTCAACAACTGATACGTTCCAATTTGTTTGTATTTCAATAACTTGAGTTGGCTGTCCATCAACGGCAATGAAGTTGGTGCGTAAGGCTTCGTGCCGATGAATAATTTCTATTAAGCTTTGTTCTAAGGCAGTTTGATTGAGAGTGCCTACTAGATGCAAAGCTAAGGGGATGTTGTATAAAGCAGTGTTCGGCTCAAATTGGTCTAAAAACCACAGCCGTGTTTGGGCAAATGATAATGGTAATTCAGCGTCTTTTGCCCGCCTTAAAATCGGTGGAGAAGTAAGTTCTAAGTTTTGTTGTTGTAATTGACCAATAAGATGTGCTAATTGGTCAATTGTTGGTGCAGCAAACAATTCACGCAATGGTAATTCTACTTTGAAAATGTTACGGATGCGTGAAAGCAATTGCGTAGCTAGTAGCGAATGTCCACCCAGTTCAAAGAAGTTATCATGAATACCTACTGCCTCTAGTTTCAGCACTTGCGCCCAAATTTGTGCCAGTATTTCCTCAACGGGTGTGCGTGGGGCTACATATTTGTCTTCATTGTATAAGTCTGGTGCAGGTAACGCTCGACGGTCTAGTTTGCCGTTGGGAGTTAGCGGTAAAGACTCCAAGATGACAAGGTTATTTGGCACCATGTAATCTGGAAGCTTTGCTTTCAGGTATTGCCGTAGTTCGCTGATGCTGGGTGTAAAGCCTTGTTGTGGCACTATGTAGGCGACTAGGCGTTGCTCCCCTCTAGTATCTTCGCGGGGAATAACACAAGATGCTTGCACATAGTCATTTTGGCTGAGTGCGGCTTCAATTTCTCCTAATTCAATCCGGAAACCCCGGATTTTTACTTGGTTGTCGATGCGTCCCAAGTATTCAATGTTGCCATCTGATAGATAACGTGCTAAATCTCCTGTTTTGTAGAGACGGCCAGTGCCCAAGGGATTATTGATGAATCTTTCAGCCGTTAGTTCGTCACGGTTGAGGTAGCCTCTTGCCAACCCCACACCACCAATATGTAATTCTCCTGGTACACCTACAGGAACCGGTTGCAGATGGCGATCTAGAATGTAGACTTGTGTGTTGGCGATCGCTTTTCCAATGTTTGGTGATATCTGCTCTTGCTCCTTCTTAGCAACTACCAGCCCAGAAGTTGTCACAACAGTATTCTCGGTTGGGCCATAATTATTCACTACTTGGAAGGGAATTAAATCAGATGGATACTGATGAAGCTTATCTCCTCCAGTTAACATGGTTCGCAAAGCTAAACCTTCGGTCGGCCATGCCAAAGACAATAATTCCTCAGCCAGTGGTGTTGGCAGGAAACTGACAGTAATCTCGTTTGCAATCAACCAGTCTCGTAGATTCTCTAGAGAGCTAAGTAGTCGAGGTTCCACTAGGTATATACTTGCACCTGCGGTCAGGTAAGGCCATAACTCCCATACCGCAGCGTCAAACGCTGTTCCTGCTAATTGAGTAGCTTTATCTAATGAAGTGACTTTAAAAGCTTGTTGATGCCAGAATACCAAATTTAACAACCCTTGATGAGCAATCAGCACACCCTTGGGTTGACCTGTAGAACCAGAGGTATAAATTACATAAGCTAAATTAGTTGCTTGTGTCTCAGGGATTAGATTATTCTGACTGAACTGAGAAATTACAAGAGCGTCAGTATCTAAACAAACAATCTGTGCTTTCTGCTGTGCCAATCTATCAACGAGTAGCTGCTGGGTCAACAACACCCTAACTTGAGCATCTTCTAACATAAAGCGCAACCGCTCAGTGGGATACTCTGGGTCAAGTGGTAGATATGCTCCACCTGCCTTGAGAATGGCTAGTAGTCCCACAACCATTTCTATAGAGCGTTCTACACAAATGCCTACCAGCACATCTGTCTCCACGCCCAAAGATTTGAGATAGTGCGCTAACTGGTTAGCACGGCAGTTTAATTGGTGATAAGTAATTTGGCGATCGCCAAACACCACCGCCACTGCATCTGGTGTACGCTGAACTTGCTCCTCAAACAACTGATGGATGCACTTATTACCAGGGTAATCGGTCTGAGTATTATTCCATTCGACAAGTAATTGCTGTTGTTCAGATGGTGTCAACAAAGGCAATTGGGAAATTTTCTCCTCTGGGTTAGTAACGATTCCCTCAAGCAATGTCACAAAATGACCCGTCATGCGTTCAATGGTAGACGCATCAAACAAATCAGTGTTGTATTCCCACACACCCACCAGGCCAGTAGATGTCTGCTGCATTAATAAAGTTAAATCAAACTTGGCAGTTATACCTTCTACTTTCAGGTGATTGACAGTTAACCCAGTTAACTCTAATTCAGATATGGAAGTATTCTGGAGTGAAAACATCACCTGGAAAAGTGGTGTATAGCTAAGATCCCGTTCTGGTTGCAATGCTTCGAGCAGTATTTCAAAAGGTAAGTCCTGATGAGTATATGCTTGCATTGCCATGTCTCGAACACGAGTGAGCAATTCGCTAAAACTCGGATTGCCTTTCAAGTCGGTACGCATGACTAAGGTATTGACAAAAAAGCCAATTAACCCTTCTATCTCGGAGCGATCGCGGTTAGCAATGGGAGAACCCACCAATATGTCTTCTTGCCCAGTGTAACGATAAAGTAGGGTATCAAATGCTGCTAACAGCGTCATGAAAAAGGTGGTTCCTTGCTCTTGACTCAGTTTTACCAATCTATTCGTTAACTGGGCTGAAAGTGGAAACTCTTGATATGCGCCAGAGAAAGTCTGCACAGCAGGTCTGGGTCTGTCTGTGGGTAAAGGCAACAAAGTGGGTGCATCAGCTAGTTGTTGTTCCCAGTAATTGAGTTGACTTTGCAATACATTTCCTTGCAACCACTGTCTTTGCCATAAGGCGAAATCTGCATACTGCACAGTCAATGGTGCTAGAGGTGACGGCTGACCCATTGAATAAGCATTGTAGAGTGCTGCTAGTTCTTCGATCAACACACCTATTGACCAACCATCCGAGACAATGTGGTGCATACACAGTAATAAGACGTGTTCTGTCTCGGACAGAACTACTAATGTTGCCTTAACTAATGCTCCCTGTACTAAGTCAAACGGTTTAGTAGATTCTTGTCGTGCTAATTGCTGTATAGCAAGTTCTCTTTGACTGTTTGGTAGATGTTGCAACTCGACAACACAGACTGTCCAATTTGTCTGTTGCTTAATAACTTGAGTTGGTTGTCCATCAATGACGACAAAGTTAGTGCGTAAAGCTTCGTGGCGATGAATAATTTCAATTAAGCTTTGTTCTAAGGCAGCTTGATTAAGCGTTCCCAGAAGACGCAAAGCTACAGGTATGTTGTAAAAAGAACTATTTGGTTGTAACTGGTCTAAAAACCACAAACGCTGTTGAGCAAACGACAGTGGTAACTCTTTATCTTCTGTCCTGGGTACAATAGGTGGTGCATGAAGTTCTAAATTCTGTTGTTGCAATTGCCCAATTGATTGAGCTAATTCGGCAACTGTACCGGCAGTAAATAAGTCACGCAATGGTAGTTCTACTTTGAAAATGTTGCGGATGCGTGAAACCAGTTGTGTTGCTAATAGTGAATGTCCGCCCAATTCAAAGAAATTATCATGAATGCCGACTTGCTCTACCTTGAGGATTTGCGCCCAAATTTGCACCAGTATTTCTTCATTAGCTGTACGTGGGGCAGCATACTTTTCTGACAGTGCGCTGTCTAACTCTGGTTTTGGCAAGGCGCGGCGGTCTATTTTGCCGTTGGCAGTCAGGGGTAAGGATTCTAGTAGTACCAAAGCACTTGGTATCATGTACTCTGGTAGCTTTGCTTTGAGAAAGGAGCGCAGTTGGTTGGTAGTGAGCGATTCATCACTCTTGACTACATAAGCAACTAAACGTTTGTCCCCCGGTTCATCCTCTCGTACTATCACCACGCTTTCCCACACTTGTGGATGAGTTGCCAATGCTGCTTCAATTTCTCCCAACTCAATGCGGAAGCCTCGAATTTTGACTTGGTTATCGATGCGTCCTAAATACTCTAACTCGCCATTGGGCAAATACCGCGCTTTATCCCCGGTTTTATATAGTCGCGCTTGGGGATTTTGGCTAAAAGGATGAGAGATAAATCGTTGTTGTGTCAGTTGGGGACGATTGAGGTAGCCATTTGTTACCCCAGCACCACCAACATACATCTCGCCCCCGACACCAATTGGCACTGGCTTTTGATATTCATCCAGCACATACACCTGTAAATCGGGTATGGGACGACCGATGACACTGGCCGGACTTTGCAAATCTGCCTTGCTTAACGGACGATAGGTAACGTGTACGGTAGTTTCTGTAATTCCGTACATATTCACCAGTTGGGGCTGCTGGTCGCCGTGTCGCTCAAACCAAGGCTGTAAACTGTTGATTTCTAAGGCTTCGCCACCGAAGATGACAAAGCGTAAGTTTAACTCGCCAGCAGTTGTCATTGATTGTTCGACTTGAATTAACTGGCGGAAGGCGGAAGGAGTTTGATTGAGAACGGTGACTTTTTCTTGAGCTAATAACTGATAGAAAGATTCAGGCGATCGCGTCACTAAATACGGTACTACTATTAGTCTTCCACCGTACAACAATGCACCCCAAATTTCCCAAACAGAAAAGTCGAAGGCGTAAGAGTGGAATAATGTCCATACGTCATCACAATTAAATTGATACCAAGCGTCTGTTGCTGCAAACAGACGAACTACATTCTTGTGATTGACTAAAACACCTTTAGGCTTACCTGTGGAACCTGATGTGTAGATGACATAAGCCAGTTTATCGGGTGTTGCTGTGTTTTGGGGGTTTGAGAAGCTGTTTTGAGCTATTTTTTCCCAATCGGTATCTAAGCAGATGACACGCGCTTGATGTTGGGGCAGAGACTCTAATAATTGCTGTTGGGTAAGTAGTACACTTACTTGAGCATCTTCTAGCGTAAAGGCTAAACGCTCTTGGGGATAGTCTGGGTCAAGTGGCACATAAGCCCCACCTGCCTTGAGAATACCAAGTATGCCCACAATCATATCTAGTGAGCGTTCTACACATAAACCAACTAGTACGTCGGCTTCAACACCCAAGGAACGCAAATAATGAGCCAATTGATTAGCGCGAGTATTCAACTGCTGGTAAGTAAGTGGTTGATTTTCAAACGCAACTGCGACAGCATCAGGTGTACGTTTAACCTGTTCCTCAAATAGCTGATGGATACACTTATCAGAGGAATAGTCTACTTGAGTGTTATTCCATTCCACCAACAATTGATGACGTTCTGCAACTGTCAACAGTGGTAGTTCTGCAATTCGCACTTTGGGATTGGCAACAATTGCTTGGAGTAAAGTTTGAAAATTTTGGGCTAGGCGAGTAATTGTCTCCGCATCAAATAAATCAGCACTGTAATTCCAAACACCCTCCAAGCTTCCCGATACTTCCCAGTAGTTCACTTCTAGGTCAAACCTAACCATTTCATCAAATGGCAAGGAAATTTTTTGAGTAGTTAAGCCCGGTAAATCCCAAAAAGACTGTGAGGCACTTTGGAGGGAAAACATTACCTGTACCAGAGGATTACGACTCAAATCTCGCTCTGGCTGAAGCTTTTCAACCAACATTTCAAAGGGCAAGTCTTGATGAGTGTATGCTGACAAAGTTGTCTGCCGTACTTGCGCTAAGAAGTCAGTAAAGCTAGGATTTCCAGAAAGATCGCCCCTTAATGCTAGGGTGTTAGCAAAAAAACCTATTAGCTGCTCGACGCTTTTGTTGTTGCGGTTAGCGATCGGAGTGCCAACAACAATATCTAATTGATTACTATAACGAGAAATTAATACTAAAAAAGCTGCCAATAGAGTCATAAATAAAGTTGCGTCTGACTCTTGGCTCAATTGCTTGAGGCGTTGCGTGAGGTTGCTATCTAGTTGAAAACGCTCAACTCCACCCCGGAAGGTCTGAACTGGGGGACGTGGTTTATCAGTAGGCAGTTCTAGTGCAACTGGGGCATCAGCTAATTTTTGCTCCCAGAAATTCATTTGGCGTTCTAAAACTTCGCCTGTCAACCACTGGCGTTGCCAAACGGCAAAATCAGCATATTGGATGGGTAATTCTGATAATGGATTGGGTAATCCTTGAGTGAAAGCTATATATAGTTGAGATAATTCATTTTTGAAGATGTTTAAAGACCAGCCATCATAGATGATGTGGTGCATCTTCGATATCAGTACATACTCTTGGTCACTCAGTTGGAGTAGAGTGAACTGTACTAATGGCCCAACCGCCAGATCGAAGGGCTGAGATGCAAAAGACTGCGCTATTTTTTGAATGCGATCGCTTTTCTCTTGGGTTGACAATCCCTGCAAGTCATGTATTGGCAAAGTTAAGGCAGTTGGGGGAGCGATCGCCTGGACAGGTTGCCCGTCTACTGTCGGAAAAGTCGTTCTCCAGATTTCATGGCGGCGGATAATTTCACTAAGGCTCTGTTCCAGTGCAACTATATTCAGTGAGCCATTTAGCCTTTGGAAATCTAGCAAATTATAAGAACGAGTATCTGGTGATAAATGGTGTAGAAACCAGAGTCGCTGTTGAGCAAAAGACAGTGGTAACACGCCATCCCGTGATACTTTTTGAATGGGTGACTGATGAGATGTTTTAACCTGCTTTGCTTGCTGTAAAAATAGGATAATTTCTGCTTTTCGTGCAGCTATTTCCTGACGTAGCGCGGGAGTTAAGACACCTTCTGGTGCATGACAGCGCAAGCGATCGCCATCTACATCTATTTCTATACTTAAATTTGTCAGGTGACGAACAAATTCAACAATGCTCTTAGTCATGCTCAAAACTCCACTATTTCGCTACTGACTTCTTTAGTCGATAAATTTTGTGTTACCAAATCTACTACTTCTATGTATGCTGCTATCCCCGCTACAGTGGGGGACTCAAACATAATCTGTATAGATAAATCAAGTCCAAAAGTTGAGTTGATCTCTGACAGGACTTGGGTAGCTAGTAGAGAATGTCCCCCTAGTTCAAAGAAGTTATCGTTAACGCCAATGCGTTCAACTCCCAGAACTTGACTCCAGATTTGAGCAAGTTGAGCTTCAATAGGCGATCGCGGTAATACAAAGCCAGTAGAAAGGTTTCTAGTTGCTGTATCAGGTGTTGGCAAAGCGCGCCGATCAATCTTGCCATTGGGGGTTAAGGGCAGTGCATTGAGAACAACAAAAGCTTGCGGAACCATGTAATCAGGTAGCTTCTGTTGGATATATTCTCGGACTTGCGGCACTAGTTTTTGGACTAGCTTGCCGTATAGAGGATTGTTAGTGTATTCAGTCCAGGGTTTGGTTGTGATGGCTGAACTATCCCAGAAAGCAGGAGGCAGGGGAGATTTCTTTTCTGCTTTTTCATCGCGACAGAATACCACATCATAACAACCATCTTGGCTACTCTCCCACCAACTGAGGTGGACGGTATAACCTAGTTGCTGCCCCAACTGGTAAAACTGCTCTGGATTTACCCCAGCTGTTGGCTGTTGTGCTAAGAATTGTCGCAGTTGCCCTACTGTTTCTACCGCCGGGGGATTTTCTAACCATTGCCAAATCTGCAATGCTTGCTGTAATCGTTGATTTGGTACACGCCTAATTCCCAACAGTTCTGGCTGCTCTTTGTGTAGTTGATGTTGAATTTGTGAAAACGAGAGCTTGTCTAGTTGCCAATTTAACCAAGGAACTACTCTGGCTTGAACACTAGTACCAACATGGAGGGTGACATCATAGCGGAATTGGGTTAGCTCATTTTGCGCGTAACCGCGTTTTGGTTGAATCTCTACCCAACCAATCTGGGGAAAACGTGTCTGAAGGGCAATAAAGAAGCCCGGATCGATGACTAATTCTTCTTCGGCAGCCATGCTCTGATTTGCTTGCTGCTGCCATTGCTCAATAGTTCTCTCATCAGCAGCTTGGAAAAATTGCACGGCTGTATGGTATTGCTCTAGCAACGGTAAGCTGCGGACATCACCCACGAAGATTTTAGCTTGAGGAGCGATCGCCTTCATTGCCCCTTCTATCACCTGTAACAGATACTCAACGCTGGGGAAATATTGGATAATTGAGTTCAAAATTACAGTGTCGAAGTTTCCTTGCGGGATGCCGTCAAAGTTATCTGCTAGTTGATGCAGTAGCCGTACATGATCTAAACCCTCAAGATTACTGCATATCTGCTCAACGTGCTGGATGGCGGCAATGGAATAATCAGTTCCCCAATACTGTTGGCAGTTCGGAGCAAGGCGAGATAGCAGTAACCCTGTCCCACAACCTATTTCTAATACACGCTGGGGAACGTTAGCTTTAATTCGGCTCGTTGTACTCTCAACCCACTCCTGCATTTCCCTTTCTGGGATGGGCTGCTTGGTGTACGAACTGTTCCAACCAGCAATATTAAATGTCAGATCATCTGTAGTTTGATTTTGGCTGTAGAGTTGTTCATAGAGAGTTTGCCAATCACTAACATACTCACTCTGCCATTGAACAACTTCTCCTGGTAAGGTTTGACGATGCAGTACAGGCACTAAGTAAGCTACTAGACGTTTATCGCCAGGGGTATCTTCTCTTACTACTACAACACTTTCTTGCAGCAAGGGGTGTTGATTCAGTACAGTTTCAATTTCTCCCAATTCGATACGGAAACCGCGAATCTTAACCTGATAATCAATCCGGCCAAGAAATTCAATATTTCCATCACTCAAATAACGTGCCTTATCCCCAGTTTTATACAATTTTGAATTGTCAAAGTGACTGGGAATGAATTTTTGGACAGTTAACTTTGGTTGATTGAGATATTCTTTGGCTAGACCATCACCGCCGATATAAATTTCTCCTGGTACACCAACGCCTACTGGTTGTAGTTGGGGATCTAATAAATAGATTTGTGTGTTAGCAATTGGTCGCCCGATAGGGATAGTTGTAGCGTCTTCAGAAACATTTTCTACTAAGTGCCAGGAACTAAATGTAGTATTCTCTGTAGGCCCGTAAACATGGAGTAATCGCTGCGGCGCACCATTTTTTAATACTTCTTTGACCCATTTAACATCAACTGCTTCGCCACCAAATAGAAGATGCTTGAGGGAGCCAAAAGCATAGGGGACTTCTTGCGCGATTTGATTGAACAAGGCAGTCGTTAAGAATAAAACGGTAATACCTTGCGATCGCAGAAAACTTGTAAACTCTCTAGGAGAAAGTGCCAACTCTTTACTTACCCCTACTAACCGCGCCCCATTCAGTAACGCACCCCAAATCTCGAAAGTTGCCGCATCAAAGGCATAATTTGAAGCTTGAGCAATGACATCTGTTGGTTCTATGTTGATGTAGTTGGTATTGATTACCAAGCGGTTAACTGCTCGGTGATGAACAGCAACGCCTTTGGGTTTTCCTGTAGAACCTGAAGTGTAGATGACGTAAGCAATATTATCAGGTGTTACTTTTGTTGTCGGGTTTTGTTTACTTTCTTGAGCGATCGCCTCTGCATCAGTATCAAAGCAGACAACACGCGCTTGGTGTTGAGGCAGAACATCAGCTAACTTCTGTGTTGTCAATAGCAATGATAGCTGGGTATCTTCTATGATGAAGGCTAAACGTTCTTTAGGATACTCTGTATCTAGAGGCACATAAGCTCCACCTGCCTTGAGAATTGCCAACAATCCGACAATTGCAGATACAGAACGTTCGACACAAATACCCACCAGCACGCCCGGTTTTACGCCCAGTTTTTGCAAATAATGTGCTAACTGATTTGCCTGTGCATTCAACTCCTGATAGGTAAGCTTTTGTTCTCCAAATACTACGGCGATCGCATTACTGTTGGGTTCGACTTGGGCTGCAAACAAATCATGGATACATTGGTCACTGGGATAATCCGTTTGGGTTGTGTTCCACTCTACTAACAATTGCTGTCTTTCTTGTGGTGTTAGTAGAGGTAATTGGCTGACTGGTTGTTCTGGGTTGGCGATAATTGCAGTTAATAAATTCTGGAAATGCTGCATCATCCGGGCGATAGTCGCCGCATCAAATAAATCGGTGCTGTAATAGCAAAACCCCTCAAGTCCTTCGCTAACTTCCCACAGGTGAACTTCTAGGTCAAACCGCACTGCGTCCAGTCCCCAAGGCATTTTTTCAACGCTTAAACCAGGTAGATCCCAAGGGTTAGTCGGCGCATTCTGAAGGGCAAACATCACTTGCACTAGGGGGTTACGGTCTAGGTTGCGTTCTAGTTGCAGTTGCTCAACTAAAATCTCGAAGGGCAAATCTTGATGCTCGTAAGCATTTTGAGTCACCTGTCGCACCTGCTCCAGTAAGACTTGCAAGGTCATTTCTGGGGATAAATCGAATCTCAGTGCCAGAGTATTGACAAAAAAGCCAATTAACCCTTCTATTTCTTTGCGGTTGCGATTAGCGATCGGGGAGCCAACTACAAGATCCTTTTGACCACTGTAGCGAGACATTAACACAACAAATCCCGCTAGTAGCGTCATAAATAGAGTTGTTCCCGACTTGTGGCTCAGTTGTCTAAGTGCAAAAGTTAAGGAAGCATCTAACTGAAACCGCTCTGTACCGCCTCGAAAAGTCTGGATAGCAGGGCGGGGGCGGTCTGTAGGCAATTCCAGCAAAGGTGGCGCACCCGCTAACTGTTGCTTCCAGTAACTTAACTGACGTTCTAATACCTCAATTGTCAGCCATTGGCGTTGCCACAAGGTAAAGTCAGCATACTGTACAGGTAACTCTGGTAATTCAACCGCGCTATCTGTGGTAATGGCTCGATAATGAGCAGAAAGTTCGCGGTTCAAAACACCTATAGACCAACCATCAGAAGCAATATGGTGAATGGCTATCAGTAATATGTACTCGTCAGATGCAACTTGCCACATCTTAACCCGCAACACAGGGTCTTTAGCCAGATCGAATGGTTTGTAGGCTTCTTTAATTGCTAATTGCTTCGCTTGTTTGGTGGGGTCTGCCGCATTTTGTAGATCCACCACTGGTAACGTTATGTTGATGTTGGGGTCTATTATTTGTACGGGCTGATCGTTCTTGATTTCAAAGCGAGTCCGCAGAACTTCATGCCGTTGCACCATCGCCCCAATTGCGCTTTCTAAAGCTTTGATATTGAGGTTCCCTATCAAACGCATCGCAAAAGGCATTGTATAAGCACCACTTTCGCCCTCCAACTGATGGAGAAACCACAGGCGTTCCTGCGCCCAAGATAGGGGTATGTCTTTTTTGGAGGAAATTGGTGCGATCGCTGGTAGCTTCAAACCAGAACCTGTTTGAAGTTCATTTAATATGACTTCACTTAAGGAAGCAACTGTTGGGGATGCAAATAAAGAACGCAACGGTAATGAAATTCCAAAGGCTTCTGGTAAGCGAGAAATTACTTGTGTAGCTAGTAGGGAATGTCCCCCGATCTCAAAGAAATTATCATGAATGCCTACTTTCTCTAACCGCAGCACTTGCGACCAAATCAGGGCTAGTTTTTCCTCAATGGGGTTGCGGGGTGCAACAAATTGATCTGCTATCTCGCTAATTAAATCGGGTGCAGGTAATGCGCGACGGTTTACCTTACCACTAGGAGTCAAAGGTAAGGCTTCTAGAATCACAAAAGCACTGGGTATCATGTAATCTGGCAATTTGGCTTTCATGAATTGCCGCAGTTCGCTGCTTGTAGGTATGTCCTCTTTTTGCGGCACTATGTAGGCGACTAACTGCTTCTGCCCTGGAGAATCTTCGCGCACGATGACGGTAGATACTTGCACATCATCATGATGATTCAGTAAGGTTTCAATTTCTCCTAATTCTATGCGGAAACCCCGGATTTTTACCTGATTGTCGATGCGTCCCAGGTATTCGATATTACCATCTGGTAAATAGCGTGCTAAATCTCCTGTTTTATATAACTTACCTTCTGCCGTCCCATCAAAAGGATTGAGGATAAATTTATCTTCTGTCAACTCAGGACGGTTAAGGTAGCCTCGTGCTAAGGATACACCACCAATGTACAATTCTCCAGGTACACAAATAGGTACAGGCTGTAAATACTTATCTAGGATATAGATTTGTGTGTTACCAATAGGACGACCAATAGGAGGAAGTAACGGCCAAGTGTCCACTGAATCAGACAGTGTAAAAGTAGTGACTACATGGCTTTCTGATGGCCCATAGTGATTGTGCAAAGTACAATTACTTAGTTTACTTAACCATTGAGAAATAGCCCCAGTAGTCTGCAACTGTTCGCCAGCAGTGATGATTTCTCGCAGATCGCTATTAACTATTCCACTGCTAACAGCGACTTGGGCTAGTTGTTGTAAGGCTACGAAGGGAACAAATAGTCTCTCAACAGCTTTTTCTTGGAGAAAATCTAACAACGCTACTGGATCTCGTCGTAGTTCTTCCGTAATTAAGAATAATGTACCTCCTGAATACCAAGTAGAGAACATTTCTTGGAAGGAGACATCAAAGCTAATAGGAGCGAATTGCAGCGTTTTTGCTCCGGTAGAAATTGTATTATTTTGCAGTTGCCACAAAATCAAATTGTTAAGAGCAAGCTGATTCATAGCAACACCTTTAGGTTTACCTGTAGAACCAGAGGTGTAAATTACATAAGCTAAGTTATTAGCTTGTACATCTGTAATTAGATTATCCTGACTCGACTGACAAATATCTTGCCAGTCACTATCTAAACAGACAAGCTGCGCTTGATGCTGAGGCAGTTTTTCGATTAACTGCTGTTGAGTCAATAGTATCGATACTTGAGCATCTTGTAGCATGAAGCTTATACGCTCTTGGGGATACTCTGGGTCAATTGGCACATAAGCACCACCTGCCTTGAGAATACCCAACACTCCTATAATCATTGAGAGCGATCGCTCTACACACAATCCAACCAGGGTATCTGGTTTGACACCCAAAGATTGCAAGTAGTGCGCCAAAGAGTTAGCACAACAGTTTAATTCGCGGTATGTAAGTTGTTGATTGTCAAATACAACTGCTACAGCATCGGGAGTACGTTCTACCTGCTCCTCAAATAACTTATGGATACACTGATGGGCAGGATAATCAGCCTGAGTATTGTTCCACTCTATTAATAACTGATGTTGCTCTGGTTGTGTTAGCAGTGGTAAAAGGGAAATCCTCTCCTGTGGGTTAGCAACAATACCTTCCAACAAAGTGACAAAATGCCCTGCCATCCGAGTAATTGTAGCTTCCTCAAATAAGTCAGAGTTATATTCTAAACTTGCACTTAACCCTCGTTCACTCTCTGTTATCGACAAGGTTAAATCATATTTAGCTGTCGAGTTTTCTATTTCTAAACGAGTTAGAGATAAGCCGGGTAATTCCAATTTTCCAGGTGGCGTATTCTGCAAAATGAACATTACCTGAAATAAAGGAGAGTAGCTGAGGTTTCTTTCTGGTTGCAAAGCTTCTACTACTTTCTCAAACGGCACATCTTGGTGAGAGTAGGCTTCCATTGCTACTTGGCGTACTCTTTGCAGTAACTCCCAAAAGCTGGGATTTCCAGAAACATCTGTACGCAACACCAAAATATTGACAAAAAAGCCGATGAGAGATTCTATTTCACTACGGTTGCGGTTGGCTATTGGAGAACCGACGAGAATATCTTGTTGATTGCTGTAGCGCGATAGTAAGATGACGAAGCCAGTCAGCAAAGTCATAAATAAGGTTGCGCCTGACTTTTCACTGAGGCTTTTGAGTTTTTGAGTCAGATGCTCATCTATCTGAAAGTGTTTAGTGCCACCACGGTTTGTGGGTATGGGCGGACGCACTCGGTCGGTCGGAAGTTCTAAGAGGGGAGGTGCGTCTGCTAGTTGTTGCTTCCAGTAATCCAGTTGAGTATCCATGACTTGACCTTGCAGCCATTGTCTCTGCCAAACAGCAAAGTCTGCATACTGGATGGACAATTCAGTTAATGGAGAAGGTTTACCAGTTAAAAAAGCTGTGTACAAGGCTGTCAGCTCACGCCATAAAACACCTTCAGACCAACCATCAAAAGCGATATGGTGAACACTCAAGAGTAGCAGATATTCCCGATCGCCTAGTTGCACTAAAGAAGACCGCAACAATCCTTGTGTTAAGTCAAAGGGTTGTTGCACTTCGTTTTTAACGAGTTGCAAAACTTGAGTTTCTTTTTCTCTGTCAGGAAGTGCCTGAAGATTCACTACGGGTAAGGTCAAGTTGAGGCTAGGCGCAATTACTTGAACAGTATTGTTTTGTGAAGCTAAAAAGTTAGTCCGCAAGATTTCGTGGCGTTGAATAATTGCGTTGAGACTATCTTCTAATACAGGAATGTTCAGCAAACCCTTGAGGCGAAAAGCAAAAGAGACATTATAAGTTGAGCTATCTTGCTGTAACTGATAAAGGAACCATAACCTTTCTTGAGAAAAAGACAAAGGCGGGTGTTCATTCCGCAATGCAGGTACTAAAGCTGGAGCTTGATTCTGGAGATCGAGAATGCTGGCGATCGCTTGCCAGAAATCTTCTCCTGTTTTTTCTGACTTGTTTGGTTCTATGGAGTTTATTTCAGCAGAGTAGCTCATTGTAGTCTTTTTACTTTATGTTTTTAGGGATATATTGTAGTTTCTAAAAATTATTGACCTTGCTTTTCATTAATTAGCTTTACAATAGTTGCTACGCTTTGAAAATTCTCTGCATTAATATCAGTAGCTGCAAATTTAATGCCAAAAGTATTTTGTAGTTTGAGGACAAGTGTCATGGCATTGACAGAATCTAGCCCGATACTAAAAAGATTGCTAGTATCTGATAAATCTTGGCTATTAAGATTGGGTAAAACGCTTAAGACAATGTTTTTAATTTTTTGTTCAGTTAAATCAAGACTTTTCATGATCGTATAGGTTCGGATAAGTTATCAATTAAATTTTTTCTTAATACTTTCCCTAATGGGCTTTTGGGAATTTCATCACGAAATTCGATAATTTTTGGAACTTTAAAATCTGCTAATTTGTCCTTACAGTATGATAAAATATCCTTCTCATCACAAATTTGGCGATTTTGAGGTACAACAACTGCCTTAATAATTTCTCCTGCATACAAGCCTTGGATACCAACAACAACGGCTTCTTGAACCTGATGATGAGTGAGCAGGATGTTTTCTATTTCTAGTGGATCAACTTTGTGACCACCTGTATCAATGAAAATTTGTTTTCTACCAGTAATGTAAACACGTCCGACTTCATCTTTCTTACCTAAATCACCTGTAAAAAATGACCCATCTTTAAATACTTGTTGATTTAGTTCTGGTTTATTACTATATCCTTGCGTCAGTGCTTCGCTTTTGATCGCTATCTCACCAACAGTTCCAGATGGAAGTTCTTTACCCGCATCATCAATAATCTTAATCTCAATATTTTTTAAAGGACATCCTACAGAATTGTAGGTGTTTTTTAAGTCTTCATCTAGATTAATCGCCACAGAACCAGCTTCTGTGCAACCGTACAGTTGTCTTACAGGAATACCAAATCTTTGAAGAAATTTATCAAAAATTTCTTTTGATAAAAAGTTACCAGCAGAAAAGCATAGCCTTGCCGTGGAAACATCAAACTGAGTGTCATCTGGTGCTTCTGCTAAAGTATTAAAAATATAAGGAACAGCAGGTAAGATACTAATCTTTTCTTTTTCTATAAGTTCTAATACCCTGGAACGTCTAAAAACAAATGGGACTTCAATTGCTTTTCCTTGATGTGAAACTTGTTCTAAAATTACCAGAGTTGCACCATTACAAGTAGCTGCTAGTAAGCAATTTCCTAAACCATGTGCGTGATAAAGTGGCACTACACATAAAATATTATCTGTTGTAGTTATATTAGTAGTTTCAGTAAAGTTTTTAACTTCGTGATATAAATTATTTTGAGTTCTACAAACTCTCTTAGGTCTGCCTGTAGAACCAGAAGAATACTGATAAAGCACATCACCTATAAAAGTAGAGGTACTTTCCGTAATTGTTGAGTTATCTAATTCTTTGGTAAGTAAAGCAGTATCATCAAGAACAATTAATTCGATTTTTTTGTCTACTTTTGAGAGGATTTTACGACTAACTTCTACCCCATGACTATTAGTAACAATTGCACTAGCATTGCTGTCAATGATGTAATAGTTAAGTTCATCTTCTTTGAGAAAGGGATTGATCGGCAAAGCTATAGCATTTAATTTGGCAGTCGCGTAAAAGGCGATCGCAAATTCTGGAACGTTAGGTAAAATTAAAGCTATACAGTCACCTTGAGCAATACCAATTTTGCTTAATTGGATACTTAAATATGTGATACGAGTATACAGTTCTTGATAGGTAATTCTTAATTTATCGTAAACAATCGCAGTCTTATGAGGGTATCTTTTGACAATTTCGACAAAGCTTTTTTCTAACATTTTCGTTTGCCACTCAATTTTTAAAACTATCCAGGCTTAAGCCAATTCTCCTCATTTAAAAAATAAATCGTTCATTATCTTTAATAAAATAGGTTTCTGGAAACTTTTCCGTAATCATCATTATCGCTTGTCCCTTAGAAAAAACTCGATAAGTCCGAGAAAGCATTTTATCTTCTTTTGAGATATTAAAATAATGAAATAATTCTTCAGATGTTTCTATACCTGAATCAATTATTTCTTTAAAAGTTTCAAGTTTATACTCTAACCAGAGCCTACCTATTGGTTCCTGCGATTCAATAAGTCTAGATTTGAATTTACTATCTAGTCTTTCAGGTATAATTATAGATTCAGCATAAATAAAGTTATTTAAACTAATTTTACCGCGTAATAAAACTTTTCTACTCATTATTTGAGTATTTAATTCTAAATCTAAAGCAGGAATAGGCTTTGTAATTTTAATGAATTCTTCTGATAATTTAACTAATTGAATTTTTTCTAATAGATAAGCTTCTAATATTTCTGTCAATGTGCCATCAGTCGTAAGTAAAATCCTTTGAAAAGAACTTAAATTACGCGGCTCAATATTTTTGGATGTTAAGATTTTCTGCATTTTTGATTTGAATTGATAGTTTATATAAATATTTATTTTGGCAGGAATCTATATAAAACTCGTATATCTACCTCTAGCATCAATGCTGATAACAAGTTGCAATTAAATACAGCATTTTTTTCCTGCCTACCCTGCTTGCAAAACGGTATGAGTCATGCACACTGAACCAGAGTATTAGTCATTTGCAAAAAGTTTTATGCTTGCGTTTAGTCTGAAATTGATATTAACAATTTATTAATTTATTTATTTATTTATTTTCTCCAAATATACAAAAAAATGATCTCACTTTTATCACTAGAACGCAATAACAGTTAAGACATTTAAGAAGATAGCTAAAACATTTAATTAAGAAAATTAAGAAAATTAAGAAAGTTAAGAAAGTTAAGCCGACACCGTCGAGTGGACTCACCAGCACACTTGGTAGTTTATTTGGTGGTAGCGATGAGCCGGTTGCCCTTGAGATTCAATTAGAGATATGCTGAAAAACTCAGTTGATGGTCTTTCGCAGGTATGGGTAAAAGTTGGTAAATATTTGCGCGTAACTTCTAAATCAGTAATGGGGGCAAGCTCGGCAAAGATTAGGTATGAGCTAATTACTTTTAATCAGCTAGTAAAATCAATGGCAAGCGGTGAAACATTAAAACTACTTTTAATTGGGTTAAAAATAGTGGTGATTGATGTGAGCTTAGCACGAGTGCTTTCTTCGCTCCCGCGAAATATGAAACAAGCACATTTTTATGGTGTTTCTCAAACCTATACTGTGTAACGATTTTAAAATGTGCTTGTTAAGAGAGGTCAGAATTTTTTTTATTTTCAGATCAAAACACAACCTACTTACTTTTTTCTTAACTGTCTTAAATTTCCTTGATTTTTGCTTTTAGCTAAGAGAAGATAAGCTTGCAAACGATATAGCAATTGCTCTCTAGTTATTTAAAAACACATAATTTAATTCAAAGAAATTACTTTGTTCATAGAATAATGTAGTGGTTATTTATCTTTATATATCTGTTGTAAAAAATGATTAACTATATTAACTAAGTAGAATTTGACTGAGTAATTAGATGTTACATCAGTAAAAATCTCAAACTGAATATATTAAAGTTAAATTAACCACTTGATGAAGAGGGAGTAAATGCTAAAATTGAGAAAAATCGACAACATCATAAAAATTGAAAATTAGCTACTCTCTGAAGAATAAAACAGGGTTATCGCTGTTGTAAAATACAAGTAAGTATAAGATACGTGAAATTTAAACAACAGTAAAAATAATGTAAATTATAATTAAAAGTATGAGATTATTCTACATAGCTAATACTATCATTTATAAAAATAAAAACATTTTCATTTATAATGATTGACTTGATTATGAGATATCAAGTCGGTGGTAGCTTGAAGTATGATGACTCTACATATATTGTCCGTCAAGCAGACGAACAACTTTATACTGGATTAAAGACGGGAAAGTTTTGTTACGTTTTCAACTGTCACCAAACAGGTAAATCATCTTTACTGCACCGAACTATTCATCGTTTAGAAAAAGAAAATTATATATGTGTTTATCTAGATTCATTCCTATTTGGTACTAATCAAATTACACCTATACAATGGTACAAGGGTATTATTATCAGCTTGTTACATAAGTTAAATCTGACAGAAAAGGTCAATTTTCAAAGTTGGTGGGAGCAACAATCAGAACTTGAACCTGTACAAAAACTATACAAATTTGTTGAACAGGTGTTGCTAAGAGAAGTTCAAAATAATCGCATTTTCATCTTTATCGATAATATTAATAGCCTGCTAAGTTTAAAATTTCCGGTTAAGGATTTTTTTATCTGGATGCATTACTGTTATGAACAGCAAGCACACAACCCAAGTTTTCAACGCTTGGGTTTTGCTATATTTGGTGTAGCCAGTCCATCTAACCTAATTGCCGATCGACATCGAACTCCCTTTAATATTGGTCAAGCAATAAAGTTATCTGACTTTCAATTACATGAAGCTATGCCCTTAGTTGAAGGTTTAGAAGAAGTAGTCAGCCAGCCACAGACAATATTGGTACATATTATTTATTGGACAAAAGGACAGCCGTTTCTCACGCAAAAGCTTTGTCAGTTAGTTGTGCAAGTTGCCTTAGAAAGTTATAAAGGAACAACTACCATACCGAACGGTACTGAAGGATATTGGATAGAACAATTAGTGCGATCGCGCATTATTCAACATTGGGAATTCCAAGATGAACCTGAACATTTCCTTACCATAAAAAACCGCTTACTTTTTGACAAACACAAAGCAAGAAAGTTATTAAAAATTTATCAACGGATGTTACAAGTAGAAGAACTAAGGAATAGGAACCCAATAGAGAACTTAATACCAGCCGATAATAGTGAAGAACAGACAGAACTGTTGCTATCTGGTTTAGTGGAAAATTATAACGGCTATCTGAAAGTTAAAAATCCAATTTACCGGAGTATTTTTACTCCTCAATGGGTATCAAGGCAGTTAGAAAATCTTTTCCTTTCTTGATAAAAATTAGTAATCACAATACATCTGTTAGATAAATTCGGCATTGTCTGTTGAATAAAATAGTATAAAGTATTGCTCATAGCTATGTTATATATAGGAATCTGACTTGATTCATGAAATTATTTGCGTGCTGCGCTTTGCGCAGCGCAAGCGCGATAGACAGGGAGTAGGGAGTGGGAAAGAAGCCTTGTTTGGGTGTACTAATTTTTTTCAGAATTCAAATATGAGTCCTATAGGACTAGTATTTGATTTCTGAAAAAGCTCCGTACATTTGAAGAGTCGCAAAATCAAAGTTAGTGTGTTGGAGAAACCACTCAAACATCCACTTGAGATGAGAAAACGAAGGAATCAAAGCACAGAAACGCCGCACCCAGGTTTTAGCTTGTAACCAAATATCCTCAATTGGGTTTTGTGATGGGCAATTAGGAGCGAAGCGAACGCAATGAATTTTCCACTGCTCTTGAGACAAACCAAGGTTTATCTCTCCTAAAAAGTTTTGAACCAGATGTGAACGATGGTAAGAAGCACCATCCCAAAAAAGAAGTAATCGTTGGTTGGGAGACTGGTCTAATAAATAACGTAAATAATCAATCGTATTGTTTGAGTTACCGGCATTATAAGCTTTAAGAAGTAACTTGCCATCCAGATAATCAACCGCCCCGTAGTATGTCTGTTTCTCTCGTTCGTTAACGATGCCAATTGCTACTTCTTGGTCAGTTTTCCCCCAGACATAACCAGTTATGTCTCCCCATAACAGATGGCACTCATCTATTAGTAATACCCTCAGTCTTCCTGCTTTTATCTCCTCTGTGTTGCTTGCCAACAATGTTTCAATCTGTCTTTTTTTTTCAGCTACAGCCTCTTTGTCAGCCTTTGGGTTCAAGCCAGTAGTTTTTTTCCAACTAATTCCTGCCGCATCAAATAAATCATAATAACTCCGTTTCGATTCGTAGATGACATCATATTCAAAAGCCAATTTGTACTCCAGTTCACCCAGCTCCCAAATCTCCTTAGTTTGCAACCAACTTAATACTTCTTGTTGCTGTTCATCGCTAAGGTAACTCTTTCTACCTTTATAATTTAAGCGCAATCCGCAAATTCCATATTCCTGATAAGCCTGCTTCCAGCTTGTTATTGAACCAACAGAGACATCTAAAATTGTTTGAATTTCCTCATACTTGTAGCCTTGATAAACCAGTTTCACTGCCAAAGCTTTTCTCACTTCACGAGCATCTGGACGGCTATCTATAAATTCTTGTAATTCTGCGTTAGCGAAGCTCGCCGCAGGCATCGCCATTTCTAGATGCTGGTTTATCATTGTTCGTTATTAGACAGATACTTTTGTCCGTATTATCTCGCAGTCTTTTTCAGAAATCAAATATGATTCCTATATTCGTATATTTGTGGGCTTTGCTTGTGTATAATTTCTGCTAAATTTTCAATCGAGTCTTGATAAACATATTTCCAAAACTATTAATACTTAGTATTTAGAGTTCATACTAAAGCGATAATATTTTTGCACCAAGACAACACAAAGCTATAAATTATACAAGTCAAAAATATTACATTATTTAATCACCTTTGTATAAATTTAGTTAAATACAAAAACTTCATTTCTTCAGAGGATTTTCGACATTTTTGTAAAACATCTATCCACAGAATGAAAAAGTAAGAAAAGTAGGAAAAATAGATAATAGATGTCAGTGTTTACTATCAGGCTAGTATGATATAAACTAGTGTGTTACAATTCCAATGATTTTTAGAAAAAAAGGGTTCTTCCGTACCTGTTATGCCAAATTATTAGTTAAACATCAAAACTTGCTTGAGAAATATAGGTAAAAAACCCAAAACACCGTCAAATGCCTAAAATATTATTAAATAATGCCCATTTTGATTACATGGCAAGGGTTTCATATTTATTAGACCTGCCTTGAAAATAGAGGCTGAAACCACGCAAAATCGTTCCAACATCATTTTCATTGTTCCTTATGAGCGCAGATCATGGAGTCTCTTGCAAAAGTCGTTATTTGTACTCTTTTCTTTGCGCCTTTGCGTGAGACAAAAAAATATTTATCCAATAGGTCTATTGTGAATGAGGTTTAGCATTTTTAATATGTAATGAAGAACCAAAAAAAGAAATGACAAATTATCAAAAATTGATACGGAAAATTATAGATAATTTCAGTAGGCAATTAGAAAAAATTATTGCTTTTGACACTTATTGGTAATAAATATCTGTGGTTGAAATGTATAAAAATAAACGTAAACGGGGAGCTATACTGACTAATATAGGAATTAAAAGGTTACAATCAGCAATTCTTTCTACGGAGATAGTAGAAAATAAAGGCGAACGCTTGAGTTTAGAAGAAATAAGCTCGCGCATTAATGTTTCTACTAGAACTTTGAGTAAATTATGGTCTTTAAATGAATGTGTAGATCAAAAAACTATAAAACTCTGTTTTAGTGCTTTTAATCTAGAATTACGCAGCGAAGATTACACCATAGTCAACAAAGCAAATGATTCTGAAACACCTGAGTTATCGTCTATTGCAAATATAGAAGAAGATTCATCTCAAAGTTCCGAATTTATCTCATTTGTCGAAGAACATCATACACAAACTGAACAGATAGAAAATCTTTGGTCATACCCAGATGGCCCCGTACCTTTAGATTCTCACTTTTATATTGAACGTCCTCCACTAGAGAGAAAGGTTTATCGAGAAGTAAGTACTAGTGGCTGCGTGATTCGGATTAGATCCCCCAAACAGATGGGTAAAAGTTCCCTTGTGTTGCGGCTTTGTGCTTTTGCACGGAAACTAGGGTATCAGACCGTGAATCTGAATTGCTACCAATTTGATAGTGAGTGTCTGACTGATTTGAATAAACTGTTGCGTCGTCTTTGCTGGAAAATTGCAACAGGGTTAGGTATTGATCCCAACCTCAATGAAAAGTGGAATGAAGAAATTGGCTACAATTTAAGTAGCGGCTTCTACTTAGAAAACTATTTACTCGTTCAATGTCAAAGCCCAGTGGTTTTGGTATTGAATGAAGTTGACTGTTTTTTTGAATATCCTCACATTTGTCAAGAGTTTTTTGCTTTGTTGAGGTCATGGTGTGAGGAAGCACGACACAATTCTAAATGGCAAAAGCTGAGGTTAGTAATGGTTTACTCAACCGAAGATTATATTTCTATGGATATTAACCTCTCTCCTTTTAATATGGGCTTACCTATTCGTCTGAACGATTTTACTCAACCACAAGTAGAAGATTTAGCTAGACGGTATAGTTTAGACGCATTTAAAGCTAAAGATTTTGCCAAGCTGATGTCATTAGTAGGAGGACATCCAGCACTAATTCAGATTAGTTTGTACTATCTTAAGTTTCAAGAAATGACTTTGCAAGAAATAATAGAGGATGCGATTGCCAACGGTGGCATCTACCGCTATCATTTATGGCGACACTGGCTTAAGCTGCAAGAAAATCCTCGATTAGCAAAGACCTATGCTGAAATTCTGGCAGCAAAGCAAGATATCTCTTTTAATCCTATTGATACTTACAAGCTTGAGGCTTTGGGATTAATTCGCTTTGAGGGCGATCGCATCTTACCGCGTTATGGACTCTACCAGACCTATTTTGCAAAACAGCTATCTATCGAAAATTCTTTGATACAGCAATAGTAAAGCACTCACTCAATATCAAGTACCGCGTAGGCGCAGCCCGCCACAGGCATCGCAGTAGTAGTTTACACAACATAAACTTGGCGACGTATAAGCTTAATTTTAAGATTAATCAGTCGAAATACAAGCACTGGCTTCTTATACATTATCTTTAACCTTATTTTCAACAATAGCCTTAAATTCTTCTGATTCTACATAAGTTAATTATTTTGAATATGTAGCAAATAAATATTTGATATCAAATATCAAGCAGTTAATGTAATATATTTTTGATTCAAAATAATTTTTTGCTAACTTTCTTAACTGGGTTATTTTTTCTCTTAACTGTCTTAACTTTCATTGCATTTTTGTTCTGATGTTGAGAATATCTAAATGCGTAGATACCAATAGCAGTAACTCAGCAATTATAAAAAGAATTTAATGGGTAAACAGGACTTAAAAACCTGAATAATAATTCTTTTATTTATAAATTGCATCTGCTAAATAGTAAATTCTCAAAAAACAAAGAGGAATGTATGAGTAATGTTCAAGAAGTACTACCTGCTTCAGAGTTTCTGAAAAAGAACTTAGGTATTTCTGCAATTCCCACTGAAGCATACTTAAACTATGGATATGCTCTACTTGCTATTGCTGGAGCAGATGGAGAGGTTTCAGAAGCCGAATATAACTGGTTAGAAAATCATCAACGTTTGGCTGGCGCTCCTGAAGAAGTAATAGCAAAATACAAAGCATTTGACTATAAAAATTCTGATTTAGAAAATTTGCTGAGTAAGATTACAGTTGATGTTCCTACTTGGTCTAAATCAAGGTCATTGCTATATCATGCAATTCAAATGGCTCGTGTTGACCATTACGCAACTCAAGAGCGAGAAGCTGTAAAAAAAGCAGCTAAACTGTTAAAGGTTGAAGATAGTATTGCACTTGCTATCGATAGGTTGATAGAGACAGAAGAATCAGTAACAGCATTACGCAAAGCGCTACTACAAACTGAGGTTTTAGCTTAAATCCTCTGCCTATCGTCTCCGTTCCCTAATTAAAGTTCAGAAATGAGCCCTACCTGATGCTCTGTCCTTATGCTCTGTCCTTCTAATCTAGTATTCAATCCCTATATTGAGCCTGGCCCAGTGTGTGACTTCCCTCACAATGTACCAAGCTCCTGATAGGGGCGCTTTGTTGTAGCCTTTCACTCGATCCCAGGTTCGGGTGGGGATTGAGTAACTATCAAATTATCCAGAGTGAGCGACTGGAACCTCGGATCAGAGGATCATATTTGTATTTCCTATTGAGGGAAAAATGAAGTGCATTTATTCCCTCACTCTCTTCAGCAATAGCTTCGTCCCAGTCTTCTTAACGATAGTCTTAGTAGTAAGTTTAGTTATGGACTCAGAGCAATCCGCCTCACCTGACCAGTCAAGTTTACTACCTGCATTCTACGATGTACTTGACAAAATGGTAGCTGGAAGTCCTGGTTTGATGAACCTCTCCCCAAAGAATTTCTGACACCCTTATTTTGGTCAAATGAAACCAGAATTCAATTTTTTTCAGCATTGGTATCCCCTGTCACCAATCGAAGACTTAGCTCCCAAAAAACCAACGTCAGTAATACTTTTGGGGCTGCATTTAGTAATCTGGAAACCCAAATCATCCCAAACTTTCCAAGTATTTTTAGATCAATGTCCCCACCGCCTTGCACCCTTAAGTGAGGGACGCATTGATGAGAAAACGGGGAATTTAATGTGTAGCTATCATGGTTGGCAATTTGACGAGCAAGGTATTTGTACTCATATTCCCCAAGCAGAAAATCCAGAACTTGTAAGCAAGAATAAAGAAAATTTGTGTGCTGTAGCACTACCAGTTCGTCAACAACAGGATTTACTCTGGGTTTGGCCAGATGCAAAATCAACTCAACAAGCTGCTAATACACCCTTACCTTTGTCACCCAAAATAGATGCAAGTAAAGGCTTTGTTTGGACTTCTTTTATCAGGGATTTAGAGTATGACTGGCAAACTCTTATAGAAAATGTGGCAGATCCAAGCCATGTTCCTTTTTCTCATCATGGGGTGCAAGGCGATCGCGCAAAAGCCAGACCAATTGAGTTTAAAATTGAACAATCAACAGCCGATTTGATTGAAGTGACAACAGTTGGACGTGTTCAAAGAAAAATTACTTTTGAACCACCTTGTCGCTTGGAGTATACTTTCAGTTTTGGCGATAGCAGCAAAGAGTTTGGATTTGTTAGCTACTGTATACCTGTATCTCCAGGTAAGTCTAGAATTATTATTTTATTTGCCCGTAACTTTGGCAAAACACTCTTTCGTCTCCAACCCCGTTGGTGGGAACACATCAGCGATCGCAATTTGGTAATTGATGGAGATATGGTTCTTCTTATGCAGCAAGAGCATTTTCTTCAACAAAAACAATCTACCCAAAGTTGGAAAACCGCTTATCAGTTACCGACAAGTGCAGACCGTTTAATCATTGAGTTTAGAAGTTGGTTCGACCGCTATTGTCACGGACAACTACCCTGGAGCGAAGTTGGAATCGATGTTTCACCAGTACGAAATATCAATCATCATCGTCAACAAATTCTCGATCGCTACAATCAACACACTAAACACTGTCATAGCTGTAAAGAAGCACTGTTAGTTGTGGAACGCTTGCAAGCAGTACTTTTAATTTACTTTATTATTACTGTTTGTGCTGTTGCTCTCTTTCCTGATGGATTGCGGCTGACTCTGGGTTTACCCTTAATTGCAAGCGCACTACTAGGTTTAGGAGCTTACGCTTGGTTGAGATTCTGGCTTCGTCCAAAATTTTACTTTGTAGACTATATCCATGCACACAGATAGAAGCAGCTTTCAAGCACTTTTGCTTTAGTTTTCTGATCAAATTTAATAAATGAACTAACTGATATTCCCAAAATGAGTAATATACTAATTATCCTGGGCGAAGTCCTATCTTTAATAATCATTTTTTTGCTGTTGAACTGGCTAGTTGGCATAATCTTCAAACAAATCACTAAAGTTTTTTGGCTTCAAGGAAGAACTGCAAATATTACCTTCCTGCGCCGGAGTATTGGCAAAATTTTAATTCTGACTTGTGTAGTACTATGTCTGGCGGCGGTTGGTATCAATGGGATAGTAATTTATCGAGGTGGAAACATTCAGGAGTTTCAACTGAACCTTATTCGTAGTCTTCCAACTCAATTTTGGCGCAATCTTTTCACCGCCAGCTTAAAAACTGTGAGTTTGCTAATACTAGTTAAATTTAGCATCTCACCATTAAGCCGAGGTATAGACTGGGTTTGTGAATATACTAAAAAAGCCGATCAGATTAAAGCTAATGATGAAAGTGTCGAAGCATTTTTTACAGTTTTAAAAAGAATTATTATTTATAGTATATGGATATATTCTGCTATTTTATGTGCGAATTTTCTTTACCTCCCAACAGTTGTTACTAAATATCTTTATATCGCTTTAAAAATATACATTATTATCTCAGTCGGTTTATTAATTATTAAAGCTGTTGCTACTATTGTTGATACGCTTGATGCCCTAAGTCTGAAATACTCTAATTCTAACAATCTACTGCGTTTGTATGAGCGTTTACGTCATTTAATCCCTCTCTTCAAAAAATGCTTGGAATACGTTCTCTATGTTGGTATAGTCAATCTTGTTGTTCCTGAAATAGAGCCTATTGCTTGGATAAGTTCTTATACCCCTAGAATCGTGCAAATTATTGGGGTTTTCTTTATTAGCAATGTTCTGATTGAAGTCGCTTACTTCATCCTTGATGAGTTCTATTTAAAAACTACAGAAGTAAATGACTCACAGCGGCAAAAAAGGCTGACGCTGATTCCCTTAATGCGGAGTTTTGCCAAGTATTTCGTCTACTTTACTGCTGGAGTAACTATACTCAAATTAATTGGCATTGATCCTGCACCTATCTTAGCGGGTGCAGGAATTGTAGGTATAGCAGTCGGTCTTGGAGCGCAAAACCTAATTAATGATGTTGTTTGTGGATTTTTGATTTTGTTTGAAAACTATTACTTAGTGGGTGATTATGTTGAAGTTGGGAAAGTAGAAGAAAGGAATATTGAAGGGATTGTAGAGGCGATTGAATTACGAACCACTCACGTCCGCCATCCCGATGGTCAATTGCAAATTGTTCGTAATGGAGATATCGGCTCAATTATCAATTACTCCAAGCAGTATATATATGCAAGGGTAGAAGTTAGTGTTTCTTACGACTCTAATTTAGACCATGTGTATAGAGTAGTTGAAAAGATAGGACAGCAGTTAAAAACAGATGAACATGATGTTCTAGAACCTACAAGAGTTGCTGGGATAGAAAATTTTGGGGAGAATAATTTATTGCTGCTGACACTAACAAAAGTAAAACCTGGAAAACACCTTCATATTCAGCGTCTTCTCCGCAAGATATTGAAGGATACTTTTAGTCAAGAAGAAATTGAAATTTGTGGTTTTTCCTAGAATTAAGACTACCTATTTTTAAACTGCATTAAAAGTCCCATAAAGTAAATTGAAATGTTATTTATAAAGCCATATTAAGTAGTAATGTGCTGTAAAGCTTACAATATTTAATTTGAATAAATTATCTGTAAATTACTAATTATTATGTTAATGTATTTATTTGATAATCACACTTAGATATGAGATATCAAGTAGGGGGTAGTCTCCGCAGTGACGATCCCACATACGTTACCCGTCAGGCAGATGAACAACTCTATGCCAGCTTGAAAGCAGGCAATTTTTGTTATGTCTTCAACTCTCGTCAGATGGGCAAGTCATCCTTACTACAACATACAAGCTATCGACTTAAGGAAGAAGGGCATAGCTGTGTTTACTTAGATATGACTCGCCTGGGTATTGAAGATACCACACCAGATCAATGGTACAAGGGCATTATTCTCAGCTTATTCTATAGCTTGAAATTAGGGTCACAAATTGATTTTCAACGTTGGTGGGAAATACAAGCAGGTATTTCCTCGGTGCAAAAACTACAGCTATTTTTTGAAGATATCTTATTACCAAATCTCAAAAGCGATTCTGTCTTAGACGGCAAAGCCAAACGCATTTTTATCTTTATTGATGAGATTGATAGTTTGCTGAGTTTAAATTTTGCAATTAATGATTTTTTTGCTTGGATTCGTCAGTGCTATAATCTACGGCTACATAACCCAAGCTTTGAACGTTTGGGTTTTGCACTATTTGGTGTAGCAAGTCCCTCTGACTTGATTGCTGATAAACGCCGCACGCCCTTTAATCTTGGTAAAGCAATTGAATTACAGGGCTTTGATCTGCATGAAGCTACGCCCTTGCTTCCGGGATTAGAAGAAGTAATTAGTCAACCACAAGCAATACTGCGAGAGATTATTCATTGGACAGGGGGACAACCGTTTCTCACACAAAAACTCTGTGAGTTAATTACAGATGTAGCTTTTGAAACTGCTACAGGAATGATTACTCTCCCTCCAGGTACAGAAGCATCGTGGGTAGAGCAATTAGTAAAAACACGTATTATTCAAAATTGGCAGTCACAAGACGAACCCGAACATTTACGTACTATTCGCGATCGCCTTTTATTTGACGAACAACAAGCAGGGCGGTTGTTGGGGATTTATCAACAGGTGTTGCAAGCAGAAGAGGCAGGGGAGCAGGGGGCAGGGGGCAGGGGAGAAGAGTTTTCCCCTTTGCTTGTTGTTTCTCTTGTTCCATCTGATGACAGTCGAGAGCAGACACAACTGTTGTTGTCTGGTTTAGTAGAAAAACACAATGGTTATCTTAAAATTAAAAATCCCATTTATCGGAATGTTTTTAATGCCCAATGGGTATTAAGACAATTAAATAACCTCCGTCCCTACTCACAAACATTCAATGCTTGGGTAGCATCAGGTTACAAAGATGAATCGCGTTTGTTGCGAGGACAAGCTTTAAAAGATACTCAAAATTGGGCGCAGGGCAAGAGTCTGAGCGATTTAGATTATCAATTTTTAGCCGCGAGTGCAGAATGCGATCGCCGTGAAGTGCAAATGGCATTGGAGGCAGCACGGGCTAAAGAAGTAGAAGCAAGATTAGCACAAGAGAGGAAAACGGCTAAAGAGGTAGAAGCACGACTAGCACAAGAGAAAAAAACAGCTTTATTGCAGAAATATCTACTAATTGTAGTAACTATTGGGTTGCTAGTTTCTAGTAGTTTGGGAATAGGAAGTTTTATTTTGTATCGCCAGACTCGCACAAGTGAAACTCAAGCTAAAAACAGTGAAATTCAGGCGCTTGTATCTTCTTCTGTTGGATTGTTTGCCTCAAATCGCAGATTAGATGCGCTTGTAGAAGCAATCAAAGCCAAAAAAAGACTACAAAAATTAGGTAAATCAAATACAAATCTTGTACCTCAAGTGGAAAATGCACTGCAACAAGCAGTTTATGGAGCAGATGAGTACAACCGTTTTTCGGGTCATACAGCAGCTGTTTTAGCTGTAGATGTCAGTCCTGACAGTTCTCTAATTGCCTCAGCAAGCCTAGATCAAACAATCAAGCTTTGGCGACGTGATGGTACACTAGTTGCAACTCTCAAAGGTCATACTGCAACAGTTAGGGCAGTCGATTTCAGCCCTGACGGTCAGATACTTGCCTCAGCCAGTGAAGATGGCACTATTAAACTTTGGCAGCTAGACGGCAAGCTGCTAAGAACTCTCAAAGGTCACACAGCTTCACTCTGGGGAGTCGCATTTAGTCCTGATGGTCAGTTCCTTGCCTCTAGTAGTTTCGACAGAACGGTGAAAATTTGGCAGCGAGACGGTAAGTTGGTAAGAACGTTTCAAGGTTACAAACAAGGGTTTTGGAGAGTAGCTTTTAGTCCTGATGGTAATATTGTTGCTGGCGCAAGTGTAGACAAAACAGTAAAACTTTGGAAACGAGACGCTACAGGTTGGCAAAACGCCAAACCTTTACAAACTCTCACTGGTCACACTAGTTGGGTTGTAGGAGTTGCTTTCAGCCCTGACGGTCAGATGATTGCTTCAGCGAGTGAAGACAAAACTGTTAAACTTTGGCAGCGAGACAGCAGTGATGGAAGCTATCGCCAGTATAAAACTCTTATTGGTCACAGTGCTGGCATTTGGGGAGTAGCATGGAGTCCTGATAGTCAAACTATTGCTTCCGCCAGTCTCGACAAAACGGTTAAACTATGGAGCATTGATGGAACAGAACTAAGAACGCTTAGAGGACATAGTGCATCCGTTTGGGGAGTGGCTTTTAGTCCCGATAGCAGCTTTATTGCTTCAGCAGGTGCAGAAAACGTTGTCAGACTTTGGCAGAGTGATAATCCATTCCAAAAGTCTATCATTGCCCATCAGTCCGGGATTTGGTCAATAGCTATTACTTCCGATAGTTCAACAATCGCTACAGCTAGCCACGAAAACACCGCTAAACTTTGGAGTCGCCAAGGCAAATTGCTCAAAACTTTTACTGATTCTAAAAGCGTAGTTTTCGATGTTTCATTTAGTCAAGATGGTAAGTTAATTGCTCTTGCCGCTTACGATGAAACAGTAAAACTCAAGAAGCGAGACGGGACTAGTGTTGCTACTTACAAAGTTCCTTTCGGTAAACTCTTAGCAGGAGTATTGAGTCCCAACGGACAAGCGATCGCAATGGCAAATGTTGACAAAACTGCTTATATATGGCTTAAAGATCGCCCTGCGCCACAGATCCTCAAAGGACATCAGGCGGAAGTTTGGCAGGTCTTATTTAGTCCGGATAGCCGCTTCATTGCTTCAGCCAGTGGTGATAGTACTGCTAAAGTATGGACGGTTGATGGTAAGTTGTTTAAAACTCTTGTAGGACACTCCGCAACAGTATGGAGGGTTACCTTCAGTCCTGATAGTAAAATGGTAGCAACTGGAAGTGGCGACAATACCGTTAAGCTGTGGACGCTGGATGGAAAGTTACTGAAAACTTTTAAAGGTCACAGTGCGGCGATTTGGGGAGTTGCATTTAGTCCCGATAGCAAAATACTTGCTTCTGGTAGCGTAGATGCTACTGTCAAACTTTGGAAACTTGATGGTACGGAAATAACGACCCTTAGAGAACATACCGCAGCGATTAGACAGATCGCTATCAGTCCTGATGGAAGTATTCTAGCTTCAGGGGGCGATGATAACACGCTTACTATTTGGAACTTGCAGCGAATTCTCCACTTAGATGCGTTAACTTATGGTTGCAAGTTGGTACAAGATTATTTAAAAACTAACACAACAGTTGAGGAAGGCGATCACTCACTCTGCGATCACTCTCAAAATTATTAAAAATTTTCTTATTAAGTTTCAGGATGGGCAGTACGAAACACTTATCCTTAACCTCTAACTCTAAACCACCCCGCCGGGTCATCTTTTGCAATTCCACAGCTTCCCCCCGCAAGCGTGTATACACGACCCTACCCGACATTGCCAGCATAATGGGCTGCCGCCGCGCCCACTCAAAAGGAGTATTAACATCGCTTGATACGATGTTCTTGCTCTTGTCCCAATGAACGTAGGGGTTGTTGCATTAACACGACGTGTTCGTCGTTCGCCCTGGTCTCGAAGAGAAGACGTTGGCGCAGCCATTGACCCAAACCCCGAAACTCACGCCATCTACTCTACCCAATCGGGAGCAGATGCAACCAACTGGCCAAACATCACAAGCTCCGACTCCTCAAAAGCCACCATCACCCCCCAACGCTCGTCCGAAGTGAGGGTAGAGAGGAACTCTTTAGCCGCCTCTAAGCCAGATTCTACCCGTTCCATAAACCCAGCAACATAAGATTTAACCTGCTGCCACCAAGAAGCTTCCTGTCCCTCCATATCCTCATTACTGGGGAGTGGGGTTGTGTCAGTGATTGGTGTTGTTAACTCTATATTAGGAGTGACTGACACCAACTCCCGACTTAACCACTTCTCAAAAATCCCAGAACGCCCGTCATCAGTAGCCACAAACTTATAAACACACTCCCGCTTCCCCCGCGGCCCCAACCGCCCCACATACGACAACCGCAGATCAATCTTATCGAGTAACTTCTGTGCGATCGCCACAGGTGTCAGCTTCTCCGAAATAGTCACATTCAGATAATTCTTGATCAAGTACCGATGCTCTAGCGCGATGGCACTGTTCTCGATGATGACTTTAACACGCCCACTGCATTAGCTGTTCTTTTTGAACTGGCAAAAGAATTACGTCGTCAGGGAAACCTTTTGACTCATCAAGGTAAAACCGAGACTTCTTCACAAACGATTAAGAAGCAGTGGCAAACCCTAGTTCACTTGGCACAGGTTTTAGGACTAGAAGCAGTACCAAAAGATGAAACTGATGCCAAACAAGAACGTTTAAGTAATGCAGACATTGAAACTTTAATTCAACGAGGCAGAATGCACGTAAACAGCGCAATTTTGCCGTTTCAGACCTTATACGCGACCAATTGCAAGCAGTGGGAGTAACTCTCATCGATAAACCAGATGTTACAACTGTGTGGCATTGATCGAGTCAGCAATTTTCTTGCTACTATATTCTCAATTATATAAAAATGATTATCATTACATTTTATGTCTGTACCAAACATTATTGTCGTTGCAGGTTCGTCTGGGGCTGGAAAAACTACTTGGCTTTGTCAACAGATGCGAGATATTGCAAATGTTGACAAAATAATTTATTACAGCCCTGGTACTGGGACTGTTCCTGTTGACCAAACCCGCATAGCTACTGAATTTGCTGGCATACAAGCTTTTAGTGACGGTCAGGAAGTTGAATTTATCAACCAAATACCCTTTTCAGATGCGGTTTATATTGAGTGGGGATTTTATCTGGAGTTGGGATCTGTAGCACAATTATTAGATAATCTTACTTACCGTGCTGTTGCAGTCCTACCACCCCACCTCAAAGACTCTGAATACCATGCTTGGGCGAACGATATTGTGCGCGGCGCACCAACCCAAGCCAGTAATGCTGACAGTTTATGGCGAGCAGCAAGCAAAGGTCAAGTCATTGACGAAAACAGTTTAGAGGAATTTTGGTACGAAATCACCCACGGAGCTTACGGTATTGTCACCCGCGCTAAAGGAATTTTTGACGTTAACGATGGTAGGTCACTTTACTGTGATTTTGTCGCTGGCGTTCCCCAAACAGATTTTCTGGAATTAGACTTACCACGCTATTTAGAAGGTAGACCTCAGCGTTTCAGTGGGCTAGAAGTGGTGGGACAAAACTTGGATGAAGCAGCTTTAAGGCAAACATTATCAGATTGCTGTTTATCTGACGCTGCGATTTTGCAATACCAACAACAAGTAAAAGAGATTTTATTAGAAGGGAAGCCAGTATGAAAATAGCCGTTATGTCATGTATTCATGGCAATTACGAAGCCTTGGATGCTGTATTACTAGATATTGACCAACACTCATGCGAAAAAATTTTTTGTGTTGGCGATTTGGTAGGATATGGGCCTCATCCCAATGCAGTAGTTACCCAAATTCGTGCTTTAGATATTCCCACCTGCGTCGGCTGTTGGGATGAAGATATTGTGGAAGGTTTAAACGCTTGCGATTGCAGTTATCCCTCTTTATTGGCAGAAAAGAGAGGAATACAGGCTCACGAATGGACTAATAAAGAAATTAACCCAGAGAACCGCGAATTTTTAGCCCAATTACCCTACAGTTTCAAAGAGGGAAATTTAGCTTTTGTTCATGGTAGTCCTCATAGCAACCATGAATATTTGTTACCTCAACTAGACCCTTTTGTAGCTCTAGAGCGCGTAATTTCCACAGATGCAGATGTGCTTTTTTGTGGTCATACTCATGTGCCTTATGCTCGGAATCTTGATGCTGGTCAACTACAAGTCCGTGTTGGTAGAGGAGAAAAAGCACAAGAAATTCACTTTACATCTCCTCTCAAACGAATTGTGAATGTCGGTTCAGTAGGAGAACCTCGACATGGGCGACCGAATGCCACCTATGTAATTTACAACACAGATACTCAACATATAAAACTACGGGAAGTACCTTACGATTACCAAAAAACCTGTGCGGCGATTATCGAAAAAGGATTACCTGCAATTTTTGCTTGGCGTTTAGCGCATGGCTTGGAGTATGCAGAACGTGCAGATGATCCAACTCATGTTTGTACAAGGTAATTTTCCTCCCTCCGCGTACCTCTGCGCTTTCCTTTGCGTTCCCTTTGCGTTAAAAAATATGAATAAATGGGCAATTTTAAGTGGAATTGAAGCTAACTTGGCGGCTTATGAAGCTGTAATAGCAGATATTAAACGTCAGGGTGATAGGATAGAAGCTTTGTATATTTTGGGCGACTTGGTAGGCCCAAAACCAGAAGCCGAGAAGTTGGTAGAACGAGTGCTAAACCCACGTCGGGGAGAATTGGAACCCTTGATTTGTAAGGGATGGTGGGAAGAACAGTGTTTGATTTTGTATGGTTTAGGCCCAACTGGAGACGCACCTGAATTAATAGCAAAATATGGAGGTGATACAGTCAAACTACTGTGGGATAGCGTTTCCCGTAAGACAGTACAATGGTTGCGATCGCTCGACTTTGGTTTTTTTGAATTAGATTGTCTGTTAATCCACGGTTCAACTGTAGGTGTGGGCGAAGAATTAACCCCACAAACTCCCCCAATTCAAATGCTTGATAGACTCTCAAGGATGCAAGCGAATAACCTATTCTGCGGTCGTTCTGGCTTAACTTTTCAGTATCAATTGCAAACTGGTTCTATCACCACTGAACTCGCTACTCTTGATCACCAAGTGTCTTCTCAAACAGTTACAGTTACCCCGCGTCAAGTAATTGGGGTGGGGAATGTGGGACGCACACCAGGACAAGCAACCTATACTCTCTACAATCCTGGTACAAATCAAGTGGAATTCAAGAATGTATATTACGGCAATAGTAAGGGATTTCAAAGTCAGCACAAAAATACAAAATCGAAATCTAGCGTTTAATTCCAGCCGTGAAAATTAGGAACGCGCTTTATTCAATGTTAAGTTCACAAAAGCACAAATTCGCTCCTGCTTTTGACTACATCAAAAAAGAGATGACATTATGCCCAGTAAAGAAGTTTACATTCGAGAATATAAAGTCAAAGCGCATAAACGCATCATTCATACTAGGATTTACAACTTTATCTGTCAAGCCTGCCATGCAGCAGTGGAAAGAGAGACTTATTGTACTGGTTGTCCCAAGTATGGAAACAAATGTAATGGGGTAGAAAGTAAGTGTTTGCGTAGTAAGCATTAGTGTTACGGGCTATCGATTGATGAAACGCACTTACGGGATGACTTGTAAAAATCGCCGACTGGTATCCAATCAACGCTTCCTCCTCACTCGGAGGACGCAAACTAGTACGCAAGTCCGTATCCCGAAACTGCTAAGGAAATCTCTTATCATCTCGACTAAATCAACAGCCTCCCCATCGACTGTATAAACAACCCCACCAGACATCGCCAGCACAATCCGTTGCCGCCGCGCCCACTCAAAAGGCGCACTAACATCTGCGGTAACGGTGTTCTTGCCTTTGTCCTAATAAACTTTGCGTTGATTCTATCAACCAGTGCGATCGCCCCAAACCCAAAACTTAAGCCATCCACTCAACCCAATCGGGAGCCGCAGCCACCAACTGCCCAAAAATCTGCGGCTCTTGCTCCTCAAATGCCACCATCACGCCCCACCTTTCATCACTGCTGAGGGTACTTAGGAACTCTTTAACCGCATCCATACCAGATTCTACTCTTTCCATAAACTCAGCAGCGTAAGATTTAACCTGCTGCCACCAAGAAGCTTCCTGTCCGCACATATCCTCATTATTGGGGAGTGATGTTGTGTCAGTGATTGGTGTTGTTAAATCTATATTATTAGTGACTGACACCAACTCCCGATTTAACCATTTTTTGAAAATACAATCCCGCCCATCATCAGTCTTAACAAACTTATACACACACTCCCGCTTCCCCCTCGACCCCAACCGCCCCACATAAGACAACCGCAGATCAATCTTATCGAGTAACTTCTGAGCGATCGCAATGGAAGTCAATTTTTCCGAAATAGTCACGTTCAGATAATTCTTGATTAGATATCGATGCTGTAGCGCGATCGCCTTAAACTCCTGCATTTTCTGATCAGAACCTCGTAACTTCTCCCCAGATGTAAGCAACTGCAACAGATTCAGTTCTTCAAGCAACCGCACCGAAGACATCATCTGCCCCTTGTTAAAGTCTGGTTTCCATATCGCATTCTCCCCAGCTTCCGCCAGCCCTTTAGCCCGTTTGCTGTCCCGGCTGGCTAAAAACTGCCGCCCCACAGTCAAGTAATAGTGCAACCGCAGTTGGGGATACCACCCGTCATCATCTTTTTCAACCAATTCGGGTGTAACGTCAACTTCATAACGCCGGGACAATTCACCTTTTCGCTGCTGATACCGTTCTTCTTCAGTCTTCACCCGCTTTTCCTGCAACTTCTTGAGTTCTGCATCAGACACATCATCAGATTCAGAAACCCCCAGGCATTGACCAGAATATAATTCCTTGGAAGCTGCTTTCACTTCTTTAACCACTTCCTTGGTTTCGTCAGGGTCAGAATCCGAAGCATCAATCACAGTATAGCCATCAGCCGCCAAACCCTTCAGCACAAATTCCTGATAGCGGCGCATTTCGACGTTGATGACAGCACCTCGCTTACCCCAAGTCTGCAACGATTCGGGCTGAAAGTTCTGGTCAATGAACGAGTAATCCTCATTGTCAGCCGCAGACAACAGAGCAATGTTAGCCTGTGTTGCAACATCCTGACTCCGCAACAATCCACCCATAGAAGTTGAACCATTGCCCACAGTCCCCATCCCGTACTGGCTCACCCATATATGACGGTCAACTGTTTCCCGCAGCCGTGCCAACATCTGCCGCACTGAATCCACAGGCTGAACTCCCTGAAATATCCCCCAGACTGAACTAAAATGACCTCGAATATCGATAGACACGCCAGTTTCCAGGCTGGGCGAAGCAATAACTAAATCGTACTGCGTGAGAATTTCGTTGAGATGGGCAATACACTCGAAGGCTGGGTGCTTCGGGTCTAAAACCGAATGGCTATCAATTCTCAGAATCCGTAGATGAGGAAATCTCTGCCGAAACCGTTGTTCCAGAGCTTGGGTTCCCCATTTAGACTTTGCTTTTTGAGCCGAACAACATAGTAAATGATGTCCACCAGCAGCGATCGCCTTGTCTAGTGATGCAATCAGATTCTTCGGATTACTGCCAGAGTAGTTGTAACACTTACCAGATACTGGCTGATAATTATTTACGATCACGAAGGGGTTAACACGATATTCTCCAGACAGAGAAAGAATGTACTTGACATCGGTATCTGAGGCATCAGCAGAAGACAGGTAAATCTTGCCGTGTTCGCTACCCAAGACGTTTTGGATCAGTTGCTTGAAATTTCGCAGTATCGCTACCCGTCGCTTGGCCACATCAGTAGTAGAGTTGAGCAGATGCCAGAATACTTGGTCGCATTCGTCGATAATAATCACATCGTTTGACCAGTCGTTGGGATTGAATCGCGCTTGACTATCTTTGTGTAACGAGTCCACGCAAACACCATACCCCAACAAACCACCTGTATCGGATGTATGGATTTCGCTAACGTAATCCACGCCGAAGCGATCGCATAACGCCTCACCCAGTTGTATGCGATGTGTAATGATGAGAACCCGCCGCCCCTGGTCGTGGGCTTTGGCAACCTCAGCAGACAACCACTCGGTTTTACCTGTGCCTTTGGGAGCTTTGAGGACGATGAGCTTTTCTCCTTCTGGTGCAATCAGTCCACCCAAGAATCGCTGGTTGAGTGCGATTGCTGGAGGATAAGTCAGCAGAGTAAACAGTTTAATTTCCCACAATTCCAAAGTTTCGGCGGTATTGTAGAGTGCGTGAAAAGCATCTTGTCCTTGAGCCACGACAAAATCATCAACTCCCTTTTCGGTTCCTGGCAAGTCAATTACTCGCAGAGAACAACCTTCAGCAATCAATAACCGACCCATACGGCTGATAGCAGTTCGCACTCGTTGGACGGTTTCGGGTTTGGTATCGTTGTCAAAGCAGATATTGACTTGTCTACCGGGTGTTGCGAAATGCTTCAGGTCGGGAATGAGCGAAGGTTTACCAGTGGCAGTCCCGTAATCATCTTTTGGTGTGCGATAGCCAGCGTTAACACCGGGGAGTGCGATCGCAGCATAACCAGCACTCAACAGACAAGCAGCTTTTTTGGCTCCCTCGACAATTACTACTGGCACGTTGTTTTTCCAAACCCAATGCCAGAAGCCGCCTGGATGCTGTAGATCCTCGTCGGTGATGGGAATGCCGCAGCGATTCGACACTTTCACCCAAATCTTTTTCGTGACTTTCAGGAAAAATGCCCGTGTTTGCTCCCTGTACGGATGCTCATACTTGATGAATTTGTGAATCTTCTGTGGATCTCGCCTTGGCTTGTCTGGTTTGAAGCAACCCCACATCATTAAAATATAGTCGTTGAGTGGATCAACACCACTGCACCACCAGCCGCCGAGTTCAATGTGCTGGTATTTCTTCAAGTCCCTGTCCCGCAGTCGCCCATCGTTGCGGCGGGAGATGCTGGGGCTGTACAACAGGTAGTCATGAGGGGTTGTGCCAGAGAGCGATCGTAAGTTTAGGGCAATCAGTTCTTCGTCAACGCCGCTGTCTAGCCATTCTTGTAAGTGATGAGATTCAAGACTCATAATTCCCTCCGATAGACGCACGACAGAGTTAGCGGTATGACTCTATACCGCTAGAACAAAAACAGAAATTAGCTAGAAACTTAAACTCAGTAGTACATCTGAACTAAATCACGAATACTTTACATCATTCTGGAAAATTGGGTTGAAACTCCAACGAGCAGGTAAGGTCAATAATTAAATTGGACAAGTAGTTTTTATCTACCCCCGGTGTGTGGTCGAAAAGTCAGATTGATTCTTGTTTTTACAACTTTGGTTGTCTTCGGAACTTGATGTACGTGAGTCGATTGACAACCAGCGTGCATCAAAAGCAGACTGCCGTGTTCCAACCAAAAGTCTGTAGAATTGCCACCGATGGGCTTGATCTGGAATTTTCGGATTCCACCAAGACTAATAGAAGCGATCGCCGGGTCAAGTCCCATAGATGAATCGGTGTCTGCGTGCCAACTGATAGAATCTTGTCCTGTCCGATATTGGTTTCCGATGACGATGCGGAAGCTGTAGCCAGTGAAAGCGATGATTCTGTCCCTCAATTCGGCAAGCTTTTCTGTCCAGGGCAGAGGTTTGAGCAGTACGCTTTTTGAGTAAAAGTAATTGCAGCCTTTGTCACCATACAAGCACTCTAATCGAGGAACATCAGTTGTCTTCCCCAGTATTCGTATTTGATTCTGTTGCCATTGCAGGTGCAGGCAGTGATGGTAGAGTTGATTGGCTTCTTGGATAGATAAGAATTCTGGATAGTAAGTGACAGGCAGGGTTGGTGTGGATTCGGGAAATAAATTGAGTTGTTGCATAGTGGTTTCTCCATCACTTAATTTTGGTTGGCACAGAAAACCTCAATCAAAATGCTTTCGGGATACAAGCCGACTCTGCCAAACCTGGGGTCATGAATGCGTTCAATTTCGATGTTTTGTTTACGGCACAAAGCACTGGCCTTCTTTCCCTTGGCACTCGCTTCTTTTGCTGATATCTCTAATCCCTGAAGATTAGCGAAACCCACGATGCTGTACTTGTGACCGGAGGGTGTGTTGAACCTGTCTTGTTCAATCTCTACATCCTTAAGTCGGTGCAAGATTTCGGCTTGCTGTTGTTGTTGTTGGAGTAAACGCTGTTCAAGTTCTGCCATCTGCCCTGCGATCGCGGCGAGTAACTGGATTTGGGTCATAGATTGCTGCTGGAAAGATTCTTGGCTGATCATCACTTTCATCAGAGTTCTGTAGACTTGTCCGAAAACTCCAAAGCCAGACTGTTCAAAGCTTTGAGGCAAAACTTTGATATTTGCGTAAAAACGTAGCAATTAGCCTTTGAGATAGTTACTGTTAGTTTAGA
>JAGKSW010000019.1 GCA_018993265.1 Nostoc sp. TH1S01
TTTATTCAATCTCTATCCTGTTGTAATTCTTATCGAGACTGACTTTTATCTGTAGCAGTATCATCAGTAGAAGAATCAGTATCAGTATTTGATATACCGTTGGCCTGGCCTGAGCTTTGAGGTACGACAGTTTTAGAAGTATTAGCTTTACTTCCGTCTACAGGATTATCAGTATTCTTATCTTTCTGAGGAGTAGTTTGTGATCCTGAATTTAAAGACTGTTGAGGTGGAACAGTTATATTAATGTCTGGTTGAGAAGGTATATTTACAGGTGGTACTTGCTGTTGAGGAACTACAACTGGATATATGCAGTTATTAGCTGTTGTATCAAAATGGTCAACTTCCCAGGAGAGAGGGAACAGGGAATGGGCAAGCAGAGGGAGCAGAGGAAGTACTTCACCATACGCAGTACCAATTCCCTGTTACCTGTTCCCTTTTAAAAGCGCATACTAAAAAATAGTCAATTAGCAAACACATTAACTTAATGTTTTCCTGTCCTATAAAATCTCAGACACCCCATAGCGGCTATCATTGGGATGGTAGCGATCGCCGTTTTTTTGAAGGCTGGTATTATCGGGTAACTTTGCCAGATTGTGGACAAACCTTTGCCTTCATGTACTCCATTGAAGATCCTATTGGTGGTAAGCCCTACAGTGGTGGTGCAGCCCAAGTTCTCGGCCCCAACGATGAATATTTGTGCCGAACTTTTCCTGATGTAGACAAATTTTGGGCTAGTCGAGATGTCTTAGCTTTAGGACATTGGGGTAAAACCAAGCTCAACACTCAACCTCTATACCTCTTAAGCGCAGAGTTTGAACAACATATTCAAGAAGGTTATCAAGCCACAGCTAATATAAATCAGGGAATTATTCGCGATCCTGCAACTGGTTTTTATTGTCGTTGGTTGTATGAAATTCAGCTCATATATGGATGGGGAAATCAAAATAGTCTTCAACAATCAACTGCTGGTTGGCTATCATTTTTACAGATTTTTGAACCCGGTTGGCAAATTTTGATGGCGCACGGTTTGGCTAGTGGTTGGATAGACTGGAATGGCAAAATCTATGAATTCACCAACGCGCCAGCCTACGGTGAAAAAAATTGGGGTGGAGCTTTTCCGCAAAAATGGTTTTGGCTAAACTGTAATTGCTTTGACGGCGAACCTGACTTAGCATTAACCGCAGGTGGTGGTAGACGCGGTGTGTTGTGGTGGATGGAATCTGTCGCCATGATAGGAGTGCATTATCAAGGCAAGTTTTATGAATTTGTCCCTTGGAACTCACAAGTACAATGGCAAATTCAACCTTGGGGTAGATGGCAAATGCAAGCCAGAAATCTAAACTACGAGGTTGAGTTGACAGGAACCACGCATCTACCAGGTACACCCCTACGCGCACCGACAACCAATGGTTTAATGTATTGTTGTCGAGATACCATGCAAGGAAATCTGAATTTGGAGTTGCGAAAAGTAAGTGACAAACAACCTAAAATCATCCTAAAATCACAGAGTTCTCTGTGTGGTTTAGAAATAGGCGGCGGTTCTTGGGACAATTCGTGGCACTCTAGCTAAAACTACTGCTATTATATTTATGCTTCGTAGTTGGGGCTGTAGCTCAGTTGGATAGAGCGAGCGCCTCCTAAGCGCTAGGTCGTGCGTTCGAGACGCACCAGTCCCGTCGTATATAAAAATTACCAAAAACCTAGTCGGCAGTTTTTACGGAACCTTCCGAGTTTATTTTGAAGATAACTGTAAAATCTCGCCGATAGCGTTTATGCACAATGTAACTTGTATAAACGAAAATTTGTTTAGCCAAGATAGTGTGGGTTTGACAAAAATCTGCTACCCTAACATATATTTTTAACTTATTCAGAGAATATTACGTCTTAGTACACGAAATCATAGAGCCTTGAAGAACAATTTTTTGTTTACAGGTAAATCTTTTCGGTTTATAGTTCTTGCCATATCCCTATTAATGTGGTTTGGTTACAAAGAAATCCAAAAAGAAGCTACACAACCTCAAGCCGTATTAGTTTTGGGCGGTTCCACCAAAAAACTAGAGAGAGAAAAGTTTACAGCCGAGTTTGTACGTAAGCATCCAAATTTACCAATTTGGATTACGGGTGGGAGCCCACCTAGCTTTACCCGCAAAGTATTTGCTAAAGCTGGCATTGATCCCAAGCGTTTACACTTGGATTATGAAGCAGTAGATACAGTTACTAATTTTACCAGCTTAGTAGATGATTTAAAAGCTCACGGTATAACAAGAGTTTATTTAATTACTTCTGACTTCCATATGCGTCGTGCTTCGGTTATCGGCGAGATAGTCTTAGGTAGCCGAGGAATTGACTTTCAGCCGATATCTGTTCCTTCAAAATCGCCACCAGAGCCATTAGAAAAATCTATCCGTGATGGAGCTAGAGCTTTAGTGTGGGTAGCAACTGGTTATACAGGTGCAAATGATCCTAGCAAAGGTGGAAAACCCAGAATTGAAAGCAGAAGATAAAAAGTAAAAAATCAATTTTTGCTCTTTTACTTTTTACTTTTTACTTTTTTATTTGCTTAGGCAGCCATTTCTTGTACTAAAACAAAGGGCTGTACAATTAGAGTGTTGAAGCGTTTTTGCCGATCGCAGTTCCATTGTCCTACTTGTTCTAAAGAAGGTTTGGTAATTAATTGCTCATCAATCCACTGCTGTACAGATTGAGTGTTATCATTAGCGATCGCTTCTCCTACATCTAATAAGTTTAGTCCTGGTGCTACCAAAATCACTGCATCACGCTGTGCATGGGGAATCAACCAGTCCCATTCCGCTTCATCTAAACCTTCTGTTAACTCTGCTCGTAAATCTGACATAATTGCACGTTTTTCTTGGTATATATTCGATTTTACATGAGAGCTTAGAGGCGAGGAAATAAATACAAATAACCAATAGCTACTGACTAAACCTCAGCTTTCATCTCATCAATTTCAAATAAAGATACTATTACTCCGGTAATTGGAATAGAAATAAAAACTCCTAATAATCCTGCTACTCTCGCACCTACTAATAAGGCGAAAAATACCACAACAGGATTAAGATTTAGCGCACCTTGCATAATCCGCGGAGCAATGAGATTGTCTTGAATTTGCTGAAGGATAATACAAGCAATTAATACTTTTAATGCTAGCCAAACATTCTGAGATAAAACAATTAAAGTAATTGTGCTAACACCTAAAGTTGCTCCTATTCCTGGAATAATATCTAAAAAGCCAATAATTACAGATAATAATAAAGCAAAAGGTACCTGCAATATTACAAAGACAATAAAAGTAGTTGTTGTTAAAAACAAACTTAATAACAACTGACCGCGAAAGAAACCTAAAAAGCTGCGTCTGATGATATTTGTAAATCTGATGCGGCGTTGTTTAGGTACTATTTTTAAAATAAAATTCCACAGCTTATCGCCATCTAACAGCATGAAGAATGCTACAACAGCAATCAAAATAAAAGTAACAAAATTAGTCAATAACTGTTGTAAAAAAGTTAGGCTCGTGACTAAACCTGATATAGCCTGATTCCGTAATTGTTCTTCAATTACACTTAAATCTATTTGCAGATTGCGGTTGCGGAGAAATTCTTCTACTCTTTCTAAAAAGGGTGCAAGAGAAGTTAAAAATCCCGAAATACTATCTATTAATTGCTGTCCTTGGGATAAAACTGCTATACCAACTGTGATTAATAATCCTCCTAAAATCACAATGCTGATTAAGAAGACAACAATCACAGCTATCCCATGAGGTAAAAACCGCCGCAACCAATGTACAGGATAGCTGAGTAAGAAAGCTAAAATTGCCGCAAATGTAAAAATCACAATTACAGCTTCAAAGTATGCTAAAAGTTGTACGAAAGCCCAGCCAGAAGCCACTAACAACAAAAAGCGGACTAACGCCGAATTATTCAAGCGATTCCAAAAATTCTTGGCATCCAAGCCGGTCATATAATATTTAAAAAATAAGTTAGTTTAGCGATCGCTAGTAGACATTAGCAACATATAAAAATACAGTGGCGATCGCTACTACCTAAAAGCATATTTCTCATCAACGTCCTAAATCGTGCATTTCGTTGATTACCTGTGTACACTTTTGGGTTACACGGTCTAATTCATCCTTATTAGTAGAACTTGGCGGGTCTATTACTTGTCCAATTCTGATAGTTAAGGGAACAGCACGCGGTATCGATGAGCCTTTTTCTAAAATCCCTTCACTACCCCATAAACTTACAGGTAAAATCGGTGCTTGTGCTTTTGCGGCTAAGAGTGCTGCACCTTTTTTCGGGTCAGTAATTTTGCCATCGGGTGTGCGAGTCCCTTGTAAAAAAACTCCCACAGCCCAACCATTTTCTAAACATTCTAAAGCGGCACGAATTGCATTGCGATCGGCACTTCCTCGGCTAACTGGGTAAGCACCATACAACTTAATAGCTTGTGCCAAAACGGGAATTTCAAACAACTCTTGTTTAGCCATATATGCTACCGGACGGCGCACACAATTGGAAACAATTGGCGGGTCAAAGTAACTAGCATGATTACTAACTACTACCAAAGGATCTGATTGCGGTACATTCTCAACCCCATAAATCTTGCCACGAAAGTAAGCATGAAGCACAGGGCTGACAATAGACCATTTGAAAGCGTGGTAAAGTGCCAGACTAATAAACGGTTCACGACTGCGAGACATAGGAAATTGGGGAGTGGTGAGTGGTGAGTTGGGAGTGGGGAGTAGGAAGTAGGGAATGGGAATTAATAAATTCAAAATGAGTAGATTCTTTAACTTTTGATTTCTTCGTCGTCCCTATTCCCTATTCCCCACTCCCTATTCCCTAGTTTGGTAATTCAGCAGCATTACGGACGTTCTTTAAGATTAAATCAGTAGTGGTGCGTTTAATTAACCCAGTTAAAACATTGCCAGGGCCAATTTCTATGACTTGTCCAATGTTGTTAGCTGGTAATTGCAAGGAAATTTCTCGCCAACGTACTGAACCAGTCATTTGCTGAGTAAGACGCTGTTTTAAAACTTGTGCGTCAGTTGCAGGTACAGGTTCAACATTAGACATTACAGGTACAGTTGCAGGCTGAAATTCTACCGTTTCCAGAATTTCTTGGAACTCCGCCGCAGCCGCCGACATCAAATGTGAGTGAAACGCGCCAGAAACTTTTAAGGGCATGGCACGTTTAGCTTTAACTTGCGACATCACCGCTTGCACAGCATCAGGAGTCCCAGATATCACCACTTGCGCTGGACTGTTATCATTTGCCAAAACGACATCTGGTGTTTCAGCTATAACTGCATCTAATTGTTCCCGGTCAAAGTTCATTAAAGCCGCCATCATTCCACCTGCGGCACTATCCATCAGTTCAGCACGGCGTTTAACTAAACGCAAACCCGCCGACCACTCAAAAACCCCAGCAACGTAAAGGGCAATATACTCACCTAAACTATGGCCAGCGACCAAATCGGGTTGATGTCCCCGTTCCTGCATCAAATCAGCGAAAATACTTTCTACTACGTAAAGACAGGGCTGAGTGTAAAGTGTCTGCCCTAGCTTTTCTTCTTGGTTTTGGCAGATGTCGCTGACAGACCACCCTAAGATTTCTTCAGCCTGAGTAAATTTTGCTTTAGCACCTGGTATATCTAATAAGTCTGTTCCCATTCCCAGTGCTTGGGAACCTTGTCCGGGAAACACCCATGCGGTTTTAGTCATTGGTCAATAGTCAAGAGTCAATGGTCAAGAGTCAATTGTCAATGGTCAATAGTCATTTACAAAGGACAAATGACTATTGACCATTGACAAATATTTATCTTCCCCACTGGAAGATGGCTGCACCCCAGGTTAAACCTGCGCCAAAGCCGGATGCAGCAATGATGTCATTGGGTTTAATTTTGCCTTGTTGTACTGCTTCATCTAAAGCCAGAGGAATAGAAGCAGCAGATGTATTGCCGTAATTGGCAAGATTACTAATAACTTTGTGTTCGGGAATTTCTAGACGTTGGGCGACAGCATCTAGGATGCGTTGATTGGCTTGATGTAAGACTAGCCAATCTATTTGTTCAACAGTCAAGTTGGCTTCAAATAAAGCTTTATCAATAATTTCTGGCACTTTTTGGACAGCAAAGCGGTATACTTCTTTACCATTCATTGTGATGGGTTGGTAAGTGCCTTGAGAAACATTGAGACCTGGGAGTAATTCTTGAGCAGAAGCAGCATAGCCAAGGTTAAGCTGATGATTTAGATTACCATCACTTTTGAGTGCAAAGCCCAACAAGCGATCGCTCTCGGCAGCTTGGAGAACGACAGCACCCGCCCCATCGCCAAATAACACGCAAGTTTTCCGGTCTTGCCAATCTACCCAACGAGAGAGGATGTCTGCCCCGATCAACAGTACATTCTGATATACCCCTGTTCTGATATATTGGGCAGCTGTTACCAGCCCAAATACAAAGCCAGAACAAGCAGCGGTTAAATCAAACGCTACTGCTTTGGTAGCTCCTAACTGGGCTTGTACTTGACAAGCAGTGCCGAACAAATCATCTGGGGTAGATGTTGCCAGCAAAATAAGATCCAGGTCAGTGGCTTGAATCCCGGCGGCTGCGATCGCTCTTTCCCCCGCTGCCGTTGCCAAGGAACTTAAAGAACCCGACGGAAGTGATACTCGTCTTTGACGAATTCCCGTTCTTGTGGTAATCCACTCATCTGATGTTTCAACCAGTGCTGTTAGTGCCTGGTTGTCAAGGGAAGTTTCGGGAACTGCCGAGCCACTTCCTGTAAATGCTATGCCTAACTTTTGCACTCCTGCTCTCCCAAGCTCTCAGCGTTTTAATCATTTATCCTTCTCAGGACAAATAACGGATGACAATTAAACTATGACTAACCGTTCTCACGCTGTAGGATTTCGTACTGCGATTGAAGTCTTTGCAGCACTTGGTTATCCACTGCTTCTTTTGCCATACGTATTGCACTAAATATTGAAGGTGCTTGCGAACTGCCGTGGCCGATAAAACAAACTCCAGCCACACCTAACAGTAAAGCACCTCCATGCTCCGCATGATCCATCCGTTGCTTAATTCGCTTGAGATTTGGTTTTAAAAGGGCAGTACCAATTTGTCCGTGCAAGCCTTGGGGCAGTTCTTCACGTAAAATTTGCAGAATTACTCCTCCCAGAGATTCGGCAAATTTCAACAACACATTACCCACAAAGCCATCACAGACAATCACATCAAATTGGCCGGAAAGTACATCACGTCCTTCGGCATTACCAATAAAATTGATACTAGAATTTTCCCGCAGTAGTTGATGGGCGCGGAGTGCTTGCTCATTACCCTTGGTATCTTCTTCGCCAATATTGAGTAAACCTACCTTGGGTGCATCCATCCCCAAAACATATTGGCTGTAAATTGAACCCATCACAGCAAACTGCTCTAAAAATTTAGGACGGCAGTCTACATTTGCACCTACATCCAGTATTAGTACTGGCTTACCAGCCATAATCGTGGGGAAAACTGTACCAATAGCTGGGCGATCAATTCCTGGTAATCTCCCTAAACGCAGCAATGCTGATGCCATAGCTGCCCCAGAGTGTCCAGCAGAAAATACAGCATCTGCCTGCTGATTTTTGACCAAATCCATCGCCACGTTGATAGAAGCCTTGCGTTTACGTCTGACCGCGTTTAAAGGCTCCTCATCCATAGCGATCGCTTCTTCAGCAGGAACTATCTCCACCCGCTCCAAAGTAGTTTTTGGCGGCATGACAGCTTTAATTTGTTGGGGATCACCAACTAGCAAGACTTTCACACCCAATTCTTCACTGGCGCGTAATGCACCAGCAACGATTTCTTTGGGTGCGTGATCCCCCCCCATTGCGTCAATTGCTATCCGTGCGCTAGTCGATCCCATTGCTCAGAGCTTATAGAAACCTTACAAATTTTACCAGATTGGCTTTGTTAAAAAACCTTAACTTACTGACTGCCAACTTCTATTGTTACTATTACAACTTGTTTTGGCGGCAAGCCCAAGATAACACGAATAAAGTATGAATTTTGAAGTATGAATTTTGAAGTATGAAGTCTGAAAACTCATATTTCAGACTTCACACTTTAGACTTCAGACTTCAATTCCTAGTACCCAATCGACTAACATCCGCACGCCGTAGCCGGTTGCGCCGGGGCCGTTGTAGCCATTTTCTTTGTCTGCCCATACTGGGCCTGCGATATCTATGTGCGCCCAAGGAGTATCTTTGACGAATTGCTTGAGGAATAAAGCAGCGGTGATGGAACCACCAGGACGCGGCCCGGTGTTTTTCATATCCGCAATCCCAGATTTCAAGCCTTCAAAATATTTTTCTTCCATTGGCATCCGCCAAATTTTTTCGCCGGATGTGGCTGATGCTGTTTCTAACTGCGAAGCTAAAGCATCATCGGGAGTGTATAAACCAGCAATATCTTCGCCCAAGGCAATCACGTTAGCACCTGTGAGGGTGGCTAAATCCACGATCGCATCTAAGCCCAATTTATCTGTATATACCAAAGCATCAGCCAAGGTTAAACGCCCTTCAGCATCGGTGTTATTCACTTCGATGGTTTTGCCGTTAGAAGCTTTGAGGATGTCGCCTGGGTGCATAGCGCGACCGCTAATCATGTTTTCGGTAACGGCAGAGATAAAGTGAACTTCGGCATTTGGCTTAAGTTGGGCGATCGCTTTTGCCGCACCCAAGGTTGCAGCTGCACCACCCATATCAATTTTCATGGTTTCGATGCCGCTACCTGCACCTTTAATATTCAATCCCCCAGAATCGAAGGTTAAACCTTTACCAATAATCGCTAGTTTCTTTGCGGGTGTACCTTCTGGTTTGTAGGTGAGGTGAATAAATTTGGGTGGTAAATCAGAGGCTTGGGCAACGCCTAAAAAAGCACCCATACCTAATCTTTCACAATCTTCTTTTTCCAAGATTTGTAATTGCAAGCCGTAGTCTTTAGCAATTTCTTGGGCTGTTTCTGCCATTGTAATGGGTGTAACTGTATTGGCTGGGGCGGCTACCAACTCTCTTGCTAAAATGACCCCAGATACAATTTGGTTAGCACGCTTCAGCGCAGCTTCTTGACCTTCAAAGCCCAGTAACTCGACAGTTTCAACTTTTGCGCCTTTATCATCTGGTTCTGATTTAAAGCGCACATCTTGATATAAAGCTAACTCTACACCTTCAGCGATCGCTTGGGCTGTGGCTGCTGGGTCGTCGTTCCACAAAGGAAAGCTAAATCCGAGCGTTTTGCTTTTTTGCTTTTTAGCTACCTTCGCCGCCGCCGCTGCTGCACGCCGCAGACTATCTACTTTCAGTGCGTCTGGTTTTCCTAAGCCGACTAAAATTACTTTTTTAACTGAACCACCACCACCGACACGAGTAAAGACAGTGCTGTTGGCTTTGGCTGTAAATTCTTCTTCGGCAATGACTTCTTTTAAGATGCCAGCAAACTTTTCATTCAAAGTTGCCAGTTCACCTGTTAACTCTACCGCATCTTCAAATAATCCAATTGCTAAAGTATCGCCTGCCCACTCCAGCAGAGGCTGAGTACTAAGTTGAATTGCTGCCATGTTGGGATTTTGTTGAAAGATTCCTTCTTGTACCAGTATTGCTCAAAAATTTGAAGTGTGAAGAGAAGTCAGAAGTATGAAGTATGAAAGGGCAAATCGCCAGTGACTTTTATAATTGAAACATCCCAACCTTCTGTATGGTATGACTATGACCTCAGCCTTGACTCCAAATCAACGCTCAGAAGTGTTCTATCCTAGTTCCGATGGTGAACCTGTGGCAGAAAGCTATGCCCATTTATGTGTATTACTGGCGACACTAGAAATTCTGCGTCAGTATTTAGCAGGACAACAAGCAACAGTTCTTGCCAATCAATTTCTCTACTACGCTCAAGGGTTTCCTAAGTTGCGCGTTGCCCCTGATGTGATGGTAATTTTTAATGTCGAGCCTGGTGGTCGAGATAACTATAAAGTGTGGGAAGAAGGGGAAGTTCCATCTGTGATTTTTGAGATGACTTCGGCGGGGACGAAAAATCACGATCAGGAATTTAAGAAGACTTTGTACGAACAACTTGGTGTAAAAGAATACTGGTTATTTGACCCCAGAGGCGAATGGGTGCAGGGACAATTGCGGGGTTATCGGTTGCGGCAAGATTCTTATGAGTTGATTACCGATAATCGCAGTGAACCATTAGGTTTGCGGTTGCAGGTAGAAGGAGAACTGATTAGTTTTTACCGAGAAGATACAGGAGAGAAACTACTGAACCCCACAGAACAGGCACAAGCACTACGTGAAGCACAACAAAGAATAGATGCAGAAGCTTTAGCTCGACAGCAAGCTGAACAGCAAGTAGAGCAATTAAAGCAACGTCTCCGAGAACTGGGTATTGATCCTGAGCAACTTGAACAGAAATAGAGGCTAGGGACTGGAGGCTAGAGGCTAGTTTCTGATTCAGAAGTATTAACTATTGACTCGACTTCAGTGGTGCCAATGTCAAATTTATTGGCGATCGCATTAATTATTTCTTGCTCTACTCCTGTGGTGCGCTGGTCAAGTTTAGCAATTCTTTGGCATTGTGCTAACAGGGGAATAGCAAAATCACGGTTGAGTTGATTGAGTAGTGTATCTAAAGGTTGGGGTGATTTGATATTGTTGGCGATCGCATTCAAGGAATTGGGGCTGAGGTTCAATGCTTGTAACTCTGGTAAAATCTCTTCCCAAGTTTTTTCGGGATGGCTGGCGAGAATCATGTGAACGAGAATTTTATCCATGATGGCTTGTTGAGCGATCGCAGTTTCTAAGTAATTTTCACTTTCGGCTTTCAAGTTCGCCAAAGTTTCTGGTGATGTCAGGGAAACAGACTCATCTAGTTTGGCTTCGTAAAATCGACAAGCTGCATAGCCTAAAGAGTAGCTTAAGGCAGCATTAGAACTAGTGGCGATCGCTGCACCCGCAAACGGCACATTTCGCAGTAACGCCAATCCGGCGGCTTTCAACAAACGATTACCACCCAATCCCAAACCAAAAATTGTCAAAACTTCGCCCTTCCTCGCTGGATCTTTTAAATCTAAGCCGTAGGCAGCCGCAATTTTATACAGCATTTCCGATTGCAATTTCAGCGTCGCAGCTAAATCAACTGCTAATAATGCTGCTGCTACCCCTGGTAAGATACTACTGGCGAATCCAATCCCCCCAGCTTTTGTGGCAGTGTCTAGCATGATGCGGTGAGAAATCTGGCTAGGCGATTCCTGTGGATGCTGTTGCTTGAGTTTTTTGACAGTGGCTGCTGCTTTTTCTAGGTCAACATTTTCACTAGCACCAATCAGCCAATTCAGATTTAAAAATCCAGATAGCCGTCTTATCAGCCAATTTTGACTGAGGCGATCAACTACTTGACCAGTAGTTTGAGTTGCTTGTCCAAATAACTTATGTGTTTGTTGTGCTGCGGCTACTCCCACTCCCAAGGCTGTATCAAAAAATGTCTTACCAGTTGTCGCCAAAGAGTCTAATAAGGATGATTTATCGTTAGCGGATGTTTGATTGGTAATTTCTACTTCGGGTTGTTTTTGGGGTTGGTTTGTCATTGTTGTGCCAGTCGCTCTAGTCTGGTTGTAGCGAAACCAAGACTAAGTTGACATCTTCCAACAAGTACAAGTTTGAGTACTGAGTTTTGAGTTTTGAGTGCTGAGTGCTGAGTGAAAAACTTTTCGTCTACTCCCTGCCTCAAGCGCGTAGCGGTAAGTAAAAAGGCAAAAATGAAGAATACTTTTGACCGAAGCAATTTTAGATTTTAGATTTTAGATTTTGGATTAAATGAAAATTTAAAATCTAAAATATTTGGTCTCAAGCAGTGGGTTAACCCAGAAGAAAAACAAAAATTTTTCAATATTTAAGCCTCTTCTTTATAAGGAGAGGTTAATCCAAAATCGTAAATCCAAAATCCAAAATTGAGTGACTTTTGATTTTTTACTTTTGACTTCTCCGGCTTTGCCGGAGTGCCTTCTGCTGTCAGCTCACCCTAATTCCTTCACTGGTAGTTTGTATACCTTTTGATCCGGAGTTTCCAAAAAGTTGTTGTTTTTGAGAATCTCATAGAGACTGATATCTTTTTCTAGCAAACAGGCGTGGCCGCTATTTGGCAGTATTAACACATGAGATTTAGGTAATATAGCAGCTATACGCCTGACTTCGGTGACAGAAGGTAAAAGCCGATCGCCTGCACCAGCAATTAACAATACTTGTTGCGTCAGGCGGCGTAATTGGTTATCGTCCACTGCAAATTCTCGCAATAAAGCCAATCGCCAATTCACTGTTTCTGATGGTACAGAACGCATGGTTTTTAGCAGTTCGTGGCGATCGCTTCTGGTCAAGCGTTCTAAAGATGCCAGAAACGGCAATAAACCTAATGCACCGATATCATAAAGAGATTCTGGCACTAAGTATGATAGCTGGGATGCCCAATCTAAAAATGGACGCAAGCGAAAAGCTGAGGCTGGGTTGATCAGAATAATCCGTTTAAACAGATGCGGGGCTTTGGTGGCTACTTTCATCGCCAAACAGCCACCAAAGGATTCTCCACACAAATAAACTGACCTTTGGGAACATTTCTCTAATTCTGGATGAATTAAGTCCAAGACATTGTTAGTCAAATCTTCCCAAGTTGTTAAGTCTTTTCTGGGGATCGCCAAACAGCGAACATCAAAGCCAGCTTCTAGTCCAGATGTTTGCGATCGCAATAATTCACCAGTGCCATCCATTCCTGGTAAATAAACAAACAGCGGATACTTTGGTTGGACTCGTTTCGGAGTCAGAAAACACGGCTTTAGCTCAACTTCTGGCATTGTAAAATTTCAATTTCTTTGATAATTTTTATTGATTTACCTGCATATAATCATTATCTTTGGATACTAATTTCAAAGATGATTTCCACAAACGGATCAATAGAAACTAGATGTATACAGCAATTTTCAATTCCAAATCTATGACTTGGGCGATCGTTTAATAGCTTTAATACAGTATTACAGGTAAAAGTCTGTTAAAATCATAACTCAACTAATAAAAACTTACTTATATCTCTAATTTAGTTCTCGTCAATCTCCGCCAATCTTATGAGGAGATTATATCAACCAAACTTGAGCAAGATAAATCAAAAATCAGCAAAAAATTCCAAAAAACTCACGCTAAAGTTATCTAAAAATTCCCACTATTTATTTTTTTCTGTGGCATTTTATATCAATAACATCCTTGTTGTAGTAAATTTGCTATTTCACTGTGGCAGTGTTCGGTTAGCTCAGATATAACTTTTTTGGCTTGTTTTCCATGATATTGACGTTGATGATCGTCTGTAATCCAATAAGGGCGACCAATTAACACAGCTACCCGTTGATATATTACTAATGGATGCCATCCATATTGGTTAAATAAAGGTTCGGAAGGATCAAACAAACTCAACAGTTTTAGGGGAAAAGCTGTGGTGTTGACTTCTTCTAAAGAGGCGATCGCAATTGGTAAAATTGCTAAGTCTGGTACACCCGCCCGCAACGCTAAATGGGCAAATCCGCGCTGAAATTCCCCCACAACAGACGCTGGAGTCGATTGCACCATCGGTTCAGCCCCTTCCGGAAATACCCCTACCATCTGCTTAGACTTTAAGAGCATCTGTGATTGAGCAAAAAAGCTTTGCTGACGGTTCTCGACTTTCTCTAAAGGAAAACAACCTAATTGTCCTGTGACAATTTCTCGCAAAATTGGCACTTGTCCCATGTAATGATGGCAAGCAAAACGAATAGGACTTGATAACGCTGCCATTAAAATCATCGCATCCATAAAACTGCGGTGATTGCTCACTATTAACAAACTTGCATCACGAGGAATGCGATCCTCGTAATAACGAAACATCCGAGTGGAAAACGTCGTTAATAGTAAGCGAGAAATGTCCAAAGGACTATTTAGACTCATATCTAAATATAGTTTTAGGAAAATATCGTAGTTTATCTTGATTTAATTTTTACATTTCTTTACTAATGTTACGACCGTCTTAAGATAGAAATGTCTTATTTATAAAAGCAGACGATTTTTCTATGTTTGGAGCGTTGTAATTTTAGTCACAATATATGGAATAAACAGCAGCAGATAAAACTTATTAAATGCCACTTTTGGTCTTTAGAGCTGAAATTTGCCAGATATGTACTTATTACAAAACATTTCTCAACTCTATAAATTTGCTAATATTAAGGTGAACTTTGAAAAAGCGATAGTAATGTTATATAATTGCTTGGTTTTGCCCTCATAATTAAGTATAAAACGTTTTAATAATTTATTTTTTATTCTGCATGAACCTAGTGGATAAAACAGACAACACATTTGCACTGACAACACCCCTCTACTATGTAAACGATGTCCCTCATATTGGAAGTGCTTATACAACGATCGCCGCAGACGTAGTGGCTCGGTTTCAGAGACTCAAGGGACATCGTGTCCTGCTGATTACAGGTACAGATGAACATGGGCAAAAAATTCAACGTTCGGCGGAGTCTTTAGGAAAAGCACCCCAAGAGTTTTGCGATGCTATTGTCCCAAGTTTCGTCAGCTTATGGGAGAAATTAAACATTCAATATGATCGCTTTAGTCGGACAACTGCGCCGCGCCATGAAGCGATTGTGAAAGAATTTTTTGGGCGAGTGTGGCAAAAAGGCGATATCTACCAAGGGCAACAAAAAGGTTGGTACTGCGTAGCCTGCGAAGAATTTAAAGAAGAAAGAGAATTATTAGACGACAAGCGTTGCCCTATACATACTAATAAACAAGTTGAGTGGCGAGACGAACAAAATTATTTCTTTCGCTTATCCAAATACCAGACCCAGCTAGAAGAATTTTACCAATCGCACCCAGACTTTATTCAGCCAGAAAGCCGTCGCAATGAAGTCTTGAGCTTTGTCAGTCGGGGTTTACAAGACTTTTCCATTTCCCGGATTAATCTCGACTGGGGTTTCCCGGTACCAACTGACCCTCAACAAACCCTATACGTCTGGTTTGATGCACTACTAGGTTATGTCACAGCATTATTAGAACCTGATGCAGAACCAACCTTAACCAACGCTTTAGCCAAATGGTGGCCAATTAACTTGCATTTAATTGGCAAAGATATTCTGCGCTTTCATGCAGTTTACTGGCCAGCAATGTTATTGTCAGCAGACTTACCTTTGCCAGATAGAGTATTTGGGCATGGTTTTTTGACCAAAGATGGTCAGAAAATGGGGAAAGCACTGGGTAATACCCTCGATCCGATCGCTCTGGTTGAAAAATATGGTAGCGATGCGGTTCGTTATTACTTTCTTAAGGAAATCGAATTTGGCAAAGATGGAGATTTTAATGAAAGTAGATTCATCAATGTTCTAAATGCAGATTTGGCAAATGATTTAGGTAATTTGCTGAATCGCTCCTTGAACATGGTGAAGAAATACTGTGCTGGCAATGGATTATCAATTTCAGATGAAGCCATTTCTGCGGCAAATCCTTTGAAAACCATTGGTTTACGTCTAGGGGAACAGGTACAACAAGCATATCAAGCACTAGCTTTCAATCAAGCCTGCGAAGCTGTTTTGTCATTGGTGCAAGCCAGTAATAAGTTTATTGATGAACAAGCACCTTGGTCACTATATAAACAAGGACAGCAGCAGGAAGTAGAAAAAGTGCTTTACGCAGTTTTGGAATCAGTCAGACTGTCAGCTTATCTTCTTGCACCAATTATTCCCAATATCAGTAGCGAGATTTATCAACAACTGGGTTTTGGAATTAACTTTAACGAACAAAATCAAACAGCAAATTATGCCCCATTTTCAATTCATTCCCAATGGGGGTTACTATCTAATAAACAACAGTTGGGAAATCCTCAACCTATTTTTAAACGCATAGAACCTCCGAAAAACGATTAGTTTTTTTAATCTCTTTCAGAACATTTTCTAATCTCTCACATCTCTCAAAAAGTTTATCGGGGCTGAACTTAAATCATTAGCCCCGAAAAATTATCATAAAACTCTCTCACTAAAAGTCAAAATTGGAAATTCGTATCAAAAATATCAAGATAAAAATGAGGTATGACAACAATGTTGAATAATTTAGAAAATGACTCGATATTTACGCCAGAACAAGTTTTAGAGAATCGAGGTCGAGTCGCCATATTTATTGATGGCTCAAATCTATTTTACGCTGCTTTGCAATTAGGAATTGAAATTGATTACACCAAGTTATTATGTCGTTTAACAGGTGGATCGCGACTGTTACGGGCTTTTTTCTACACTGGTGTAGATAGAACCAATGAAAAACAACAAGGTTTTTTGTTGTGGATGCGTCGTAATGGTTATCGCGTCATCGCCAAAGACTTAGTACAGCTACCAGATGGTTCCAAAAAAGCTAACTTAGATGTCGAAATCGCAGTTGATATGATGGCTTTGGTCGATTCCTATGATACTGCGGTGTTGGTAAGTGGTGATGGCGATTTAGCCTACGCTGTCAATTCTGTAAGCTATCGTGGTGTAAGGGTAGAGGTTGTGAGTTTACGCTCCATGACCAGTGATAGTTTAATTAATGTGAGCGATCGCTATATTGATTTAGAAGCTATCAAAGAAGATATCCAAAAAACACCACGCCAAAGTTACCCATATCGCCCCTTATCAGGAATGGGTTTTTTGGATGACCCAACAGACCATGACGGACATCTAGAAATTCAAGATACATGAGGCATCAGCAAGACAGGCAAATAGCAAAAATAAATTTAAGATTCATGGGGGGAACAACAAATCAATCCCCCCACTTTCATTACTTAAGTTTTTTGAGTTTTAAACTAATAAAATCAAAATGGTATTACCTGCCTTTAACTCTAATTTTGATGATGAGTTTAGCGGCTTGTAGCGGTAAATCTCTAAAAAATTCTCAGCAAAATAATCAAGGTACATCAGCAGGAGATTCAGAAAGTAACTTAACTTTTTTTGATGTAACTTTAGAACAAGCTGATGAAGTAGGACAACCACTTTGGAAAGTCAAAGCAAAAAAAGCAAGATACACGAAAGAAAAAGAAATTGGTCAAGCTGAAAGCCCTTATGGAGAATTATATCAAGATGGTAAAATAGTTTATCAAATTAAAGCCGACCAAGCGGATATTGAACAAGATGGTAAACGGCTGTTTCTCAAAGGCAAAATATTAGCCACAGACCCTAATAATGGGGTAGTTCTGCAAGGCAATGAAATGGAATGGCGGCCGAAAGAATATTTATTAATTGTCCGTAATCAAATCAACGGTAAGCATAAACAATTACGGGCAGTAGCACAAGAAGCACGCGTTAATACCCGCAAGCAAGTTGTAGATTTTGTTGGCAAAGTTGTAGCAAATTCTACTGAACCCCAATTACAAATGCGGACAGAGCATTTAATTTGGCAGATTAAACAAGAAAAATTAATTGGCGATCGCCCGTTACAATTTGAACGTTATAAAAATAATCAAATCACAGATCGTGGCCGAGGTAACTCTGCTGAAGTTAACTTAAAAACGCAGATTGCTACGATTAAACAAAATGCTCAAGCAGATTTATTAGACCCACCAGTACAAATCCTAAGTAATACCATGACTTGGGATATGAATACAGAAAACGTCAAGACAAATTCTCCGGTGCGTGTGTTTCATCGGGTGGAAAAATTGACCGTAACTGGTAATCAAGCCGAGATGAAAATTCCGCAAAAAACGGTTTATTTAGTAGGGAATGTTAACGCCGTTGGTCAGCGTCGCCAGTCCTTAAAGTCTCAGAATTTAACTTGGTATCTAGATAAAAAATTGCTAGAAGCACAGGGAAATGTAGTTTATCGACAAGCCAGCCCAGCCTTAACTTTTAATGGAGACACCGCTGTCGGTAATCTGGAAACAGAAAACATTGTTGTGAGTGGTGGTAAAACAGGTGGTCGAGTGGTTACAGAAATTATTCCTGAATCACCAAAACCGAAGAATTAATACCATTTTATTATTTAACGCAGAGGTACGCGGAGGTTAACGCAGCGAAAAGTTGAGCCAGTGCGTTGGGCGGGTTCCCCGCGTTGAGCAAAGTTCGGGGGGTTCCCCCCGTTGAGCAAACTTTTCAAGACAAAGTTACACAGAGGTTTTCTTCAATATTTGCTAATAATTAGGTGCATGTTCATAGAGAATTGGTATTAGCTCAATTTCTGGAAGGACAACGCACTGGAATTTTTGTAACATTATAAATTTGTTGAGCTAGCACGCATAAGTCTTCACTGCTGACACATCTAAGCTGTTGGTAAGCATCATTACTCGATGCTTCGATGTGATTACCTCTAGCATCTAACTGTCGAACTAAGACGCGGGGACGAGAAGGAGTGTTGAGTTGAATTTCGTCGGGTAAAAGACGTTGGATAAATTGAATGTAATCTTGCAAAATATCTGGTTTCCAAAGGGATAACACCATCGTTTGAACAGCTAGATGACCTTGGTATTCTTGACGAAATTCTTCAATTCCCGTCAGGATTTCTGGTAAATCAATTGTCGCTACAGGTTGGTTCACGCGTTGTAGTTGCTTTGCTGAAATAGCATCTAGTTTCACCGCCACAATGTCTGCTAATTTCAAAGCACTGCGTACTTTATAATCGCCTAGCAAAGTACTGTTAGTTAAAACTATGATTGGTCTTTGTGTGATTGTTTTCACACAGGCGAGTATTTCTGCTAAATTCAGGGCTAAGGTCGGTTCGCCACTACCGCTAAGAGTAACTACATCTATATCTTCCCAGTTTGTAATCGCTTGTAGATCACAGAGTATATGGTCGGTAGGTACAAAAATTTGCCGCTGATGCGTATGTTTTTGAATGTTCCCTAATTGGCAGTATACACAGTTAAAGGAGCAAGTAGACACCATACCAATAGGATCGATGCCTAGAGATTTACCATATCGCCAAGATTTTACAGGGCCATATACAGAATCAAAACTTTGATTTGACAATGATTGTATTGCATTCATATTTTTTTATTACCTACAGTCAGAGCCTTCACTATAGGTCATACGGTCATCAATGAAATTGATTTATAGCTATTAAGTTATGATAATTGGAATGTTTTGACCTACCTTCTTTACATTCCGTTAGTAAACTTTGAGATGCTCCATATCTTCTTTTCAGGACTTATCATGAAGACCGTAAAAGGGAGCATGGGTGCAAGTTTTTAAAATCCCAAGACGAATTAACAACCCTAAATTAGAATGGCATGATGGAAATGGTGTCAGTCCTAGGAGATTAAGTTGGAACAGTCATCAGAGACAATCGACCTTAATGCTTATTTTCAAAGAATAGGCTATAAAGGCGATCGCACTGCCACACTCAAAACCCTACAAGCAATACACTTATGCCATACAAAGTCCATTGCGTTTAAAAATCTTAATTCATTGCTCAAACAACCAGTTTCTCTCAACCTAAAATCTTTAGAGAAAAAACTGATCTATGAGGGGCGGGGTGGTTATTGTTTTGAGCAAAATCTGTTACTGCGCTCAGTTTTGCTGACACTTGGCTTTCAAGTCAAAAATTTAGCAGCCCGTGTATTGTGGAATATTCCCGAAGGGAGAATTATGCCCCGCACTCACATGCTACTTTGTCTGGATATTGATGGACAGAAATACATTGCAGATGTGGGATTTGGAGGCATCACACTCACCGCACCTTTGTCTGTTATTTTCATTAACCTCAGTTACGAGATCATTCGTAAGGTTAACTTTTTTTCTAGCGAATCTACTTATAATAATTGCAGCATTTACCACTTACCCCCCAATTACCTATGGCAATACTTCAACTGATTGAACCTGAAGTGAAAGATTTGGGTGGGTTTGTTGCCCGCCGCAGTTTGCCATATCCTCAACGCCAAATGGTCGGGCCGTTTATTTTTTTCGATCATCTAGGGCCTTCCGTTTTGCCAGCTAACAAAGGTATTGATGTCCGACCACATCCTCATATCAATCTGGCAACATTAACTTACTTATTTGATGGTGCGATTATGCACCGTGATAGTTTAGGCATTGTACAAGAAATTCAACCAGGTGCAGTCAACTGGATGACAGCGGGAAAAGGAATTGTACATTCAGAGCGATCGCCTGACTTTGATCGTCACAACGAAGTTACCATTCATGGTATTCAAACTTGGATTGCTTTACCTGTTGAGTACGAAGAAGTTGATCCTTGGTTCGTACACTATACTGCTGACACCCTTCCTAGTTGGGAAGAAAATGGCGCTGTCATCAAATTGATTGCGGGAGAAGCATTTGGGCATACCTCACCTGTAAAGGTGTTTTCTCCGATTCTTTATCTAGATGTGGTACTTGCTGCCAATGCTCACTTTACTATCCCGACTGGTTATTCAGAAAGGGCAGTATACAGCGTTACAGATGAATTAAGTATTAATGATGAACCGTTAGAACCCTATCGCCTCGCTATTCTAGAGCCAGGTAATGAAGTCAAAGTTTCTGCTAGTACTGCGGCTCGGTGTATTGTGATTGGTGGTGAGCCTTTGGGACAACGCTACAAATGGTGGAATTTTGTCTCTAGCCGACCAGAGCGAATAGAACAAGCAAAAGCAGATTGGCGCAATCACCGCTTTGCTGATGTGCCGAATGAAACAGAATTTATTCCCCTACCAGAAGTAGTGACAGAGGCTAATCCTTTGTAAGCGATATTGTAGAGCGATCGCTCTCACCAAACCATTAACAAATATCTCGCAAAATTTTCAATAACTGTAGGGTGAACATTTTCAGCCAAACTCTCTATCAACCGAGAATTTAGTCATTAATACCCACCTTACAGATAGCTAAATTTTTTCAAAAATCAAATATAGCAGTTTTCATCTATATGAGCTGACTGTGAACCCAGTCCAATAAATGCTATTGGGTTTAACCTGCTTGAACTCGATTTTCAAATTCCTCACGAGTTTGTTCCACTACAGCCACACAAGCAGGATAGATATCTTCATGTTCCTGTTTCAACCAGCCTAAAAGACTGGCCATTTGGGCATTTCTTAAATCCAAGTCTGTTTGAAAAATAATGGAAGTTGCCATCAGTTTTGCATATTCAGGTTTATGACCTTGACTGACGAAATGAGCAATTAGTCCCTCTAAGGCTTCTAGCCTTACTGGATCAGTATTAGCTTCTTTAGACATAGTTTTTGCCTCAAGTTAATTGTTGAAAATATCCTATGTTATTTCCTCAAGAAATTAGTAGCCGTAATCTCACGTAATTTAATAAGTGAATTAAAAAAGAATTGCTGTAGATTTACTGATATAATTATCTTTTAATGAGAGTGAATTATCAAACTCAAACCGAATAAAAAATAATTGTAAAGACTGACTATTTTTTAAAGTTTACATTAAAGTATACAAAACAAACAACATTATCTTTCAAAACTTACATTTGTCTCGCAAAACTACCGAAATCAAACATATATTCAACCCTAAATCCATCATTTTTTGTTCAATATGGTTTGTTTTTACATTTCTTTATACTGATCAGCTATTTACATCTAGAAAACGTATGTTTAATATTTATTCAGTAGCAAGCGAAGCTAAGGCAAAGCTTAATACTAAACAATCAACAATGAGTAAAGGTGTAAAATCATGGCAGTCGAAAAAACTAACTCTTCTTCAAGCTTGGCAGAAGTTATTGACCGTATCTTAGACAAAGGTATCGTTGTAGATGCTTGGGTACGCGTTTCTTTAGTTGGTATTGAATTACTAGCAATTGAAGCTCGCATCGTGATTGCTTCCGTTGAAACCTACTTGAAATATGCAGAAGCTGTAGGTCTAACACAATCAGCTGCAATGCCTGCTTAATTATTGTCTAGATTAGGTCGTAATTAATAATAGTTAATTACGACATTGTACTCCCAACAAATAAACGTTAAACCAACTACTTTAAGGTGCAAAACAATGGCAGTCGAAAAAACTAACTCTTCTTCAAGCTTGGCAGAAGTTATTGACCGTATTTTAGACAAAGGTATCGTTGTAGATGCTTGGGTACGTGTTTCTTTAGTTGGTATTGAATTACTAGCAATCGAAGCTCGCATCGTGATTGCTTCCGTTGAAACCTACCTGAAATATGCAGAAGCTGTAGGTCTAACACAATCAGCTGCAATGCCTGCTTAATCATTACATAGGTGGTAATCAAATCAGAATTACTAATTTAGTAATTCTGATTTATATCCCATTATTTGTTAATGATTTAGATACTGAGTAATCAGGCATAAATTTTAGGTCTTGTTTTAGCTACATTTACCAGATTTAATTTTTGGGTGAATGTAGTTTCTTGACTGTTTTAATAATATTGCGGAGAAACTCATGACGGCTTTAATGGTAAGAATCCGGCAAGAGCATCGGTCGATAGCTGAGGAAGTCTCTCAACTATTTAGAGAGACTCATGAATTCTTGTCTGCTACAACAGCACATAGACAAGAGCAAGCCAAAAAGCAAGCACAACAGTTACATCAGTTCCATCAAAACTTGGAACAAACAACCAACAAGTTTCTCACAGAAACTACTAAAAAAAGAGCTGCTCAAGCTGAAGCACAAGCAAAGTTTTTGCGTCAGTTCTACCAAGAACTTGAGCAAACAACCCACGAGTTTCTAGCAGAAACAGCTAAAGACAGAGCTGAGAAAGCCAAAGCTCAAAGACAAAATCTGCATCAGTTCCGTCAGGATTTGTTTGCTAGTATTTTTGGCACATTTTAGTCATTAGTTAACACTTTTGCCAAGGAAGTGAATTCTTTTTGTTTACATCTGGACTACAGATAAGCTTCTCCTCCTCTTGGCTCTCTGCTGTCTAGCTGTATATATATGCTAGAGAATTGGTAATCTGTTGGCAAAGTACACTAAAAAGTAAAACCCCCTAATCTTACAGTTAAACAACTGGTCAGAAAGGGGGGAAAATCAACAATGAGTTTTAGTGTAAAACTTTAGATATCTTAGATGCTATTTGTTAATTTATTTTGTGGATGTTATCAAACTTAAAAGTTTTCTCCTAAGTTTGCTGTTTGTTATGAAGAAGAATTAACTTTTTATTCGATAGTTTTACTAATATAGCAGATTAAATTGCAGTTGGCAATCTAAGAATCTAAATTTTTACCTTCCAAAGCTATTTTTCATCATCGTAATCTATGACTACCGCTACAAATAACAAGAAAAGAGCTGTTCTGCGTGTCCGTCCTGGACAATTTGTCGTTACACCTGCAATTGAGCGGGTAGCAATTCGGGCGTTGCGTTATCTGACATCAGGGTTTGCTATTCACTTACGCGGCCCAGCTGGTACAGGTAAAACAACCTTAGCTATGCATTTAGCTAACTGTCTAGATAGACCAATCATGTTGGTTTTCGGAGATGATGAATTTAAAAGTTCTGATTTGATTGGTAGTGAATCTGGTTACACCCATAAAAAGTTACTAGACAATTACATCCACAACGTTCTGAAAGTTGAAGACGAACTAAAACAAAATTGGGTTGATTCGAGGCTAACTCTCGCTTGTCGAGAAGGCTTCACTTTGGTCTATGACGAATTTAACCGTTCCAGACCGGAAGTCAATAACGTGTTACTCTCAGCTTTAGAAGAAAAAATTCTTACCCTTCCTCCCAGTAGTAATCAGCCAGAATACCTCCACGTTAATCCTCAGTTTCGAGCTATTTTCACTTCCAATCCAGAAGAGTACTGCGGAGTTCATTCAACTCAAGATGCTTTAATGGATCGGTTGGTAACTATTAATATGCCAGAGCCAGATGAGCAAACTCAAATCGAGATATTAGCTCAAAAAACTGGTGTTAATAGAGCAGATGCTCAGTTAATTGTGCGGTTAGTGAAAGCATTTCGCTTAGGTACAGGCGGGGAAAAGACCTCCGGTTTACGGTCTTGTTTGATGATTGCGAAAGTATGTGCGGAACACAATATTTTAGTATTGCCAGAAAATACTGATTTCCGCGAAATTTGTGCAGATGTGCTGTTTAACCGCACAAATTGGTCTGCTAGCGAAGCTACAACGATTTTTCTAGAATTACTGAACCACTTACATGTACAGGCAATAGAGGAATCGGATAATAGTATCACAGCAGAAGCTGAAGGTACAGATGCGATCGCCGAAAGCGGGTTTCCCACTATCATCGATTCTAATTTTGAAGCTGATCATCCTGAAGGTACAGAACAGTCAAATGTAGATAAATTTGTTCCCTTTGAGAAAGAAATTTATCACTACTTGCAACAACACAAAAGTGCAGCATTAGCTGTAATTCAACAAGAATTCAATCTCAGTCGCACTGTCACTTCCAATGCTCTCAATGCTTTAGAGCAGAAAGGTTTAGTGAGCCAGAACAACCGTGTATATACCATTGAAGAGCCGAATCAATCGTGACTACTACCCCAATACACCCAACACGCCCTCAAACTAACTCAAATCGAGTAATTCCTACTTCTACACAAGGCTCTACCTTAGCGGATATTCTCGAAAGAGTTTTAGATAAAGGAATTGTGATTGCTGGTGATATTTCTGTGTCTATTGCTTCAACAGAACTATTACATATCCGAATTCGTCTGCTAATTTCTTCAGTTGATAAAGCCCGTGAGATGGGTATTAATTGGTGGGAAAACGACCCCTATCTCAGTAGCAAATCTCAACGTTTAGTTGAAGAAAACCAACAACTGCAACAACGTCTCGAAAGTTTAGAAACACAGCTACGTTTACTCACATCTGCACATGTGAAAGATGAAGTGACATTAATAGCTCAAAATCAAGAAGATTTGCAGCCCCTATCTGAAGAAAATAGTCAAATAAAAAAGGATTTCCAAGTTGAAGCTGAGTAAGCCGCTGGAGATATCAAGTCTGAATAATTGAATCGAATTAGCAAAATTTAGAAAAGGTAGATAGCATCATGACAATGGTTTGTACTCCAATTGAAAAGTCGCCCGATTTGCTACCTACCACTTCTAAAGCTAACAATAAAGCAGGTTTAGCTCCTTTACTTTTGACTGTAGTGGAACTAGTCCGCCAGTTGATGGAAGCACAAGTAATTCGGCGCATGGAACAAGACTGTCTCAGCGAAACTGAATTAGAAAAAGCTAGTGAAAGTTTGCAAAAGTTAGAAGAACAGGTTTTAAACTTGTGTGAGATTTTTGAGGTTGATCCCGCAGAGTTGAATATAAATTTAGGAGAGATTGGTACTCTTTTGCCATCACCTGGGTCTTATTATCCGGGTGAAGTTGGAAATCAACCTTCGGTACTGGAACTGCTAGACCGTCTATTAAATACAGGAGTTGTTGTAGATGGTGAAATAGATTTAGGTCTAGCTCAACTCAATCTCATTCATGCTAAGTTGCGGTTAGTTTTAACTTCAAGACCTTTGTAATTACAAATAGCTTGGCATAACTAGCACTGCATAAAAAAATGAAGGTGGTTAAGAGTCAAAAGCCTAAAGTCTTGATTTTTGACAACCGCATCAAGAAATCCATAATTATTCCACTAGTTTGTATATTCTTAGTCATTATGAGTTTTGGCATTTATTTATACGGTATTTTTCCTGATGTAATCCCAGAGCAATTAGGAATTCAAGGATTAGATTCTCAACCTGTTTATAGTCATGTGATTGATGGATTTAATTTCTTATATTCAGAAGCAAAACAGGAAAAATATTTGGCTTCTCGGCGCAATTTGATTAACCATGAAAAAGTGCTAGAGCAGGCTATGCACGGTGGTTATAGAAGTTTACTGCCTTTACGTTTTGGCTTAGTTGTCAAAGATTGGGAAACAGTAGTTACACAACTGCTGCAACCATATAAAGAGCAGTTACGAGAGTTATTCCAAAAATTGGATGGTCGGCGAGAGGTCAGCGTTAAGATTTTTTGGGATACCAAGTCGGAATTACAAGCCATGATGGAAGCTCATCAAGACTTAAAGCAACAGCGCGACCAAATGGAAGGGAAAGCATTAAGTATGGATGAGGTAATTCACATTGGACAATTAATTGAAAGTAATTTAGCAAATCGCAAAGCCTCTGTGATTCAAGCCTTTTTTGATGAGTTAAAACCCTTGGCAGATGAGGTTATTGAAAGTGACCCCATGACAGAAGACATGATTTACAATGCTGCTTTTTTGATTCCTTGGGATAAAGAACCGATATTTAGTCAACAAGTAGAAACGATTGACCAAAAATTTGGCGATCGCTTACGCATTCGCTACAACAATTTTACTGCACCTTATACATTTGCTCAAATTGCTTGATAGGAGCTAATACAATGCTTGGGAAAATTTTACTATTGCCAGTCATGGGGCCGATTAATGGACTTATGTGGATTGGAGAACAAATTCAAGAGCGCACTAATACTGAATTTGATGCTCAAGAAAATCTTCATAAACAGTTATTAAGTCTGCAATTAAAATTTGATATGGGCGAAATTTCTGAAGAAGAATTTGAAATTCAAGAAGAAGAGCTTTTATTGAGAATTCAAGCTTTAGAGGAAGAAGCAAGCTTAAATGCCGAATCTGAAGAAGAAGAAGAAGAAATTCTAACTGTGCAATCTGTATTTATGACAGCATCTGATGAAAAACAAATTTACCAAGAGAAACCTGTTGCTAGTAAAGAATATGAAGATAACCAGAATTTAGTTTTATCGCCCTAAATATTAGCAGGAGCTAAGTTGGTTACTTTTCACCCATGAAGAACTTCTGAGGAATGGTAGCTACCACTCAGAAGTTTGATAGTTTAATACCAGTTTTTACAGTATTATCTACAAAATTTCATTTTGTCTATCTAGGATACTGGTCTACTAAATCAAGCAGCGATAACAAAAAACCCAAAATTTAAATATGCCGAATTTTGAAAATAAATAATAAAAACCCGCATTCGCGGGTCAATATTTTAATATTCAAATTCAAAAGTTTGGTAACTATTGGAAGATTCAAAGATAATTTTGGGAATTGTTGACTGAGAAGAAACTTGTGGCTCAGAATTACGTAAATTTTTGATATTGGTTTCTGTAGTGCTGATTTGGTTTTCGAGTGTACCCAGCCGTTGCTTAAGTAGTATTGTTCGTTGTTCAATAAAAGCCAATTCTTGCTTAATTCTTTGACGTTCTGTAACTAATTTATAAAGTTCTAATTGGCTAGAAGCTTCTGATTTGTTACGAGGCATTGTGGTAATTTTAGGTCTGATTATGCCACGATTACGTATTTTCTTCATTGAAGATACCTGAATAATTGATAGCATTATAGCTAAGATTTTCATAATGTAAATAGTTTTCCAAAAATCAGCATTTTTTATATTTATATGCCAAGATGGTTGTGCCAATATGCGATTAGAAGTTTACAGTTTTTTAATTGGGGTTAAATAATGCGATCGCCAAACTTTTATACTTATGCCTTTTTCAAAAATCATGATTCTTCTGTGAGTTTACCAAAGGGTAATCTTGCCCCTTTATTTATAATCAAGGGCAATCAGCTATCCGCTATTGTCGAACCAGGCATATCTTTAGAATCTAGCCAAGATAATGATGAGCAAATCATTAAAATGGTATTAAATCATGACCGAGTAATTTGTGAAATATCTCATCAAATTACAGTTTTACCATTACGCTTTGGTACTTATTTTCATTCTGAAGCGGCACTGCTCAATCATATCGAGACTCATGCTCAAGAATATGAGCAAAAGCTAAATAAAATTCAAGGTAAACACGAATATACTTTAAAGCTGATTCCTCAAAAAATTGACGAAATTGCAATGCCTGTAGGGGCCAGTGGCAGAGATTATTTTATGGCGAAAAAACAATATTTTGAGTATCAAAAAAGCTTTATTAATGCCCAAAATGAAGAAAAAACTCATCTAATTAATTTAATTACAGTTACTTTTCCATCAGCTGTCATAATTCAACAGCATACAGAAGAAGTACGCTTGCATATTTTAGTCGATGACCATGAACAAGCTTTGCTTAAACAACAAGTAGTTACTTGGCAAGCACAATGCCCACATTGGCAATTCATTTTAAGTGAACCGCTACCTCCTTATCACTTTGTTTAATTATTACTAACAAACTTACAAATAATTCCTAATTTTATGATGAGCGATTACGATTCATTGCATCTACTTATGTTTAGTGGCAAAGGTGGGGTTGGTAAAACCACCATTTCTTGCAGTTTTGCACGTTATTGGGCCAGAAGGTTTCCTCAAGAAAAAATTCTGTTAATTTCTACAGACCCTGCACATTCTTTAGGTGATGTCTTGCAATCAGAAGTGAAAGATATTGCTTTACCACAAACAGATTTACCTAATTTGAGTGTTCAAGCCTTAGATGCTCAAAAATTGTTGTTGGAATTTAAAGCCAAATATAGTTACTTTTTAGAAATACTTGTAGAACGAGGCAGTTTAGCTGATGGAGACGATTTAGCGCCTGTATGGGATTTAAACTGGCCTGGTTTAAATGAATTAATGGGATTGCTAGAAATTGAGCGTTTGCTAGCTGAAAAAGAAGTAGATCGTGTAGTTATAGATATGGCTCCTTCTGGCCATACATTAAATTTATTACGTTTAAAAGATTTTTTAGATGTTATTTTAAATTCTTTAGAATTGTTTCAAGAAAAACACCGAGTAATTACCCAAAGTTTTGCAGGTAGTTATACACCTGATTCAGTAGATGACTTTTTAGTAGACTTGAAAACTCAATTAGCAGAAGGTAGACGTTTACTGCAAGATGAAAAATTTACAGGGTGTTTGGTCGTAGGGATTGCTGAACCAATGTGTTTTGCCGAAACTGAACGCTTTTTAAATAGTTTAGAAACCCTAGAAGTTCCTTACGCTGGATTATTTATTAATCACATTTTATTGAATTCAGAGTTAGAACCCGACCGTTATGCAGAACAGCAAAATTTACTTGAGAAATTCCTAAAACTGACTCCAAATCAGCCTATTTTTACTGTACCGCAACAAAGAGTAGAACCTTTGGGTGCCGTGGCATTAGATGCTTTAGCATCTCAAATTCAAAAAATTGTCAGTGTTGAACTTACTCCACCACCAACTATTCAATGGCCTGCAAAAGTTTTACCTAGCTTTTGTGATTTTATCAATGAAGGTTGTAAATTGATTATTGTAGGTGGTAAAGGAGGTGTAGGTAAAACAACAGTATCAGCGGCTATCGCTTGGGCTGCTTCTCAACAGCATCCAGATAAAAATATTCGGGTAATTTCAATAGATCCAGCGCACTCTTTAGGAGATGCTTTTGGGAAAGAACTAGGTCATGAACCGATATTTTTAGCATCTAATTTGAGTGGACAAGAAATTGATGCTAATAGAGTTTTAGAAAAATTTCGCGCCGATTATCTGTGGGAATTAGCAGATATGATTAGTGGCGAAGGTTCACAAACAGATACAACAATCAATGTTGCTTATGTTCCAGAAGCATGGCGACAAATTATGTCTCAAGCTTTACCAGGTATCGATGAAATGTTATCTCTGGTAACTGTCATGGATTTACTCGAAAGTAACCAGCAAGATTTAATTATTTTAGATACAGCGCCAACTGGTCATCTTCTGAGCTTTTTAGAAATGCCATCAGCTTTAGGAGATTGGTTATCTTGGATATTTAAGTTGTGGATCAAATATCAAGATGTTTTGGGTCGAGTTGATTTCATTGGCAGATTGCGGCATTTACGCCAACAAGTTGTCCAAGCTCAGAAGAAGTTAAAAAATCCAAAACATACTCAATTTATTGGGGTAATTCAAGCTGAAGCGGCAATTGTGGCTGAACATATCCGCTTAACAGAATCCCTGAAGAAGATGTCTGTGAGTCAACGTTATGTCGTGCAGAATCGCTACAGCCAAGAAGTAGAAATTGCTGACAGTTTATTTCCAGAACAAACTATGATTCGCCTACCTGGTTTACCCCGTTCTGTAGAACCTATAGCCCGCATCCAAGGGGCAGCAAATCTTTTATTTGAAGTTGAAGAATTAACTCCGAATAAAAGATGAACCCGTTCAACAAACAATAGGATTTGCGAGATTTTTGGAGTGATGATATGAGTGAATTTTTCAAGGGATTTGAACAACTAATTGAATTAGCTAAGGCTTTAGAAGAAAAAGCGGAGAAGGGAGAACTGAAGACAGACATCCAGATTAACTCGCGTCCGATGAGTAGTATCCCTCGTCATGGAGGTATCCCTCGTCCGAATAATATGAATAATGATGTTGGCACTAGCCGGATTCGGACTCAACCTGCTCCTAATCCTAATAATGGTAATGGCGGAGATTCGGAAGTTGTACCACCTAATGGCCCTTCTGATTACTCGTTAAAAGATGTCGGAGGACTAGGTGAAGTTCTCAAAGAGCTAAAAGAACTAATTGCGATTCCCTTAAAACGTCCTGACCTGTTAGCAAAATTGGGGCTGGAACCGACACGCGGTGTATTGTTAGTTGGGCCTCCTGGTACTGGTAAAACTCTGACGGCGCGGGCTTTAGCAGAAGAACTGGGAGTGAATTACATTGCTTTAGTAGGGCCGGAAGTTATTAGTAAATACTACGGTGAAGCTGAACAAAGACTGCGAGGCATTTTTGAGAAAGCCGCTAAAAATGCTCCTTGTATCATCTTTATTGATGAAATTGATAGTTTAGCTCCAGACCGCAGTGCAGTGGAAGGCGAAGTGGAAAAACGCCTTGTAGCCCAACTATTGAGCTTGATGGATGGTTTTTCTCAGAGTCAAGGTGTGATTGTGCTGGCGGCTACTAACCGTCCTGACCATCTAGACCCAGCGTTGCGTCGTCCTGGTCGCTTTGACCGTGAAGTTCAGTTTCGTGTCCCAGATGTGAAAGGACGCAAAGAAATTCTGCAAATTCTGACACGGGCGATGCCTTTAGAGAATACCGTTGATTTGGATGCGATCGCCGAACGTTCTGTAGGGTTTGTTGGGGCTGACTTAAAAGCTCTTTGTCAAAAAGCAGCCTATACTGCCCTACGTCGTCAGATTCCTTCGATTGACGGCGAAATTCCTGAGAATATGACAGTTACCCAAGCAGACTTTCTCCAAGCACTCAAAGAAATCAAACCGGCTGTCTTACGCAGTGTGGAAGTAGAAGTTCCTCAAATCGCCTGGGACGATATTGGTGGTTTGGATAACATTAAGCAAACTCTCAAAGAATCAGTAGAAGGAGCCTTACTGTATCCTGAACTATACCTGCAAACCAAAGCATTAGCACCCAAAGGCATCTTACTGTGGGGGCCTCCAGGGACAGGCAAGACTTTATTAGCTAAAGCGGTTGCTTCCCAAGCCAGAGCGAATTTTATTGGTGTCAATGGCCCAGAATTACTTAGTCGTTGGGTAGGTGCGAGTGAACAGGCGGTGCGGGAATTATTTGCAAAGGCGCGTCAGGCAGAGCCTTGTGTCGTATTTATTGATGAAATTGATACTTTAGCCCCAGCACGCGGTAGTTTCAATGGTGATTCCGGAGTGAGCGATCGCGTCGTTGGACAATTGCTGACAGAATTGGATGGTATTGAAGTAGGCAGCACTATCTTAGTAATTGGGGCGACAAATAGACCTGATGCCCTTGACCCAGCTTTGTTACGCGCTGGACGCTTAGATTTACAGATGAAGGTAGATTTACCCGATTTAGCTAGTCGTTTGGCAATTCTCCAAGTTCATAGTCACGGCCGACCTCTAGATAGTGTCGATTTAAACTATTGGGCAGAGATGACCAAAGACTGGAACGGTGCAGATTTAACTTTACTCTGCAATCAAGCGGCAATAGAAGCAATTCGGCGTTTTCGCGCCGAAGGTCTGACAGACCCTGCGGAAATCAAGATTACGACTGATGATTTCAATTACGCTTATCAAGTTCTCACAGAACAACGAGCGGATTAATTTAGGACTGGCCAAGCCCCGTTGGAGCGGGTGTAGGGTGTAGGGGTGTCAGGGTTTTGTTCTCTGACACTCCTAACCTTGATACTATACCTAACAACTTCTTTCCCCCACTCCCTACTCCCTACTATTCATCATTGGGGAAAGTAAATATAAAAGGCAGTACCGCGATCGCGCTCTAAAATAATGTTGCCTTTGAGTTGTCTGACTAAGTTTTTCACAATTCTTAAACCTAAAGAGTTGCCATTCTCCCAATCTAATGTTTCGGGAATACCAACACCACTATCTTGAACAATCAGAATTAATCCCTTTCCTGGTGCTGATTTCAAAGCGATTGTAATCTTGCCTTTCTTTTCCTCTGGAAATGCGTATTTCAGGCAATTAGAAACCAACTCGTTAATAATTAATCCACAGGGAATAGCATTACCTAGAGTCAATTTAATATCATGTGTTGCTATATTGAGGACAATATTTCTTTGACTAACTCCGTAACAGCGGAATAAACTATCTGTCAAACTCTTGACGTAGCCATCAAAGTTAATTTGATGCAGATCCGCTGACTGATAAAGTTGCTCGTGAATCAAAGCCATTGACTGGACGCGGTTTTGCGATTCAGTAAATAGTAACAAAGTGGCTTCATCATCCGAACGCCGAGATTGCATCCTCAACAAACTAGAAATAATTTGCAAATTATTTTTTACCCGATGATGAATTTCTTTGAGTAATGTTTCTTTCTCTTCCAGCGATCGCTGAATTTGTTCGACGGCTTGTTTGCGATCGCTAATATCAGATAATCGCACCAAATTAATAGATTTACCTGCGACTGTAATTTGTTTAGCGGCTAAATTTCCCCAAAAAAAGTTACCTTTTTGGGTAACATATTCTATTTCCCGACTCCAATATGATTTTTGATTTAATTCTTGGATAAGTTCATCCAATTCTTCAGGCGTAAATTGGTAACGTTGCAGTGTATATCCCTGAATATTGAGTAATTCTTCCTTATTTTTTGCCTCAAATAACTCAACTGCACGGCTATTACAATCAAAAATCAATTGGGTATCGACATCTACTAAAAAAAGCGCATCAGCCGATTCGTTAAAAATTGCTTCTCGTAAATCACGATGGTGATTCACTTCTGACTCAATTTGTTTGCGAATAGTAATATCTGTTAGAGTGCCAATAAAACCGATAATTTGACCAATGGGGTTGGTCTCAGGGACTATCTGGATGTAGAACCAAGCGATGCTCCCATCTGGACGGACATATTTCACCTCACGCCGACAGGTTTCATTTATTTGACATCTTGTTCCACAAGGGCCAGGACAGTTCACTAGCAGGTTATGGCGGTCTTCTTCCTGGATATGTTCTAGCCATCCTTTACCCAAAGCTGCTTGTGTTGGTCTACCCGTCATTAAACTCCAACGCTCGTTAACATAGATACAATTACTAGCACTATCAAGCCGAAAAATCGCAACTGGGGCAGCTTCGGTCAAAGTAGCATAACGGTGTTCACTCTCGCGCAAAGCTGTTTCTGCTTGTTTGCGCTCGGTAATATCATAGTTAATCCCAACCATGCGTTGTGGTTGACCTTGTTCATTGCGTTGAACTATTGCAGAGGCTTTGATAAAGCGAACACTGCCATCATTAATTACAATTCGAAATTCCGTATTAAATTCTTTGACTCCTTTTATTGCACCTTGAAAAGCGGAAACTGCTTCTTCTCGATCATCTGGATGGAGCCGATTTAACCAGTTTTGATATGGGGTAACATTCTGAGATGGTTGTAAATCATACAGTTCATACATTCGCTCATCCCATTCGGCCTCGTGAATCATATCCCAGTCCCAGGTACCGATATTCGCTGACTTGAGCGCCAAGGTTAATCGGTCTGAAAGGTTACGTAGTTGTTCTTCAATTTGTTTACGCTTGGTAATGTCTAGGATAGTGCCAATAAACTGGGATGGTTGACCATTAATATCTAATAGGATTTCGCCGCGTGACAGTAAATAACCCAAACTGCCATCGGGGCGATAAAAGCGATACTCAATTTCATAAGGTGTCCCCTTTTCCATCGCTTGCTGCACAGCAAAATCACGGCGATCGCGATCGTCTGGATGAATGTAATCCAACATTTCGGTGTAGCTTGGTATACCAGACTCAGGATGGCGGCCAAATATGCGAAATACTTCTTCTGACCAAGTTAGCTTTTGCGTTGTTAAATCCAATTCCCAACTACCCAAATGAGCAATGCGTTGTGCCGCAGCCAAACCAGAGGCATTTTTGCGGAGTTGAGCTTCTAACTGTTTTTGCTGTGTAATATCTTTGGCGATTCCCACACCGCCAATAGCCTGGCCGGCTCCATTACACAAGGGTTTAACCGACAAAAGCACAGGGAAGCGAGAACCGTCTTTGCGAATAAAAGTCCATTCCTCTTCAGAGCTTCCTTGCTGGATTTTGAGCATGGGAAAATCTTGAGGAGTAATTTCCTTGCCCATTGCCTGTGTGAGTTCATCAGTTCGTTGCTGGAGTTCCTCTGGCTCATGAAAAATATCTGGTGTTAATTTACCAATCACTTCATCAGCTGTATAACCCAACATTTTCTCGGCAGCAGAGTTAAAAGTTTGAATTACACCTTCAGAATTTGTAGAAATGATTGCATAATCGATGCTAGCCAGAATTGCCTGTTGCAATCCAGAAACAGCTAATAATTCAGCTTCTGTTTGCTTGCGTTGAGTGATATCTGTTGCTGAACCACTCATCCGAATGGGATTTCCGGCTTCATCCCACAATGCTTGACCCCGGTCTAATATCCATATATAAGAGCCGTCTTTGCATTGGACGCGGTATTCTTCTTGAAAAAATGCTGTCTTGCGGGCTAAATGGTCAGCGATCGCTTTGAGGACGCGCCCAGCATCATCAGGATGAATCCGGCTTGACCATGATTCTCGATTTTGAGTTAGTTCATGTGCGCTAAAGCCTAACATTTCTTCCCAACGAGCCGAGAAGAAAACCTCATTCGTTTTAATGTTCCTGTCCCAAATACCATCATTGCTACCCCGTAGCGCCAACTGCCAGCGTTCTTCACTTTCTTTTAAGGCCATTGTGCGTTCTGCAACTCTGGCTTCGAGTTCTTGATTGAGTTGTTGCAATGCTTGTTCTGCACGAATTTTGTCGCTAATATCAACTGCTACTCCACCAATTAGTAATTGCTCGTTGGTTCTCGGTAAAGGGAATTTATAGACTAAAAAATTGCCCAACGTACCATCTAATCTAGGTGCTTTTTCAATGGTTTCTAGAATTTGTTGCGTTTGTGCCACCAGGCGAATATTATCCAAAAACTGCTGGGCAATCTCTGTGGGATAAACATCAAAGATTTGCTTACCAATTAAATCTTCTACCCGATCAAATGGGAGTTGAAAGGTACGCAAGTAAGTCTCGCTCAGATAAACTATCCGGCCATGCTCATCAGTAATCCAAGAGGCTGACGGACTATTGTTCATAAACGCCTGAAAGCGAGCTTCACTTTCTTTAAGAGCAAACTCTGCCTGTTTGCGTTCACTTATATCAAAATCTATACCACTCATCCGCAGAGGCTGACCGTTTTGGTCATACAATACTTTGCCTCTACTGAGAGCCCAACGCAGTGTACCATCGGGTTTAACAAATCGAAATTCGATGTTGTAATCTTGTCGCTCATACACTGCTCGATTAATGGCTTGTAAAACCTTCTGCCGATCATCTGGGTAGATCATGGCCACAATTGTTTCAAAGTTGCCATTGAAAGACCCTGGCTCCATACCAAAAAGTTTTTCTAAGTTTGTAGACCAGTGAATTTCCCCGGTAGGAATATTCCAGTCCCAATTACCCATACCAGCCGCTTCTAAAGCCAAACTCAAGCGTTCTTCGTTTTGCCGCAGAGCTTCTTCTGTACGTCGGCGTTGTGCTAGTTCTGTTTGTGCTTGCTGATAGGCACTGGCTTGCTGAATAGCGATCGCTATTTGCACCGCCAACTGATCTAACAACTCCAGTTCAAATGCTTGCCAGTTACGCGGTGCGCTACATTGATGAGCAATTAATAATCCCCATAATTGATTTGTGACTAAGATTGGTACAACCAGATTGGCTTTGACTTGAAATTGCTCTAGTAACTGTAAATGACAGTTTGTCAGGTTTGCCTGATAAATATCGTTAATTGCGCGTTTTTCTCCTTGGTGATATTTAGTTATAGCGATTTTGTGAAAGCATCTGTCTTCAATTTGCGCTCCTAAACCTGCTGTCCAACCCTCAAGCACTGACTCAGCTACCACAGTACCACTCATATCTGGGTGAAATTGATAGACGAGTACTCTGTCTGCTTTTAAAAATTGCTGTACTTCTGTTGTGGTGGTAGCTAAAATCTCCTCTAAGTTTAAAGACTGACGAATTCGTAAAGCGATCGCCGTCATTAGTTGTTGCTGTTGCCGACTTTGTTCTAACTGTCGGGTCAGATGCATCCTATCTACTGCATGATGAATTGCACTTTGTAAGATGGTCGGCGTGAGATGATCTTTGACCAGATAATCTTGAACGCCATTTTTCATCGCCCGAACTGCGATCGTTTCATCCCCAGAACCAGTAAGCATAATCACAGCAGATTGATGCTGATTCTGGTTGTCTTGAAGTTTTTGCAAAAATCCTAATCCATCATCGTCGGGCAATAAATAATCCAACAAAATCACATCCGGTGTCTGTGTTTGGCACCATGCCATAGCCTGTTTAGCTGTCGCCGACTGCCAAATGTTATAGGTATACAAAGTATCCTGTTGTAAATACCGACGATACATCTGGCAATCAATGTCACAATCATCAATTATGAGGATGCTGAGGAGAGAACAATCATTCATAAACTACACGTCTGAAGGCGATCGTATGTCATCAATAAACTGAAATGTCTATTTACTGGATGAAAAAAATTTTTTTAATCGAGTTGATCCTGAATCGACTACTCAAAACAGAGCCAATAAAATTTCCGATAATACTTACATAAGATTCTTTAAAAGAGTGCCTAAATTTTCCAGTATCTTATTGATAATGTAAATATTTTATACAAAAAACACTATATGCTGAAAAAGCAAGCAAAATCTTCTCTGAGTAGACAAATTTTGTCAGATTGATTTTGTGAAACTAACCTCTGAACAAAATCTAAATCGGTGGTAGCGACAGTTGCTATCCAATCACAGTAAAATTTTTCAATTATTAACAGTTTTGCATGGGTTATAGCGCAATACGGTTCAGTTAAAGCTAGATTTGTGAGAAATAAACTAAATCAATTAAATCCTGAATTTATCGGCATTTATCAGCGTACATCGGCGGTTAAATATTCTTATATGAACCGTATTGGGTTATAGCACAACTTTTACTTACTTATACAGTGTTGTCAAACCTCAAGAGGAAAGCATTCAAATGAGTAGAGCTCATAATAAACACAAGATAAACGGTGAAATACTATTTAAATGAAAAATAACTATCAGTTGAAAACTTTATGCACTAGATAATGGCAAAATTTATTTACATAAAGCAAATAATCTTCATTTTTTAGATAAGAAGGTTTGAACTTTTTTAAATATTATTAAAATCTTTAAAGATAAAGTACAAATATCAGTATATTACATAGGTAATTAGCAGCAATTAACTTTCTAACACCTAAATATTATCAAGGTCATAACATATATTTTGGATGGTAAAGATGATATAAAACTCACTTATTCACTTATAAATAAGTAGGAATTTAAAAGATTAAACAAAAAATTAATTTCACAGATTACTAATCTAGCAAGAGTGGGAATAATTATTCATCAGCGGTTCAATTTATAGGATTCATATTTGATTTTTGAAAAAAATATGTACTCATCTAAAGTGCTTCTTTTATGTTCCCTGTTTCCCACATACATAAATAATTTCAGTAATCAAATTGGATTCTCATATATAATAAAGTATTAACCCACAGATTAAATTTAATGTATTGTTTAATATACTAAAATAGGTAATACATCACAAGCAATGACAAAAATTTTAGTAATAGAAGACCAAGAAGATGTTCGTAGCATTATTGTAGAAATCCTGAGAGCAGAAAATTTCTATGTTATAGATGCGGCTAATGGAAAAGATGGCATTAAATTGCTACAAACAGAAATCCCTGATTTGATTATCTGTGATATTACAATGCCTGAGTTAAATGGTTATGAAGTTGTAACATGGGCACGCGAAAATCCAGAGACTGAAGCTATACCTTTTATATTTCTAACAGCTAAATCTTCTCGAATTGATATTCGTCAAGGTATAGAATTAGGTGCTAATGATTATCTAATTAAACCTTTTACTAGAGCAGATTTGCTAGGAGCAATAACAGCTATTTTTGAGAAACAAGAAATAATCAATAGACAAACTCAAAATAAAATTAATCAATCGTATAATTATATTAATCAATCAGTTAATAATGAATTTTTTAATCCTCTTCATCATGTTAGAAATGGCTTGAAAAAGCTGATAGACAACTATGAATTGATGGGAAGAGAGGAAATATTAAAAAAACTTAAAGAAATTTATAGCTTAAGCGACAATTTTCAAGATATATATCCAAATAATTCAATAAATATACTCAACCAGAAAATTAATTATGAATCCTATAAAAATTTTGATAGTTGAAGACGAGCAGTTAGTTGCTGATGACCTGAGAGAAACTCTAGAAGATTTGGGCTATATTGTCCCTGCCTTAGTAGCATCAGGAGAACAAGCTATTCTGACAGCAGAAACTTTGCGACCTGATTTAGTACTAATGGACATCAGACTAGAAGGCGAAATGGATGGAATAGAAGCCTCTTCTGAAATCCAGTCTCGTTTTAATTTGCCTGTTGTTTACCTTACTGCTAATGCGGATCGAGCAACATTAGAGCGTGCAAAAACTTCACAACCCTTTGGTTATATTGTCAAACCATTTGATGAAAGAATCTTAGTCACCACAATTGAGATTGCCCTAGCGCGACACCAAACAGAAGTGAAAGTTCAAGAAGCACTCATTGTTGCTCAAAATAATCAGCAAATTGCTGAGTCTAAAAGTCAGAAGGAATCTCAGCAATTTTATATGGCAGCCCATGAGTTTCGTAACCCATTAACAACAATTAGGCTAAGTAGTGAAATGTTGAAAGCCTATGGTGGTCAGATGTCAGAGCAAAGAAAACAAAATCATCTTGACCGGATAGTATCTGCTACAGATACTTTGACAAATCTCTTAGAAAATGTACTTACACTAGGCAAATCAGAATCTAGTAATTTTGTATTCAACCCTAGAGCGATAGATGTCGTAGCTTTCTGTGAAGAAATAGTTCACTCTTGGCAGTTGACCCTGAACGAGCAATACGAAGTAACCTTTGCGGCAAATACTAAAAATTGTATTGCCTATCTAGATGAACAGCTACTATGGCATTTACTCAATAACTTACTTTCCAACGCAGTGAAGTATTCCCCGAAAGGTAGTACTGTTTCGTTATTACTAAATTGCGAAGATAACAGTGTTTATTTACAAGTAAAAGACCAAGGGATAGGTATTCCACCAGAATTTCAAGCTAAACTATTTGAACCTTTTCAACGTGCCAGCAATGCTGCCACAATTCCTGGTACAGGTTTAGGTTTAGCAATTGTTAAACGATGTGTCGATTTGCACAAGGGTGAAATTTACGTAGATACTATTTTAAGTAAAGGAACAAGTTTTGTAGTTCAACTACCATTAAAAGCAGATACTCTATCTGTTGAATTAACAAGTTGTAATTATTTGTAAGATGTGTAATGCTCTTGCTCAAGCATTACATCCTTAAAAAGTATGGGTTACGCTATGCTAACCCATCCTAATTACAAACATGTTTTTATTTATTCTTGAGGTAGCTTTAAATAGAGCTATCTCATAAATTTTTAATTACACCTAAAGTTAATTTATTAGTAATAAAAATCACTAGCCAATAGTTCATGATAAGTCAAGCTTTTTCAAGCGTTTTGTCATTATTCTAGATAATTATTCATATTTATCTTCTTGTTTGGTGATATTTTTGGCAGAAATACTCAATAATATCAAAAATTGACTTGCCGCTAATTAAAAAGCTTAATATAATTTATACCAATTAATTATTGAATGACATGAATTATTGATATTAGCATGGCCAAACGATCTCTCCAAGCGTCTGATGAAGGTATTAAAAAAGCTAAACGGGCTTTTAATCATAAAGGTTGGACACAAGAATATCTTGCGAGTCAAGTTGGTCTAGACAGCCGCCAACCAATTTGGAAGTTTTTTACTGGTAAACCTGTTGCTCGTCAAATATTTAATGAAATTTGCTTTTGTCTAGAACTAGACCCAGAAGAAATTGTTCAAAGATTAGAATTTGAACACAATGAAGACTCACCATTTCAGCAGATACTAGAAAGTAAAAATTATCATATTGTTGACCCTTTAGTCTCTAAAGTACGGGCTGCTCACGCCGAAAAAATTCAAAATCTATGTGGTACTATCCATTTATTAGATGTTTCTCGTACCGTCGAATTAGATGAATTATTTGTTGAAGTAAATGTAATAGAAGAAATTTCTAGCCAAAGATGGATCGATATTTCAAAATTATGTAAATTTGATCATAAAACTTTAGAAAAATTTGATTTAGAGGAAGTTACTACTAAGCGAACTACAGGTTTACAAGCTATTGAAAAATTTTCTAAGTTGGTAGTGCTTGGCAAGCCAGGTTCAGGCAAAACTACTTTTTTACAATCAGTTGCTATACTTTGTAATCAAGGTAAATTTAAGGCTCAAAAATTACCTATTTTTGTGAGTTTGAAAAATTTTGCTGAAAATATAAATTGTGAGGATGAAAATCCTTTATTAAAGTATTTAGTTCAAGAGTTTAGCTATTGTAAAATAACTCAACAGGAATTAGAAAACTTACTCCATGAAGGTAAAGCTTTAATTTTGTTAGATGGTTTGGATGAAGTTGCAAATAAAAATAGCGATAAAATTAATAAAATTATTAGCAATTTTTTTGAAGTTTTTTATAAAAATATAGTAATTATTACTTGTCGAATTGGATTTAAACATCAAAAGTTTAAAGGGTTCGCAGAAGTAGAAATTGCCGAGTTTACAAAATCGCAAATTGTAAATTTTACGAATAAATGGTTTACTGCTTTTACTCAAAAAAATCTACGCTTAAAAAAAACGTTAGCATCTAAATTTATTGAAAAAATAGCGCTTTCCGAAAATCGATTAATTCAAAATCTTCTATCTACACCTCTTTTATTAAATCTCTCCTGTTTAATTTTTCAATGTTTAGAAGATTTTCCTACTAAACGTTCTGAAATTTACCGACAGGGATTAGAGTTATTACTGGTACGTTGGGATGAAGAAAGGGGCATAAAAAGAGATGAAGTTTATCGGAATTTAAGTTTAGCCCAAAAAATTAAGTTGCTGAGTTACATAGCTGCTACTGCCTTTGAAAAAGGTGATTACTTTTTGGAGGAAACTAAAATTTGTCAATTAATATCTGACTATCTTTATTTGCTACCTAATACAGCGCCAGATATAACTGACAATGATATAGAAGATTTATTAGTAAATAGTAAAGCCGTGCTGAAATCAATTGAGTTACAGCATGGTTTATTAATTGAAAATGCTAGAGGCATTTATTCTTTTTCTCATGTAACATTTTATGAATATTTTACAGCAAGGTTTATTGCTAATGGTGAGCAAAAAACATTAGATAAAGTTGTTTATAATATGTTTGATAAACGATGGCGCGAAGTTATTTTGCTCACCTCAGAAATGCTGAGGTCATTTGATAATTTATGTCAGTTAATGAAGCAACAAATTGAAAATTTATTTGTTGCAGATGAAAAGTTAAATCGTTGTCTCACTTGGGTGATGCAAAAATCTTCAACAGTTACATCAAATTATCACCCATCGGCTGTACGAGCTTTTTATTTTACTCTGATTCTACCTGCTGATTACTCTTTATGTCGTAACCAAACTCTAGCTATATCTTTAGATGATCATCTTGCTGGAAAACTAGCTGATGATTTAGCTTTAGATTTAGCTTTAATGCATATTCTGGCAGTTAGTATTGCTTTAACTCCAGAGCTTTTTTGTAAGCGCATTTCTGCTATTAAATTAGCTCTTGATATTGATTATTTACTACAAGAACATTCATCTTTATCGGAATCTCTCCACAGCCTGAAACAGGAACTGCCTAGTTCTCAACAAGAGCGAGAGGTATTAAAAGTATGGTGGCAATCTCATGGGCTATCTTGGACTACTCAATTAAAGGAAGTTATCAAAGTTCACCGTCAGATAGTTTGTGATTGGCAATTCAATGAAGGACAGTTGCAGTTAATTCAGCAATATTGGGAAGCAAACAGTTTATTAGTAGATTGCTTCAATGTTGTTAGCAATGTAACTTCTAATTTACGAGAGATGATTGAAAACACTTTGCTGTTACCTCCCGATATAACTGAAAAATCGCTTTAATATCTTGATTTTTGTGAAATACAGCGTTTTTCGGTTGAGTGCAGCACAAGTAGATAGAGGCTAGAGGCTAGAGATTAAAGACTAGAGAAATGTACCTTATTGGTATGAAAACTGCTGTAGTATAGGACTTACGCAACGCCGATATTGTCATTGCGACCGGAACGAAGTGTAGAGAAGCAATCCCAGGTTCAGGGGAGATTACTTCCCGCCACGCCTTCGGCTCGCGGCTTCGGCTTCGCTCGTAATGACGGAGTTACGTTCTTTTTGCGTAAGTCCTGATCTTGATTTTTGTGAAATAGTATAATCATGCGGATAGGATACTACCAGTTACTTGATTGTAATTTAAAGTCAAGTGGGCAATGCTCAAAATTCGGTTTTGAAAGAATTTTGAGCATTGCCCAATCTCAATTTATGGAGAATGATGCAAGATACAAGGATAATTTATACAGCCAATTTTAGGTAAATCAGGCTGTTTGTAATTAACCTAAATCAAATAGGAGAATTTCTGCACTCAGGTCGGTGCTAATTTCGAGTTGTTCTTCGCCGCTGATTTGCACGCCATCGCCTGCTCTGAGTTCTTCACCGTTCAATGTTGCTATACCTTGAGCGATTTGCAACCAAGCGTAGCGATCGCGTTTCAAGTGATAATTCACCACATCACCGCTTTCTAAAACAGAGACGTATAAATCCACATCTTGATGAATTGTCACCGCACCGTCGCGTCCATCTTTGGCTGCTATTAGGCGTAATTGACCCCGCTTTTCTTCTTCAGAAAATGCTTTTTGTTCATATCTGGGAGCCAAGCCTTGTTCATCTGGTAAAATCCAGATTTGCAGTAGGTGCAGTGGTTCAGTAGGTGAGGGATTAAACTCGCTGTGCATGATACCTGTACCAGCACTCATAATTTGAGCATCTCCAGGACGAATGACTGAGCCTGTACCTAAACTATCTTTATGCTCGACTGCGCCAGACAGCACATAAGTGAGGATTTCCATATCTCGATGTCCGTGGGTAGGAAAGCCCGCACCAGGCGCAATGCGATCGTCGTTAATTACGCGCAGAGAGCGGAATCCCATCCGATTGGGATCGTAAAAATGGCTGAAAGAAAATGTATGGAAACTATCTAGCCAGCCAGTTTGGCTACGACCGCGATTATTTCTATCATGAATTAGATAGTTAATTGTATTTTGAGACATAAATCCACCTCAGTTGATTTGCTTGTTGGAATGTAAATAATCAATATTTTTGTGTGCAGAAATATGCAAAATAACGCAGTTAATCAATTACAAAACTATCAAGTTGATGCGCTAGATTTTCACTGCAAATTAACCACTAATCTCAGAGAGAGTTTTGATTTATCTAGCTTGCTTGCGACTTATTTAAATATTAGAATATCTACCTATAAAATGAAAAGTACGCACTAAAAAGTGGCGTACTTACCAAAAGGATACTATGAAGTATACCAGGATTTATCTGACTGCCGCTGGTGTTTTAACAGTAGCAGAGCCATTCTCTGCTTTGATTTCAGCTACTTGCAGATGAGCTTCTAAGAACCACAGTCGTTTGTCAATGGTGCGAGAAATTTCTGTATAAAGGTCTGCGGTATCTGCATCACCTAAATCGTCAGTTTTAGCGATCGCTTCTCGGATATGTTTAGCGTAAGATGCAAAACGGTCTGCTAATGCTGTTACATGGTCTTTGCCATCCAAAATATCGAGGGGATATTCTGGCAGGATGGAGTTACTAGCAGCCAGTCTAGCTGTTCCGAAAGCATAGCCACCTAAAGCGGTAACACGTTCAGCCACCATATCAACGTATTCTTCTAATTCGCCAGCAATCTCATCAAACAATTCATGCAACTGATAGAAGTCAGTACCTTTAACGTTCCAGTGTGCTTGCTTTGTCTGGGTTTTTAAATCTAAGGTAGCTGCCAATGTTTGATTAAGAATGACTACGATTTGAGAACGTGCTTCGGCAGGAATATCAATACGAGAGGGATAAAGTCGGGATGTCTGCTTATTGTCGCTCATGGTTCCACGTTTTTTGATCGACACATTGAGTCTACAAATAGTGATGGAGTTTGGGGAACTTCCGGAAGACAGATGGTTTTTACCAGCGAATGATTTATTATCTTGATCATTCTTCAGAATGCTCAGTTATTAGTGCTGAATCAGCGTACTTATTCCTAACTCAGCACTTTCAACTCAGCACTGTTTTATAGGCGATGATTGTCGATCGCATTGAATGTACCACCAAACAGGCGATCGCGGATCATGTCATTCTGCAAGAAGTCATGGGGAAAACCTAGTTCAATTTGACTAACTTCGTTGAGGCGTTGCAGATGTTCCGGCGATAAGGTGATATCTAAACAAGCCAAGTTATCTTGAAATTGGCTGAGTTTGCGTGCGCCAACAATGGGAATAATTACACCACTTTGGGCGCGTAACCAAGCTAATGCAACTTGCGAAGGTGAACGACCGATTTCCGCCGCAACTTGACTGACTACTTCGGCGATCGCTAAACTTTTTTCTGATACTGTTCCAAACATGGGGTTTGACAGTCTACCTTGTTCTTCTCCTGGTTGCAAAGGTTTATTATACTTACCTGTCAGTACACCACCCGCTAAGGGCGACCAAGGTGTGATAGCTAAATCAAAGGCTTTAGCCATTGGTAGCAAATCTCGTTCTGGTGTACGCTGAATTAAATTATACTCAATTTGCAAAGCAACAAATGGTGTCCAGCCTTGATATTGAGCAATGGTATTGGCTTGAGCGACAATCCAAGCTGGTGCATCGGAAATACCAATGTAAAGAACTTTACCTTGCCTGACCACATCATCAAGCGATCGCATCACCTCCTCAATCGGAGTGGTAAAGTCCCAAGCGTGTAACCAAAATAAATCAATGTAGTCTGTATTCAGTCGTTTTAAACTACCTTCTAAAGATTGCACCAAATTCTTGCGATGGTTGCCACTACCATTGGGATTACCTGTTTGTTCACCCATCCGCAAGGGAAAAGAATATTTAGTTGCAACTACAAAACGTTCACGGTCTTTGGCAATTAATTCACCGACAATTTTTTCACTACTACCATCAGTGTAACCATTAGCGGTGTCAATAAAATTACCGCCTGCTTCAATGAAAGTCTCAAAAATTTTGCGGCTTTCATCACCAGAAGCACCCCAACCCCAGTCATCACCAAAGGTCATCGTTCCCAAGCAGAGTTCCGAAACTCTCAACCCACTTTTGCCTAAGAGTTTGTATCTCATATAACTCGCAATTGGTAATTTTTAATTACCTTAGCAGTGAAAAATTACCCGTAACAAATGACCAATGGTAGATGACGTTGGTCTAAAAAGGTGTTGTTGCTTGTAAATGAAGAGTTTTGGCTAATTGGGGATGGTAAAAGCTGATTTCCCTGGCGTGGAGATGTAAACGATTTGCATCAGCAGTACATCCATAAAGGCAATCGCCTAATATTACCACGCCTAATCCTTCCGCCGCATGAACCCGTAACTGATGGGTGCGTCCCGTGAGGGGGATAAATTCTACGCGGGTGTATTCATCTTCTTTGGCAATTACCTGAAACTTGGTGACGCTGGGTTTACCATATAGCCAATCAACTTGTTGATAAGGGCGATTTTGCGGATTTCCCCAAAGCGGTAATTCAATCACACCTTGATTTTGAGTCACTGCACCTGCCAGAATTGCTTCATAGACTTTATGCACCTGTCGCTGTTGGAATTGTTGACTGAGGTGATAGTGAGTATAGCGATCGCGTGCTATCAACAAAATACCAGAAGTCTCTTGATCCAAGCGATGCACAGGTACAAGATTCATCCCATCAGCTAATAAATTACGCAAACGACTCAGCACACTATCTTGGGTATCACGATAACGCCCAGGAACAGATAACAGTCCCGCAGGTTTATTCACAGCAATTAGCCATTCATCTTGATAAATGACCTCTCTGTCTGTTATGTACAAACCAGTTATCGAATTACTACCAGTTCTGCAATTACCCCACCCTAACCCTCCCCTTGGAAAGGGGAGGGAACTAGAGCTTTTTATGTCCCCCCTTTCCAAGAGGGGAGTGTTGGGGGTATAGGGGTTAAGTCTCATACCCGACAATAAAAACCCCATCAACGGCTGACAACGTTCTGCACAAGCTTCATAAAATTCACCCTGAATTTTGTCGCCTGAAGATTTCCCCCACCAAAATTCCGCCATTGCTAAAGGTTTGAGGTGATGGGTAGCGGCGTAATGCAACAGTTTTGGGGCGCAACAGTCGCCTGTACCCGTGGGTAAACCATCTGGCATTAATTGTTGTAAGGTTAGGGATTGACCGAAAAAATTCATCAGCGAGTAAGCGGCGTGCATTTCGGCTTGGAGTTGACGAGATAAGGTTTTACGCTGTTGTTTTAATTCCCTTATCCTGGTGTCTGCGGCGGTAATTAATTGTTGAAGTGGCTGTAAAACTCCATCTCGCTGACGTTTGAGTTGTCGTCTTTCAATCCCATCTCGGCGGCTGGCTTCGTCAAGTTCTGTAAGTGCAGTGGTGAGAACTTCGCCTGTGAGTGTTTCGCCCAGTATTTGGCGTTGGGCTTGGCGTTGATATCTGCATTCACAATGGCGATCGCTCATTACTTGCAATTGCTGTGTAAATTCAGCAGATAATATTTCATACTGCTGTCGTTCTGGTAATTGTTGTAAAGCAATAATTTCTTGTTTAATAGCGTCTAATTTTGCTAAAGTCTCCGCTTCTGATAAAGCCACTGCTTCTCGTCCAGGAATTGGCGGAACCCAGCCATCCACAACACTTTGACTATTTAATAATCCTGAGAAAGCTTTAATAACTCGTTGTTCGCCACTGGGCAATTCCACTAATAAAACACCATACATTTTACCTTCGTTGGCATAACGCTCATCCCTAGCGAGATAGTTCATTAAACCACGGGCAATTGCTTCTATCAAAGCCGTGCGGGGTAATCTCAGCAGTTCCCCTGTTTGGGGACAATGCCCTTCATAATAATAGTTAGGAGAAAGATTATTGACGGCAAAATGACAGTCAATAAAATCTGAAATTGGCGAAAGCAACGAATAGTCAAGCATTTAAGAGACGATTTATAAAGTAAATCTTTAGTAGTGGACTGACACGACTAAAATGTTGCATTAGAGATTAAATAAAATTAACCGCAGATGGACGCAGATAGACGCAGATGAAATTTCGATTATTGCACTATTTTAGCTGTGTCAGTCAATTACGAAAATTTTTATTTTTACTATTGGTAATGTCTAACATCAACATCAGATTTAGTTGCAACTGTCTTCATTTCCAATGTATGAGGACTCTTAAATGAAAGTTGAGCATTAGTTTTTTGGCAAGCCTGCATAGTTTTGACGTGTTCCATTTCATCATCTCGAATCGCCACAAACACATCATAAAGATTTTCGATTGTAGGGCGGCGTTCGGCGGGTGTATGAGATGTTTGAAACTCATCAAACATATATAAATCGCCGTCACGATAGTAACTGATTGCGATGATTGGAGGCGATTTTGCTTGTAATTCATCCTCGTTTGCTGTCAAGAATTTGTGATAGCTGATGTATGCGTGTTTCTCCACCAATTCCATAAAATGATAGGCAGAAGGAGGTTTAATGAAATACAAAAAAGTGATAATCCAGTAATAGATTAATGCTGTGGTTTTTGCTAAAAGTCGATCTCCCCAAAATGCGTCTCCACCCAAGGATTCCATAATCAATAGGTGATGCAATTCATTCCAGGATTCGGCAAAATGAACCTTCAGCCAATCAGCTTTGCGCCATAATCCCAAAGTTTCGTAGAGATGCAACACCGAGAGGTAAGAAAAGTAAGGGACACGCGCTACGGTTTCTAAAACATAAAAGCGAGGATAAGGGCGATCGCAATAAATAGTATTGATTACAAATACTAAAATATTCACAAGTAAGCCAATCATAACCGTCTCCATTTGCACTTGAAAGGGAAGGAGTCGTTAGCATAAGTAATTGGACAAAATTAAATTCAATGCTGGAGATAGGGAACAGGGAATAGGGAACAGTAAAACGACGTTGTGTAATGAATTATGTCTAGTTATTTAGATAAGTTCGTGATATTATCACCCGTAAAATTTTTATATAGCTAAAATTTGAGGAACTTGTGAGGAATACTGAAATTGAAGCATAGTAAAATGCGATCGCCAGATTGTGGTTCATCACATCAAGCGATCGCATTGATTTTGACTCAACTGATAGCAAATATCAAAAACTGTTTTAAAGTTCAGATCCCCGACTTCTTGAAGAAGTCGGGGATCTTGTTTCTCATGGCTAAATTTCAACCTAATTGTCAGAGTTTGGCGCGAACTACCGGATAAGGGAACAGCCGCTTAAATCCTTCCTGACGTTCTGCTACTGTTTCCGGTGCTACATCCCACAAACTTTCATAATAGAAAAAGGCTACACCTAAACCCCGTTCTTGGGCAGCCCTGACCTGAGCTTTAATTTGTTGCATTGGTACAGGGTTATTGCGTAACCCGGCCATAATTCCGATTCCGGTCGGAATTTTTTGTTGTGCTTCTTGAATTTCGCTACGGCCGATATTAGCAATAAAACTTTGCAGATTAGGACGATAAACTTGCACAACTAGTTCATCCACAATATTTAGCCGTATCCAAGTCAGCCAATCTTGCAGATGAAACTTGTAAGCAAAGTCATAATAATTTGGTGACACCGAGAAAATTGCATCAGGTTTTCTGGCTTTCACTGCTTGGTTGAGTTGTACCATAAAAGCGGTGATTTTATCTGCCCGCCATTTTACCCAAGCTGGGTCATTAGGGTCTGAAGGGGGATTGTTTTTGGTTTCTTGGGTATATAAAGCTACGGTGTATCTGTCATAACCAAACTCATGGGGTAAACTCATGTGGTCGTCAAACTGAATACCATCAGCATCATATTGAGTGACGACTTCTAGCACCAAGTTAGTGATAAACTGTTGCACTTGGGGATGGAAAGGATTCAGCCAGACAACTTCACCCGCTGCACTAATAGAAGTTTCGCTACCATTGCGCTTTTGAGTTAACCACTCTGGATGATTTAATGCTAACTCGGATGTTGGCGGAGCCATGAACCCAAACTCGAACCAGGGTATAACTAACAAACCTTTACGATGGGCTTGATTAATTAAGTCTGCGATGATATCCTGTCCATCTAAACCACGGGAAATAAAAGGTTGAATACCAGCACTTTGGGCGGTTGCACTGGGATACATTGCATAACCAGAGTTCCACACCACGGGATAGATGGTGTTGAAATTGAGGCGTTGCAGGTGGGTTACAGCTTCCTGCACTTTGGCGCGATCGCGCAGAACATTAAAATCATTGTTGGTCATCCACACACCGCGAATTTCTTGGCGTGGTAGTTGAGCGATCGCAGGTTTTAACCCATCTACTATCAATACTGCCACAAACGAAACCAACATCAGCATCGGCACCAGCCGCTTCAGCTTGCGCCGCCAACCTGGGAAAGTCAAGAGTTTCATCGGGTTGAATGATTTGTCACCTACCCACTCACGCCATCGCCTGTTTTTGTGATGGAATTTATTAGCCATATAGCCTTGAAGTATTGATGTTTACTAGAGGAATGGTTAATTGGTAGTTGTTCATTCAATGCTGCACATCGAACTTCTGCACCGGAGAAACTCAAATAGAATTCATACCGTCAATTAATGATGACGTAACCAGTATCCATTAGTGTCCAATATACATTGCGTCTAACAAGTAGTTTACCAAGTCTTTATTTTACTTGGCATCGCTAGAATCATTACCAAAATCTACTTATACGATAGTGTATTCTTAATAACTTAATATCAGAGGCAAAGGAAGCAATATGATATCTAATTACAATAGACCACAGCAATAATACTCAGATTAATATTAAATTAGAAGATTGCTGTGATGAATTTTAATCAGCCTTTACAGGTAGTTATATAACAACTCTAAACCCCTATACCTCTGAGTTTCTGAAAAGATGTGTTTTAGCTGAGTCCGAAATTGATCATCTCTCAATATGTCCATCAAAGCAAGTGCATTCCACCTGAGACTGTTGTTAATGAGCTAATTCTGTGACAATGATTAACAATAAGCCGGAATACTTAATCTCAGCTACTCATGCGCCAGAGTTCTCAAACCCCCCCTTTAGCAAGCAAACCACAGCCATTTAATTGGTTATACGCTTTTTGGAAGTTTTCTCGTCCACACACAATTATTGGCACCAGTCTGAGTGTTTTGGGTTTATACTTCATTGCCATTGCCATTAATCATCGAATTGATTTTCTATTGCCAATTTCCAATTCCCTTTTGCCAGTTTTAGGTGCATGGATAGCTTGCTTGTGTGGCAATGTTTACATTGTCGGCTTAAATCAGCTAGAAGATGTAGAGATAGATAAAATTAACAAGCCGCATTTACCACTAGCATCTGGGGAATTTTCTCGCCGCTTAGGACAATTTATCGTCATAACTACGGGGATTTTAGCCTTAGTGATTGCCTGGTTAAATGGCCCGTTTTTGTTTGGCATGGTAGCATTAAGCTTGGCAATTGGTACAGCTTATTCTTTACCACCAATTCGCTTGAAACAGTTTCCGTTTTGGGCAGCACTGTGCATTTTTTCGGTACGGGGAACAATTGTCAATTTAGGTTTATTTTTGCATTTTAATTGGGTACTGCAAAGCAAAGAATTAATTCCGCCAGCGGTGTGGGTACTGACGATATTTATCTTGGTGTTTACCTTTGCGATCGCCATTTTTAAAGACATCCCTGATATAGAAGGCGATCGCTTGTACAATATCTCTACTTTTACAATTCAACTTGGAGCGCAATCTGTATTTAACTTGGCACTTTGGGTACTCACCCTCTGCTACTTGGGTATGATGTTGGCGGGTGTATTGCGGCTAGAGTCTGTCAACTCAGCATTTTTGGTGATTACCCATTTAGTATTGCTGTGTGGGATGTGGTTTCGCAGTTTAACGGTAGACTTACAAGATAAACGTGCGATCGCCAGCTTCTATCAATTCATTTGGAAACTCTTTTTCTTAGAATATTTAATATTCCCCATCGCCTGTTTGTTGGCTTAACACAATGCTAGACACCTATCCAGTAATTGATATTCTTGCCATTTTGGTAGTGATTGCTAGTATTTTCCTGCTAATTTATTTTGCTGGGAAAACCTTAATTACCTCCAACTATTTTCAAAAAGGCATCAATCTTTATCAGCAAAAAGACTATCCAGGCGCAGAAGCAGAGTTTCGGAAAGTGATTGCTATCAACTCTACTAATGATGTAGTGCGCCTATTTTTAGGAGATGTTTTATATCAGCAAGATAAAATTGCCGAAGCTACAGAATTATTCCAAGAAGTCATTCGTCGCAGTCCCAAAAACCCCGAAGCTTATTTACGCCTGGCTAATGTGTTAATTCAGCAAAATCAACCAGAAGCAGCTAAAACTAATCTGCAAACAGCCCAAACATTATTTCAAAAACGCCAACCAGAAAAAGCCCAAAAAGTTGCTCAGTTATTGGCAAAAATCAACTCCAAATCAACTTGATATTGATTAATCATTTTAAATTGAGTCTCTATGGTACAAACACCAAAAAAAACATTGACCTTAGAAAAGTTTCTCACACTACCCGAAACTCAACCAAGTTCAGAATACATCGACGGTCAAGCTATTCAAAAATCCATGTCTCAAGGAAAACATAGCACTATTCAAGGAGAACTCTGTCCCAGAATCAATGCTGTTGTAAAAGTCAAAAAAATGGGTTGGGCTTTTCCCGAATTACGCTGTACATTTGGCGGACTTTCTCTAGTTCCCGATGTGGCTGTATTCTCTTGGGCAAGGCTTCCTGTTGATGAAAATGGTGATATTGCTAATACATTTACCATCGCACCCGATTGGCTCATCGAAATTCTTTCCCCAGAACAAAGCCATACAAAATTTACAAAAAAAATCTTACACGCTCTCAATCACGGCACTCAAATGGGTTGGTTAATTGACACTGATGAGCGATTTATTGCTGCTTATCCTGCGGGAAAGCAACCTTTAGCATTTGAAGACATTGATAGTGTTTTGCCAGTGCCAGATTTCTGCCAAGGGTTACAGTTAAAAGTAGGGGAAATTTTTGGCTGGTTAAAGGTAATTTCGTAATCAAGATTCATAATTAATTATTCAATATTTACAAGCTTTATAGTCCTACTAAGCTAAAAAACATCTATTTTGCATATTGCAATTACATCAAACTCTTGTGGGGTGGACATCTTGTCCGCCCATTTGATGCAACCAATGGCAAGATGCTAATTCACAAAACTAACAAAATCATACTGTCATCAAGTCATTTAATTGCGGATATCCTGAATAAATTGCTGTACAGCATCATACTGGTCAGGTATGGTTATATACTTTAGCAGTATGCTTGGATCTAAATTAGGAAAAAAACCACTTCTTTCTACTTCCTCATATTCACCCTGTTCGCTCAGGCGGAATATTTTGATAGAGTTAGATTTCCAAAACCAAACTTGTGGGACTTTTTTAGGTTTATATAATTCTTTTCTATTAATAGTTCCACTGGTGATGATAACTTCAATAACTATGTCTGGTACTTCTTTTTTTGTGCCAATACTATAGGATTCATCTGGTGTACCTGAAGCATATCCCGGTTCTTCCAAAGTGTAGCCACCACGACCATAAAAACGGATACCCAACTCTCTCATGTAAGCTTCTAATAAATAACCGAGAGTCCTTTTCACATATTCATGTTCTTCACCAATGGGAGACATAATTTCTAACATTCCTGCTAAATAAGACAAGCGGACATTGTGGTTGTCCAAGAGTTGGGCTTCAATTCCTTTAAACTGCTCCCAAGAAACATCCTTGAGAGTTACAAGTTTTTCTTCTGTGGAATGTTCTACCAGTGGAATACTCATATCAACACTTCCTTACAAAACCAAATCAGAAGCGGTGTTACTTAACAAAACCTTCTGTAAATAGTAAGGTTATTTCTTGAGGGTTAAGGATTTTGCCTTTGCCAAAGCAATTTATCTGTATATGAATTATTCTACGATCGCTAACTCATCGCTAATTATCTTGCCTTCTGTGATGAAATTTTTCTACCCGATCGCATTAATCTCAGATTATGACTAGACAACAGGGCAAAGTTTACCTCGTAGGTGCAGGGCCGGGAGATGTGGCGTACCTGACAGTTAAGGCTTATCATCTCTTGGCTGTGGCTGAGGTGTTGGTCTATGATGCTCTGATTGATGAGCAATTGTTGCAGTGTGTACCAACAACTTGTTTGAAGTTAGATGTGGGTAAGCGTGGTGGTAAACCGAGTACACCCCAAGGGGAAATTAACAAATTATTGGTGCAGCACTGTCAAGCTGGTCAACAAGTTGTCAGGTTAAAATCAGGCGACCCGTTTATTTTCGGCCGTTGTACTTCCGAAATTGAAGCTTTAAAAGCAGCAGGTTGTGAATTTGAAGTAGTACCGGGAATTTCTTCGGCTTTAGCCGCGCCGTTGTTTGCGGGAATTCCATTAACAGATGCGGTGATGAGTCGGTGTTTTGCTGTGTTTACCGCCCATGAACCTTATGCTTTAGACTGGGAGGCGCTATCAAGGTTAGAGACTCTAGTAATCTTGATGGGTGGACAAAATTTGCCAGAAATTATACATCAATTGTTGCGGCGTAAGCGATCGCCTCTCACTCCCATTGCCATTATCCGTTGGGCGGGAACGCCGAATCAACAAATTTGGACTGGTCAATTAAACAATATTTTAGAAACCACAACTGGCTTATCTTTATCGCCAGTGGTGATTGTGATTGGTGAAGTGGTCAGGCTGCGGCAGTACTTAGAATCTGAGAAAATAAATTCTGAGGATTCCACTACAGCAATTATTCCCAGTCGTCCATTTATGTCCAACCACCTCCCTCTCGCTGGAAAAACTATTTTAGTCACTCGTTCTGTCGGACAGTCGAGCGAATTTAGCGATCGCCTCCAGGCGGTTGGTGCTAAAGTCATTGAAATGCCAGCTTTAGAAATTGGCCCGCCTTCGAGTTGGGCAGATTTAGATCATGCGATCGCTAGTTTAGCTGACTTCGACTGGTTAATTCTGACTTCTACCAATGGTGTGGAATACTTTTTTGAGCGATTAACAGCATTGGGTAAAGATGCGCGTGCTTTAGCGAATGTAAAAATTGCCGTTGTTGGTGAAAAAACAGCCCAATGTCTCAAACAACAAGGTATACAACCAGATTTCGTCCCGCCTAACTTTGTGGCAGATTCTTTAGTAGAGCATTTTCCCGAAGCATTGTTCGGTAAAAAGATTTTATTCCCCAGAGTCGAAACGGGTGGTCGAGAAATTTTAGTTAAAGAATTAACCGCTAAAGGTGCAGAAGTTATCGAAGTTGCAGCGTATCAATCTTGCTGTCCCAGTAGTATCCCGGAATCAGCCAAGTTAGCTTTACAAAATCATCAAGTAGATATTATTACTTTTGCCAGTTCTAAAACTGTGCAATTTTTCTGTCAAATTATCGACCGCACATTTGCTAATACTTCTGTTGTCAATTTACAGGATGTTTGCATCGCTTCCATCGGCCCCCAAACTTCCAAAACTTGTCATGCTTTATTCGGACGGGTAGATGTCGAGGCTGAAGAATATACATTAGAAGGATTAACTCAAGCCTTGGTTAAATGGGGAGTAGGGGAGAAAATAACTAATGACTAGACTTCTTGCAAAAGTCACTATTTGCGAGCTTTTTTTTGCGTCTTTGCGCCTTTGCGCGAGACAAAAAAATATTTATGCAAGAGGTCTACTAATGACTATTGACCAATGACCAAACGCATCATCGGCTTAACTGGAGGAATTGCTACAGGTAAAACCACTGTTGCTAATTATTTAGCGAGTGCTTATCACCTGCCGATTTTTGATGCTGATATTTATGCTAGGGATGCAGTATCTATCGGTTCACCTATTTTAAAGGCGATCGCTCAACGTTACGGTGAACAAATATTACTTTCTGATGGTAATCTCAACCGTCAACAACTAGGCGAAATTATCTTTCAAAATCAACAAGAACGTCAATGGGTAGAAGATTTGATTCACCCTTATGTAAGTAACTGTTTTCTTCAAGCAATTACTACATCTAGTGCGGCAACTCTGGTGTTCGTTATTCCACTGTTGTTTGAAGCACAGATGACACATTTAGTTACAGAAATTTGGGTGGTTAGTTGTTCAGAAACACAACAATTGCAAAGATTAATCCAGCGAAATCATCTTAATCAAGTACAAGCGCAAGCCAGGATTCAAAGCCAATTACCTTTGACAAAAAAAATAGCTCGTGCAGATGTTGTGTTAGATAACTCTTCTACCCCAGAATCTCTACTGCTTCAGGTAGATATTGCTTTCAAAAAAGCTACAACTTTATAGGTATCAATTTTGTTTGCAGCAGAATCCCAGATTTAGAAGAGTGGCAATAATCAGAAAAACTTTTGACAAATTAGTGAATTGCAGAACTCGATATAATTTCTGATTTCTGACTCTTGTGTGCTGAAGTTATTCTGACTTATACATCAATTTAATAGCCGTAAATTAAAGACTTCATGCGTTATTTCACGAATTATCTAGCCAATATTTTACACACGGTTAATTTTGAATCCTAGCGCCTGATTCCTGAATTGTATTTGATAATAATTCATAAAAATTACACTCAAAACTCATTTTTAATTTATATCTTCATGAATAAGTTAAAGTCAGGTAAACAAGACTTACTCTTGAAGAGTTATCCAGGAATATTTTAGTAAATCTACTGTAGACGCTGCCGTTTATACTCCTGTATTTTATGTAATAAATACATTTTTTAGGAGCCAAATACAGGAAACTGAATAGTTGATAGTTATTATGCTTGGCATTATCAACAACACAGACATTCTCATTAGATAAAAATTAAACAATCAAAATTCAGAATTATGTCTACAAAAAATTTATCTAGATTCTGAATCCTGCTTATAAAATTATTATTGGTATATGCAAAAAGCAGTTGGTTATTAGGCTGCTACTATTGGGTCATCTACAGCAACAGTTTTAAACAGGAGATGTGAGCTTATCTTCTGGATTTCCTGGATTGGTTATTGAAAAAGATATATATTCACATGACCAACCCAACTTTTATAGCAATAATTTTGACAAAATCTCAAATTTTATATGAAAAAAGCTATGAGTTTAAGTTTCAATCTTTTTAATTGGTTACCGCTATTAGCTCTCTCAACAAATGAGCCAAGCCAAAAGCATAAAACACATGATTACAGCCGATTCACTACAGGTAGAGATTATGTCTTTGAATCGCTAAATCAAGGTCTGGAAGGACAAATGACAGGAATAGGAAAAGGCATTAAGGCTTGTGATTATATTATTTTGCGACGTGGTGCTGAATTATTTCGATATCAAGTTGAAGAAATAGATTACTATGCCGATCCTCCAGACATGTGGATGGCTTTACTCAAAAAAGTCATAGATAATTCGTAATTCGTAATTACCAACTACGAGTTATCTATTACGAATTAACTAGTACACGCAAGGCGGAAATAAAGCACACATTATCAATTGCTGAAAAGCTCACTATAAGGGTTTCTTCATTTCATACTTCAGACTTCATACTTCAGCCTTTTTGTACTAGGCTTCTCCACCTACAACTACATCTTTAATGCGGAGACTGGGGCCACCGCAACCTACAGGTAAACCATTTTGCCCACCTTTACCACAGCCACCAGACTCATCCCAGTAGAAGTCATCGCCAATTGCTTCAATATCAGCCAGGGTTTGAAAAACATTACCCGAAAGTGTCACATCCTTAACGGGTTCAGCGATTTTGCCGTTTCTAATCATCCATGCTTCCCCCGCACTAAAGGTGAACATTTCGCCATTAGTCATCCCACCGAGCCAGTTACGAGCATAAACTCCTTCTTTGATATCCGTAAATAAATCTGCTACAGGCGTTTTGCCCGATTCTATCCAAGTATTGGTCATGCGGACAATCGGGCTAAAGTGATAATTAAGACAACGGGCGTTACCAGTGGGCGTTTCGTCTAATTTGCCTGCGGTTTCCCGCGAATGCAGCCTTCCCACCAAAATCCCATCTTGGATAAGTTGGGTGGTGGTGGCGGGTGTACCTTCATCATCATAGAAATAACTACCACGGTGTCCGGCTGGGGCTGCACCATCAAAAATTTGCAGTTCTTCTGGCCCAAACCGTCGCCCAATGGTCATAACTTCAAGTAAGTCGGGATTTTCGTAAGCCATATCTGCTTCGGAAAGATGCCCAAAAGCTTCATGAACAAATAAACCTGTGAGAATGGGGTCAATAACTACGGTGTAAGTATTACCTTTAACTGATGGGAGAGATAAAGCCGCCACTGCTCTTTGGGCTGCATTTTTGACTTGTTCATCTAAATTCATTAAATCTTCGTAGGCTTTGCGCGAGCCTGTAGTTTCTCTGCCAGTTTGAACAGTTTCACCATTTCTCGCAGTGGCGGCGAAGCGCATTTCCATATCTACCCAAGATTGGCCAATCAGTGTACCTTCTGAGGTAGCAATAATGATTCTTTGGGCGCTGTCACCGTAGCGGACAGAAGTTGTCGTGATTTGAGGGTCAACACTTTTTAATAGTTGAGTGTAGCGATCGCACAATTCTTTTTTCTGCGATAAGCTGATTTTACGCGGATCTGTACCCGTTAGAGGTAATTGACAGACTGCTTGCACTGGGTCGATGGGAGCTAGTAAAGTTTCTTCATCACCTACCATTCGAGCAGCGGCGATCGCTTCTTCAATCCGTTCTTTAATAGTAGAAAGCTGGTTAAAACTGCTCAAACCCCAGCCACCTTTATAACAAGCACGAATATGTCCACCAATAGAAATACCTTCACTGAGGGTTTCTACCTTGTCGCCCCGCAACAAGATATCAGTCCCTTCTGCTTCCTCTAGGCGAATCATCAAATAGTCTACACGGGATGAGTAGCGGGAGATGAGGTCAGAAACTAAATTTTGTGCGTCAGCAAGTGTAGTTGGCATTTGTTGGTAGTTACCACAACGAACTACATTTATTGTGCAATATCTCGTAGGTGATAGGTAACGTTCTACCCTGCGGGAAGCTGCTGTGCGTCTACGATAAATCAAGCTTTTTGCTGATTTTTGCGTAAGTCCTGTTTACAAAGGACAAGGAACAAATGACATTCTCAACCAAATAATTTAAATTGTGAATGTACATTAGCTGATTAATTTATTGAGAATCGATATTTTAGACCACCATATTAATATTTGAAACAATGCGATTGCGTCCTGCTTCTTTTGCTTGATAAAGTGCCTTATCTGCATCCACAATTAAATCCATCGGTGAAGATGCCCAAGTAGGAACTACCGTTGCTATTCCTAAGCTCAAAGTAACGTACTGACTAATTAAAGACCCATCATGAATAATTTCTAAATTTCTGATTTCAGATTGGATTAAATGGCCAATATGAACAGCGCCAGCCGCATGGGTATTAGGCATAATAACGGCAAATTCTTCTCCACCATAACGAGCAACTAAATCTTGATATTTTTGAACTGTAGAATGTAACGCATTACCTACTTTTTGTAAACAAATATCTCCCATAGGATGACCATATTTATCGTTATATAATTTAAAAAAGTCAATATCACAAAGAATTAGAGATAAAGGAGATGCTTGTTGGACTAAATTAATCCACTGAGTATTGAGATAATCATCAAAACGACGACGATTAGCCAAGCCAGTTAAACTGTCAACGTTTGCTAGTTCTTGTAAAGCTTGATTAGCAGCCTCTAACTGTTTGTAAACTTGTGCTTGTTTGAGCAATTGTCGCAACTGTCTACGTAATACTGTGAGTTGAATCGGCTTGGTAATAAAGTTGATTGCTCCTGCATCAAAAGCACGATTGATCGAATCTTCATCATCTAAATTCGTAATCATCAATATTGGAGTATGTTTCCAAAGTTTGGAAATCACAATATCATGTATCTCTAAATCAGTGTTAAACTTTGTCAATGCTGATTTCAACTTATTTCTGTTAATTTGCAATAACTGTTGACAACAAGTGAAACCATCCATCACAGGCATGACAGCATCTAGCAAAATGATATCTGGCTTAACAGTCTCATAAGCATCTAAACATTGCTTACCATTAGAAACCTCAACTACTTGATAGCCGTCATTTTCCATAATTCTCCGCAATGTCACTCGGATGACGGGATCGTCATCAGCTACTAGAATGACGGGAGACTTTTGAGAAAGAGAAAGTGAGCTTATACTTGTCATGAGTCGCATTCTACAAGTTGTATCTGGATGGTTTGTCTTGTAATATTGTGTCCGGCGAAAGACTGATCATTAAGGGCGCAGAAGGCAAGAAGAGGAGCCAGTTGCGTGGGCTGGCCTCCCACGCCAGTCGCTACAACGGAGGGAACCTCCGCAACGCGCTGGCTCGACTTGAGCAAACTGGCGTGAGCAGGGGATAGGGTTTTAACATTCCTGCACAGATGCACAGAATCATAACTGATTACCCGGACATGATATGAACAGCTAGAAATGCAGTTGACGATGCTTAAATTATTCCCAAAATACTCAAAAGACTTTATGTCTATTTCTGGTTTTTTATTCTATATATAAAATAAATATTAAGTAGGGTGTGTTTGGCTGAAGCCATAACGCACCGCCAGATAATGATGCTACGAATACGTCCTTGTATATTTTCCTCACAAGTTCCTCAAGTTTTTACTCTAATTTTGAGTTAGAAACAGCAAAGTCTAGAAGAAAGAGAGGCTAGGGGCGAGAGGTTAGAGGCTAGTACCGCTACGCGGAAGTCAAAAGTCAAAAGCCAAAAAGCTCATATCATCAGCTTTTCACTAACTTGAAATGGTATCTTTATTTCCGCCGCGTTGTACTAGTATTTTTACTCAGTAATTTTCAGTTACTAAACTGATGGAAAAAACCTATAACCAAAAATAAAAAATTTATTCTCTAGCCCCTAGCCTCTAGTCCCTAGCCTCTCTTCTCAACTCAGGGGAACGGAGCAAAATGAATAAGAGAACCTTTGCAACCATCGATGGTAACGAAGCTGTTGCCCAAGTTGTCTATAAACTGAATGAAGTTATCGCAATTTATCCAATTACTCCTTCTTCACCAATGGCTGAATGGGCAGATGCTTGGGCGAGTGAAAGTAAACCAAATATTTGGGGAACTGTACCGACAGTAGTGCAGATGCAGAGTGAAGGCGGCGTGGCGGGTGCAGTGCATGGTGCTTTACAAACAGGTTCTTTAACAACCACATTCACCGCATCTCAGGGATTATTATTGATGATCCCGAATATGTACAAAATAGCGGGAGAACTCACACCTACAGTATTTCATATTGCCGCGCGATCGCTCGCCGCCCAAGGTCTATCTATTTTTGGCGACCATAGTGATGTTATGGCTTGTCGTGGTACTGGTTTTGCGATGTTATGCGCCGCTTCTGTGCAAGAAGCTCATGATTTTGCTTTAATTTCTACCAGAGCAAGTTTAGAATCTCGCCTTCCTTTTTTACATTTTTTTGATGGTTTTCGCACTTCCCACGAAGTTGATAAATTAGAACTTTTAGATGAAGCAGATTTACGCGCCTTCATTCCCAATGAATTAGTATTTGCCCATCGTTCCCGCGCCTTAACTCCCGATAAACCAGTGTTACGGGGTACAGCCCAAAACCCTGATGTTTATTTTCAAGCCAGAGAAACGGTTAATTCCTATTACAATAATTGCCCAGAAATCACCCAAACAATTATGGATGAGTTCGCCCAAATGACAGGGCGACAATATCAATTATTTGAATATTATGGCGACCCCACCGCCGAAAGAATCATCGTCATCATGGGTTCTGGTTGCGAAGCCGTCCAAGAAACTGTAGATTATCTCAATGCCCGTGGTGAAAAAGTTGGTGTAGTCAAAGTGCGGCTTTATCGTCCCTTTGATATTCAAAGATTTGTTGATGTCTTACCCGCCACTACTCGCAGAATTGCCGTTTTAGACCGCACCAAAGAACCTGGCGCATCCGGTGAACCGCTTTATTTGGATGTTGTTACAGCTTTAACTGAACACCCACTCAGCACTCAGCACTCAGCACTCAGCACTCTCAAAGTTATTGGCGGAAGATATGGTTTATCTTCCAAAGAATTTACACCAGCGATGATTAAAGCTGTGTTTGATAATTTGGCAGAGACTACACCCAAAAATCATTTCACTATTGGGATTAACGATGATGTTACCCACACCAGCTTAGATTATGACCCAGATTTTCACATCGAACCAGATAATATAGTTCGAGCAATTTTTTACGGCTTGGGTTCCGATGGGACTGTTGGTGCAAATAAAAACTCCATCAAAATTATTGGGGAAGACACCAATAATTACGCCCAAGGTTATTTCGTCTATGACTCGAAAAAATCTGGTTCGGTGACGGTTTCGCATCTGCGTTTTGGTTCTCAACCTATCCACTCTACTTATTTAATTAGCCAAGCCAACTTTGTCGCCTGTCACCAATGGGGATTTTTAGAACAGTTTGATATGTTGGCGCATATTATTCCTGGTGGAACTTACTTATTAAATAGTCCTTACAATGTAGAAGATATTTGGCAGAAATTACCGAGATTAGTACAAACACAAATTATCGAGAAACAACTCCAATTTTATGTAATTAACGCTTATAAAGTTGCCCGCGAAGCCGGGATGGGCGGCAGAATTAATACGGTTATGCAAGTATGCTTTTTTGCATTGTCTGGTGTGCTGCCACGAGAAGAAGCGATCGCCCAAATCAAGCAATCTATCACTAAATCTTACGGTAAAAAGGGCAATGAAATCGTGCAAATGAACCTCAACGCCGTAGACCGCACCTTAGAGAACCTCTATCAAGTCCAGGTTCCTGCAAGTGTAGATAGTAACATTGAATTGCGCCAGCCTGTACCCGATACTGCACCAGCTTTTGTGCGGGAAGTGTTGGGTAAAATGATTGCTAAATGTGGCGATGATTTACCTGTGAGTGCGTTACCTGTGGATGGAACTTACCCCACCGGCACAGCCAAATGGGAAAAACGCAACATTACCCAGGAAATTCCCGTCTGGGATGCAGATGTCTGCGTACAGTGTGGCAAATGTGTCATGGTATGTCCTCACAGCGTCATCCGCAGCAAGGTTTACGAACCCCAAGAACTGGAAAATGCACCGCCAACTTTTAAGAGTACCAATGCCAAAGACCATGATTGGCAAGGCTTAAAATACACTATCCAAGTAGCAGCCGAAGATTGTACAGGTTGCGGTATTTGTGTAGATGTGTGTCCGGCGAAGAATAAAAGCGAAACGCGCAAAAAAGCCATCAATATGGAACCGCAGCGTCCATTGCGGGAAGCTGAACGGCAAAATTGGGATTTCTTTTTGAATCTTCCCAACCCCGACAGGCGCAACTTGAAGCTAAATCATATCAACCAACAGCAAATGCAAGAACCGCTATTTGAATTTTCTGGTGCTTGCGGCGGTTGTGGGGAAACTCCCTATATTAAATTAGCAACACAGTTGTTTGGCGATCGCATGGTGGTAGCTAACGCCACTGGTTGTTCTTCGATTTATGGCGGTAACTTACCCACCACACCTTGGACACAAAACGCCGAAGGACGCGGCCCGGCTTGGTCTAACAGTTTATTTGAAGATAACGCCGAATTTGGGTTAGGTTTTCGCATTTCCATTGATAAACAAGCCCAATTCGCCGCCGAATTGCTGACTTTACTTGCACCAGTCGTTGGTGAAGAACTAGCAAATAGCATTCTTAATGCGGTGCAGAAAGATGAAGCCGATATTTGCGAACAACGCGATCGCATTGCTATTCTCAAACAACGGTTAGAAGTAATTGACAATCCAACTGCCAAGCAACTGCTGAGTATTGCCGACTACCTGGTTAAAAAGAGTGTCTGGATTATTGGCGGTGATGGTTGGGCGTATGATATCGGATTTGGCGGACTGGATCACGTCTTAGCCAGTGGTCGGAATGTGAATATTTTGGTTCTCGATACAGAGGTATATTCTAACACTGGTGGGCAAATGTCCAAATCTACGCCAAAGGGAGCAGTTGCTAAATTCGCGGCTGGTGGTAAAGCTGCACCTAAAAAAGACTTAGGCTTAATGGCCATGACTTACGGTAACGTCTACGTTGCGAGTGTAGCAATGGGCGCGAAAGATGAACATACACTTAAAGCATTTTTAGAAGCTGAGGCTTATCCTGGGACATCACTAATTATCGCCTACAGTCATTGCATTGCCCACGGCATAGATTTGAGTACAGCTATGCACAATCAAAAAGCCGCTGTAGATTCAGGCAGATGGCTACTGTATCGCTACAACCCAGAACTCCGCAACCTTGGCGAAAATCCCCTACAACTTGACTCGCGTACACCAAAACTACCTTTAGAACAATCAATGTATTTAGAAAACCGCTTCAAAATGTTGACCAAAATTAACCCAGAAGCGGCGAAGCAATTACTCCAAGAAGCGCAAGCCGATGTCAATACCCGATGGCAAACCTATCAATATTTAGCAAAAAAGTATGAAGTGTAAAGTATGAAGTATGAAGTCTGAAGTGTGAAGTCTGAAATTTCCTATTCCCTACTCCCTACTCCCTATTCCCTACTCCCTACTCCCTATCCCCTAGCCTCTAGCCCCTTACAGAATATGGATATAACAACAACATACATGGGGATGCAATTGCGATCGCCCCTCGTTCCTTCATCATCTCCTTTGACGGAAGACATTGATAATATTCAACGCATGGAAGATGCTGGTGCTGGTGCAGTAGTCATGCACTCACTGTTTGAAGAACAGTTAAGCATGGAAAGTTACGAACTGCATCATCACTTAACTTATGGCACAGAAAGTTTTGCCGAATCCCTAACTTACTTTCCTGAGCCGGAAAGATTTCGCATCGGCCCAGAAGAATATTTAGAACTAATTCGCCAAGCTAAAGAAAAAGTAAATATCCCAATTATTGCCAGCTTGAATGGTTCTTCTTTGGATGGCTGGACTGATTACGCCAGGCTTTTAGAACAAGCAGGTGTCTCAGCACTAGAATTAAACTCTTATTTTGTCCAAACTGACACAAAACTGCTAGGGGAAGAGATAGAGCAAGGTTACGTCAACATGGTACATACCGTCAAAGCTGCTGTAAATATTCCTGTTGCAGTCAAGCTGAGTCCATATTTTACCAATATGGCAAATATGGCCAAGCGTATAGATAATGCTGGTGCTGATGCTTTGGTATTATTCAACCGATTTTATCAACCAGATATCAACCTCGAAACTTTAGAAGTACAACCAAACGTACTTTTAAGCACTCCCCAAGATATCCGCTTACCTATGCGCTGGATTGCTATTCTCTACGATCACATCAATGCAGACTTAGCTGCAACTAGCGGCATTCATAACGCTCACGATGTCTTAAAAATGCTCATGGTGGGAGCAAATATCACTATGTTGTGTTCTGTCCTGCTGCGTCATGGCATTGATCATATTAGTTGTATCGAGGAGGAAATGCGCCAATGGATGGAAAAACATGAATATGAGTCAGTCCAACAGTTGCAAGGCAGTATGAGCCAGAAAAACTGTCCTAATCCTAGCGCCTTTGAACGCGCTCAATATATGAAAGCTTTACGGACTTATAAACCTGAATGGGGACGAATTTATGAACCATCTTATTATCACGGATGAAGAGAAAGTCTGAAGTGTGAAGTATGAAGTATGAAATTTCTTACTCCCCACTCCCTAGCCCCTAGCCTCTAGCCTCCAGCCCCTACTCACTACTCCCTACTTTTATGAAAAAACGTATTGGTATTCTTACTAGTGGCGGCGACTGTCCGGGATTGAACTGTGTGATTCGCGCAGTTGTGAGTCATGCGACACTCACATACAATTGGGAAGTTGTGGGTATTCCTTATGCCACGCAAGGTTTATTAGAGCGACAAGCGATCGCACTTAGCGTCCACGGCTGGGATTTACGCGGTATCGACCCACTACTGAATATGGGCGGTACTATTTTAGGCACAATCAATAAAGGTGATACCCTAGCACGTGCGAGTGAGATGATTGCTAGCTATGCAGAGTTAAAATTAGATGCTTTAATTGCCATTGGTGGCGATGGCAGTATGAATATTATTCATCAACTAGCTAGTCTCGGTAATTGGAATTTAGTCACTATCCCCAAAACTATAGATAATGATGTTGCCTTAACAGAACGAGCGATCGGATTTGATTCGGCTGTCAATACAATTGTTGATGCTCTCAATCGTCTCACATTTACTGCTGCCAGTCACGATCGCGTCATGATTGTGGAAGTGATGGGACGCAGTGCTGGACATTTAGCTTTACATGCAGGTATTGCAGGCGGCGCAGATGTGATTTTAATCCCCGAAGTTGCTTATACAATTCCCGGTTTATGCCAACATCTTGATGAACTACGAAATATTTGGCGACGGAAATTTGCTATTGTTGTCGTTGCTGAGGGCATTTCCCCCTGCACAGCAGATTTTGGTAATAGTTGCAGTTTAGAAATCAATAGCAAATACCCATCATTAAAATGTGGAATGGGACAGTACATTGCAGACCAAATTACTCAATGTACTAACCATGAAGTAGATACGCGAGTTTCTGTTTTAGGACATATTCAGCGTGGTGGAATTCCTTCTGCCTTAGATAGACTAACAGCTACAGTCTTTGGCAAAGCTGCTGTAGATTTAATTGCTCAAGAAAAATATGACCAGATGGTAGCTTGGCAAAATGGTCAAGTTGTTGCTGTGCCGATCGCAGATGTGGTGGCTAAAAGTCCCTTACCTGTAGATCCTGGCAGTTATTTGGTACAAAGCGCTCGTTCTTTGGGTACTTATATTGGTGAATAAGAATTTGAGATTTTAGATTTTGGATTGGTTGATGAAAAATCCAAAATTTAAAATCACAATTCAAAATTGAAAAGGTAGATGATCATCACAAATGACTATTGGCTTTATTCTCGATAACAACTAAATGTCTGTGTTGGTAAGTTCCAACTAGCAAACACACCATTTCCTAAAGGTAAGGCATCAGGCTTAAATCTGAGTGCGTGTCCTGGTGCGTTGGGGTTTTCTACCACAGCTAGGGAAGATTTACCTTGTCCTGTCCAGTATATTTTGCCGTCTGGAGCTAATCTTGCTCCAGAATAGCCAGTCATATCTCCAATTGCTAATGTATCTATTTCGGTTTCTCTTTCGGTGACTAAATCCATTTGGTGTGGTGTTGCACTCCAACCTTCTAAAGTATGGTGGTTCCACTGTCCAAACTCCCAATCACCTTTCGCGTAATATAACTTGTTACTGTCCGGGGAAAAGGCACAGGAGTATCCAGCCGAACCGCGAATTAAAAAATCGCTGTGGCTGATTTTACCTGTAGCACGGTCAACTTTGGCGATCGCAATTCCCAATCCAGCTACACCCAGGGCGACTTTGTTCCAATTGGGACTGAATGTGATTGAACCTTTATTCACTCTTTTACCAATTAGAGGGTTAAGTCGATTTTCTGGGAAATCAACTGGTGAGGCAACATATTTGCTATTGATACCAGTGTTATCTACTAAGTAGGCACGCACTTCGGTTCTGCCATTGAAAATCATTAGCCAAAAAGACTTACCATCCCTATGCGGCACAACACCAAGTGCTTCCCCTGGGTTTTCCTGTTTTCCTGTCAATTTTCGGTTCAATAAAATCACTGAACCGTTTCTACCTAGAGACAAATCGGCAATAGAGTAGTATATCTCTTGGTTGTTATTAGTAAAGATGTAGAATCTGTCAGGATGACTACCAGGCGCAGGTACAATTGCCACTGCTTGTGTCGCCGACCAACTTCTTGCACCCCATACTCCATTGTCTAAGATTTGATGAGTTTGTCCGTTAAAGATTAGTTGACCATCGCTATATAACCGAAGTTTTCCTGTCATCGGATCGGTGTAGCTAGCAGTTGCCTCAAAACCTGAACTCTGTCCAACTCTAGGAATAATTTTCGGGCGATCGCTACCAAAGTCAATTAATACTTTTTTTCCAACTCCTGTATACCAAAATTGATCGGGAACCGCCAGTTTCGTAACGGATAGTGCATTCATAGTGCGTTTTTTTGGGCAATTAATTGCGTAATTTAGTTGTCAAAAATCTTTATGATAGCAATCACTGAAATTTCTCGTTTGCGATTGACTTCATATCAAAGTATAGTATTTGTACTTAGTCTTAAATATTACTTTTTATCTTTTAAGTATGCACTCTTGTACACTTACACTGAATTTTCATATAATTTGAGTTATTGCAACCCCATAAATTACATATTTTTTTATTTTATTTATTTTTTCTTTATTAAATCACAACATGGCAAGAATGTAAAAACTTGATCTTTGCTTGATCAGTTTTAACATTAACATACGGACTTGGTAATTTTTGTATACCGAACAACAAAATTTTGGTTTTACTAGTGATATTACTTAATGTCTTTTTAATTGAAAATTTACATTTATTAATTAACCGCAAGTTATAAGCTTATATATTGCAGATTGATATCTCAACGCATCTATCAATCTGTAGATTTAAGTAACTACTTTAGATAGAAGACAAGACAAATACACTGAAATGTGCGAATTAAAAGAATGCTGCGATCGCAAATATTGGTAGCTGAGACAAGGTAGCGGAAGATGTTGTAATAAAACTAGGGACTAGAAACTAGAGGCTAGAGACTAGTATTTTTTCTAACCACTCCCAGTCAACCATTCCAAAATCCCAAATCTAAAATCCAAAATGGTATAAGCTATGGCGATTCTCAAACTAGAAGATGGCAAAATTCTCACAGATATCAATCACATTACCCAAGAACTTGCACCTTTGAACATTCAACTCAATCGCTGGCCTGTGCAAGAAAATCCAGAGTTACATCATCTACTAACCCAAGATAGCCTCAACGAAGACCAAAAAGCACAAGTCCTGGAATTTCTAGATGATTATTTTAAACAGCTGCAACAAACAGCAGGTTATCAATCCCGTGATTTGATTGTGTTGCATCCAGGAATTCCCGACCTGGATGGATTTATGACAAAATTCGCTCAAATTCACACTCATGCAGATGATGAGGTACGCTACGTTATTGATGGCGAAGCAATTTTTGGCTTCGTGCGTCCTGATGATAGCCAAGTAGAATTAACAGTGCAGCCAGAAGAATACATCAACGTACCAGCCGGAACCGAACACTGGTTTTATCTCACCCCAGCGCAGCGAGTCAAAGCAATACGTTATTTTATCGATACAGCAGGCTGGGTTCCGCAGTATACAGGTAGAGAAATTCGCACTCGTCAAACTGTTGCGTCACAAGCGTAAATTGGCTGCAAATAAAGAAACATCAAATTAACTTTATAGGATAAAACTGTGAAGCGGATTGTTTTTTGTGATTTTGATGGGACAATCACAGTTGAAGAAACCTTTGTGGCGGTGCTAAAAAAGTTTGCGCCGGAAGTTGCAGGACAATTTTTACCAGAAATGTATGCACAACGGGTAACACTGCGGGAGGGAGTCAAGAAAATATTAGAATCAATTCCATCTTCACAGTATGGAGAAATTTTAGAATTTACGCGATCGCAACCCATACGACCAGGATTTATCGAACTGCTAGATTTTCTTGATTCCCAAAATATCCCTTTGGTTGTGGTATCTGGTGGATTGCGGGGAATGGTAGAAGTTGTTTTAGGTGAGATAGCCCAAAGAGTAGCAGCAATTCACGCCGTTGATATAAATACTAGTGGTGCTTACTTCCAGGTAAACTCTGATTATGAAGGTGGTACAGAATTAGTCGCCAAAGTACAAGTGATGACGAAGTATCCCGCTGATCAGACAATTGCCATAGGTGACTCCCTCACAGATTTAAATATGGGCTTACAATCTTCTGTTGTATTTGCCCGCGATCACCTAGCATATTACTTAGACCAACATCAAAAACCCTATATTCCCTGGAATAATTTCTGGGATATTCAGGAGTATCTACAGCAATTGTGGAAACTGTGATTGACCCTCGTGCAGAATTGATAGCAACAGCCCGTCACTTTTACCAGCAAGGTTGGATGGTAGGCACAGCAGGAAATCTTTCGGTATTATTAGGCGATCGCAGTTTTTGGATTACCGCTAGTGGAGTGTCTAAAGGCGAACTCTCAAACAGTGATTTTGTCCGTGTTTATCCAGATGGCAGAATAGAGACAGCCTCACCGCATTTAAAACCATCGGCGGAAACAGACATTCACCAATTAATTTATCACCTGTTTCCCGAAGCACAAGCCTGCTATCACATCCACTCCATCGAGTCCAACTTAGTGGCGCGTTTTGTAGTGGGAGATAGTTTACCTCTACCACCATTAGAAATGCTCAAAGGCTTGGGAGTGTGGGAAGAAAACCCTCGTTGTACAGTACCGATTTTTCCCAATCACCTACAAGTTTCGCAGATTGTGGCGGAGATTTGCGATCGCTTTCAGATAAATCCACCCAAAATTCCCGCCTTACTTATCCGCAACCACGGGATCACAGTCTGGGCTTCTTCTCCGCAAACCGCCCGCAACTACATTGAGTTGATAGACTACATCTTCCGCTACATGGTGGCCGCCAAAAAACTGGGAATTGAGGGAGAGAATAACAATTGACAAATGATATCGTGTCCCGTGAAAGACTTATCATTAAGACCGCAGAGGAAGCAGAGGAAGCAGAGGAGCAGAGGAGAGGGTTTTGACGTGTCTGCACAGATGTCTGGAATCATAACTGATTACCCGGACATGATATGACTATTAACTATTATCAGAGGTATAAAATATCTAATCAATCTCTACGTGTTGTTGCCCGTCTGATTGCTTTACCTGATAAAGTAGAAGAACTCAAAACTTTACTGCTAGAACTAATAGAACCTACCCGACAAGAAGCAGGCGTAGTTAGTTACGAACTTCTGCAAAACCAGTCCGACCCAACAGATTTCACATTTGTTGAAGAATGGACTTCTGCGGAAGCGTTAGACACTCATCTAAGTTCACCTCATCTCCAAGCAGCATTAGGCAAACTAGAAGGTTTAGTAGCTGTTGCACCCGATATTCGCCGCTACAATCTTTTGGCTTAAGTCAACTTGACTTAGGTGAAGTACCACAGGTTACGCTACGCTGCACCTGTGGCTTCCTGTCCTGAACCAGTATCCCGGCTCATCCCTAGTCTTGCAACTAGCTGATCAGGCGTAGATTTCCCTTCTTCCAAGGGTATTTTTGACTCAGACAATAGCATTAGGTTAAGGGCTGCGTTAATATCTCTGTCCCAAAAACTCTTGCATTCTGGACACTCCCACTCACGAATAGCAAGTGTTAAGTCTTGCTTGATGTAACAGCAGTTGGAGCATCTCTTAGAGCTAGGGAAAAATCTATCTACATAGTGAACTTCACAACCGTAGATATCCCCTTTGTACGCCAGCATCGTGAGGAAGTTGCCCCACGCTACATCGCTGATTTGTTTGGCTAATTTACGATCCTTGACCATACTCTTAATGTTCAAACTTTCCACTGATATTGCTTGGTTTTCGCAAGTTAGTTTCAAGCTGATTTTGTGTTGGGAATCTTGCCTTTGATTAGCCACTTTTTCGTGAATCCTGGCAACAGTGAGCCTAGACTTGCTCCGGTTGTTAGAACCTTTGTTTTTTCTACTTAATCTCCTCTGTCTTATTTTGAGTCTACGTAAAGACTTCTGAAAATATCTAGGGTTCTCAAACTTCTCACCTTTTGAAGTAATCGCAAACTCCTTAAGTCCAAGGTCAAGACCTATCTTGTCTCCATTCAAGGGAGCAGAGGGAATGTCTTGTTCAGTTACTATTGATGCGTAATATTTACCAGATGGTGTTTTAGATATAGTGACATTTTTGGGTATTCCCAGTATCTCCGGATGAATTACCATCTTGATAGGTGTCATCTTGGGAAGTCTTAGAAATCCATCAGTATCTATCGAAAAGTGTTGCGGTACTATTACTTTATCTACGCACATTCACACCCGCCGCTGAATTAGCTCTTTGTTCTAATCTTTGCGGGTTTGTTGCTTCCAGATACTTAGTAGCCATCTCTGGAGTCAGGAGTTCCAACATTAAACGGTTTTCAATCCAAAATTCCACCACATCGAAAGCACCATCACGACTACAAGGAAGCACTCGCCAACCTTCCCGTGCGCCAATTCGTTCGATTTCCTCGACGCTGAGGGGAACAGAAATAGCTGCATGAACTGATGTGTAATTTGCGGGATGCTCATTTATCTGAAATCCTGCTTGTCCTTGCCATGCATCTGGGATAAGCTCACTACCCAAAGGATAAAATTCAATTCCTGTACCAAATTCATCTCCTACAAACATCATATATGCACCAGGATTAGGGGAAAACGGTACTACTCTGCCATGCATAATTTCTGCCATGACGTTAGCTACATGTTGAGGATTCTTTACAGAAATGGAAATGTGATGGAGCATAGTTACCTCTCAAAATATTACTAAATCACCAAATTTAGTAGAGCCTTATACTTTATCTATAGCGTGTATTAAAATATTGAAATCTATCTTGAGATGTCATTTAAAAGCAATAATTGCTTAGTAATTGTAGAGTTTGCTTGAATTATTGACCAAATTAATAAAGGTGCGTCTCGATATTACAAACGCACCCTAAAAAATTTTGTGTTAATTAGATGAAAAAACCGTTGCTAAGAGAAACTTATTAAATGACGCTGACTTACCAATGATGTCTAATCCACTCGTAAATCTTTAAATACTCTGCTCCCGGAATGTTCCATGAGTAGTCATATTTCATCCCCTGAATAGCTAGTTGTTGGAACTCATCAGGAGACTGATACCACAAATCGATTGCTCGGTTCATCGCCGATTCTAGAGCGTAATTATCGGTTTCATAAAATACATAACCATTGCGTTTTTCTGGTGGCAGATTTTGGTCGTAATCTCTATCAAATACCGTATTTACTAACCCACCAACACCACGCACAATCGGCACTGTACCGTATTTTAAACCAATCATTTGAGTTAACCCACAGGGTTCGTAATTGCTGGGAACAACAATCATATCTGCCCCAGCATAAATTAGGTGGGATAACTCTTCATTAAAGCCCAACTCTAAATGCACATCGGGGTGATTATTTAAAAATTCTTTTTCATGGCGAAAATGAGCATTAATTCCTGGTTCTGTAGCTGAACCTAGTAATACAAATTGTGCGCCTTTATTGAGTGCGTGATAAATAGCGTGATGTACTAAATGCACACCTTTTTGATTATCTAACCGACCGATGTAAGCAATGATGGGTTTATCGGCTGCATCAAGCAAGAGCCTTTCGCGCAAAGCCTTTTTGTTATATATTTTTTGCTCAAAATCTTCGTAGGTATAGTTATTTGGGATATAACGGTCAATTTCAGGATTCCAAAAATCGTAATCTATACCGTTAAGTACTCCAGAGAATTTATCTTGATGTAAATGCAGTGTATGACCTAAACCACAACCAACTTCTGTATAACGCGCTTCTTCTGCGTGGTTGGGTGAAACTGTGGTAACTGCATTGGCGTAAACAATACCCCCTTTCATATAATTCAACGCAAAGGGGTTGAAGTTGTCGCGTAGCTTATCGTATTGGAAATAGTAAGCTGCTCGATTTAAACCTGTAGCTGCAAGCGTTTCTCCACCACCTATTCCCTGATGCTTGAAGTTATGGATGGTGTAGCAAACTCGCTGATATTCCATACCATTGTATTTGTAAATTTCAGCCAGCAAGACGGGAATTAAGCCCGTTTGCCAGTCATGACAATGGATAATATCAGGGCGCTTGTTGCTTTGATTTAAAAATTCTAAAGCGGCTTTGCTAAAGAAGGCAAAGCGCATATTGTCATCATCGCAACCGTAATAGCAACCACGATTAAAGAAATTATCTTGCGAGTGGGGTTGAATAAAGAAGCACAGCCTACCATGCACCCATCCGCAGTATACAGAACAGTGAATTGCTGCACCGTACCAGGGTACCCATAAGTCTTTGTAGGCATCATGCAGTCCCCAAATATGGTCGTAGCGCATACAATCATACATGGGCAGAATGATCTCAACGCAATTTCCCCTGCCTTCTAATTCCCTACTCAGTCCGTAAACAACATCCCCTAAACCGCCTGCTTTAATTACAGGAGCGCATTCCGAGGCAATCTGTACTATGTACATTCCTAGTCCTCGCTATACAAAACTTTATATTAACTATACTGTTCAGTATATGCAATATGTACTCATTGACAAGTGACTAGGCCAATGTTAATCACGAAAGCTTAATACAAGTGGTAGAGATTTGGGATGCTTCATCTGCTGCAAGACTTATACTGAGGAGATTCGAGGGGTATTAAATTTAAATGAAGCCGAATCTACAAGATTTTATTGCTGAACGCGCCGAATATCTTGCAGTTATGTACCTGACTCGTCGCAATGATTTAGTGATTGAACGGATAAAGTCGGCTGATTATGGCTTTGATATTCTTGTAACGATACTAAGAGATAACCTGCCTACTGGAAGAGTTTTTGGTGTGGAAGTTAAAGCACAAGACACAGCTATCAGCAATTTACAAGATATTTCACTCTCTATTGCTCGACAAACAACTGAATATCTTCATAACGTGCCATTTCCTCTATATATATTCCTGTTTACGATGGAGGATGACAAAGGATATTACAAATGGCTAAACAATGTTATTGCTGACTCTAACCAAGTTTCTCCTGTTTTGCAAAAAGAACAATGGCATTCTCTAGATGAGAATGGAATTAGACAGATTGTTGACGATGTAAACGCTTGGTACGATGCCAAGAGTCATTTTGCTGTAAAAATACTCTGGCTTGATAATTATACGATCGCTCCAAATAAAAACCTGACAGGTGACGCTGCTAAAATACCATAGAACAAGCAGCGACTCACCAGCACACCTCACAGCCATGACTACAACTATTGACTTTCTCAGTCACCTTAACCCCAGCCAACGTCAAGCCGTAGAACACTATTGTGGCCCGTTGTTAGTTGTGGCTGGCGCTGGTTCTGGTAAAACACGCGCACTAACTTATCGCATCGCTAACTTGATTCTCAAACACCGTGTGCATCCTGAAAATATCTTGGCGGTGACTTTCACCAACAAAGCCGCAAGAGAAATGAAGGAACGCATTCAAAAGCTGTTTGCGGAAGAATTGGCGATGACGCAACATGGTACAAGATTTGAGTTATTACCAGAACACGAACAGACAAAGTTGCGATCGCAAGTTTACCGCACAACCATTAAAGATTTGTGGTGTGGCACTTTCCACAGTTTATTTTCACGGATTTTGCGCTTTGATATCGAAAAATATCAAGATGAAAAGGGACGTAAATGGAATCGAAATTTCTCGATTTTTGACGAATCAGATGCCCAATCTTTAGTTAAAGAAATCGTCACCAAACAATTAAACCTCGACGATAAAAAGTTTGAACCTCGTTCTGTGCGCTACGCCATCAGCAATGCGAAAAATCAAGGCTTAACACCCCAAGACTTTGAAAAAGAACAACCAAATTATCGCGGACGAGTAATTGCTCAAGTTTACAGTTCCTATCAAGATAAACTAGCAGAAAATAACGCCCTCGACTTTGATGATTTAATTCTTGTCCCGACAAAATTATTTCAACAAAACGAGCAAGTATTAGGTTATTGGCATCGCAAGTTCTGTCACATTTTGGTAGATGAATATCAAGATACCAACCGCACTCAATATGATTTGATTCGGTTGTTAGTAACTAATGGCGGAGAAAGAAAAAGTGAATGGAATTGGCAGAATCGCTCAGTATTTGTAGTGGGTGATGCTGACCAATCAATTTATAGTTTCCGCATGGCAGATTTTACCATTTTGCTGGAATTTCAAAATGATTTCGGTGATGGTTTGCCAGATGAAGATACGCGCACAATGGTGAAGTTAGAAGAAAACTATCGCTCTTGTGAAAATATCTTACAAGCTGCGAATGAATTGATTGAAAATAACACGCAACGAATTGATAAAATCCTAAAACCAACGCGGGGAAGTGGCGAACAAATTTATTGTCATAAAGCTGATGATGAACTTGCAGAAGCAGATTTTGTAATTCGGCAAATTCGTACCTTAGAACATCAACATCCCGAATTAAATTGGGGTAGTTTTGCAATTTTGTATCGCACTAACGCCCAATCTCGACCTTTTGAAGAATTGTTAGTGAGGAATCAAATTCCTTACACAGTTGTGGGCGGGATGAAATTTTATGACCGCAAAGAAATCAAAGATGTGATAGCTTATCTCAGAGCGATCGCTAACCCTGCTGATACAGTTAGTTTATTGCGGGTGATTAATACTCCCCGGCGGGGAATTGGTAAAGCCACTATTGATAATTTAATTAACGCCTCCCAGCAATTAGGGCTGAACTTATGGGAAATTCTCAGCGATGAAACCTCTGTAAATACATTAGCTGGGCGTTCTGCAAAAGCGGTGAATAATTTTGCCCAAATGATTAGCCGCTATCAAAAACAAGTCGCCACGGTTCCAGTTTCTGAAATTGTCATGGGTTTGTTAGAAGAATCTGGTTATGTCCAAGATTTGCAAAGCCAAGGTACAGATGAAGCAGAAGACAGAATTCAAAACGTCCAGGAACTTTATAACGCTGTCTTGCAATTTCAAGAAGAAAACGAGGATGTTTCGTTAACAGCCTTTCTGCAAAGTACCGCTTTAAGTTCTGATTTGGATAATTTAAAAGAGGGACAAACAGCCGTTTCGTTGATGACTTTGCACGCTTCTAAAGGTTTGGAATTTCCGGTGGTCTTCTTGGTGGGTTTAGAACAAGGATTATTCCCCAACTACCGTTCGATGAACGACCCCGCAGCCTTAGAAGAAGAACGCCGCTTGTGTTATGTAGGAATTACCCGCGCTCAAGAACGCTTACATTTATCCTTCGCCCGCGAACGCCGTTTATATGGTTCACGCGAACCTGCATTGCGATCGCAATTTCTGGACGAATTACCCCCAGAATTATTAACTAGTCACACTAAAGTCCACGCAGTCTATCCCAAAGCTGCTGCTACAAATCGTGGACAGCAAGAAATATCTCAGAACTGGCAAGTGGGAGATAAAGTCCTACACAAAACCTTTGGAATTGGTGAAATAACTCACGTTTTCGGTTCAGGAAATAAAATATCTGTGGCGATTAAATTTGCTAGTTTGGGGCAAAAAATTATTGATCCCAGAGTAGCACAGTTGCAAAAAGTAGATTAGGTAAAAATCAAAAGTTTCAGATCCTCGACTTTTTCAAAAAATCGGGGATCTTTGAGTTCACGAATAATTAATGATGGTTATATAGGGTTCCTATTGGATTTCTGAAAAAAATACAGTACAGTAAGTCTTGATAGGGAGCATCCCACTTTTTTGCTTGTCATTGCGAGCGCAACGAAGTGGAGCGTGGCAATCCCATCAACTTGTTAAGATTGAAGACTGTGGGATTGCTACCCTTCGGGAAGCCACTTCGTGTCTACGTCGTTCCTCCTCGCTGCGGACATTTATTCTCTAGTTGCTAAATAAAAACTGGGATGCACCCGTCTTGATATTATCCAAACCAATGAGATGCAACCAAACTTGGATCAACTGCTTCTGGGATGTAGCGATGAATATCCTGGACTTGCTCACCTAGAACTTTTTCAATTCCTTGGCGAATAATTGATTCTATGTGCAATGTACGTTCTAAAGAACGACACAGAGATTCTGAGCAAATAAATTCTGGCTTGTCTGCCGCATCAACTGTGATGTATTGATTGGGAATTCTGCTTAAAATATAAGCAATGAGAGTTTGTCTCATATCAGGATTTGCAAAAGCTTCTTGATAGGGATGATGAGGGTAAGTTTCTAAAATACTCTCAAGCTCTTGAACAACTACGGTTATTGTGAGATTAACTAGAGTTTTAGTCATTTTAAATCGCCTCTCTTCAATGTAGCTTTCTTATGATGAGATACCCAATCATAATGGGGCTTTTATAAATTGCTAAAAATAATTCATGAACAATATAGTAATAGCTAAAGTCGTTAGGACATTGATAGATTGGAATAAATCAGCACCCAAGAGTCAGAAATTAGAGTTTAGACGTAATTAAGTATGATTAATACCTTGATTGATCACACTATGTTTTTATTCTTGTAACTCTCATGAATCCTGAACTCTTTTGGTAGATGATAAAACTGTCACCTATCTCTTGTCCTCTACTTTAATTAATAATTAACCGGAAAAATTTTTAGCAGTGAGACGAAATTAAACCTAGATTTATAGTTTGTTGGAGTGCTTTTTCAAAAGTCACTCCTTGTTTAGTAGCAATATATAAAAGTACTATTGCTGCTGAACGGATGGAATCATCACAATGAATTAAAGTTGGTTTAAGTGATTGGTTGATCACTTTAAAGATATCGAGTGCTGCTTGATGATTAATTTCTCCAAGATTGGTAGGAAAATTAATATACTGCAATCCTAACAACTCCACTTTTTCTTTTTCGTTGTCTAGTGAGCTTGTTTCATCTGGCGATCTCAAATTGATTACAGACTGGTAGCCTTCATCAGCCAATTGCTTTAATTGGTCTAATGTAATTTGTCCGGCGATCGCTAATTCATCGTTAATTTTCCTAACAGTAATCATGTTTGCCGCCTTACTTGAGTGGGGCGACTTATTCCGCCGCCCATTTAACTTTAATGCCTACGTTTATCGTCAGCGATGTCGCCATCAAAAGGTTGAACTCCCGTTTCTGGGTAGTTATCATCTCTAGGGCTAAAAATTCTACTGGCTGCACTTGAGATGTATGTGACAACTTGTGCCGTACCATCTGTAATGGATTGTATGATTTTGGCAACAGACATAAATGCTTCTCCTAATGTATTTTGATTGTGAAAAACTTGATTGACTGCTGTATATAAAGAGAATTTATGAGTCAGAATAAATATTTGAAATACCTGGAATAAATGAATTTCGTACTCATCAATTCTGACTTTTTAATACTTTTATCTTAGTTAGCCTCAATCTCTATTTCTAAACATCTCTCTAAGAGAATAATTGTGTCAGATTTACAGCATCTCTCGAAAATTTGAATCATGTCATAATCCCAGCTTTTCTCTAATCTTTCGCGTATGTGGTAGATGTGCCAAAACTTGAAAGGGTTTAACAGTGTCGTGTGCTGGAAAAGTGGTTGGTTAATAAAATGCCATAAAACAATACAATCCTTTAGTAAATAATTATGATTTTTCGACATAGTAGTGCAGTTTTAGATATTGAGAAAACAGAACAGCAAAGAAAACAATCAAGAAATCGAAAAATCTTGGAGAAATTGCCGTCGTGTAATTGGTTGTCGCAAAATTAGTCCTTCTCCACCAAGTGGATGATCTGTATCGATGGGTTTACCTGCAACAAAGACGTAAACCTTAGCTGTCGGATCAATACTAGTAGCAGTATAGATAACCTGTGCTAACCGATAAGTCATGGAATTACTACCACCACCTTGACTAAATTCTGGGGATAGATTGACATAAATTCCTGTCTGATTAACTCGCACATCTAGTAATTTTGTACCTGCGGGAATTGTTGTATTCAACTCAGCAGTTTTAGGAGTTTTTAAGAGATGAGTGAATGCTAATTTTAAAGCTTCCTCAGATGTTAATCCGACTTTTACTTCTACAAGTTGAGGTACTAAGTGAATTTGGTTATCATCAAATTTTAACCAGTAAGTTTGTGGTTGTATTTGTACTACTTCTGATGCAGATTTAGAAGAAATAATTACTGATGAATTATTCACTTGTGTTGTAGGATGATTTATTTGCCAAGTCCACCAAGCAGTCCCTCCACCTACCGCCAAGGTAACTAGTGCAAAACCTGCGATCGCTTCTCGATATACTGGATAGTTACGTTGGGTTTTCATAACGAACTCCTGTAAATCTGATAAGTGTGAATAAACATCAGACTGATTTGTGCTGAAGTTTGGTCTTAGAAGATATGAGATTAAATCAAGCAACTAAAGGCGATCACTAATTTACCTACACTTTTAATTTAGAAGAACAATTTGAGGAACTTGTGAGGGAGTTTCTTTATCAGGCCTGAATATGATTTATTTAATTTTTTTGCTATTCGATCTAGGTTGAGACCGACGAACACGGCGTGATACTTTGCGCTTCTTAACTTTGCTAGAAGTAAGTAAACCGCAAATGCCTTGCTTTTGCATTCGCTTATATGCTGAACCACACCAGTCACTAAGAGAATGACTCATCGCACCGAGTTCTAAACCAAGAAACAGGGCAAGATATTCTGTACCATAGCCAACAAGCGATCGCTGGATATTTTTACCCAAAGCTGGCCAATTAAATGTAGTGTTTCCCAGCTTTTCGACAATTATCAAAATGATAAACGCTGCGATCGCCAACAAGCAGAAAAGATATATGACTCGCAGCGTCGTCCCAATAATCGGCCCGTGCGATAAAAAAGAACGATGACGCAGACTTTTTTGATAAGGTAGCCAAATCCAGCGCAAATAACCCCAGCGTTGATATTGGCGAGAGTAAATATCTAAGTCGGGGCCAAACATCAGACCGCCAAACATAAACCCACCAGCTACCAGCAAGGTCACGCTGCTACTGCGGGTCTGCCAAAAAGCCACACCCGCCACCAACGGCAAAGCCCACAGAGTAATGCGATCGTGCGTTCGACCAGAGGGCATTTAAAGGTTCTCAAAAATATTCAAAAAAATTTTCTCAAAAATACTAGCGCGATTCAAAATCTTTTGCTATATTATTTAATTGTGAGCGGAAACGGGCGGTTAGCTCAGTTGGTAGAGCGCCTGCCTTACAAGCAGGATGTCATCAGTTCGAGTCTGGTACTGCCCATATTCCCGAAAGCCACTATTTAAGTGGCTTTTTTAATTGGAAGCATAACCTTGTCGCATGATTTCCGGCAATATTATTGTGCTGAATTACTCTAAATTATCCTAAATCACAGAGTAATTCTAGCTCAGAATTAGCACGGTGAAATTAGCTCATGAGGCCGCAAACCAGTGTTTAAAAGCTGCCAAGATTGGGGTGAGAGTTGAGACAAGGGACGATCGCTTATCCCTTCGCGCTACACTGCCACCCAACCCAGGAAGTAATAAGATTAAGCCCCATCAGCAGTACATCACGCTAGTACACGCGGCGTAAATAGAGTACCCATATTGTGAGACACTAGCGTTAGCTGAGATTAATCGCAGCCAGAGCGCGTAAAAGGAACGAAGAGGTGTGACAATTAGCGGCAAAATCACTAACCTTAAGTGAATGCAACCGCCAAGAATTAGAAAAATTCCTCAATCGACGTAGTACACCACAGCAAGTTTATTCACAGTAAAGTTCGTTCTCACCCTGATACTGAAAGTTTAGAACCCAGACTCCGCACTTCAAATTGAAGTATAAATAGATTACAAACAGAAGAAAAGCGCAAAAATAAGAATGATTAAATAATGAATATGTTTTCAAAAATCAATTAATAAAGCATAATAAATTTGACCATAAAATTGGTCATACAAGCACGCTTAAACTGAAGGAAGCATGAATGTTCCTTTATGTGTTGGTAAATTTTGATTTCCTATAAAAATTTTATCAAGTTAAGAAATAAAATAATATTTTTGACAAGATGATGGTAGAGACTTCAAAATAAAATGACGTTCTGAAGTTAAATTAATAATTTGACTAATGCCATCTAAATTTAAAAAATGAATACCTTGAAAGCATTGAAATATCCATCTTAATGTCGGATTCATGGTTAACTTACCTAATTGATTCTTAACTCCAATTTTGATTCTCTTTAAACTATTCCTTAGTTGCCTTTGACCAAGATTATAAACTAACAAGCACAAGGACATTAAAAATAACATGGTCTCGATTCGCTCCGGGTTTTCAACGAAGAAGCTATCAGCAAAAAACAAAGGATCTTTTAAAAACCTAAACCCTCTTTCACAAGACTGTTGGTTTTTATAAGCTCGAATAATTTCTGATGCTTCTAACTTCTCTTCACCAACTAAATTAGTCGCTAAAATAAATCTTCCAGCTTCTTTTCTTTTTATTTCTATTTCTTCTACTTTTTCAGTTATTTTTCCTGACATTCTATAAACAGTCTGATTATTTTTTGACTTGCTTTCAAAAACTTTTACTTCTTTAATCTCATTAAATTTCAGCTTTTTGTTTATTCCTTTTAATTTATATCTGGCTTGCTCTGGGGTTTCAAACTCTTCTTTTTTTATTTCATTGAGTAGTTTCTCAACCTTTTCTTTTTCTTTTTTTAGTTTTTCATCTAGCTTTTTTAAATCACTATCTTTTCTTTTTTGACTTTCTACTATCAGCCAATTTTGTTGAATTCCACCATAATTTACTATTTCTGACTTCCATGTATATCCATCTAAGTTTAAGCCCCCTCTTCTCTCTCTTTCTTTTGCATCTATCTCTTCTATCTCTACGCTCTGAACTAATTCCTGCGCTCTCTTAATTGTCATCGGTACACGACTTATCCATTTTAGATGCTGAATTAATTGGAGATTTTCTTGGCTATATAATGCACTATCACAAACCATAATACTGTCAAAAATTATTTGTTTTCTAAACTCTACTAAGATTTTGCCAAATACGGATTTATCAGCTTCATTCCCATCTCCCGTTCTCATGAATAATGGTATATCTCCATCACCACTCTTTATTAAATCTAAAACACATTGCTTTAAATCTGGTCGATGGTCACGAGAATATCCTTTAGTTATAATTATCGGTCTTTCTCTGGTTATTCCCTCTTCTCTTTCTTTGATTTCTTCACTTTTATATTCTCCATGTAGATGAAATGATGTTGCGTCCAAATGTGAATACTTTGGCTCTATTTTAAATTTTTTAATCACTGATAAAACAATTTCTATAAAGAGATTATTCAATCCATGTTTGTATAGTTTATCCATGACTCTACCAATCTTATCATCATTGATATAATTACTTTCTACATCTTTTTAATTGTTGCATTTTCGATTTGAGACATTTTTCTGAGATATTTTTGAGTTTTTTTGATTGTCTCACTTCAACTGAACCAATGTATATTTAGTTTTATAAAAAGCTGGAAATCAGTTTTTTCTCAACACTTTAGTCTCAGTGGCTTCGCCACACAGGTTTATTTCTAAATGTCAGATTACTGGCTATTGTTGTGTATTATTATTTACTTTAGTTTTCCGAATAACCATGTAGTTTTTTGTGCTTCATAATGAAGTGCGGAGTCTGGGTTAGAAGATAGCGGCTACCAGAGAATTGCTAAATTTCATACCAATAGCCATTTACAGACTTAATATTTATCGATGAGACTGGAGTGAACATTGCGATGACTAGACGTTTTGCTCGTAGTGTCAATCAATGTATACTGGCAAAATTATCTACCTTTAAGACGTAAAGAAACATAGATGATTTGTTGCAGATAATCAGGGATACCGGGATAACAGCCTTCTGCAATTCCTTCTAACATATCTAAAGAACCAGGATAAACCATTATTGATAAGCCATATTTGACAAGACAGGCAAAAATAGCTAATTCTTCGAGTAAATAACCAGATGATAATTCTACATAACGCTCAAAATTTTCAATATTTTTGTCAAATTGACGCAGAACAAACTCCTGTGCTGAAGATTTAATTGAATTGGCAAACTTCTCATTTTTTTTCATAAAAATATGTAATTGCTCGTAATATTTGAAATACTCTTCAGATTCTTGTATATCTGAGCAAAAAATTACATCAAAATGGCATTTTTCAGTATACTTTACAAAAATATTAGTTGCATTATCTATATACTCTCTTCCTAGGATTATAGCTTTGCTAAACGCATGACTCTCATTTAAATCTTGATTGATTTGTAGTGTAATGCGATGTATACTATCACCAATCAAAACAGTACATTTTTTAAAATGTTTACTAATCCAATCTGTTATTCCTACTAATTTTGGTATTGAAAAATTCTCATTTTCTAAACTGACACCTAAAAAACAATCTTCATGAATGTCAAGTTCTTGCCTGGTAAGTTTTGGAATAATTGCTTCAATCTCTACCCTATACTTAGCTCTAGTCAGAAATGCTAATTTATTTTGGAAATTTAATAGCTTTTCAAAATCAATATACTTCATTTTTACCAGATGAGCATAAGAATAAGCATAATATGCAACATTTTTATTTTCAGACAAATCGTGACTCCAAAAAACATCCATATCATAAAATCCACCGTAGGGAGGTAGCGTACCAAATTCACAATCAGGAAATAAATGTTCAAATTCTTTTTGATTAAGTAATTTAATTGAGTTTGCATCTAAAGCTTTCTGGAGAGAGTCAACATTAATTTTTACACTTGCAGATAAAAGAACTATAGCTATTTTTTGTTTATCAATTTCTACTACTATAGCCTCAATTAACTCTAGTCCCAGTGCTTGTTTATATCTGTTGAGTTCCTCCGCTGTGTAAGCAGGTGAATAAAAGATAGTTTGATATTTAAGCTGGTGACTGTTCAGGAATTCTTGGAGTTTTTGAATAGACATAAAGAAAGTAAGATTATTGATTAATTACAAACAGATCAATATCAACTTCTATAACCAAACAATAGTAAAACTTAGAAAAAATAATAAGGTTGGTTATACACACTTAATTCTTCTCATTCCTGAGAATGCTTGGTAAGATAGTCTTTGAGCCAATTACAACCCCTTGCCAAAAGTGACTCAAAACTGTCAATTGACCATAACTGAACAGTACTATCAGCAAAAGCAGTGGCTAACTGCTGCCCATCGGGGCTAAAACTAACGCTATATACTGGTCTCTTAGAACGTTTGAATTCTTGTACGAGCTTGCCTTGCAAGTCCCAAAGGCGAGCCGTGCCATCCGATGAAGCAGTAGCTAACTGTTGACCATCAGGACTGAAACAGATGTCATAAATCCAGTCTTGATGACCTTTAAATTCTTGCAATAGGTTGCCCTGTAAATCCCATAAGCAGACATTACCGTCAGCAGAGCCAGTAGCAAGACGCTGCCTCTCTATGTTCAGTTCAGGGCTAAAACTGACGTTCCAGACCCAGCCCTGATGAGCTTTGAATTCTCGTTTGAGATTGCCCTGTAAGTCCCACAAGCGAACCTTGCCGTCAGCAGAGCCAGTGGCTAGTTGCTGTCCATCTGGGCTGAAACCGGCGCTCCAGATGAAATGGGAAAGGTGAAATTTTTGCAGGAGTTGACCCTGTAAATCCCACAGGTAAGCACTGGAATCATCAGATGAGGTAGTAACAAGGCACTGCCCATCGGGGCTAAAATTAGCACTCCAGACCCAGCCCTTATGTTTGAATTTTTGCAGGAGGTTGCCCTGCAAATCCCACAAGCAAGCAGTACCATCTTCTGAACCAGTAACCAGTTTCTGTGTATCGCGGCTGAAACTAACGCTTAAGACAGGGCCTGTGTGCCCTTGGAAGGGATTGCCAATAGGCTTACCTTGTAAGTCCCATAGGCGAACTGTACTATCAGCGGAACCAGTAGCAATGTACTGCCCATTAGCACTAAAACTGACGCTCCAGACCCAGGACTCATGTCCTTTGAATTCAGCCAACGGTTTATCCCATAAATTCCACAGGCGAGCTATGCCATCAGCAGAAGCAGTGGCGAGGTGCTGACCATCAGAACTGAAACTGAGACTATAAATCCAGCCATCGTGTCCTTTAAATTTAGCCAACAGCTTGCCTTGTAAGTCCCACAGGCGAGCTGTACCGTCGGATGAGGCTGTAGCCAAGTGTTGACCATCAGGACTGAAACTGAGACTATAAATCCAGCCATCGTGTCCTTTAAATTTAGCCAACAGCTTGCCTTGTAAGTCCCACAGGCGAGCTGTACCGTCGGATGAGGCTGTAGCCAAGTGTTGACTATTGGGACTAAAGACGCTGTATACCCAGCCCTGATGAGCTTTGAACTCTTGCACGAGGTTGTCCTGTAAGTCCAACAAGTGGACAATCCCATCATCAGAGCCAGTAGCAAAATACTTACCATCGGGGCTAAAACTGATGCTCCTAAAGCGACTTTTGTCTTTTTTGTCTCTTTGGAAAGGTTCTCCAATCTGATTACCTTGTAAGTCCCACAGACGAGCAGTACTGTCATCAGAACCAGTAGCAAGATACTTACCATCGGGGCTAAAACTGACGCTCCACACCCAGTCCTTATGTTCAAATTTTTGCAGAAGGTTGCCTTGTAAATTCCACAAACAGGCTGTATTGTCTTTTGAGCCAGTAGCAAGATACTTACCATCGGGGCTAAAACTGACGCTCCACACCCAGTCCTTATGTTCAAATTTTTGCAGAAGGTTGCCTTGTAAATTCCACAAACAGGCTGTACCGTCTTCTGAGCCAGTAGCGAAATACTTGCCATCGGGGCTAAAACTGATACTCCATATCGGTTGTGTATGGCATTTAAATTGATTCTGCTGTCGGATATTGTCAAGAATTTTCTGCAATATGGCTTTTAATTGAGGAGCATGATAGTCCTTGGGAAGGACTCCGTGCTTATAATTGTGCATTAGCTCCTGCCCAGCCCGCATTGCTTTTAGTAATGCTTCTAGCTCGGAAGACTCAAACTGTAGCCAAGCATCTTTTGCCATCTGTTCAATTTCTTTGATTTTGCGTTGACGCTGTAATCGCTCCAAGATGGCCTCAGCCAAAACGTCTAAAAAAATTTCATAGCGGTGAGCAGCTAAAGGGCGCAGAATTCGGAACTCTCCTTGACTAAGCTTAGTGAGCCATTGATGAACGATTTCAAAACTAAGTTTTTCGGTTAAGTTTGATTCTTCGTTGACGTAATGAAGTAAATCTTCAGCCTTGAGAGCTAGTTTGTCTCCAGAAGGTGTAACTAAATAGTAAAAAAGGCGATAAGAAGTACTTTCTTCAATATTTAAATCGAGATCCGACTCTTCCAATTTTTTATCGAGATGATCTCTCACAATTTGCTTTGCTCCTCCTAAGTCAGTATAGGTTTTTTTCTGTAGTTGACGCGAGGAGGGATCAGATGTCATTTCCTGGTTCCACAAACGAAGCATTATCATTTGGAGGTAAGGTGATTCAATTCTCTCTTCTGATAGCACTTCTGATTGAGCTTGTTTAGACTTGATATCATTTAAAACTGCTGTAACTAAATCTGGCTTTTCAATACTAACTAATTTGTCCTCAAAACATTGAATAACAGTACTTTCTCCCTCAAGGGGTCGGATGTTTACAGACTCTAGGGATAGATGTAAATAATATTTACAGCACCTAGCAATTTTTTCTTTGAAAATATTCAGTTGAGCCAGGCTATACTCATGAATACAAATGAGGAAATTTACTTTTAAATCAGGATGATTAATTGCCCGGAATAACTCATCATTGAATGTTCTTGTTGCTGCTTCTTGGTAGTGATTTGAGAAATATTCTTCAAACTGGTCAAGAATGATAAAAAATTTGCCATTTCCATTATGCTCAATGAGCTTTACCCATTCTTTTAAAGTCTCGGTAAATGGTAGATCTAATTGAGGAACTTGAATATTACCGAGATGCTGAATATCGGCTGCTATCTGCATCAATAAATTAACTAATGGCTGTTCTTTCTGCCAGGAGTTAAAGACAGTAACTGCCAACTTGGGTTGACCAAATTTTTCGATGTTCTGTTTTGCTGCTTGTCTTATGTAATAAGCTATACCATCTTGTAATACGGAAGTCTTACCAGCATTGCTGTCACCATAAAGTACAGTCAAGCGTGAGGTACACAGGTTATTAAGAATAATTTGCTGTCGGTTATATTCATCAATTGCTTTCTCAATTGCATATTGTGCCGATTGCCAGTTAAGGTGTTTGATGGCTAAACGATTATCCAATAAATTACGAAAAATGCGACCTTTAAAATAGTCAAGTTTAGCTAGGGCATTTTCACGAATGGAAATGAGGAAATGGACATTCAATTTAGAGTCATTGACAGCTTGGGAAAATTCACCAGCAAAGGTGTCCCTCAGTCCTTCGCTTAATAAATCGAAGTAGTCCTCGAACTGATCAAGAATAATAAATAGCCTACCTTTCTCATCTTCTTGACCAACGATTTCCATCCAAGCTTTTAAGATATCAGCTAAAGATGGCTTCCCAGACGGAGGTAAGGATTTATTTTTGAGAATACTTGCGATCGCTTGTTCAAGCTGCTCTTTGATCTCACTAGGCGGTTTAGTTGAGAACAAGTTTGTGATTTCTAATTCTAACTCTTTTTCAATGCCAGTTATCGGATCTTCCCAAGAAAACCTATCTTTTATTTCGCCTTTTAATGGTGGAAAAACTATCACTGCCGAACCTGGTTTACCAGTTTTCTCTAGATATTCCTGGGCAGACTGACGCAAATGATAAGCAACACCTGCTCGCAGGAGAGAAGTTTTACCTACCCCGCTATCGCCATACAAAACCGTCAATCGTGAGGCTCGCAAATTTTGAATGATAATTTGTTGCTCTTTTTCTCGCCCAAAAAAGAACAAACTATCAGTTTGTGAATACGGAATTAGTCCTTTGTAAGGAGCAGGAATCTCAATACCATCACAATACATGACTTCCTCTCGCTTTAAAATACTGATTTCGACAACCGTTTGTTCAGTTCGTTGACATAATTTTCTAAGGGCATTTCACTGATGAGTTCCACATGATTAGCACGCCAAAGTTCGTTATCTAAAGCACCAGGTTTGGGGTGAATTGCCCACCAGTTTCTGCGTCTGTCTTCTGTTTCTGGCCAAATACGATGCAAAATTACACGCTGATGCCAGTAGCGAAGACTGTATCCTAAAAACCAAATATGACTATTCTTGAGTTTATTGAAAAGAGAAATTGGTAGGATGCTTATGGGGTTGCTATTGCTATCACCATAAGCTAAATAGTCAATAAAATGGTCTTCAGTAATAGCAAAGCTTTTCCTATGGCTGTTTTGCCCTTCCGTAGGCCCATAAAGTTTTAAGATGACTGGACGCTCGTTGAGCGAAAAATCCAGATTTTCGGGGGCTGTTCCTGGTAGAATTGCTTTTCTTTCACCTTTGGGAACTATTGGTGAATCCTGATCTCCATCAATTTCATGCTCAAACTTTTGATGCATAAACTGCTTGAAGATTTCGCCTTCATTATTTTCTTCTACTACGGTATAGGAAACTAAGTCAAACGGTTGCTTGGCTTCTAAAAAGGCGTGTTCCAATGTACTGTCAAAATTGGTTGTTACTAACAACTGATAGCGTGTAGCTTCGCTTGCAACTCCAGTTTTGATCCGAGAAGAATAGCCCATCTTATCCATAAGGCGAGGAAGTTGTGCGAAAAACCTATGCAAGCTGTTAGGCGTATAGTTATGTTGAGAAATTTCATTGATTGCCTGGTTGATTGTATCTTTACCTTGAAGACGAACATTTAAGTATTGCGATACATGCTGTAAATCCAACCTAGTAACTTTAGTCACAATTGCTGCCATAAGTGGACATTCTGGGGGTAAAGTTTCTGTGTCGCATAACGGACAGCGAACAGTTCTTAAGTATTCTTGGCTCTTGTCTAGGTAAGCAGCTAGTTCAACGCTAGTAGGTGGATAGTTCCCGCTAGGCTCCCAGTCCCAGGGATATGGGATTCCATTAGTGTGTTTTGAGCGATCGCATAAGTTGATGTCTGCACCTAAAAAAGGAACTACTAAGCCACATTTGAGCTTTGCAACCAGTGTCTCTAAGTGCTCGTTGAGTTTTGCGTCTTCTACAGATGTTCGTGGTGGTGGTTGAGGCACATCTAGAGTCGGAGGTGGGGCTTTAATTTTTTTTTGCGGAATTTCAAAGGTGATATACCCATCCTCATGGGACATTGCTGTGTGTTTGCACCAGTAGTTGTCATCATAATCCCAGCGGCGCAAATATACGATTCCTTTACTAGTTACAAAATCAAGGTGTACAAAATTGTAACCATTATGATAATCACGGTTGCTGTAACTGGAACCAGCTGGAATAATTACACAGTTTCCTGTTGTCCCAGTTACTTGATAAGCTTTAGCTTTATGCTGATGACCACATAGAAGAAAATGACACCCATCGTTGTATTGGAGACGTTTTGTGATTAGATCGCGTTCAAATTCAGTTAGCAATTCTAACGGATGATGTAGCACCGCAATCCGTACCTCATCACTAGCTATCTTGTGGAGGGCATCATACAATTGGGGTTCTCCGACAATTAGTTTTCCTTCATCATTTACTTCTCCTCTTTCATTTGTGCGCCCAGCCATTAAAGCGGAGTTGAGACCAAGTAATGCTACCCGCTTTCCTTGAATCTGTAGTCTGCGGATACTGCTGTAGTCAGGCTGAGTCTGATGTGTGTATTGAGTAACAAATTCCCTATAGGCTTCAAAGGGTTCCCGCAGGCGATCGCATTTTTTTTTGTTCGTCAGCCAATTTTTGACCTGCTCATTAGACTCAAAAGGCTTGAGGATAGAATTTGGCAGTAAGTCAAAGGCACTGCGATCGAGGTCATGGTTGCCAGGTACAATAAACAGTCGCTCGGCAGATAACCCAGTAGCTTCCAGCAGAGGCTCAAATAAGTTTTCTCGCGCTGCTACATATTCTTCTTTCTTGCCAGAGTAAGCCACATCACCACTAAATATGATGAAATCAATCTTTGCCAAGTCGAGACTGATTTTATCCCGTTCCTCAATATCTCTAATTAAGGCATCACGTACAACTTGCCTGTCAAATTCTTTCCCTTTTTGATGCCAATCCGAGAGATGAAGCCAAGTTATACCTGCCATGACGATTTCTCCTCTCAATTAAAGATTCATGAATGATTTGCCCAAAAAATTGAGGAAATTGTGTCGAAATAAAAGCAGTAATGTCAGTAATAATATTTCTAGAATATAAGTGACAGATACACTCCGATTAAAGACTCCATCTTTCCAATAATTGACATGATAAGGCTTTGCAGAACGATGGAAAGAATGCTGCCAGCTACCATAAATATTAGGACTTTGAAAGTTAAAATTTTCATTGAAAATATTTTCGATTACAGCTACTCGATGATAAAAACCTCTCTGAAAGTGTTTCCATTGGCTTTCGAGTGCCCAGAATAAAATAGGGATGGCAAAAATAAGTAAGTCCGCATTATTGGGTATAATTATTTCTTTTTTCATCATTAAGACAATTACAGCCCCTGTTGCTGTTAAACCTAACGCTTTAATTGCCCAAATTTGCTTGTTGTAGTCTTCAATTGTGGTTTCCAAAAAGAAATACTCCTGCTTGAGCAAATTTAGCTCAAATTCCCATAGTTTTTTGTCATTGTTTTCGTTGTTTATATCTCTTGTCATTTAGATTACAGAACTTGGAAAGGAAAACTTAGTAATTATATTTTTTGCTACATCAAGTTAAAGTATTGATAGTTAACAGCAGTATTTATATACTAAAGTAAGAGCCTTAGCTACAAAATTCATATCCCTAAAGACTTAAACCAAAAGTTATAAAACATCTGGTAATTCATGTATGTGGTGTGACTTTTATAGAAATAATTAAATTTCAGTCCTACTGTATTAGAATTCCCGATTTTAATTAACTATTTACTCAAACATCAACATTTATCTGTTCTATTTGTCGAGCAGCTTTCTCCTACACCTTGGCTGAAGTTTCATCTTGCCAATGAGTTCGCAAATCTTCTGCTTTTTTGTGGCATATTCGCTCTAACATTTCTAGGATTGTAGCTAATGTCAATTTATAGATTTATTCTGCTAAAGCATCCATGTATTCTTTGTGCATAGGAATAAACCCTGAATTTTATAAATATTTTCTGGCCATACCTACATTTGTGGCGCTCAACCCGAATTAATGACATCGGACGTGTAGCGGCTTTCCGAAAATGTAAATTTGACCACAAGGTCGCTTTGACACGTCCTAGTTTTGGATGGTTGACTTCTATAGTTTGAATGGCTTCAGTCCATGTCGAAGCATCATTCAACTTAAACTTATCATCATGCTTTTTCTGTCGTCCCTTGCCAGAATATGGTGCCAGTGCGCCCCACAGACATAGGTTTGAACGTAAACGCACCAGAATATCTGCTTTGATGTTAGCCGTTTTCACGGCGAAAGGCGCACAGCCATACTCACAATCTTGCCGGGTGGTTTACCGTAATATTGCTGAATTACCGTAAATTATCCTAGGGCGCGTCCTCAAAGCGGTATCAATCTAATTTAGGATTGATAGCCGAGTTAGAGTTGAGTAATTGGGAAGAGTGCGATCGTTCCAGCATCTATCAAAACGCCTAACTATAAACAACAAGCCGCCATTAAGGCGGCCTTACACTTTACTTTTTATCCTTCTCCAGCAGTTTGTGTAGCCACAACTTTGCTGTTCTCACTTCGAGATAGTGTTTCTTCTACAGTAGGTGTAGGTAGATACTTCATTTCCCACACTTTCAGCAAAATTAGGTATTCATAAAAAGCCTGCAAGGTACACCAAGCCATACCAGCGCGACCATCTAAGCAACCACCTAAAATAAAGTACATATATAGAAAGCGTAAAAAAGGTCTAGCTGGTAAACGCAAAGACAAATCTTTTAACGCACGTCGTCTTTCTACCTCAGTCTTACCAAAAAATAAATCTCGCCAGTCAACTTTGCCATTTTCTAGTTGATGTAGTGTTTCTTTGGCTTCATCTGTAGAATAACGATTGTGTTTTTCAATCCAACGGCTCAAGCCCTTGCTACAAGTGTAATGAGGATAAGTTTCTTTTAAAAAGCTAGTAGCACCATCACAAACTTCTCGTTCTGTGTGACCATAGTCTGTAAACCAAACTTTACCGTGGCGGAAAAGACGCATCTGATAACGAGGATATTGGGTGCTATAGCGAATCCAACGATTCATGAACATTACCCGTTCAGCAACGTAGTAACCAATATAGTTTGGTTTTTGCGTTGCTTGTGTGCATTCCACAAATAATTCTGGTGTCATCCGCTCGTCAGCTTCCAGAATATAAACCCACTCGTATTTTGGGGGTATAGACTCTAGCATCCAAGTGCGTTGACGACCGTGGCTTTCAAAAGCGTGTTGCACAACACGCACAGGATAGCGACTGGCAATTTCCACAGTGCGATCGCTACTGCACGAGTCCACAACTATAATGTCATCTGAGAGCATTGCCGACTCGATACAAGGCGCAATATCTAGTTCTTCGTTATATGTCAATATGTAAATTGAGAACATGTGCAGATTTTATAGCGATTTTACTAACAGTTAATTACTAGAGAATATGAAGTATGAAGTATGAAATTTCTGACTTCATACTTCATATTTCATACTTTCTTTACCGTGCAGCAGCTTTACGTCCACCAGTTTGTAAAGCACCGCCACCTCTTAATCCTGTCCAGCCGATGATAATGTAGCCAATAGATAACAAAAGACTGCTCATACCAATCCGCAATCCAGACTTCCAAGCGTTGTCTCTAGCTTGTTTTTCAGCATCTTCCTTACGCTGACGAATTTGGGTGAGTCGTTGATTTGCCAATCCTTGAGGATCAGTTTGTTGGGCAATAAATTTGTCCAGTTCTTGCGGATTAGCTTTAAATTTCTTGAGTAAGTCTTTTTGGGATTGGGGCAATTGAGGATTTTCCAGGGCTTGCTTATACTTTTGATCGTCTTTTAACAAGTCCGAAAACTGCGCTTTTGCTTGGGCGCGGAGTTGTTCTAATTGAGCTTTTCCTTGATCAGTATTAAGTTGGGCTTGAAATTGATTTAGCTGGTTTTTCAGTTGAGTTTCAGCTTGATCTGCCTCTTGACTAATTTGACTAACGGTTTGCGCTTTCGCTTGGTTAACATTATTTAGGTGCAAGGGAAAAATCAACAAGAAAATTAGACCCAAGACACTGGAGAGTATAAATGCTGGGAATCGTAAGTCGATACCTTTAGGGCTACCATCATTAGAACCATCAATCCAATAGCCAATCAACAGTGAACCTAAGCCCACCATAGGCACAATGCCTCGGTCAACTAGGGCTGTTGATAAATTAATTTGCCATCCGCGATCGGTTGGTTGAAAGGGTAGCAATAAAATTAAAAAGTCCAGCAAAAAGGACAAAATTAAAACTACCCCTATCACTTTGAGTGCGAGGGCCGCGTTCCCGGAAGTAAAACGATTAGTCATATTTTCCAAACTTATAGTGAATCAGTGTGATTGTCCTATTTAAAGTTACTGGAATATTGTTCCCGTAACTCTGCCTGTTCAATAAAACTATTTCTGATATAGAAAAGGCAAATGTAATACTAGTGGATACCTGTAGGTCTGAATCTACACCACGGTAGCACTAGTTAACTTGAGTGTCTTCAGAAAATACATGGTCTTTGAAGATACGAGATTAGCTGATATGAATAAAAAAAACAACTTTTATTTTCAGCTTCTACCCTGTAATTTTCTTCTCTTAGCCCGATTTACCGCTGAACAACTGCTTCCCAAAGGGAGAGATCCTCTGGTCGGTCAACGTCAGCCAAAGCAGGTAAGTAGATAGGTGATACACCAAGTTTTTCCGCAATAGCTACAGTTTGTGGCAATACCTGAGAAGTTCCCCAATCGATGTTAGTGAATAATTCCGGGATGAAGCGACGTACACCAATTAAGTAATAACCACCGTCAAGAGCTGGCCCCAGTACCAGCTCAACAGTTTGTAATTGTTGGAAAGCAGCTGCCAGAATTTGGGAAGTCAAACCAGGACAATCGGTACCAATGATAATCACAGATTCTGCACTTTTTTGGAAAGCATCAACCAGCGATCGCGCCATTCGTGAACCTAAATCACCGTCACCTTGTGATGCGTAAAGTAATTCCCACCCTAACCAATCTTGCATTAACTGCAAACTTCCACCAGCAAACCGCACTTCTACAGAAAAATTAATAGCTTTTTGTAATTCATGAACTTGCAACAGAGTATATTCAGTCATTTGCTGTTGCAGATTAGCAGCACCAATACTACCCAAAGCTGGTATTAATCGAGTTTTAGTCTGCCCTGGTTCTGGATAGCGCGTAAAAATAATCAAGTGCTGCTTTTGGATTTGTGATAATTTCAGCACGCAATAACCTAATTTTGCTCAACTAACAATAGTTTAATAGCAATACTTATCGTTTTCATTAGCGTTAGAATGTTCTCTGCCCTTTCGCACTGCACCTAAAATCGTAGACACATAGACACATCGCCTAGCTTTGCCTGCTTTATGACTGTATAAAGTAATTTGCCCCAACGTTCGCAGTGATGTACTAGTACACTCGTCTCCAGGCTGATAAACTGGACAACCTTGGTGGTTAAAAACCACGCGCCAAATTGCTTGAGAACTATGTTTTGGTAAAGTAGTCTCAGATGTATTGCGATTGTTTAAACTTTTCTCAATCAGAATATTCATCTCTAAGCTCTGCCATAAATTATCATTGTTATTCACTGCATCAGAAATAAACAGATTCACATCTGCTCGATGAACTGACCACTTAACGACGTTGTTTTCCTCACGAAAACTTACCTGCCAACTCAATTTTTCCTTAACGGCTTGAGTCTGAGCTTGACGCATAGCTAAATAAACTTTATCTTGAGCAGCATTAAGGCGAGTTCTATCTATAAAAGCTAACCAAGTTGGTAATACCAGCCCAGCTAGAGCGCCAACCATTAAAATAATCACTAAAATCTCTGGTAATGTAAAGCCACTACTAGAATCTGTATATAAGCTATTTTTTAACTTACCATTATAAGACAAATGCACCTGAAAATATTGCTAAAAATACTTTAATTATCGAATGCCAGGATTTTTTTTCAACTATATATATTTCATTTTATTATTGCTCATTAATTTTGTCGAAATGCTTGTAGGTATAATAATAACTATGGCGATTTTCAATAGTAATTTAAACGTAAAATTAACTCGTTTAAATCTTGCAGTATCATAAATAAAAAACAAGTATAAAAACCTAGCTGCCAACATACCTTTTCGTCTACTAAATGGTTTTTGGAGAGCCTTACATACTAGATATTTATAAATGTTGGTTAGGCTTAGATTCCAAATGTTTTTATTTACTATTGGTCTAGCATGATATGCACACTCTAAAACTTGTAAACAAGCTTTTTCTTGTCTAGCAAGATTAGAAGATAATGAATTAACACTGACTCTATACAAAATTTGCACTTTAGGCACACATATAAAAGAATATTTAGCAGCTAATCGCAACCACATATCCCAATCTTGAGCAGCACTTAGTGATTCATCAAAGCCACCTAATTCTACTAAAGCTTCTTTATAAATTAATGGATTTGAGCCATTTTCTAAAAAGTTACTTATTAACAATCGTTCATACACATCACCATTAACAGTAATATGATTTCCTGAAACTAAAAATTGACCATGCTCATCTATATAGTCAGTCCAGCTATAGGCAACCTTTGCATCAACATTATCTTGCAAAGCCTTGAATTGACTTGCCAACTTATCAGGTGTCCAAACATCATCTGCATCTAGAAAACTGACAAATTCTCCAGTTGCTTGTTGTAATCCTCGATTACGGCTGACATTACCACCAGCATTTTCAAAAGAAAATACTTTAAGCCGGGAATCTTGAATTTGTGAAATAATTTCTAAAGTTAAGTCTGTTGAACCATCATTAATGACAATTAATTCAAAATTTGTAAAACTTTGGTTTAATACAGAATCTACAGTTGTTTTGATGGTTTTTTCACTATTATAAGTAGGAATAATTACAGAAATTTTCGGTATATTTTGAATGACATTGGTCATGATTTATCTAAACTATCTATAAATTTATTGAACAAGTAGCATCTTAAAGCATATAAAGGACTCATCATACTAGCCCAATAAAACTCTATTTCAAACAGCGCAATCAAATCGCTGCTTAAACTTCCTCTATACTTAATCAGATGATTTAAAATTCGGCGGAGATTTCCCAAGATAGTTTTGCAGAAAATTATTGGCTTTTCCCAATTTTTAGCATTGATTAACCGGAGTTGGAAAATACACAAACCGCAACCACGAGCCAAATTTAACAAGTAACTCTTCTCAAATCGCCAGTGAGGAATTTGATGATAAACATGCATCGTAGGATTGTACCAAATTTGCCAACCAGCTTTGTGCATATATAGAAGTACTTCTGTATCATCACCACTAAGCATTAATTTTCCTAGTCTACCTTTGAAAATCAATTGCTGGGGAACACTTTCAAGCCAAGCTTGTTTACGAACAACTAGTGCAGCGCCTGGAGGCAATCTTAAATTATATGCATCAAATATATATGCTTCCTGCCCATCTTCTCTAACAGCCAAAAAGGCTTGTATTCTTGCAAAATTTTCTGGGGGTTCTACCTCGAATTTTCCATGAATTTGACCACTCCATGCGCCTGCTTGAGGATATTCTCGTCCAAATTGGTAAGACCGTAAAACCCAATCAGTTTCCGGCAAATTATCATCATCTAGAAACGCAATAAATTGTCCTCTAGCTTCCTTAACACCACGCGCACGCGCAAATGCAATTCCTTGTTCTGTCTCTAAAAAATATTTTAAACAACAATTTTTACTATATAGTTTTTGGTAATCAATAAATACGTTAGCAGTTGAATCAAAACTATTATTATCAATGATAATAATTTCCCACTTGATTGCTTCAATGCCTGTTTGTCTTAATAGACAATCTAGGACATTTGGTAGACGTTCAGCACCATTATATGTAGGAATAATTATCGAAATATCTAAAATCTTATTCATTAATTAAAAATAATATTATTAGATTATTTAATATCGTTATTAAAATAGCCGTTTTTCCATAAATATAAAGGGCTAAACAAACTACTTAAAAATAGTTGCATTTCACAAGCTGCAACTAAGTTATCTTTAAAATTACCTCTGTATTTCAAAAAGTGTAAAATTATTTTACGTAAGTCGTTAACTAAGTAACACAGAAAAATCAATGGTTTAATATAATATTTTGTATTTACCATTCTAGTCACATAACGACTCAATCCAATACCTTGAAAAAATGGTATTAGGTAGTCCCTTTGTAATCGAAAATTTGGAATTTTGTGATAAATTTCCATGCTGGGATTGTACCAAATTTCCCATCCTGCTTTTTGAATGTAACATAGTACTTCTAAATCTTCGCTAGTCAGCATATTGCCAGGAATTCTCCCAGTTAATATAGTTTTTTGAGGTACACTGTCTAACCAAGCTTGTCGTCTAACAACTAATCCCGCAGACGGAGGGAGTAATTTCTTTTTAGGTTGATAAAGCAGAGGCATATTTCCGCGCTCTGTAATTGCTAAAAAAGGCGCGATACGTCGTTTAAAATCTTCGGAAGGTTCTACTTCCCAATCTGGGTGAATTTGACTGCCATAAGCCCCAGCTTTAGGTGTTTTTTGAGCAAAAGCATAAGCTTCGGCTACCCAGTTTGAAAGTGGATAGTTGTCATCATCAAGAAAACCTATCAATTTACCTGAAGCCTCTGTGACTAAACGTTTTCGGGCATAAGCTGCTCCTTGTTTAGCTTCAAATACATACTTCAAAGGGTAAGAATATTGCCAATTTGCTTGATAACTTTTAATAACTTGAGCCGTATTATCTGTACTGTTATTATCTACAACAAGAATTTCCCAAGAGATATTTTCAGTATGTTGTTGAGCTTGCAGTTTTTCTAATAACTTAGGTAGGCGAGTTGCACCGTTATACGTTGGAATAGCTACTGTAAAATCAAAGCTTGCAGTCATATTTAGAAATTTATAGTTTGTGGATATTTTTTTAAGAATTTTAAAAATACAAAATACAAAATACAAATAATATTGACTCCTCAATCAAACTTAACTGACGTTACAATTTTGCTCTGAATATACAGTCTTATGCACCGTATTTTTATGGATTTTTTTGCTTAACTTTAATTACACTCATTATTTTTACCTCTCAGAGTTGAGCCTAAAATGGTTTTTACAATCACACATCGCTTTGTAGAATTGTTGGATGCAGCTACGATAATTTTTAATCCAGGCGCTTCCCCTGTTGTTGGTGTAATAAAATTTGGCAAAGTACCCATATAGTCGAAAGTAATTGTTTGTGGATTATTTAAGTATGTTGTACTTGTATTAACTGCGGGGTTACTAGAGTTAACAGTATTTTTGCCAGTCAAGTTTGTAAATAAGGTTATCTGTCCAGATTTAATTCCTAAAGATTCATCTATGGACTGCCATTGATTACTAGGAAGACTAGATGCTGCTGTAGAATCGGGATGAATAGCCAACTTAGAAACTTGATTTTCTATTTTAAAACTGACACTGTAACTTAGTTTTTTCTGTTTAGCTTCTCGCTGTGCTTCTTGTACAGCGGAAAAAACAACATCATTAGCTTTATTCACTCGTTGTTGGTTAATAAAACTAAACCAGCTAGGAATAGCAATCATAGCTAAAATTCCTATCATTAGCGTTACGGCAACTACTTCTACCATGCTGAAACCAGCATCATGTTGGATATGTTCAGATAGGTATCTATTTTTAATCCTTTGAAGAAAATTTAAAGCTGACCAGTGCATATTATATGTTTGATAAATTAACTAAGGTATTTATAAAGATCATTTAGTCAACAAAAATCCGTGTCCTTGTACTCGCACACTTGCACTAGGAAAGTAAGCTTTTTGGGAGTTTTGGTAATTCAGGTTATTATTTTGTATGCGAGCAAGTGCATTGCCTCTAATGAAAACCTGTGCTAATACTTCGGCAGCATCCACACAGGTATAAAAACCACTTGTAAGGCTACCCACAAGTTTAGGACTAGCGTTTGTACCAGGGCAAACCCCACTAGTATTAGTGCTAATTGAAGGGCTAGTTGTACTAATAAAATCAATTAAAGTTGTAACTGGTTGAGTATAGCTTGCTGATCCTGTTAACGAGGTCTTCCATTGATTCATTCTTTCTTTAAGTGTAGAACCAGTGATGTTGGGATCGAGTGGTGGTGGACTAAAGCCAGTATCATTGGTAGTGTTAGTATTAGCTGCATTAACTTGACCTCGAATTTGAAACCTACCAATCCGTGCTTCTTTAGACCAAGTAGTGTTACTACCATCGGTATTAGTAATTAAATAGTATGCAACTAATGAATATGCATAGCCGTCATCTCTTGTGGTATCAGTAGGAGAACTGACACCAACGCTATTAGCTAGAAATTCACGTTTCCAAAATACCAGTATTGGCTTACAAACATTTGCATCATTGCAATTAGGAGCGGTTTTGACTGGCGGTATTTGGTCTTGAATACCTGAAAGAGTAATATCTAAAGTATTTCTGTTTCTAGCGACTCCATCAGCATCATAAATGTATATTGCTTGCTGTAAGTCGCGTGCTATGTAATCTAGGGCAGCTTGCATTTCTTGCTCTGTAGTTGCTTTGGCTTGTTCTTTACGATCGCCGTCTAAAACATTGATCATAAATAACATTAAAGGAGTTATTACTAGAAATGCCATAAGCATAGCTACTAATAATTCAATCAGTGTAAAACCATTTATTTGAGCATTTTTTTGGCAATTTTTGAGTTGAGTAATTAAGATGAATTTTAGTGAACTCATAATGTTGCGGCTTCTCTTTTGTTCACAGGTAATTAACAATTAATCTTCAATTGCAGCCGCCGCTAAAGCGAGCGCAAAGGTCACTATACTTAGGTACGATATCGCTAACATCTGCTGTCATCTCTACTAATGGTGCTGTTGGCTGACCAATACCTAGGCTAAAAGTTCTTTGTGTAGCCTGGCTTGTAGCAGTATTTTTAATTAGAGTAGTGCTGGTTTTAAAAGCATCTGCTCTATATAGCCGTAGCCCTAGAGTGTAACCTGTAACTGGGTTATTAGTATTACTGTTATTGGGGTTGTAACGAAAAGCTTGCACAACCATATCTGTGAGACTACTAGTTTCACAGCTATTAGTACTATCTAAGTCTACACAGTATAAAGATGTCCCTGTTGGTGCTGTGCAGTAAGAGTTAGCAGTACAAGTGAGAGTTCCTGTAGCTGTGGGTGCGCTATACGTTGCAGGTGTACTAGTTCCAGTTTCTGCTGGGGCTGTTATTTTTTGAGTGCGGACTGCATCGATGTAAGCTTTAGCTGCTTGTGTTGCCAATTCTACCCGTCGAGATTGTACACGGGTGGCCACAGATAGGGAAAGTACTGGGGCGATCGCAGCCAGCAAAATTGTTACTACCAGTATTGCTACCAAAGACTCAACAATAGTAAAACCAGCTTCTTCATTGATTTCTGATACTGTTTTTTTGTCTACTTTAGTTTTTGATAACTGGAGTTTAATTTGTTTCCCCATCATGGCAATTTACCTAATATGTACAAGAAACGAATTGTTAGTTGTTTGGTATGGATGTCAAAGATGAACAGTCGCTTGGGCGGTATCCATCGGGAGTTACGTAAGCGGTTGGCGATCCTGATGACGGTTCAACAGCACAGAGTAAGGCTTTTACCCAGGGATCATCTCGGCCTACTTCTCTAAAGAACTCGTTTGGACGACCTGTTGACGGTAAGGTAAATCTTTGAGCAAACAAGTCTGGTTGTTCCGATAACAAACCAACATCAAACCCCCATTTTCTGTCCGGTGGCGAGTAGGTAGGTAAAACACCATTACCGTTCTGTGTGGGGTAATTGTCTAAAGCATAGTCAAAAAGACTTAAATTATTAGTTACAGAAGATGTGGTTGTGGTTCGGTCAGTGAAAATTGGTGCAATAGGCGCTGTGGCATAGGCACTGCGTTTCAACTGAATAAAACTGCCGCTAATTTTGGCTGTGAAGGTTCTCCAGTCTTCCAAGAACCGCACTAGGTTTTGCAAACCTGCTGAGGACTCCTCTGGTCTACTAGGACTATTACCTAATACAAAGGTGGCATTAAATGTGGTATCAGCATTCGGAATCTGTAGCCAATGAGACCTAAAATCATCTCCAGATGCTACTGTTGTCCCATCATTTCTGATACTGGCATTGTTAGTTGTAGTGGTATCTTCTGCATTGTGAATTTGCAACACTGGCACCAAGCGTGGCTGACCATCTAAATCAGGATTGGTATCAGCATCACTGCCATCAATGGGAGGATAGTAGAACAGGGACTGGTCGTTGTTGTAGCGAACATTAGCAATGGCAGTAGGATCGTTAGCAGTGTTAACTATAGTTCTGAACCACAAGGCACTGTCTCCCCTTTGACCGTAATGAGTTCCTTCTGTTAAACCACTGGTTGCGTAACTGCAACCGTTGTTAGCAAATGTGTTACCAGTAGTATCGAGAGGACAGCCTATCCCCATTGGTTTATACGTAGCAGATGTACCCGAAGTGATTAGTTGATTACTGTCATTGCGTGCAAAGGCAACTCGACGGGGGTAGCGTCTATCTGCTGGTACTAGTGCTGACTTAGTACCTGTATCGCCAGCACCAAGTCGGTCTCTGATGCTTTTATTAAATGAGCCAGTAGTAAATGTAGTAGACCAGCCTAGTTCGTTGTTAGTCAGTATGTAGTCTCCACCAGCTACATTAGAACCGTAAGCAGTGATAATGGCTTTACCTAATTGATAAGCTTTAATATCTTTCTCAACTAAGCTTTCACCTGGGTCAGAAGTGTCTCCATCAGAATTTAAATCCAATTGAACAGGATCGTCTAAATCAGTATCTCCATTCATATTAAACCCAACCACCCAATCACTTGGTGTGCATTGCTCAATTAAGTCTTTACGGCATAACTCCATTACATACATAGGGTAATTATCAATTCGTCGTTGAATGGGTGTTATGCCGTTACGTGCATAAGAACCTGCATTTGTTGTAGGGAAATTCTTATTAGTTCCACTTGTTTGCCACCAGCTGGCATTGGTAGCAAAATAGTTTTCCCAAAAGCCATTTTTTAGGCGATTTGTTCTGGCAGGATCAGTAGCATCAACTGCAACACCACTATTATTGTTGAGGTTATAATCGCCATCACTGCGGAAACCATCTACAAAACCACCAGATAGTAGGGTCATTGAATCGGAAATCAAAGTTGCAGGTCTCCAATAATCACCTGTTCCCGTTGGACAACCAGTTCTACCGGGACGACAAGCAAATCGAGTTTCGGCGGTACTGCGTGTGTAGAAGTTAGTGGTTGGCTCTTTTTCTGTGAATTCTTCCAGTTCTGTTGTACTACCCAGGCTTGGTTGGTGGACATTGAATTTACCTTTGATGTATGCAGGTAAATTAGTAACCAAAATTAGACCTTTTTCTTTAGGATTGTAAGCATTGTTATCCGTGCTGGTTTTTCTGGCTAAAGTCTCGCCATTGATGAGGCGGATACCATTTGGACGACGTGTGGGGTCAAGTTTAAAGTCTGTGGGACTGAGTAATTCCGATTCAGCAGTCGTGTCACTCGCATCACGCAGAGCATCTTCTCTGGAGACATAAATAATACCACTGTAGGGTAGTAAATACTCGCTGGTTGCTATGACAGTGCCACGTAACTGATTTAAATCAATGTCTGTTACTCGAATTTCTAATGGTTGACGCTGTTCTAAATCAAGGTCATAGGTGGTGGAATTAGTTGCTGCACTAATCTGCTTTGCTTCTCTCGCATCTAAGAAAGTTGCTTCTTTGATTGCACCATGAGGAGGCTTGTTAGTTAATGAGGTAGCAAAACCAGCTTCATTATTCAGAATTGAAATAGCGCAAAGAGCAGTATCAATTGCGGAATAGTCAGCTAACTGCAAGCCTGTGCTGGGTACTGTAGTACCAGTACCTATTTTCGCTAGAGCATCCTGTAATGGTTTATTTGCCCAACGTCCATTAGGGAATTTTAAATTAGCTTGTAGTTGCAGAAGCTTTTTGTTGGTTGTAAATGTACCTCTGCCAGGGTAATCGTAAACAACACCATTATTTGAGCGGCCGTTGGTGGTATCAATGCCATATCCACCATCTTTATTAACTTTGTTTTTCTCTGTTGTGCTATCGGTTGAGTCATAATAACTACTTACGCAAGCAATTGGCTCCTGGTCTGTGCCGTAGTCTACTTTATAGTGGTAAACAGCTGTAGCACGCATGAGCAAATCACCTTTTTTGCTGGCATCTGCCGGAGTTGACATTGGCATAGTGTCTGGCCAGACGATGGTAGCATCTGTTGTAGAAGGCGCTGATAAAAATGACCGAAGACCACGAGGATAAAATGGGCCAGTAGTTGTGTTAACAGTATTACCAGTACCATCAACATAGATGCCTGCGCCAGTAACTATTCTGGCACCACCGACACTATCTAAATCGTTGATAGGATTCTCGGCTGCTTTTTCTTCCCAAAAACCATTGCGGTCGGAGATACCTAAGTCTGCGATCGCTTGAATTTGGCTATTACGCCATCTATTTTGATTTTGTGCAGGGTTGGGAGAAGGTGGTTCAGTCCACTCCACATTATTAGCAGAACTATCTTTCACAAAATCTTTACCATCTGAACCAACATATTGGCCGTTCAGTAACCATATTGCAGGTAAATTGTTACCCACAAGGACGCGATCGCCTAAATAAAGTTGAGTGCCTTTTTGCTTTTGAAAGGTTGGATAAGTTGCAGATAATTTAGTTTCGTTCAGAGTAATAGTTGTACCAGTTAATTGATTACTGCTATTGATTGGTTCTCTCCAGGTTGCTTGTGGAGTTAAACTGACATTAATAGCTGTATAGCCAGTTGTACCAGAACTCCCACTAGCAACTTCCGCAAAAGGCACTCGTCTTGTCCTATTTCTCAGATAAATCTCTATTTCGTCTGCCAGTACATTTTTAGCGGTAGCCGCATCATCACTACTTTTTACTTTAGCTGCCACATTTCTTTTTACGTCCTCTGGATATCCACTGGCATTCACAGCTGAGATTAAAGCATTAGCAGTAGTAGCACTCTGACAAGTTGTACAAGCAGCCAGTCCATCTGCCTTCATTCGAGCAATGCGCTCATTATATGCTGTGTCGTTAAATCCAATTTGCGAACCACCTGTACTGCTTGTAGATTTTTCCGTACTACTAATCTGTGCTGTAGCAATACCTTGTCCAAACCCTTGATAAAGGTCAACGGTAACAGCATTCTGATTTGTATTCTGGTTAACATTTCCAGTACCTACATTACCGCCAACACTAATCAGTCCATTTTCTTGGTTATAGAAACAGGATGTTTTACTACTAACTTGCCGTAAAACAAGGCTACCGTTACCTCTTCCTACTAGTAAGTTACCGTTTGTATGAATTCGGCCATTAAGTAATAAGTCTGTAGCACCAACGATAATTTCTAAATCATTTTCAAACCAAACAGCATTATTTGGTAAAGGAACACGACTGCGGTCTTGCTGGAATTCTATAGCGGCAATACTTTTGTTACCTTTGTATGGTTCGTATTGACTTTGATTAGTAGTGATTGCGTTATATGCCGCTTGAGTTATTGGTACATTCACAGTGTAGACAAAAAAGCTCTTACCAAGATTACCGCTTTGAAGTTGATACCAACTGGAATTGCCAACCAATGTAGAAAAACCAACAGCACTAGTACACTGGGTATTTGTAGAAGCATTATCCATTGGTGGGGTTCTAGCTTCTAAAGGATTTCTTTTACGATTAAACTGCCCTGTTGTAGCATTTCGCGTGGGAGTGCGAAAGTAAATTCCATAAAGAGTAAAAGTATCTTTTTTACCGTTATTATCTGTATCAACTGCATATTTCCAAGCAGTTTTTAAAGTTTCATCATTTTCTATGGTAGTGCTAGTTTGAATACCGGCAGTACTGTTAATACCATCAAAAGTCAGCTTTAAACGAGTCTCATCACCTAGACTATACTTAGTTTTTGTTAAAGCATCATATAAAGCACTATCAGTAGGAGTTCCTCGCGGTAGTGTAGGGTCTTCAAGTAGAGCATCTATTTTAGCTCTAGCGCGATCAATTGCGGGAGTCGCAGCATTTAGAACAACTTCATTAACTCGCACATTACTTGCATTTTTAGCTCTTTCAAAAGACCTAAATAAAATTGCGGCACTCAATAAAACAACTACTAAAGCAACCATGGCCACTGTGGGCAATACAAAACCAGCATTTACAGAATCTCGTCTTCTCCTGCTGAGAAATAAAGTTCGCAGTAGCCAATTAATTCGCTTTTTAAATGCAAATAACGAGTAGTTACTAATTTTTTTAGAGATGATTTTGAGAATCTTGACTAGCTGGCGTTGTAAAGACATAATTGCTTTCCTGTCAAGTTTTTTGATGCTAATTTATCTTTTGGCAATTGTGAAATTTACCTGTTGAGTAATTCCCCAGGTTCAATGATTTTATTGATGCTAATCTTTGCTTGACCTGTTGAATTAATATCTCAACACAGTAAAACACCAGACAATGATTTTTAAGTTATATCATTGCTAAACTTTTTAGATTTTCCGGAAAATACTGATTTTTCCACTTAAATCCATTTGTTGCTGATATGGGATAAAATACGGATGCTTCATATTAACTTTAAAAACATGTATTGCATTTGCATTCAATTTTATGAAGGGTGTTTTGACAAGATAAGCTTAGGCTACCCAACTTGAGAACAAAAAATATCAATTGAATCTAAAAAATATGCGTTAATTAAAAACCTCCCCACAATAGGGAGGTTGATAGCATCAATATCCTAAATTTATTAGCTGTTGATACCTTGCTTGCAGGTGATTTAACGAATCTTACTGCCTCATCTTGTATTCAAAAGATGAGGATGAATAACTCAAAACTAGGAATTCATGCAACTCGTACATAAATACCATCGCGTTGAATTCACTTTGCTTGAGGGTTTAGTAATGGTTCAGGTTAATACCTGCTTCTTTAGCCATTGCTTCTAAACCTTTGACTTCTAAGGTTTTGATGGCTTTGGTAGATAGTTTTAGTTTGACCCAACGATTTCCGCCTTGCCACCAAACGCGCTTGGTTTGGAGGTTGACCTGTTGAAGACGCTTTGTACGGCGATGAGAGTGAGAAATTGCAAAGGCGTTATTTGCCTTCTTACCAGTTAGTTCGCAGCGACGAGACATAGGAATTTTGATTTCAATACAACCTTTCTATTTTAGGGCTTCGGAAACAGAACAGCGATAGTTGGATTATTTTAGATTTTGGATTCAGAATTACTGTTTGTTTCTAGGCTATGTCGCAACATCTTTTAGTCCAGGCTATTGGTTAGGTTTTGTTGCCTGTAAAGACGTTGCACTGCAACGTCTCTACAAAGGTTATTTACTAGCTTGTTCTGTCAACTTGGTGAGTACGTCATTTGAACGCTCAACGAAAGATTTCATACCTTCTGCATCAAACCCTTTCTGAGACATCAGTGCTAAATCATAAACGTGTTGACAAATCATATTTACTAGCTGACCTGTGGGTGACTCTGCACCGTCTTGAATAATACTACCTTGGCTGAGATTTGCCAGATTTTGAATTAGGGGATGGGCAGTGTTCACCAGTAAGATATGGTCTTCAGGAAATTCTGCGTTTTGCTGCTGCATCATGGCATTCATTTCTCGCAAACGGCGGAGAATCTCTGGTAGCAGCACCATTGCCGGAGGTGTTCCTTGAGGATCGTCAGATTTTAAAGCTTCGGTGCGAATGTTAACTTTGGGTTTGTTGAGAGCTTTTTCAAATAGCTCTTTGATAACTTCGCTCTTAGTTTTGTTGGTTTTGGGGTCAACTATTTCGCCAGATTTGTCTTTATCTAGCAAGGTATTATCTAAGTCTGAATCTACGCGGGTAAATTTGACATCATTATATTCCCGTTCTAAGAAGTTAATGAAGTGAGTGTCGATGAAGGAGTCCATAAAGAGAACTTCCAAGCCTTGATTTTTGTGTAATTCTATGTAAGTAGCTTGGCTAGCTTCATCTGTACTGTAGAAAACGCGGTTTTCGTGGCGTTCTTTGTTGCGTTCTAGGTATTCTTTGATGGTTGTGTAGGGAGAGGTGCTAGATTTGGCTGGGCTGACATCCTGCCAAGCATCTCCTTCTTGGGACTGTACTTCAACTGCGGGAGTTTCAGCGGCTGTTTGAGCAAAGTTGGCAGTGGTGCGGAAAACGATAATATCTTCGACTTGTTTTTTGAATTTTTCGTCGTTGAGAGCGCCAAATTTGACGAAAGTGCCGAGATCCTTCCAAGCATTAATGTACTGCTCACGGTCATCGCGGTAAAGTTCTTTGAGGCGATCGCCTACTTTTTTGGCTATATAATCACCGATTTTGCGGACGGTGCGATCGCCTTGTAAAGCACTGCGCGATACGTTCAAAGGAATATCAGTGCTATCAATTACACCCCGCATTGGCATCAGGAATTGCGGAATGATTTCGTCGCAGTTGTCGCTGACAAAAACTTGATTGCAGAATAACTTGATTTGCCCTTTAGTAACATCCACATCTGGGCGCATCTTGGGGAAATACAAAATACCGTTGATAATAAAGGGATAATCTGTATTTAGATGTACCCAAAGCAACGGCTCTTCTTGGAAGGGATAAAGATAGCGATAAAACTCTAAATAATCTTCTTTAGTTAAACTGCTGGGAGACTCTCGCCAAGGTGCTTTTTGTCTATTTAAGACTTCACCATCCAGCTTGATGGGTACTGGCATGAAGTCGCAGTATGTCTTGACGAGATTTTTAATGCGTGCAGTTTCTAAATAGTCCTCCTCATCTGGCATTAAGGTGAGGGTGATGGTAGTACCGCGAGTAGTGCGGGGAGAGTCATCTAGAGTAAATTCTGGGGAACCATCGCAAGTCCAGTGAACTGCTTGTGAACCTTCTTTATAAGATAGGGTATCGATTTCTACCTTTTGCGCCACCATAAAAGAAGAGTAAAAACCTAAACCAAAATGACCGATAATCGGTTGGTCTGCTTTACCTTCATATTTGTGGATAAATTCTTCCGCACTAGAAAAAGCAACTTGGTTAATATATTTTTTGACTTCCTCGGCGGTCATCCCAATACCATTATCGGTAATAGAGAGTGTTTTTTTATCTTTGTCAATAGCAATTTGAATTTCTGGTTCGCCGACATCACCATTGTATTCTCCAGCGCGGGATACCATTTTGAGCTTTTGGATAGCGTCTACAGCATTAGAGACTAATTCCCGCAGGAAGATTTGATGATCTGAATAGAGGGACTTCTTGATAATCGGGAAAATATTTTCAGTATGTATACTGATAGTTCCTTGTTCAAGCATGGTTTGTAATTAATAAGAATGTCTCAGTGAGGATTGTAACGGCTACTGGCCACGCAGTCACTTATAACTGGTAAGTAATATCTAGACATTATAGATTCGGATTACCCTACTCATTCTTAAATTATTAATATTTGTGTAATTTACGGCTGCGTAACTTTGGTTAATAAACTTACAAATTGCTGCCTTCAATAACTGGCACTAAATTTTGATTCTGACCAATTCATTTATTGCATTTTATAGGAGAATACAGTATGACTAATTCTGGAATGAGCAAACTATATGAACAACTCAAGCAAATTTATTATGCTGCAATTTATTATGACTATGATCAGCCAATTATACTTAGTTTTTTAGAGAAGTACGCTCAACCAGAACGGTCAAAATGCAAAGTATTAGATGTTGGCTGTGGACTTGGTAAAAAACTAACAGCACTAACTAAAGTAGGTTATCAAACATTAGGTGTAGAGGTTAATGTTCAAATTGTTGAATCTAATCAAAAGCAGGGATTAAATTGCATCACAGTAGAAGAATTTTTTAATAAAGAAGAGGAATTTGATATAATTTTGATGTCTCATATTATTGAACATTTCTATCCAGCAGAATTAAAAGAGTTCATGGATTCTTATTTGGATAGACTCAAAGTAGGCGGATATTTAATTATTGCTACCCCTTTATTAACTAAGTATTTTTACGACGATTTTGATCATGTTAAACCATATTCACCTACTGGGATTTGGATGGTATTCGGAAAAACTGCAACTCAGGTTCAATACTATTCGCGGAATAAACTTAGCTTAAAAGATTTGAAGTTTCGCAGACAGCCTTATAAATTTACTTTTGTTAGAGGAAAATATATCAGAAATTGGACTACCAAAATTTATCAAGTTATCGAGTTTATCAGTGTGGTGTTATGTCTAATTTCGTTTGGATGGTTAGGGAAAAAAGATGGCTGGGTCGGTATATTTAAAAAAGTTAATAATTAAAAATATATATATTAATATTTTTGAGTTAATTATAGATTCGGTTAATCATGATTCGTCGGCATATATTCAACGTTAATTATGCTGAGCTAAACCGTATGTATATTGAGTATATTTATTAGAGCAAACTTCTGTTTTATTCTATAGACACAAATTACAATTAACTGTGCAAATCTTCGTTCATCCGCTGTTCTAATAAATCTAACAACTCATCTACATCTTGACCCATTTGAGCAAAACATTCAGGTGGTGCTGGTTCTGGTGCAAACTGAATTAACTTAACTTCTCCCTTACCAATACCTATCATCAAAACTTCTACTTCTGGCTGATGATGGGTAATAATTCCTAAAATCTCTTGCAACCGATTTTCCACATTCTCATTTAAGTTCTCTATCGCCGCTTGCGGACAATAAACAAAGTGCGGAGTTGGCTGCAAATCAATGCCGATAGTACCCTGGCTATCACCATTTTCTAACCACAATGCCCAAGATAACGCCGCCAATTCTTGTTGATTTGCTTTCACAAACCTATCTAACTGACTACGCCACTTACTATCACCTGCTTCCGACTGGGTACTACCAAACATCATTTCTTTGAACCTTTGCGCCTTTGCGCCTACTCTGCGAGAACGGCTTCGCCGAATGCGCGAAACTTATCTTAAACCACTTTGCACACGCCACAAACTAGCGTAAACTCCATTCTTTTCCAACAACTCCTCATGGGTTCCCGACTCGACTAATTGTCCATATTCCATGACATATATACAATCGGCATTGCGAATTGTGGAAAGACGGTGAGCGATCGCAATTGTGGTTCTATCTACTGTAATCTTTTCTAGCGATCGCTGAATAGCGGCTTCGGTTTCATTATCTACGGCGGAGGTAGCCTCATCTAAAATCAAAATTGGGGGATTTTTTAACACTGCACGAGCGATCGCAATTCTTTGGCGTTGTCCACCAGATAGCTTTTGTCCCCGTTCCCCGACAATTGTCTCATAACCTTGGGGCAGATTTTGAATAAATTCATGGGCTTCTGCCACCTTCGCCGCTTGTATAATTTCCTCCTCGGTAGCATCAAAAGTGCCGTAAGCAATATTCTCTGCTACCGTACCATGAAAAAGAAACACATCTTGGCTGACTAAGCCAATACAACGGCGTAAATCACGCAAACTTAAATCTTGGATATTAATTCCATCTACCGTAATACTGCCGTTTTCCACCTCATAAAACCGCAGTAACAGCTTGACGAGGGTGCTTTTACCGGAACCTGTTGAACCAACAATGGCGATGGTTTTACCAGCCGGAATTTGCAAAGATAAATTAGTAATTACCGATAATCTATCTTTATAGGCAAAAGTGACATTTTTAAACTGCACTTCGCCGCGTACTTTCTCCACTGGTAAGGCGACATTTCCCGGATGAATTGTAATTGGTGTATCCAATAAATTCATAACTCGATTAGTAGAAGCCATCGCCCGTTGATATTGGTCGAAAGTATCGCCTAACCTAGTTAAAGGCCACAACAACCGTTGAATTAAAAACACCAATACACTGTAGGTGCCGACAGTCATTTTTCCCGCAACCGCAGCCATTCCGCCATATAATAGTAATGCAGTGAAACCAACTAAAATCAGCATCCGAATGAGGGGAACAAATGCAGCCGAGAGTTTAATTGCTTTAGAGTTACTTTTTTTGTAAGCTTCACTATCTTCTGCTAAACGGTAACTTTCATAATCTTCGGCGGTAAAACTTTTAATAGTAGTAATCCCGCTTAAATTATTTACCAGTCGCCCATTTAAATAACCTACCTTTTCGCGCACATCAGCGTAACGCGGTGCAAGTAGGCGTTGAAAAGCAAAGGAACCCCAGAGAATAAAGGGCATCGGTGACATCGCCATCCACGCTACACTAGGAGCCAAGATAAAGAAAGCTCCACCGATAATGACTACTGTCGTGGCTACCTGGATAATGTCATTGGCTCCCACATCCAAAAAACGCTCTAGTTGGTTGATATCATCACTGAGGATGGACATCAAACCACCAGTGCTGCGTTCTTCAAAATAAGCTAATTCCAACTCTTGTAAATGGTTGTAAGCATCCAGTCTCAAGTTATGCTGAATATTTTGTGCCAAATTCCGCCAAAGTTTGGCGTAAGCGTACTCAAAAACTGACTCTAGTATCCAGATGACAACAGTAAGTAGGGAAAGAATTAAAAATTGTCCAAAGACATCTTTGACACCCAACTGGGCAATGATAGAATCCTGCTGTTTGACTACCACATCCACCGCTACACCAATTAATCCCGGTGGTGCTAAATCAAACAGTTTGTTCAGAATAGAACAACCAATTGCCAACCAGATTTGTTTACGATACTGGTGTCCGTAGTCAAGCAGGCGGTGGAGGGGATGCACTGAATGTCTACGCTTGTTTAATATTTGATGAGAATTAAATGCTATAGCCACAGTCGTTTAAAATTGTGTGCATTTGATAATAACACGGAGAGGAAGTATCTGACTTTTGTAGAATTTAGCCAGCCTCAACAGGCAAATAAAGTCTCACAATCACACTGGAGTTGCGGGAAAATCCAAAAGGAGATACAACCTTGAAAAGTCAGCAATTTGGCAATTGGCAAACTACAATTTTAGGAATTGTGTTAGGAATACTGGTGATTATTGGGCTAAATGCCTTTATCATTATCAATCCAGGACAAGCAGGGGTGATTAGTATTTTGGGTAAAGCTAGAGATGGTGCTTTATTGGAGGGAATTCACTTGAAACCGCCCTTTATTTCCGTGATAGATGTGTATGATTTAACAGTCCAAAAATTTGAAGTGCCAGCCGAAAGTTCCACTAAAGATTTGCAAAATTTATCGGCACGATTTGCCATTAACTTTCGTCTTGATCCTTCACAAGTAGTAGAAGTGAGAAGAAAACAAGGAAGCTTAGAAAACATAGTATCAAAAATAATTGCTCCTCAAACTCAAGAAGCATTTAAAATAGCAGCTGCCAAAAGAACAGTAGAAGAAGCTATTACTAAACGCAGTGAACTCAAAGAAGATTTTGATAATGCGTTAGGCGATCGCTTAGACAAATACGGAATAATTGTGCTAGATACTAGTGTAGTTGACTTAACTTTCTCCCCCGAATTTGCCAGAGCCGTAGAAGAGAAACAAATTGCCGAACAACGCGCTCAAAGAGCAGTTTACATAGCAAGAGAAGCAGAACAAGAAGCCCAGGCAGAAATTAATCGCGCTAAAGGTAAAGCCGAAGCACAAAGACTTTTAGCCGAAACTCTCAAAGCTCAAGGCGGGCAATTAGTTTTGCAAAAAGAAGCAATTGAAGCATGGAAAACAGGTGGCGCGCAAATGCCGAAAGTTCTGGTTATGGGTGATAAATCCCAAGGTAGTGTACCTTTTATTTTCAACCTAGGGAATGTTCCCAATCCACAATAATTTAGGTAAATTAACCAAATACATTTGACTGAGCCAATTATTAGATTACAAATTTCAGATTTTTTGCTTCATGTCGGGAAACATACCTACTCTAATTGTTTCTCCTTGTAGCCACAATCATACCAAAATCCAAAATCTAAAATTGACTGTGTTCACCTCGCACAAAAAGGCAAATTCTCGAAAACCATGATTAAATCTATGCCAAACTCCAACCAACTCCCTCTAACTGTTGCTGACGCTAGAAAATTCCTCAATAAATTCAACTGTTTAGATATTGCCCCAGTGCTTGATGCTTCGGAAAAAGCCTTGGTGCGCCAGTCTTTAATCTTAATTACTAAACTCTCTGACTATCAGATATTAGGTATTTGTGCTGATACTGCCGAAGAAGCACTACTTGCAATGAACACTTACTCAAGGGCTTTAGGTTATGAAGTCCCAACAGATTTACCTACAACAGAAGGGCCAGTTTATATCAAATTAAATGGCAAAAATGGTCTGTGCTATCTTGATTCCTACGCTGGACATCATCGCGGTGTATTAGTATCTTGCCAATCTTATGATGAAAGAGGAATCAACGAAATGTATGGACATCTACCCCTCGATTTATTTGCCTAAAATTTGGGAGAATGTAGGTAAGGTAAGAACCTTGCCTACTGGCTGGCGATCGCAAATAACAAATCCATATTATGAGTATTATTACACTCCAATCTGTTAAAAAAGATTTTGGCATCAAAGAAATATTAAAAGACGCTAACTTTAGCATTGATGTTAATGATAAAGTTGGTTTAATTGGTACTAATGGTTCTGGTAAATCAACACTATTAAAAATGATTGCTGAATTAGAACCAGTTGATAGTGGGCAAATTATCACTAGCTCTGGTGCAAAAATTATCTACTTACCCCAGCAACCAGATTTAGATGAAAATCGCACAGTTTTAGAGCAAGTTTTTGCTGACAGTGGCGAACAAATGACATTGGTACGCCAGTATGAAGAATTATCCGATAAACTCGCCCATTATCCCGAAGATAGTCAGTTAATGTCGCGCCTATCTAGCGTTATGCAAAGGATGGACGCAACAGGCGCATGGGAATTAGAAACTAACGCAAAAATAATTCTTACCAAATTAGGAATTGCCGATTTTGATGCACCCATAGCCACATTATCGGGGGGATATCGTAAGCGTATAGCTTTAGCCACAGCCTTGCTTGCAGAACCCGATGTTTTGCTTATGGATGAGCCGACAAACCATTTGGATGCACTCTCTGTAGAATGGTTACAAAGTTATTTAAATCGCTTTCGTGGCGCATTATTATTAATTACCCACGATCGCTATTTCTTAGATAAAGTCACCAATCGCATCATCGAAATCGATAGAGGCGACATTTACACTTACACAGGCAACTATTCATATTACCTCGAAAAGAAAGCCCTAGCTGAAGAATCAGCCGCCAGTACTCAACGCAAACATCAAGGAGTATTGCGGCGAGAATTAGAATGGTTAAAACGTGGCCCCAAAGCTAGAAGTACCAAACAAAAAGCTAGAATTCAGCGCATCCAAGCTATGCGCGAAACCGAATTCAAACAAGGTTTAGGCAAAGTAGATATTTCTACAGTCAGCCGTCGCATCGGCAAAAAAGTTATTGACTTAAAAGATATTTCTAAAGCTTATAACGATAGAACTCTGATTAAAGATTTTACTTACGAATTCAGCCCCGAAGACCGCATTGGCATTATTGGCGGTAACGGTGCGGGTAAGTCTACTTTAATGAATATGATTACCGGACGTGTACAGCCAGATTCAGGTAATGTAGAAATTGGTTCGACAATTCACATTGGTTATTTTGACCAACATTCCGAAGAATTACTCACAGCTTTGAATGAAAATCAGCGCGTGATTGACTACATCAAAGAAGAAGGCGAATTTGTGCAAATTGCCGATGGCACAAAAATTACTGCATCCCAAATGTTAGAAAGGTTTCTCTTTCCCGGAAACCAACAGTATGCGCCAATTCATAAACTTTCGGGTGGCGAAAAACGCCGTTTATTTTTATTACGCGTGTTGATAAGTGCGCCCAATGTTTTAATCTTAGATGAACCTACCAATGATTTAGATGTGCAGACATTGGCAGTTTTAGAAGAATATCTCGAAGATTTTTCAGGCTGTGTAATTGTAGTTTCACACGATCGCTACTTTTTAGACCGCACTGTAGACACAATCTTTGCCTTAGAAGAAGGCGGAAATATTAGGCAATATCCAGGTAATTATTCTGTTTACCTCGACTATAAAAAAGTCGAAGAAGCAGCACAACAAGAAGCAGCGAAAACTCAAGAAAAACCCAAAAATTCCGCAGCACAAACAGCCACTCAGACTAAAGATAGCGAACCCAAAAAACGCCGTCGGTTATCCAATTGGGAGAAGCGCGAATTTGAACAATTAGAAGCTAAAATTTCTCAATTAGAAGCTGAAAAAGCCGAAGCCGAAACAGCAATGAATAAAGTTGCGCCAGGTAATTACAGCCAAGTGCAGAAACTCTACGAACAAGTAGAAAACCTCAAACAAGCAATTGATACAGCTACAGAACGCTGGTTAGAATTAGCCGAAATCGAATCTTAAAATTAATGAAGCTTGCTTGAAGTTTTTCTGATTTATCTTGATAGAGTCTGTCAGCCTTTGCCCTTTGGTAAGGGTATTTTTATGATTAGATTATGATTACGCTATTAAGATATTTTAAGCTTCAGCCAGTTAGGTTTAAAATATTGTTTTCGCCATTCCTGTTACTAAAATTCCTTCGATAAAGTCAAATCAAAACAAATATTTCCCTATGTGTTTGGCGAGAGTTTAGCCTATCTTGCCGTTAATTTTGGCTGAATACGATGTTAAGTTCATCAATAATTATTTCTTTGATTTCCACATTGATTAGTCTTGGTGCTGGAGTAATGGTACTATCCATTCTCAAAACACGAAAAATTATGAAATTATTCAAGACAGCCCCAGATAAACTCAGTTGGCGAATCATGTTTTCACTCATGATTTTTTTTCTGGGTGGTTATTCGTTATGTATTTATTTAACAATTAACCAACTATTTGAATGGATACCATTGCTCACTAGCATGGTTTTCTTTTTTGGCTCATTATTTGTCTTATTTAGTGTTACTATTTATTACAGAACATTACAACGCTTATTTTTAGTTCAAGAACAATATCGCCTAGCCAAAGAAAATGCAGAATCGGCATTATCTAAATTACAAGAAACACAGCAATATCAAATGCAATTAATTCAACGCGAAACTATGTTAGCGTTAGGAAAAATGGTGGCTGGTGTTGCCCATGAAATTAATAATCCCATCAGTTTTATTCATGGTAATTTACAATATCTGCGCCAATATACTACTGACTTACTCAATCTTTTAGCGACTTATGCCACTGTATATCCTAACCCAGAGGCTAAAATTGCTAAAGCTCTTGCCAACAGCGACCTAAAGTTTATCCATCTAGATTTACCAAAACTGTTAGAATCAATGGAGACTGGTACAACTAGAATTAGTGAAATTGTGGAATCACTCTCTAGTTTTTCGCGCTTGAATGAATCTGACTATAAAAAAGCTGATATTCATCAAGGTATTGATAGTACACTTGTAATTTTGCAACATCGGCTTAACCGTTTTGCAAGTAACAGCCACGCTATATCTATAGTGAAAGATTACGGAAAAATCTCCCGCATTTATTGTAATCCTCGTCTTTTAAATCAAGTATTTCTCAACCTAATTACTAATGCCATTGATGCTTTAACTGAAAAAGAAAGCTTTTTTAATGGTAATAAATATGAAATCCCAACTATTTGGATTCGCACATTCAAATCCCAGGAAAATCAAGTTACTATTTCCATTACTGACAATGGTTGTGCTATGAATGAAGATATTTGCCAAAGTATTTTCCAACCTTTTTTTACTACTAAGCCTGTTGGTCAAGGCACAGGTTTAGGTTTATCTATTTGTCATCAAATTATTGTTGAGCAACATAGTGGCTCTATTGAATGTATTTCCCAAATTAACAAAGGTACTACAATTAAGATAGTCTTGCCTATTAAATAAGTATAAAATATTTCTTAACAGCGTTTAATATTCATAATGCTTAATTCATCTACTCCAGAATTACAAAATAGAGCAATTCAATTTTTACAACAGAATCCCGAACAACGGTTAAAAACTCTCAAGCAATTGGGAATAGGTCGTTATGAGTTTTTAACCAAAATTCAGTTAAATGAAGCCAATATAGTGTGTATGATGCGATTTTTACAAAATTCTCAGCAGCTAAAGTTTCCTTATTTAGTTGGGGCTGATTTATCTAATTTGATATTAAATGAGGTAAATTTTATTAGAGGTAATTTAACTAATGCTAATCTGCAACGTAGTAGTTTAGTTAATGCTGACCTCTTATTTGCTAATTTTACTAAAGCAGACTTACGCAACGCTGATTTAACAGGTGCAACACTCAATGAAACTATTTGGACAGAGGCGTTAGTAGAAGGGTGTCAGTTTGGTGAAGGTATTGGTTTGACTCAGCTACAGTATCAAGATTTAAAATTGCGGGGAGCAAAGTTTACTCATCTAAATAATGATAATTAAAATCCGAAAAATTATAAGATGATGATACTGAAATTTTTCTGGATAAATTGATGAGTAATTCTATTAAGTTGCCCAAAAAACTGATGCTGTTAGGTTCAGGCGAACTCGGCAAGGAATTTGTAATTGCGGCTCAACGTCTGGGTAATTATGTAATTGCTGTTGACCGCTATGCTAATGCGCCGGCGATGCAGGTTGCTGATTGTGCGGAAGTTATTTCAATGCTGAGTGCGGATGATTTAGAAGCAGTGGTTACAAAGCATCAGCCTGATTTGATAATACCAGAAATTGAAGCAATTAGAACGGAAAAGTTACTAGAATTTGAACAACGTGGGATTACTGTTATTCCCACTGCGGCGGCGACTAACTACACAATGAACCGCGACAGAATTCGAGAATTGGCACATAAAGAGTTAGGCATTAGAACGGCTAAATATGGTTATGCTGTAACTTTGGAAGAATTGATTGCAATTTCAGATGAAATTGGCTTTCCGAATGTGGTGAAACCTGTGATGTCATCCTCTGGAAAGGGTCAATCTGTAGTAGCAAATAAAGATGAAGTTGAAAAGGCTTGGAATTATGCGATCGCTAATTCCAGAGGTGATAGTCAAAAAGTCATTGTCGAAGAATTTATTAACTTTGAAATCGAGATTACATTGCTGACCATTAAACAATGGAATGCACCAACAATTTTCTGTTCACCTATTGGTCATCGTCAAGAAAGAGGCGATTATCAAGAGTCTTGGCAACCAGCAGGCATATCTGAAGATAAAATATTACAATCTCAAGCTATAGCTAAAAAAGTCACCGATGCTTTAGGTGGAGCCGGCATTTTTGGCGTTGAATTTTTCATCACTAAAGATGAAGTAATTTTTTCGGAACTTTCACCCCGACCTCATGACACAGGTATGGTGACATTAATTTCCCAAAATCTGAATGAATTTGAATTACATTTAAGGGCTGTTTTAGGCTTACCAATTCCTCATATCGAACAACTTGGCCCTTCAGCTAGTGCAGTAATTTTAGCCTCAGAAAAGTCAGATTCTATTTCTTTTGCCGGTGTTGCCGAAGCTTTAGCAGAAAAAGATGTCGATATTAGATTATTTGGCAAACCAACGGCTCATCCTTATCGACGTATGGGTGTGGCTTTAGCAAAAGCTGAGAATGTTGAACAAGCGCGGAAAAAAGCTACAACAGCCGCTAATCAAGTTCAAATAATTTCGGCTTGAAGAATGCAGAATTTAGAATACCTCAAACATGGGGTATTCTCACTTTTTTGGAGATCACACTAGAGCTAATTAACTATTGACTATTTACCAATTCCTAAATCGACAGCGATGCGATGGGCGCAAGCAAACCCAGAAAAGGCTACAGCATTTAACCCCTGACCAGGAAAGGTGCTATCACCGACACAATACAGTCCTCTAATAGCGGTGCGGTTAAACGGCATTCCTAACAAGCCCCACAATTTCCGTCGGGGAATTGGCCCATAAGTCCCATCTTCGCGCCCCAAAAAGCGGCGATGGCTGCGGGGTGTCCCAACGGATAGATAATCTAACCCTGCATCTAACCCCGGAAAAATCTTTTCGAGTCGGTCAATAATTCGCCAAGCTGCTGCTTCTTTCTTCGCTTCATACCTATTTGCCGATAAACCTAGCCAACCATCAATCCAGTGAGGTGTAAAGGCATGAATGATATGATGTCCCGGTGGTGCTAAATCTGGGTCAAGTAATGTGGGGATAGAAACAAAAATTGTGCCTTCTGCTGCTGCCATTTTTGCCCAATCTTCTAACAAAATATGATGGCATTCTGTGCCATTGGGTAAAACTGAGCTTTTCACACCTATATGTAAACTCAAAAAGCTAGGCGATTTTTCATAGCGTTGTTGCCATATTTTCTCATTATTAGGCATTTTCTCTACAGGAATTAATTTACCAAATGTATCCCAACGTGTAGCATTAGAAACTATGCGTTTACCTCGATAAATTTGACCGTTAGCGAGTTCTACACCGACAGCACATCCTTGTTCTAAGATAATTTTTTTTACCCTCGCTTGATACTTAATTTGACCGCCAAGTTTTTCTAGACCTTCTACTAGTTTTTGAGCAATTCTGCCTACTCCCCCTTGAGGATAATTGACACCGCCATAATGTCTATCTGAAAAGACCATGCCTGCATTAATCATTGGTGTCATACTTGCTGGGACTACTGACCAGCAATAACATTCCATATCAATGAATTTTAATAATAAGGGGTCTTTAATATAACGTCGCGCGACATCTCCAACATTTTTTGGTAAATATTTCAGTAAACCAAAACACGCTAAAGGATGCTGAAAGAACATCCGCATCAAATACCGAGGTTCTTCTAGCGACAACAAATCCATGCTGTTAAGGCAATTAAAAACTTGCCAACATTCGTTATAAAAGCGACGAATACCTCTTGCTTCTTGAGGAAAGTAAGCAGTAAGATTTTGCAAAAATTTGTCATAAACCCGGTCAACTTTAATGTCTAATCCATCGGGTAAATGATAATGAATCTGTACTGGGTCGGGTATTGTTTCGATTTGCATATTGACTGCATCTAAGGCGCGAGTTAGTAAATTAGTTGTGCCTTTTTTTCCCAGACCAAAAATCATGGATGCACCAACATCAAAGCGATAACCATGCTGTTCAAAATAGCCCGCACTACCGCCGGGAATCAGATAACGCTCTAGCACCAAAACTTTTGCACCTTTGGCTGCTAGTTGAGTTGCTGTCACTAAGCCACCCATTCCAGAACCAATGATAATTGCGTCAAACACAAAATTGTTATTTGTCATTGGTCATTTGTCCTTTGTCATTGGTTATTTGTATTACTAAATACAAAATACAAAATAGCCTAATTTCCGTTGGGAAAGTTTAGTCTTTTTACTTAATATCTGTGCTGGGATGTGTTTCTAAGCCTTAAACCCTAACAATTGACCAATGACAAATACATAAAAAAGAGGGACAAGCCTGCTACTGCTGGCTAATCCCGTCTGCCGATCCTTAAAGAGAGGAGAACACTGACTAATAATATAACCGTGATTGAGAATGTATGTCAACTATTAATGAAAAAGATTTTCAATAATTTTAGAGGTGTTGATTTTGGCTGTCACCTATACGCAGGAAAGAGTATGATGAGGTTTCAGTTCCTCTAAAATCAAAAGTGGCAATTTCCAGCTATGACGGTACAGCTGCGTGTTTACGTTCCACCCCATCCTTTAATTAAGCACTGGTTGGCAGTTGCCCGTGATGCTGCTACGCCTTCAGTATTATTTCGGAGTGCGATTACTGAGTTAGGCAGATGGCTAACTTACGAAGCGGCACGAGAGTGGCTACCGACGGTAGAAACTACGGTGCAGACTCCTTTAGAGAAGTGTCCGGCAACTTTTATTAATCCTAAAGTGCCGGTGGCAGTGGTGCCGATTTTACGGGCAGGATTAGGATTATTAGAGGGGGCGCAAACTTTGCTACCTTTGGCTTCGATTTATCATTTGGGCTTAGTGCGTGATGAAGAAACGCTGGAGGCTCGGTGTTATCTGAATAAATTGCCGGAAAAATTTGACCCACAAACCAGAGTGTTAATTACAGACCCGATGTTAGCAACGGGGGGGTCGATTATGCGGGCTATGGCAGAATTAACACAGCGGGGAATTGATCCGGCGTTGACGCGAATTGTCAGTGTAGTTGCGGCTCCGCCAGCATTGCAGAAACTGAGTGCGGCATATCCAGGTTTAATAGTCTACACGGCAACTATTGATGAAACGGTTAACGATCGCGGTTTTATTGTACCGGGATTAGGCGATGCAGGCGATCGCATTTTTGGTACTTAAGTTACTATGCAGCTAGGAAAGGAAAATCGCTTAACACAATATCAAGATTGTAAGGTTGCTTCAAGGCGGGTAAAGTTATGAGTCAGCGAGATGGTTTTGCTAGTGGTTTTTTCGCAGGGGCGCTGTTTGGTGGCTTAGTTGGTGGTGTTTTGGGAGCTATTATTACTTCTCGGCTGGATTTAGAATCAACAGAAGAAGAAGCCGAATTAAGCAATGGTACGGTAGAGCCGAAAAAAAATTCAGCAAAAAGACGGATGAGAGCCTCAGAAAGTGGAAATCTAGAAATGGAATCAGCTAGGCGATCGCTAGAAGATAAAATTGCTCAGTTAAATGCCACAATTGACGAAGTAAGACAACAATTGGGCAATGTTAACGGTAGTGCTAGTCAAACAGTGAGCGATCGCTCCTCAATACAAGAGTAGTCACTTGTCAACGGCTTTCTGCAACTGAGTTTCCACCTTCAAGCTCATCAGTAATGGCGGTCAATGTTAGTCGTGGTCAAAATAGATACTGATTCGCAGACAGCATGACAACGACTAAACTAAAATCAACTATAAGACCGCTTGTGAAACTTAGCAGGAAACCGAAAAATCCATGTTTTTACTGATTAGCACTCTCAATACCTTCATACAGCTTTATACGGCTTTATTATTCATTAGAGTTCTATTGACTTGGTTCCCAACCATCAATTGGTACAATCAGCCTTTCTCTGCTTTAAGTCAAATTACTGACCCATATCTCAATGTCTTCCGTTCCATTATCCCCCCCTTGGGCGGCATCGATCTTTCTCCAATGTTGGCGATTTTATTGTTGCAAGTAGTAGGCCAAGTAGTAGCTAGTCTGGTAGGTGGTTTGCAGGTTTTTGCTTAACTATCCGCTGGATGTTATTAGTTGGAAGTCTGGGTTTACCGACCCAGACTGTTTATTAAAAGCTTTTGTCACTCAGTACTCAGTACTCAGCACTCAGCACTCAGCACTCATCTTCGGACTTGGCTACTAAATCCCGATGCTTTAAATTGCTTTAACTTTAAAGGTAATGGCTGATTTGCTGGTACAGAAATTCTCAGTTCAAAATCGCTAATCCCTGGAGGAACTTCAGCAATAGAACCCAGGCGGGTACGATTTTGTAAAACTGAGTCGTTGTTAGCATCATAAATCCGACCATAAATATCTGCATCGTAGACGGTTTTGTAAGTGCCATTTTCTGCTTTACCTGTGACAATAAAGCAATTAGCCGCCGCCGCACTACCACCGCTTGTCACAGCCCCCTGAGCTAGTTCTGGGGGACAATCTTTATAAGAAATGTCAAATAGTTTAATCTGGGTTAAGGCTTCGGCTGTTGGTGTGATTACCCATGAGAGCAACGCAAACAGACAAACAGTAAATATTAACTGCATCAGTTTTGAGTAGTCCTGCATAACCAAAGTTGGGAAATTCCATAAAAATGCTTTGCTGTGTTGTTTTTTCATATTTCACACAAGTAATTACTTTACGCAACGTGCAACTTATTTTTACAACCCCTCTCCAAACCTCTCACGCCAGTCGCTACAACGGAGGGAACCTCCGCAACGCGCTGGCTCCCCGAAGCGGAGAGAGGCTTTGAATCTTGCTCCCTTCCCTTGTAGGGAAGGGGTTGGGGGTTAGGTTTGAGATAAAGTTGCACACGGCGTTACTCTAAGTGAACTTAGTGCTGAAAAACTCGACATTCAGCACTATTTTTAACCTCAGCTTACCTGAATTTCGCAACCAAGAGATTGCAGACGTTTAATTCTGCGGAGTATCCATCAAGTTTTTTTGATGAATTTTTGTATTCTCTAGTTGACATCTATCTAATACATCAAGAAAATTTGATATGAGGAATAGACAACCTTAGCGACAACACGCGGTGGAGAGGTCGATGAATACAAAAGTTAAGAAATTGGCTCTCTTGTTGGGAACGCTGGCTCTAATCAGCAGTTGTGCGGATAAATCAACTTCTAATACTCAAAGTCAGCAGTCTCCAAGTGCTATAGAAGTGAGTAATAATACAAAGACTGGGATATCGATTAAGATTGATGGTTCTAGTACGGTGTATCCTATTACGCAAGCGATCGCCCAAGAGTTTCAAGCCAACGCTGATAATAAGGCACAAGTTGAAGTCAAATTCTCTGGTACTACAGGCGGATTTGAAAAATTTTGTGCAGGAGAAACAGCAATCAGCAATGCGTCCCGACCGATTTTGTTAGCAGAGATGATAGCTTGTAAGAATAATGGAGTGGGATACATAGAGCTTCCCATAGCTTTTGATGCTTTAACTGTGGCTGTCAATCCCCAAAATACTTGGGCAAAAGACATTACAGTAGCGGAATTAAAAAAGATTTGGGAACCTGCTGCTCAAGGAAAAATTACCCGATGGAATCAAGTACGCGCAACTTGGCCAGATCGTCCTCTTACTTTGTATGGTGCTGGGGGAAGATCTGGTACTTTTGACTACTTTACTGAGGCAATTGTCGGTAAAGCCAAAGCTTCTCGTAACGATTATACTGCCAGTGAAGATGATGAACTGTTAGTAGATGGTATTAGTAAAGATCCAAATGCGTTAGGTTACTTTGGGTACGCATATTATGAAAAACATCAAGATAAATTAAAAGCTCTTGCTATTGATAGCGGTCGTGGCTCTGTATCACCTTTACGGCAAGCAGTAGAGAAAGCAACCTATCAACCACTTTCTCGACCATTATTTATTTACGTTAATCCTCAATCTCTCTCACAAAGAGGAACGCTGTACGAATTTATAGATTTTTACATCAAAAATGCACCAAAAGCGGTAGCTTCTGTGGGTTATATACCTTTACCTGATGAAGGCTACCAGATCAATTCTGTTCACTTGTATCAAGGCAAGGTAGGAACAGTGTTTGATGGCAAATCAGAAATGAATCTCACGATTGGTGAATTGTTACGGAAAGAAGCTAAGTTTTAGCAATTAAGTTTTATTTTAGGTGTACTTTGATGAGTCATAATCCGCAAGCTAGTACAAATCGGATACAAGCAGGAAGCAATCTCAGTTTTTTTGAAAAGTACCTCACTGTTTGGGTATTTTTATGTATCTTTGGCGGAATTGTCCTGGGTCGATTATTCCCAGGAGTAGCGGTAGCACTAGACGCAATGAGTGTATATCAAGTGTCGATTCCGATTGCTGTCTGTTTATTTTTCATGATGTATCCCATCATGGTGAAGATTGACTTCACCCAAGCTACAAATGCTATCCGCGCCCCAAAACCGGTAATTCTTACCTTGGTAGTGAATTGGTTAATTAAACCTTTCACAATGGTGGTATTTGCTCAATTTTTCTTAGGATGGTTATTTCGTCCTTTGATTGTCGGAAGTGAAATGATTCGCGGTGGTGAAGTTGCACTGGCTAATTCTTATATTGCTGGCACAATTTTATTAGGAATTGCACCTTGTACAGCAATGGTGCTGATGTGGGGATATCTTTCTTACGGCAACCAGGGACACACCTTAATTATGGTGGCTGTAAATTCTTTGGCAATGCTTTTTTTATATGCGCCTTTGGGTAGATGGTTACTAGCGGCGAATAATTTAGCTGTACCTTGGGAAACTATTGTTTTGTCGGTATTAATTTACGTTGGTTTACCGCTAATAGCAGGAATGTACAGCCGTTACTGGATTTTTAAATATAAAGGTAAAGAGTGGTTTGAAAGACGATTTCTTAATTATTTGACTCCAGTTGCGATTACGGCTTTGTTATTAACTTTGGTACTGCTGTTTGCCTTCAAGGGGGAATTAATTGTGAATAATCCCTTGCATATTTTGTTAATTGCTGTACCACTGTTTATCCAAACGAATTTCATTTTCTTAATTAGTTATGTAGCAGGATTAAAGCTGAATTTAGCTTACGAAGATGCCGCGCCAGCAGCATTAATTGGAGCAAGTAATCATTTTGAAGTAGCGATCGCCACGGCTGTGATTTTATTTGGCTTAAGTTCTGGTGCCGCACTGGCTACAGTGGTAGGGGTTTTGATTGAAGTACCAGTAATGTTGATGCTGGTTGAGTTTTGTAAGCGCACAGCAAGTTGGTTTCCTAGAGAACCGGAGAAAGCAACCTTGCTAGATCCGCGTTGTTTTGGAAATTGCAAATAATCACAACTATCATTCACAAATAAAGAAATTGAGTTATGAAACGTGTCATGTTTGTCTGTAAAAAGAATTCTGCCCGTTCGCAAATGGCGGAAGGTTTTGCTAAAACTCTGGGACAAGGAAAAATTGCCGTGACAAGTTCCGGGTTAGAGGCGAGTCAAGTGAGGCCAGAAGCGATCGCAGTGATGCAAGAAATTGGTATTGATATTACTGATCAGCATTCCAAACCACTAAGTGAGTTTCAAGCTGAAGACTTTGATGTAGTAATTTCTCTGTGTGGTTGTGGTGTGAATTTACCACCAGAGTGGGTGGTGCGCGAAGTATTTGAAGATTGGCAATTGGATGATCCAGCAGAACAGCCAGAAATTTTTCCCAGAGTGCGCGATGAAATTAAAGAACGAGTAGTTCAATTAATTGCGTCTGTGAATCAAGAAGTTACCAGTCCTGGTTAAGGTTTTTCTGACTAGAATGACTCAAACCAATGGAGCAAGAATTAATTCAACCAATATCAAAAAACCTGTGGTGGGTAATTCCAGAAAAACTCGCAGGTGTGCGTAAGCCAACAGCAGAAGAGTTAACTGAATTACAAACATTAGGTATTCAGGCGATCGTTTCTCTGATGGATGATCCCTCTAACCTAGATTTATACCAGCAGGCAAATATGCCTTATCTCTGGTTGCCAATCAAAGGTGGCACTGCACCCAGTCGAGAGCAACTTCAAGAATTACAAAGTTTCATCACTAGTCAAAATTACATTAACAATGCTGTTGCAGTTCATTGCACCAGTGGCAGACGGCGCACAGGAACAATCCTTGCTGCTTATTTAATTCAGACAGGTTCATCCTACAACCAGTCTATGCAGATGATTGTCAATGCAAACCCCAATGTGGAATTACGAGCAGCCCAGACTGATTTTTTACAAGAGTTAGCAGGAGAATAGCTGATATCATGTCCGGTTAATCAGTGATGATTTGGGCTATTTGTGCATCAGCAGCCAACCTTTTTACTCTGCTTTTCCTGGGGTCTGAATCATCAGTTTTTTACCGAACAAGATATTACCTATCATCAAGGGATAATTTGAAAATTACGACAGTTTTTTGCCACACTTTCCTTATGACAACATTCAACCATCCCCCCAGAATTTTGTTTTTGTATGGTTCTTTGCGCGAACGTTCCTATAGTCGCCTGTTAGCAGAAGAAGCAGCACGCATCATTACAGAATTTGGTGCTGAGGTGAAGTTTTTCGACCCCAGAGAACTCCCAATTTACGGTAGTGTCCCTGACACCCATCCCAAGGTTCAGGAATTGCGAGAATTAAGCCTGTGGTCAGAAGGCCAAGTTTGGTCTAGCCCAGAGTTACACGGTCAGATTTCTGGGATTATGAAAAACCAAATTGATTGGATTCCTCTGAGTATAGGTGCAGTTCGTCCGACCCAAGGTAGAACTTTGGCTGTGATGCAGGTAAGCGGTGGTTCCCAATCTTTCAACGCCGTGAATACATTGAGAATTTTGGGGCGATGGATGCGGATGTTTACGATTCCCAATCAATCATCAGTGGCGAAAGCATATCAAGAGTTTAACGAAGACGGCACTATGAAAGATTCGCCCTACCGCGATCGCGTTGTGGATGTGATGGAAGAACTTTATAAGTTTACTTTGTTGTTGCGAGACAAGGTAGATTATCTCACTGATCGCTACAGCGAACGTAAAGAGAAAGCGGCAAAAGAAGTAATTGAGATAGCTAACAAAGCTTTGCAAGCCAATTAATGAAAATAATTGTTGGCGATCGCATCTCTGCTACAAGAGAACGCAAAATTAAATAAGCTCAATAGGCAATAGGAAATAATACTATTGCCGTTTACTGTCTAACTAGGGATTTTGTAATAATTAAAGACATAACCCCTAAATTGCTATTGACGACCTATGACTCCAGATGAGATTGAAACAGCATTGCAAACAGCCTTTAAGCGTTGTGATGTAGCTAGCTGTCCTCTCTCTGAAACGCAGAAACAGATATTACTGCAAGTAGTCAAGCAAATTCCCCAAGATTCCACATCCAGAATATCCGATCATGCTAACCCTTTAGACGAATTAGATTCAGAGGAACTATTAACATTTTTAAAATTTGTCAAAGCAGAAGAACAACAAAACCGCACTTGGAAAGTGCAATTACTCAACGATTGGCTGCATAACCAAGACTCAGGCGCAGTCCAATTCATCCGCGAACGCTATGGTTTGCAATGGTTGAATCGAGTTGAGTCATATCATTTTGATAAATATGCTGATTTTGAAGATGCACTCAAGTTAAGAGTAGGCGATCGCATCGAAGTTTCTAATGCACTATGGGAATGGGTACAAGACAATGGCCCTTGTCAACGAGAATGGTTTCTCTGCACTGTGATTCATATCGATGAAATCAGCGATACTAACAACTCTTCTCAAAATTGCATTATTCGCTTTTATAACGGTTCTGAATTTGAAATTCAAGGAATTTATGATTGGAACCGCTATAATTGGCGCTGGCCTCAAAACCAAAAATAAGCAGTTACACACAAGTTCTACATTTATAGTAGGTCTAAATGAATTACAAACAAATCTACTCTCTACTACCTATTTCCTACCTCAACTAAATTGAAGTTTGTCTTTTAAATCAAAAATATGTCAATTCAATGTAAAACAGCTTATCAAGCGTAGAGGCATTGCAGTTATCTTGCCATAATACTTATTTCTTCAGATAGACGGAAAAGTTAGGAGGTATTAATAAGATACTGGGAGAATCTTTGCAGAATTAATTATGAATATTATTGCTTGGATTATACTAGGTCTGATTGCTGGAGCCATTGCTAAAGCTATTTATCCTGGTCGTCAAGGTGGTGGTATTTTGGCAACTATGGTTTTAGGAATCATCGGTGCTTTAATTGGGGGAACTCTGGTTACGTTGTTAGAGACAGGCCGGTTACAGTTCACTGCTGCAACATTGAGTATTCCGGGAATAATTGTTGCCATAATTGGCGCAATTATTGCTATTTTTATCTGGGGTTTGCTCACTAATCGCCCCACTTATTAGTTGAGTACAAAAAATTATGGTTAGGCTGATTTTGTTGTTACAATCACTTATAAAGATAAAAACTCCACTTTTGTCTAAAGTGGAGTTTTCTATATAAAGATAAAATGTAAGCATTCAGAATGCCGAATCCTGAAGTCAAAATTGTTCAGACTTTGATAACTAATACTTATAGACTATTAGAATATTTGTCTGGAAAAATCTCGATTTATGGATCATTCGAGATTCTGAATTCTGACTCCTGAATTCTTACCAAAAAACTGGGTCTAA
>JAGKSW010000110.1 GCA_018993265.1 Nostoc sp. TH1S01
AGCCCTGCTGTATGGGAAGGGGGGCTAGGGGGGATCAAGCGCAATATTGAATACTTCTCAGACATCCTCTAAGTGAGGAAAAAACGTAAGCAAAGCAGCAAAGCGAATTAAAATCCATTAACATCATAGAGTTTTCTATTACTATTCAACATTTTTGCTTGATATTCTTTAATTAGTGGTTGCCAAATTATGTAAATAACCAGAAAAGCTGCCAGATAAATAAAGAAAGGTGTCATTAGAGAAATATTAATATGAAAATATCGCGGCAAGATGGTTTTATATACATAATCTAGCCAGTGGAGAGTTGGCCCTTTGTAAATAAACTGCACTAAATTGACTAATAAGTTATCAGAAGGGTTTGTTGAAACTCCTGAAATATTTATCAGGATTGATAAAGCTCCTAAGATTTTAATATATTTAATCTTACAATAGGCAATTGGAATAATGATAAATGGTATAGCAACTACTAAATGCCGTGGGCCAAAGCAGACATCACCTGACCAAGCATAGTACGTAGAATTATAGATTAATACTCCTAAGACAAATATGCCCGAAAATTTGCATATATTGTTTTTTATGCTTTGAGTTCTTAATAAGGAAATAATAAAAAGAAATGTCATAGGGAAGTAGAGAAGAATTCCTCTATAGGGGCTAAATGTTAATCCCCACAACCTTTCAAATGTTGGTAAGCTGAAAAACTTTTTAGTTAGAAGTTGACTGGCTTGAGTTTGCTGTAATTGCTTAAAGTAAAGTGAATTAGGTGTTTCAAATATTGAGCCTGTAATTGAATAGTTATAGGAAAAGATAATAGATAAAAATATTGTATAACCAAGCATAATTAAAATCGCTTGTTGAACAATATTTTTTGTTTTGTTTTTAAAGTTGCTATATAACCAAAAACCTAATAATAGAAAGACGGGTAGTATTGCCACATAATCGAATATTTGAGCCATACCCAGGCACAAGCCAATTAAAAAACTATTTTTTTGCTTAATAATTAAGTAAAAAGCTATAAACAGAAATGACATTGTATAGGCATGACTCCAAATACCATTAGTTGAGTAAAAGAAAACTAATGAACCAAAGATAAAGGTAAATACTAACCAAATTTTCTTAATTAAATCTCCAGTAAACATGTTAAGAGTTTTAAACATGATCACTGCCACAAAACCTAATAAAGGAGCCGTGATTACAATATTAGAGAGCATATTAAACACAGCCCAGTAATATTCAGTAACAGGGACACCAATTAATCTCATCAAATTGCGATAAATAAAATACAAAGGAGACAATATAATTGGAACTCCTGGGGGAATTACGGCATAAAAATGCTCTTTAAATTGGACTATATCAATATGAGAACGATATCCTGGCTGAAGTGTAAATGTGCCAAAATCAACAAGTGATTGAATAGCATCTGTGTAACGAGCAGTTTGAGCGCCATCTGGAGCTACATGGAGAGCAATCAAGATAAATACAGTAATAAATATTTTCTGATAAATTCCTTTTGGCAACATAATAAAAACAGTTATTTGGTTTAATTTTATGGTTTTAGTAAGAATTTAAAATCAAGTTAAATGCAATTTAAATGCTGATTATCTGAAAAAATTATTTCACTTCAGTCACACGCCAGTTGAGTTTGAGGTTAACCCAAAAGTTCCAGATAGTGGCAATAGCGATCGCAATCAAATTTGCCAGATAGCGGTTAGGAATTATGAAATTAAATACAATATTCAAAACCAGCACATTCAAAACTAATCCAGCAAGGCAAACCAAATTAAATTTGAAAAATCGCTTGAGACGTTGACGTAATTTTTGCTGCTGCATAGCGACATCTGCAAATGTCCACGCATCATTCCACAAGAAGTTATTGATAATTGCAATTTCACCAGCAATGATTTTACTGCGAGTCAAAGGCAAGCTTAAAGTTGTCGGGTCACTCAGTAAGTAAAGCACTGTCATATCGACAAACACCCCACTTAGTCCCACTAAGCCAAAACGGATGAATCGGCCAAAGGGAAAACCCATATATTGACTGACTCTGACTAGCCGTCCTGTAGACAGACGTAACCGCACTAAGTGGTGAATATACTCTAAATATTGTTTCCAAGTGACTTTGCTTTCACCCTCTTTTCGCTCGCAGAACACATAACCAACTTCGGCAATTTGGCGCACCTGACCCCGCCCAATTACCTCCAAGAGAATTTTGTATCCTACAGGATTGAGAGTTATACCTGCGATCGCGCTGCGACGCACGATAAAATAACCACTCATTGGGTCAGAAATCCGGCCTAGCACCCCTGGTAGGATGATCAATCCCAACATTTGAGCGCCGCGAGACAAAAACCGTCTGACAAAACTCCAGCTACTTACCCCACCGCCTTCTATATGACGGCTTGCTACTGCCACATCGGCTCCTTCTTTTATCGAAGCAAGTAGTTGCAAGAGAATGTGGGGAGGATGCTGTAAATCCCCATCAATTACGCCTAAAACCTGCCCTCTTGCGGCTTGCCATCCACGAATCACTGCTGAAGAAAGCCCGCGCTCTTGTTGGCGGCGCATGACTCGCAATTGAGGATAAGATGGTATTAAAGACTGAGCAATTTCCCAAGTTTTATCTGGACTATCATCGTCTACTACAATTAATTCATAGTTTCCTGGAATAGACTCATCCAATACTTGGGTCAATATCTTGACAATTTGATTGATGTTAGCAGCTTCATTGTAAGTGGGAACTATCAGAGAAAAGAATAACGTATTGCTCTGTCCATCTGCCGAAGCAGTCAATGTTTCAGAAATCTGCAACGCACCATTCGGTACTGGTAACAACATGCATGTAAGTCCGTGATTAGTTGTATGTTTGAGGCTAGTCTTGTAGGGAAGATTAAAGACATCAATGTTAGTTTTTGCTTACATTGTTGCAATCGTCCATCTATTCTGCATTGAGACTAAACCAAGTTGATATTGAAAATTAAAAACTCTACTAGTAGAATCTGTCTGCCAATTTGCCAACAACTTCGGTTATCCATCAGCCTTATATCTCAATACAGTTCAGATAAGCCTTTTTCTTTTGCTGTTACCCGTTCCCTGCGATGCACTGAGCTTGTCGAAGTGTTCCCTTGCCTCCACAGAGAAACTTTCTTAACTGAACCGTATTGGGCTATAAAAACGAAGTCCGCCTACGCGGACTAACGCAAAATCAAGGATTTATAACCCGCGCAGGCGGGTTTTGTCTATGTAGACGCGACTTCAGTCGCTTGGTGCAAGATATGTGTAAACAGACTATAAGAAATTTCTAAAAGGCTTGTAATATCGTTATTCTTTCTTTTTACTTTTGCCTTGTTGTACTAGTGAGCAAGTGCGATCGCTACAAGTCATCCTCCAAACTTGATAACTTGTAGCAAATAAACATAACCACATCCCACCTCAGTAACAATATACCCAAAAAAAGCCTCTTCTTAACAATTCTTTAACTATTGCACATTGGTTTTTGACCGATTTGCGGGATTTTTTTGTACTTTTATAAAGTATAATTAAGGAAAAGATAAAAAAATTAGGCAAGCACGGTAAGCTTTTATGGCTGCGTGTGTACCCGAAAAAAGGTAAAGTTTAATAGTTTTTTATAAAAAGCTCAGGTTATCCTAACGAGCAATTAGCTTGTATTTTGGGATGCCAAGAAACAACCGTGTAGATTTCCCAGTTGAAGAGGCAAACAAAAGCGTGGGTCAGTATCAACCTGCTCAGCTAAAGCGCTACAATCCAGAAGCGATCGCTCGTCACTATCGTTACCGCCCCTGGTCAGCATGGGGACGCTTGCTGAGAATTATCTGGTCTTTTGCTGGATTCATTTTGAGTCTAAAGTGGGATGAATGGCAAAATCAAGTAGAGCAGAATCGGGGAAAGCGAGCTACCCAGTTGCGTCAACTACTCACAAGCCTAGGCCCCACCTTCATTAAAGTCGGTCAAGCCCTCTCCACCCGGCCTGACCTGATTCGCAAAGATTTCTTAGAAGAGTTGGTAAAATTACAAGACCAACTGCCACCTTTCGATAATGCGATCGCCTATGCAATTATCGAAAAAGAACTTAATTGCCCAATATCAACCGTTTACAGCGAATTATCGTCAAAACCTGTAGCGGCGGCAAGTTTAGGTCAAGTTTATCGTGGACGTTTGGTCAGTGGTGAAGAAGTCGCAGTCAAGGTACAACGCCCCAACCTCCGACCAATTCTCACCTTAGACCTTTATTTAATGCGCTGGGCTGCTGGTTGGCTGGCACCTTGGCTACCCCTAAATCTCGGTCACGATTTGACCTTAATTGTGGACGAGTTCGGGACAAAATTATTTGAAGAAATTGACTACATCAACGAAGGTCGCAACGCCGAAAAATTTGCCACTAACTTCCGTAACGACCCCCAGGTGAAAGTTCCGGCAATTTACTGGCGTTACACTAGCAATCGGGTATTAACCCTAGAATGGATTAACGGCTTTAAGCTAACAGATACAAAAAATATCCGCGCGGTTGGGTTAGACCCAGAAGCGATTATCCAAATTGGTGTCACCTCTGGTTTACGTCAACTACTAGAATTTGGCTTCTTCCACGCTGACCCCCATCCTGGTAACTTATTTGCTATGCCCGATGGTCGTATGGCTTACATCGACTTTGGCATGATGGATCAATTAGAAGAAACCACCAAAGAAACTTTAGTTGATGCTTTAGTACATTTGGTCAACAAAGACTATCTCGACTTAGCCACAGATTTTGTCAATTTGGGTTTTCTCACTGCCGACACAAACATCGGCCCAATTGTACCAGCATTAGAAGCAGTGTTAGGCGATGCAATTGGTAAGAACGTTGGGGATTTTAACTTCAAAACTATTACCGATGAATTTTCGGAATTAATGTATGAATATCCCTTTAGAGTTCCGGCTAAGTTTGCTTTAATTATTCGGTCGTTAGTCACACAAGAAGGAATTGCCCTTAGCCTCAACCCCAATTTTAAAATTGTTGAGGTTGGTTATCCTTATATTGCACGACGCTTACTTACAGGCGAGTCTCCCGAATTGCGGCGACGGTTGCTGAACGTGCTATTTAAAGATGGTAAATTCCAGTGGCAGCGATTGGAAAATTTAATTGCGATCGCCCGCACAGATGGTAACTTTGATGTATTACCGACAGCCCAAATGGGATTGCAATTTCTGTTATCAGAAGAAGGGAAATTTCTGCGGCGACAATTAGTATTAGCCCTCACAGAAGATGACCGTCTGCATACAGAAGAAGTACAACGCCTGTGGGATTTAGTCAAAGATGACATCAAGCCTAATCGTTTATTAGATGTCGCAATCCGTTTGTTGACAGAGTTTTCTAGAGAAGGAGTAGCAGCTATTTTACCAAGAGCTACAGCCCTTGTGAATTTAGGAAATTCTGCATCAGGTGTAATGCGTTGAAACTTCAAATTACGAGCTTAAGCCAGGAGGTACTTTTACCTCCTATCTTTTGAGTAACACATTATTACAAACAATAATTTTTTGACCTTTTAATATAATTCGGAGTTTGCATGTACTACTTCCCAGAACAACCACCTTATTTACTCCTCGCTATTGGTTTATTGATTGCTGTAACTTCTGGTTTTGGTTTATCTGGTACACTCAAAACTATTGTGCAGAAATGGCGCAAAGATAGTACTGAAAAAGCTGAAGCTAATTTTTACTCCAAACAATTATTAGTGCCATTTTTAGGCATAACATTTGGTATTAGTCTTTTTCTCTATTCAGGTTTAGCAATCTTTGGCTTTCCTCCTATTCTCGCCTTGGGAGTTGGTTTACCACTTAGTTTGTTGACTTGTTTGTTAGTATGGTTGCAGTTGAGCAGTATGTTGAGTTTTGCCAAAAATAAAGGAATGCAAGCCCTCGACTTAGATTCTTTGTCTTAGACAAAATAGAATTAACTACAAATAGAATTATTCAATTAACTGCTCACTGTAACTCCTATTATCTAGTTAAAGTGGCAGTTTTTTATAATAACTGCCAAAGCCTCATTATTGATTTGTGATTCTGCAACGAAAATTGGCTTACCATTAACGCTTAAACAAAGCCAGAATTATTTCTCTCAAAGACTTTGATTTTTTCTATAGTTAAATCATTTGAGGGAGTAGGGATTAATTTATATGAAACTGTGATTGTAATTACGAATTACAAATTACCTACACAAGAAACTGAATTGAGTAATGGACTATGGGGGGTAACAGTTGGTGCTTGTGCAACTAAAGTTACGTTACCTTGATCATCTGTTACCCAGCCTTGGGCGGGGATAATTTGATTTTCTTGATTGACAGAATCTAATTTTTTGGCGTTAACTCGATGCTGCTGATGATTAACGCTATTTGCACTTTCACCATCTAGAGTAATCCAATTGATTAGGACTGTATCATCCATCAAGGGGTCTGTGGGGCTGGGTGCAATTCCTCCCCTACCCGTGGTGATAAGAGAACCTGTTTTAAATTTACCGCCTGGTTTACAAGCTGTGGCGATTTGCTGCGAAGCATCAACTGGGTCTGTGGGTAGTTCTAATAAGCCCTTACTGGGGTCAACGTCGGGTGTATTGATTTGGATAGTACCGTTTAATAAAGGGTTTTGTTGCGAAAAGGCGGTAATGTCGCTAGTTGGTAGTCGCCCAGGGTCAAGTTGTCTGGGATTTTCTGTACCCAAGAGTTGTACTAAGTCAGCGCGACTCCGCTGCACAAATCCAAATATACTATTAGCGTTGATGATAATCCTACCACCCGCACCAGAGAAGGCATTGGCTGTAATATCGTTATTTCCTTTGGGAGTAGCGACAATAAAACCATTAGGTGCATTGATGGTAATATTGCCACCGTTCCCTGGAGTTCCGGCCGTACCTGCATTAGTGGAGATTTGACTATTGCGGCGTAATAATAATACGTCCCGCACTTGTAACGTAATATTTCCGCCTCCGCCTGTTTGACTATTGGTAGAGACTTGCCCTCTGTTATCCAGCAAAATTGAGTTAGCCTTGACATTTATTGCACCGGACGGGCCTAAATTACTTGCATTTCCCAGATAGATAACTTCCGGCGGTAATATTGGTACTTGACTACTGACGTTGATTGCAGCACCATCTCGGATAATCAATCTTCCAGTCGTTAGTGTCAATTCTCCAGCCTTTCCAGAACCGAAAGTCTCAGACGACAAGCTACTACCAAAGCCGTCAGGTGAGGTTCCAATCAGTTCTACAGACTCAGAAGCATTGATAGTTAAATTCCCTCCATCTCCTGTAGCTGGTTGAAATTTGTTAAATTGGGGAGGAATAAGAATTCCACTGGATTGTGTTGATATCTGTGCGCCATCTTGAACCAGCAACCTACGAGTACTGATGTTTATATCGCCAGCTTTTCCTTCAACACTAGTTGCACTAATTAATAAACTAACTTGAGGCGAATTAGTATTTGGTAAGGGAGAGCTACCAATTAACTGCACAGAGTCAGAAGCATTGATAATTAAGTTTCCTCCCCTACCTTTTCCAATTGTAGAAGTGTCTACTAGTGCGCCATCTCGAACAATTAAGTTCTCGGTATTAATAGTTAAATCCCTACCGTCTACAATACCTGTAGTCCGACTGATCAAGGTAACAAGATTACCAGCGAGTTCCACTGTGTTACCCCGTACTTGGATACTACCACCGCCTTCACCACTGGCATCTACAGTAGACGGAATTTCAGCAGTTCCCTCAATTAGTTGAATATTCCCGAAATTCTGAACTTTTTCATATCCCAATACCCACCCTTGGCTAGTATGGTTAAGGCTGACTAAGCTATTACTAGCAACACTTCCTAGCTCAATTCTTCCTGACTTTGCTGTTAAACTTCCACCTTCTAGTCTAATGTCACCGCCTACAAGTGCTAAAGTTTTACCTGCTCGTACTTGCAAACCTACAGGTTGCCTAAAGATATTAATTGCATTATTTGGACTAGCTTGAGATTGATTACGGATGGGAGCCGCAGTTGAGCCAAATTTTAAACCAATAGGAATATTGATTGACAATGTAGGTGTTGTTTGGGTTTCTGTAGCACTAAATTTTTGACCATCGGCAAAGTTAATACTACTGGCTGTAGTCGCTAAAAATGAACCACCAATATCTAATACAGCATTAGGCCCAAATACAATCCCGTTGGGATTAATCAAGAATAAATTCGCTGTTCCTTCTGCCTTCAGAGTGCCATTAATATCAGAGATAGATTGACCTGTCACCCTGGTAATAATATTTTGAACACCTGTACCATTTTTGAAGTCTGCTATAGCTTCTCTTGTTAAAGAAAACTTTTCAAAACTATGAAAGAGGTTGCTACCTGCAAGCGTACCACCTGTAATGGTTGTAATTTTATCATTGGTTGTAACTTGCGAATTAGTTGGTAAAGTCCCATCTGGGATAATTTGGGCTGTTGCGGAGTTAGCACAAAAAGCTATAAAGCTACCTATAGCAATTCCTAAGCTTTTAAGCTGAAACTCAAAATTATTCATACCCAAATATTGCACCCATCTACAACAACCTTTGATTGATGAAATTATACCAATAGACCAATACGGTTCGGATAATAAAATTCCATAAACCAAAAACCTTGCAGAAACGCGATATATCGCGTCTCTGCAAACCAGAAATCGCCATAAAAATTACCTAACCGAACCGTATTGACCAATAGACATCTCCAAAAATGAAATATGCGTGATTTAAAAAGTTTGAATAACAAGATCCCCGACTTCTTAAAGAAGTCGGGGATCTGAAGTCCACTAATTTTCACAAATCTAATAGAATTTCTATCGCCTTACTAAAGTTAAGATACAGGCTATAGGTTAATGAATTTATATTTTATTTTAGTGGTGTAGTATGTGTAGTGGACTGACACAGCTAAAATAGTGCAATAGATATGCCAAGGTGAGGACTCGAAAGTGGGAAGAGGTCGCCGAGATAAAGTGCATCTGACGGTAGAGCAGAAAGAAAAACTGGAACAAATCAGCCGAAATGGCTATGCACCCGCCAAAAAAATCCTACACGCTAGAATTATGCTTATGTGCGATGAAGGAGAACAAGCCAGGAAAAAATGGACGGACGAAGAAATAGCACAAGCTTTACAGGTACATAGGAACACAGTCGGAAGAATTCGCCCAAGATTTTTGCTCAAAGGCGAAAAACCTGCGCTGGAGCGATGCCTTCGGCGGGCTACGCCTACGCAAAGAAAGACTCCTCCCACCGCGCCAAAAGTAGATGGAGCAACCGAAGCACATATCATCGCCCTTTGTTGTTCCGACCCACCATCTGGGAGAGCAGACTGGACGATTAGACTGTTAACCAGAGAACTGAAAAAACGGACAATTGTCACAGAAATCTCTCGTGAAAGCGTGCGACGCACTTTAAAAAAAACCAATTACGCCCTTGGAAAAAGCAAAGATTCTGTATTCCAGAACGGGATTTAGCGAGATTTGTCTCTCAAATGGAAGTAGTTTTAGACCTTTACAGCCAAGAACATGATGAAGATGAACCCTTAATTAATATGGATGAAGCTTCAATCGAACTGCAAGGGCATCTCTACGAACCCATCAACATGGAACCAAATCAAGACAAAAAGGAGGATTATCACTATACCCGTGAAGGAGTGCAAGCTTTGTTTATGTTTTTTGACCCGAATCGGGGATGGCGCAGAGTTAGCAACCGAGACCATCGCACTCGTGTTGATTGGGCAGAAGAAGTCCGTCAACTTTTGGATGTAGATTATCCTCAGGCGCGAAAAGTAAAGTTAGTCTGTGATAATCTCAACACTCACAACATCGCTTCACTTTATGAAGCATTTCCCGCACCAGTTGCCCATCGATTAGCCAGACGGCTAGAAATTTATCATACTCCCCGAAATGGCAGTTGGTTAAACGTAGCCGAAATTGAACTGAGTATTTTATCAAAGCAATGTTTAGCCAGAAGGATTCCTACATCTGAACAACTCAAACTTGAACTCTTAAACTGGCAACAGGAACGCAATCATAGTGCTTCTAAAGTAATATGGCGGTTTTCTACTGAGGATGCCAGGGTGAAACTGCAACATCTTTATCCAGTTTTTGAGGAAGAGGAATCCCTTAATTTTAATGCAACATTTTAGCTGTGTCAGTCCAGTAGCCTAGGCTTAACATCCGGTGTGGTACTATCTCCCAAGCTGGTTTTTTACTTTCTTTGAGAATAGCTAAACTTTTTTGAGCGAAGTCTACAGTTTTTTGTGCTTCTCCGGTATTGTAATAGTTCCCTGCGATCGCTAGCAAAGCAAACGCTTCTCCATTACGATTTTTTAGTTGTCGCAGTTTAACCACCAGTTGCTGATAAAATTCGTTGCTTTTTTGATACGCACCCAAATTACTATATGTATTGCCAAGATTATCTAATGCGTATACCTCAGATGTAGGGCTTTTTATATCTTGAGCAATTTTTAAACTTTGCTGCGATAAATCTAAAGCTTTGGAATAATCTCTGAGATTTCTGTAAACGTCACCAAGATAAGTTAGAGCTTGAGCTTCTAAAGGACGGTCTTGAATTTCTCTAGTAATTGCTAAACTTTGTTCTACTAGTGGGTCATTTGGCACGCTTA
>JAGKSW010000111.1 GCA_018993265.1 Nostoc sp. TH1S01
AGCCCAAAAGTTTGGCGTAAAAAGGGACACTTTACATTTGTACTCTAGTTCATTCCATGTGCATTTTTATAGTACTACAATACTATTTATTGGCGATCGCCCTATGTTCGTGGTGTCGTTATTCAATACATCCGTACTAAAATTTAGCGATCGCCTGTGCCAGTTGCGTAAGTCCTGATGAAAATTGTCCGTCCAACAATTAGCCGTTATTGGGAAGAAAGAATAGAAGCAGCTAATACAATTGGTGAACTGTCAACTTTACAATTAGAATTACAAAGTTATCGCGTACTTGATCCGGCTTGTGGTTCAGGAAATTTTCTCTACATTGCTTATCAAGAACTCAAGCGAATTGAAATGTTATTGCTTGATAAAATTTCGCAGCGTCGTAGGTCAAATGATAAACAAATGCAAATAGGATTTGTCACACCATTAAATTTTTTTGGGATGGATACAAATCCTTTTGCGGTGGAATTGGCTAGAGTGACTTTGATGATTGCGCGGAAGATTGCAATTGATAATTTAAAGTTGACTGAACCTGCTTTACCTTTGGATACTTTGGATAACAATATTGTTTGTCAAGATGCGCTGTTTAGTGAATGGCCAAAGGCTAACGCAATTATTGGTAATCCACCGTTTTTAGGTGGTAAACATATGAGAATTACTTTAGGTGATGAATATATAGATAAAGTTTTTCAACGTTTTCCTGATGTTAGAGATTCTGTAGATTTTTGTGCTTATTGGTTTAGGTTAGCGCATGAACATATTGATGACAACGGTAGAGCAGGATTAGTTGCTACTAATTCAATTAGTCAAGGTAAAAGTAGAGTTGCTGCATTAGATTACATTACTCAAAATGGTGGTTATATTCATGAAGCAATTTCTACACAAGTTTGGTCAGGTGAGGCTAAGGTTCACGTTAGTATTGTGAATTGGTGTAGATATCAACCACAAAAGTATTATTTAGATGATCAAATAGTTTCACACATTAATTCTTCTCTTCAATCTACAACTGATGTTTCTCAAGCCGTCAAATTAAAAGCTAACTTAAATAAATGCTTTCAGGGTGTAATTCCAGTTGGTGAAGGATTTATAGTGACTGAACAGCAGGTACAAGACTGGATTAAAGCTGATTCAAAAAATCAAGAGGTATTAAAACTATTTTCAATGGGGAAAAATTTGGCACAAAATCCTCATGGTAAGCCGGAACGCTGGATTATAGATTTTAATGATATGAGTATTGAGGAGGCTAGTAATTATCTATTACCTTTTGAATATATTAAAGCGATTGTTAAGCCAGAACGAGATAAGAATAGAGATTCAACAGCTAGAAATTACTGGTGGAAATTTTTGCGCCCCCGTCCAGAAATGCGAAATAAGATGTCAACACTCTCTTTCTATTTTACAGTTCCCAGAGTTTCAAAATGGGCTGTATTTATTCCTGCTTTTTTAAATTGCCTACCTGGAGATAAATCAGTTGTTGTCACTACTGATGATTTCTATATCTTTGGTATTCTCTCATCTAAAGTTCATCGTATTTGGATGAATGCTCAAAAATCAACTCTAAAAGCTGATATTGCTTATACTCACAACACTTGCTTTGAAACATTCCCCTTTCCACAAGCACCAGATGTTAAATTAGTTCAGCAAATTCGTGCTAAAGCTGAAGAACTTCATCAATACCGCACACAACAAATGGAATCAAAGCAATGGGGAATCACCACACTCTACAACAAGTTTTTTGATGAACCAACTAGCCAGCTTTATAAACTGCATCAACAGTTAGATAAATTAGTGTTGCAAGCTTATGGCTTTAATGCCAACGACGATATTTTAGAGAAATTACTTATATTAAATAGAGAATTAGCGGAGAAAGAACAGCAGGGAATCAAGATTGTTGGCCCTTGGTCTCCAGTTTAATTGTGTCAGTTCATCAAAAACCAGATCCCCGACTTCTTTAAGAAGTCGGGGATCTAAGCCAGGAGTGTTTTCTCCCAAATTATACTACTGGCGAGTCAGTATAAATAGTTTTAAAATGGTGAGCATCAAATTTTTATAGGTGCAGCTATGTCATTGTTACGAAACGAACCTTTAGATTGGCAATCTCATCCAGAAACATCTTATATACCTGTTTATCATAAAGGTAGTTTAGTTGGTTTCTTTAAACAAGAATATGTGAATGAAATTCTTTATTTTTTAAATGAAGAAGAAGTCTTAAAAAAAGCCCTCAAAAAAGCTTGTGGTGATTTACTAAAAAAGACTGGTGGTGATACAAGTAAGGTTAATTATTTAGTACAAAAATATATAAAGGTTAGTGAACGTCCTAAATATGGGACGAGAGCGATCGCACTTTTACTGCAAGAACGACAAAAAGAACTTGACCTTAACAATCAAGAATTTGCTAAATTCTGCGATACCTTTAAAATCTCTCCCACCGAACTCAATAGTATTTATGCTGGAGAGCCGATTGATGATAGTTTATTAGCGCCAATTTCACGGGTATTAGGGATAACTAGAGAGCGTGTGCAAGAAGTCAGGGATGGAGCAGAAGCCCAAAAAAGTACATAATTAGCTATTAACATTATTTCCTTTGTTCAATCTGTGAAAACAGACAGCATATTTTATCGCCTATTTCAAGAATTTCCCGATATCTTCTTTGAACTCATTGGTGCTTCTCCCGAAAATACTGAATACTATCAATTTTCATCAGTTGAGATTAAACAAACAGCCTTCAGAATTGATGGTGTGTTTCTACCTGTACAAGATGAGGAAAAGCATATCTACTTTGTGGAGGTACAGTTTCAAACTGATGATGATTTTTACTCACGACTGTTTGCCGAAATTTGTTTATATTTACGCCAAAATCGACCACCAAATAACTGGTGTGCAGTGGTTTTATACCCCAGCAGAAGTGTAGATACACAAGATATAAAACATTACCGAGAATTTTTTGAAAGTCAGCGAGTCCGATGTATTTATTTGGATGAATTAGGCGATGCAGCATCACTACCAATTGGTATAGCAACAATCAAGTTAGTAATTGCTGATACAAACGCAGCAATCATCGAGGCTACGGAGTTAATCACCAGAACAAAACTTGAGTTAACATCTCAACGCCAACAACAGCAATTATTACAATTAATAGAGACAATTCTGATTTACAAGTTGCCGAACATGAGTAGAGAGGAAATACAGAATATGTTTGGATTAAGCGATTTAAAGCAAACACGATTTTATCAAGAAGCTTTTCAGGAAGGCAAAGAACAAGGTAGACAGGAAGGTAGACAGGAAGGTAAACAGGAAGGCAGACAGCAAGGTATAGCAGAAGGTCAACGCCAAGAAAAGTTGAGAATGGTCTCTCGCCTTTTGAGGTTGGGTTTGACTGTGGAACAAGTAGCTGCGGAACTTGATTTAACTATTGAAGAAGTACAGCAAGCTGCACAAAATTCATGAGTAATCAAAATTAAGCGGTGTCTGGGTTTGATAGTTACTTTTTGGGAAGAATTATTGGTTAATTTTTGTTAATATTAGACACGGTGTTGGTACTTCGTCCTTAACCATCAATTTCCTACCCTGAGAGAAACTCGATGCTGCGACTCGAACATATCAGTAAAATTTATCCGACAGGCGAAGTCCTTAAGGATATCAACTGGGAAGTAAAACCAGGCGATCGCATTGGCTTAGTTGGCGTTAACGGTGCTGGAAAATCTACCCAGTTGAAAATTATCTCTGGGGAAATTGAACCTACCGCTGGCGATATTATTCGTCCTGCTAGTTTACATATTGCTTATCTCAATCAAGAGTTTGAAGTCGATCCCAGACGCACAGTTAGAGAAGAATTTTGGACAGTATTTAAGGAAGCCAACGAAGTACAGTTATCTCTGACGCAAGTGCAACATGATATGCAAACTGCGACACCAGAGGAACTAGATCGACTAATTAACAAGTTGGATCGTTTGCAGCGTCAGTTTGAAGCTTTGGATGGTTACGGTTTAGAAGCACGCATCGGCAAGATTTTACCAGAGATGGGATTTGATCCTGAAGATGGCGATCGCCTCGTCAGTGCTTTTTCTGGTGGCTGGCAAATGCGAATGAGTTTGGGTAAAATTCTGCTGCAAGCACCGGATTTATTACTGTTAGACGAACCGACTAACCATTTAGACTTAGAAACTATCGAGTGGCTAGAAAATTACCTCAAAGGCTTAACAACGCCAATGGTGATAGTTTCCCACGACCGCGAATTTTTAGACCGCCTCTGCACTCAAATTGTCGAAACTGAACGCGGCGTTTCTAGTACATACTTGGGTAACTATTCGGCTTACTTGCAACAAAAAGCTGAAAATCAAGTAGCGCAGTTGAATGCTTACGAACGCCAACAAAAGGAAATTGAGAAACAACAAGCTTTTGTTGATCGATTCCGCGCTAGTGCTACCCGCAGTACCCAAGCAAAAAGCCGGGAAAAGCAACTGGACAAAATTGAACGGATCGAAGCACCCACATCTGGAGTCAGAACCTTACATTTTCGTTTTCCCCCTGCACCCCGCAGTGGTCGAGAAGTAGTGAAGATTAAGGATTTGACCCATATCTATGATGATAAAATCTTATTCCTGGGTGCAAATTTACTTATAGAAAGAGGCGATCGCATCGCTTTTCTAGGCCCCAACGGTGCAGGGAAATCTACCTTATTGCGAATCATTATGGGTACGGAAACACCCAGCGAAGGCATCGTTAGCTTAGGTGATCATAACGTTATTCCTGGTTACTTTGAACAAAATCAAGCCGAAGCTTTGGACTTGAAAAAGTCAGTTATGGAAACAATTCACGATGAAGTTCCTGACTGGAAAAACGAAGAAGTTCGCACGCTTCTCGGCAAGTTTTTATTCACTGGAGACACTGTATTTAAATCGGTTGAAGCCTTAAGTGGAGGGGAGAAAGCACGTTTAGCATTGGCAAAAATGCTATTGCGTCCAGCTAATTTACTGATTTTAGATGAGCCGACCAACCATCTCGATATTCCAGCTAAAGAGATGTTGGAAGAAGCACTGCAAAACTATGATGGGACAGCGATTGTAGTTTCCCACGACCGTTATTTTATTTCGCAGGTGGCGAACAAAATTGTGGAAATCCGGGATGGAGAATTCCGCGTTTATTTAGGAGATTACCACTACTATTTAGCAAAAATTGCCGAGGAAAAAGAAGAAGCCAAATTAGCGGCGATCGCAGCGGAAAAAGCAGCTAAAAAAGCAGCCAAAGCAGCAAAAACTTCTGCCAAGAAAAAGTAAACTATCAAGTTAGTAGTAGTACCTTTACTTAACTACTAACTGATTGCTTGATTGGCGATATCACAAAATATATGCAACAGTTGCGAAAAGTAAAAAAAGTCTAAAAAATCTGTCAATAAGTCATAAATTAAGTTAATAAGCAGAAATTCACTTGCACCTGTGGTTAGCAGTGGTATCATTCGGGTATTACAAAAAGTAAAGGGCAATTTTACTATGACCAAGGCACCTGTTGCTCCTGTGGTGCTAGTCATTTTAGACGGATGGGGCTACTGCGAGGAGACGCGAGGAAACGCTATTGTTGCGGCTAAAACGCCGATTATGGACAGCTTGTGGGCGGCGTACCCGCACACCCTCATCCGCACATCAGGAAAAGCCGTAGGCTTGCCAGAGGGTCAAATGGGTAACTCAGAAGTTGGTCATTTGAATATTGGCGCTGGGCGAGTTGTACCACAAGAACTTGTACGCATCTCGGATGCAGTGGAAGACGGTTCAATCCTCAGTAACCCCGCACTGGTCAAAATTTGCCAGGAAGTTCGTTCTCAAAATGGCAAGCTGCACTTAGTGGGTCTTTGTTCTGATGGCGGGGTACACTCACACATTACCCACCTGTTCGGACTACTTGACTTAGCCAAGGATCAGCGAATTTCAGAAGTTTGTATCCACGCAATTACTGATGGTCGTGATACCTCCCCCAGTGAAGGTATAAAAGCGATTCACGCAATTCAAGATTACATCGACCGCGTGGGTATTGGACGTATTGCTACCGTTAGTGGTCGTTATTATGCGATGGATCGCGATCGCCGTTGGGATCGTGTTCAAAGAGCATATGATGTTATGACCCAAGATGGTGCAGGTGATGGACGAACAGCCGCACAAGTCTTGGAAGCATCTTACGCCGAAGGGGTGACAGATGAATTTGTTAACCCAGTCCGTATTGCTCCCGGTGCAGTTGAACCAGGAGATGGGGTAATATTTTTCAACTTCCGCCCTGACCGTGCTAGACAGTTGACTCAAGCCTTTGTTAGTCCTGAATTTACAGGCTTTGAGCGACAGAGAATCCAGCCATTATCTTTTGTGACATTTACCCAGTACGATCCAGATTTACCAGTGACAGTGGCTTTTGAGCCGCAGAATTTAACGAATATTCTCGGTGAAGTCATTGCAAATCATGGTCTGAAACAGTTTCGGACTGCGGAAACCGAAAAATATGCCCACGTCACTTACTTCTTTAACGGCGGTTTAGAAGAACCTTTTGCGGGCGAAGACCGGGAACTTGTCAGCAGTCCAATGGTAGCGACTTATGACAAAGCGCCAGTCATGTCAGCCGCCGCCGTCACCGATGTAGCGATCGCTGCCATTGAAAAAGGCATATACTCCTTAGTAGTAATTAACTATGCCAACCCAGATATGGTAGGGCATACTGGTCAAATGCCAGCCACAATTACGGCAATTGAAGAAGTTGACCGTTGTGTGGGTCGCCTCCTCGAAAGCATTATCAAAGCAGGCGGAACAACAATAATTACCGCCGACCACGGCAACGCTGAGTATATGCTAGATGAAGAGGGTAATTCCTGGACGGCTCATACTACCAACCCAGTACCCTTGATTTTGGTGGAAGGCGAAAAAGCGAAAATTCCTGGACATGGTACGAATGTCGAACTACGTAACGATGGCAAGTTAGCCGACATTGCGCCTACCATTCTGGATATTTTACAGCTACCGCAGCCACCAGAAATGACAGGGCGATCGCTAGTTAAACCAGTAGAGTTTGAATTAAAACGCGATCGTACTCCTATGCCAATTGGTCTGTAAACAGTGCTGAGTGCTGAGTAATTTTGGCTTTACTCAACACTCAGACCTCAAAACTAATTATGCTAAGAATCGTAGGAGTTAAGATTTCAAAGTAATAAAATAGAGTTTTTGAAGCCTTAACTTCCGACATTTGTTTTTAAACCGCTATAAATGAGATTGCGAACATGACAGTTACAAACATCGTACAAATTGTTTGGGCATTAGCCGCCCTGGGAGTGATTGTTTTAGTATTACTGCACAGCCCCAAAGGTGATGGTATTGGTGCTATTGGTGGACAAGCCCAATTATTTAGTAGTACCAAAAGTGCAGAAAACACCCTAAACCGAATTACTTGGGCTTTAACAGTAATTTTTCTTGGCTTAACAGTAGTTTTAAGTGCAGGTTGGCTACCCAAATAAGGATAGGGAAATGGGGAAAATGACCCTACACCCAATACCGAATATTAAAAAATTATTAACAGCCTTTCTCTTAACTATAAGTACAGGGCTGTTAATTATTTTGGCTCACTACCCATCCAGCGCCACTGCTTTACCTCCACCAAAACCCCATCCTTTACCACCTACGCTAGTTCAGTGGAATGATCAGACAAACAGTGGTGATTACTTTTCTCAAGTTGCGAAAACAGAAATAGGCTATTTAGTTTGGTCACAATTTCCAGTTCAAGTTTATATAAAACGACCAATCAATATTATTAATCAACAGGCTGAAGAGTGGGTTCAAAGTGTTGTGCAAGCTGTACAGGAATGGAATAGCTACTTACCTTTAAAAATAGTAGAAAGTCCAGAAATTGCTGATATTAAAATTGAGCGAAAAGCGCCACCATTACAACTTTCAACTGATAAAAAAATTCTGCGTGCGCGTTCTGCTTTAACTACATACCAGTTGTATACCAAAAACGAAGTTTTATTACACAGTTTTACTATTCTCTTGAGTCCTAGCCAGACAGGTAATTATGTCGTTGCATCAGCCCGCCATGAACTTGGTCACGCCTTGGGAATTTGGGGTCATAGTCCATCACAAACTGATGCTTTATATTTTTCCCAAGTCCGCAACCCACTGACTATTTCAGCTAGAGATGTGAATACTTTGAAGCGAGTTTATCAACAGCCTACGAGTTTGGGCTGGTCTTTAATAGATACTCAAAAATGAATTGCTCAATTTTAAGAATTTGGAGTAGATGAGGAAGTACGAATATATTCTGTCAATGCTTGATTAATAAGTGCTTGATACCCCTCTTCACCAGCCTTCGTCTTAAAGTATTCCACTATGAATGCATCTAGCAGAATATCGACCCGCTGTTGACCTCGTTCGACAGGTTTTCCACCAATCCGCAGCACAGCCCGCTTTATCTGTTCTTCGCTTACTTCTGGAATTTCCGACAGGTCAATGTCTTCATCTTGCATAGCATCAATTCGCTCCCAATCAGTTTGAGAGGCTTCGGAAGAAAATGATTTGCTCACGTTTAGTTCCCTCCCTCATTGAAATAACACGAATTTCATCTTGAGCTTCTGTATGCGCGATTACCACAACTCGTCCACGCAACAGCCCCATTGTAATAAAACGCCGCTCTCCATAAGCATAACGCTCATCTTCAAAAGTCAAGGTTGCACCTTCAAAAACTATATAAGCATCTACAAAATCAAATCCGTGTTTGCTTATATTTGATTGCCGCTTATTTTCATCCCAAATGAACCGCATCTGTTAACTACAAGCCACACAAAGCCATAATAAGAACAATGAAATTATTGCCAAAAAATTTTGAGTCAATTTCATCATTTAACATCATCATCATGAGTATTAAGTCCGAATTTTTTGTTGAAATCACACTCAATTAAATAATGTATAAATGCTTTTAAGCTCCCCAACTCAAATGCACAGGTCTCTGTGTTAAAACTTCCTTATAAAGTTCCTCTAGCTGGGTAATATTTTTATCCAATGTATATCGCTCTAAAACACGATTTCTAGCTTTTTGTCCTAGTAGAGTTGTTAATTCTGGATGGTCTTGGCAAAGCGGTAAAAGGGTTTTTAATTGCGATCGCACTGTTTTAGTACTTAAAACTATACCAGCCCCTTTTTCTAAAACTTCTCCGTCTGCACCAACATCTGTAGCGATACAAGCGCGTCCACAAGCCATTGCTTCTAATAAAGATAAAGACAATCCTTCTACCAAAGATGGCAAAATAAACACATCTGCACCCCGTAAGATTTCGATGCGTCTTTCTTCTTCCGCCACAAAACCTAACCAAATAACGCCGTATTCTGCACCATAAAATTGCTCTAAAGAAGCTCTTAAAGGGCCATCCCCAACAATTAACAACTTACTCTCAGCCCCCATTTCTGACTGCTTCCAAGCTCGAAGAAGCGATTCAACATTTTTCTCTGGGGCTATGCGTCCTTGGTAAACAAATAAGCGTTCCGCTTTAAATTCTGCTTTGACTGCGGAATATCCAGGAGAATATTTAACCGTATCTACACCGTTGGGAATCACAGCAATATTTTTTTCCCGCACACCCATACGAGCCAGTAATTCTCGCTGAATTTGCGAAAATACAATCACGCGATCGTAGTTATCTAAAAAAGGTGCGTACAACTGATAGGCTATCAATTGCGTTCCAGATATCAGTTTTGCCCCTTTACCTGCAAACGGTGTGTGGAAAGTGGCAATTAACGGCAAATTCAGTTGTTCGCAAATTTCTGGTAAAACAAAGTCAAGCGGAGATAAAGTTAAAGAAGCATGAACTATATCCGGCTTAATTTCTCTTAAGGATTCTGTTAAAACTTTTGTCGCTTTTAGCGCCGGAATTGTATAAACTTGCGATTTATAAATAAAGGGTAAAGATACTTCTTGGAATTTAGGCCAGTTGTCAGGTTCAGGTTCTTCTTGAGCGAAGTGAAGGAAACTAACTTCATGTCCCCTATCTAGCAAAGCATTTGTTATCTCTCGGCTGTAGGTGACGTTGCCACAAAAGGGCGATTTTTTTCCAATCCAGGCTATACGCATTCTTTAAAGTTAGTTATGAGAAAGCTGGTTTTATTTATTATTATTTCTGCACCTTAGCTGTACTTGATTTGAACCTGATTTTACTGAATGATTGTGATTTAAAAAACACCGATATGAACTATTGATCAAGCTGCTTATAGCTAATGAAAACAATAGATTTTCGGTTTAATTGATTTTAATGAATAAGTTGTGATTTTTGACTCGTAATACAACTTAGTTCTACGTAATATCAGGTTTATTCCCAGCGAGGAAGCACTAAATTATTGATGAGTTCAGTTTACCACGAATTCAAAGTCAATAATAAATTATTGCTTTTGTCAAGCAGACTGACGGGAGTTATACCAGGTTAAAATCCCACCAAAAAATACGATCGCAGCTAGTCCCAAAAAAACAGCTTTCAATCCTACAAAGGTTTCGGCGACTCCTGCTAGTGCTAAAGGTAAAGTCAGTGCAATATTAATGACATTATTTTGCAAACCAAATACTTTACCCCGCATTTCTGGAGGAGTTTCTGTTTGAATCGCGGTTTGCATCGGAATGCCGACTAACGATCCAAAAATCCCTAATATAGAGACAAACAATAAGACTAGCCACAGTTGTGTTGTAAATAAGGCCAAACCAATTAAAGATGCTGCCATTCCTAAACAACCATACAAGCCGAGTTGAGAATAGGAGAAGCGTTGTCCAAATTGACCGAGAATTGTTGCACCAACGGCAATTCCTACACCCCCTGCTGCTAGTAAAAAGCCGAACTGAGAAGCTTTTAAGTTAGGAATTATTTCTGCCATCCGCACTGCCAAAACTGTTAAAGCAGCAAAGACAGAAAACAAAATAATCAATCTTACTAAAGCATTTCGGACTTGATGATTAGCTTTGAGGTAAGCAAAACCATCACGTAAATCTGAGAAAACATGAGGAAATTCAGTATCGGGAGCGTGGGGTTTTTCTTTAGTAGCCAACAACATTAAAATTACACCCGCGATCGCATAACTGCCACCCACTAAAATTTCTTTACCCAAACCATTGCTACCACCAAACTGCGCCCATATACTATCTGCGATCGCTAAAATTGGTTCACCGATGGCAAAACCAATAATTACCGATGCCATCATTGTGGTTGTATAAAGCGAGTTCGCCGAAAGTAAATGCTGTTCTTCTACTACCAGCGGAATTGCGGCTTGTTCGGCTGGCGCAAAAAACTGTGTCAGCGTGGACACCAAAAAAGTCACACCTAAAATAATTGCAAAACCTACTGGCAAAACTCCGATAGGTTGCCAATCATGAGTTAACCACAATAAAAAAGGAATTGCTAAAACCAAAAGGCCACGCCAAACATTTGTTGCTACCAAAACTGCTTTTTTTGACCAGCGATCTACAAATACTCCAGCTATAGAACCAAATAATACTGCTGGAATAGTAAATGCCATCATTAACGCCGATACCCAACCACTAATACTTTGACTACCTGCTTGAAAGTGAGTATTTATTAAAGCAATCATCAATACTAAATACACTTTATCAGCCAGTTGGCAAAACACTTGTCCACCCCAAAGTGCCAAGAAATTAGGGTTTTTTAATACAGGTAAAAATCCCTGCTGTTGTAAGTTTCCGGATTTAGCTTCGCCACCAGAACCATTCCAAGCTGCTGTTTCCGTTGCAGCATCTTTTGGCAAATTATCTTCCTTGTTGCTTGGGGAAACATTGATGACTGTATCCGATGTCCACTGTTTACCATTACTTAAAACATCGGGTTTGGAAATTTCTTGGTTGTAAATTTGACTATTTGTAGATGGAGGTACAGCTCTTAAATGGTTAGTCACAGTAGGAGTATTTTCCCTACTCTGTTTTTTGATATGGCTGGGTGATATGGGTAGGATTTTTCGATCCAAATCAGATGGTTGCATCATGGTTGGCAGCAAAATAAGAATCTATCAGGGTAGCGGAGCGAATAGAGTGTCCTAAATGATACTGAGCATACTGTCGGAGAATTTGCTCAATAGATAACCAGGCATTATCTCTAATTCCATCAATTTGCATTATCTCTGGTTGTGACAGTTGTTGGAGCAGAGCAAATTCTCTAGCACTTAAACGCCAAGAAATTACTGGGAGGTCTTGTCGATGAACAACAGTCTCGTAACTAGGTATAGGAGAATTTGCTGATGGGAAAAACTCGGAATTATTTCTATTTTCCCATTTTTCTTTCTCTTGTTTTCTGCGTAAACTTTCCCACGCCTCTAAACAAATTACCCCACCAGACGGAACACTAAATCCTACTTGCCAGTTGGGGTTGGCAAAGTCTGGTGTGAGAGAGCTTTGAGTTAAACAGCATGTTTGGATTTGAGGAGTCAGTCCTGCCAACACTAAAAGTTGAAACACCCCCAGAGCGAGATAAGCATAAACGGCTGATGTTTCGGCTTGTGGGAGGATTTCTAATTGATGAAGGTGTTCATTGAGTAACTCATAAAGTTCTTCTTGGGGTTGTTCACTCAAAGCCTGGCTCAAGGCTATTTCTGCTAAATACTGACCTGCTGCTAATTTTCCTAAATCTTTAGCTAAACCGGGATATGTTTTTAAAGTTTGTGCTTGAGTAATTTTATCTAGCGATCGCCCTTTGGCAATCAATAGTTCATTGACTACAAATATCCCACTCCGACCGCCAAGGCTAGAGTTATGTTTACGCGCCCCTGGAGCAACGGCTCGAATCAGACCAAACTCTCGTGTCAAAATTGTCACTATCCTGTCTGACTCTCCCAGCACCTGAGTTTTAAGATTAATACCAGTTGCTTTATAAGTTTTACTCATGAGTCATTAGCCATTAGCCATCAGTCATTAGTCGTTGGTCATTAGCTGCAAAGAAAGGACAAAGCACAAATGCCTGAGCAAAATTTCCCCTGTGATGCTGGCGCGAGGCGCGATCGCATCTAAAACTTTTTTTCGAGAGGACAAAAGACAAATGACTATTCTCCTTTCTCCAGATTATCGCGCTGGCGGAGCAAATCGATACCACGAGATGTTCCTAATCTTGTAGCACCCGCTAGGATTAAGTCTAGGGCTTGGTCGTGAGTCCGAATACCCCCAGAAGCTTTAATTCCTATTCTGTCTCGGACTATTTCTTTCAAAATACTCACATCTGCTACTGTTGCACCGCCATTCCAACCTGTACTTGTTTTCAGGAATGCTGCACCTGCATCCATACATATTTCTGCTGCTAGTCTTTTTTCTGCATCTGTCAGCAGACTGGTTTCCAAAATTACCTTGACTGTTTGCCCAGTTTCTTCACAAATTTCGGCAATTTCACGGTGAACTTCCTCGGTTTTTCCCACCTTTAACCAGCCTAGATTAAGCACTAAATCTAACTCAGTAGCTCCATTTTCTACTGCTTCTTGCGCTTCATACAGCTTAACGGCTGAAGTTGTTGCTCCCGTCGGAAAACCAATGACTGTGCAAACTTTTGGGTTTTTGCCTTGGAGGAGTTCTGCTGCTTGCTTAACGTAGCTAGGGTAAATGCAAACCGCCGCAAAGTTAAATCTATATGCTTGCTCACACCATTGCTCAACCTGCTCTGGAGTAGCCGTTGGCGTTAACAGGGCGTGATCGATAAATGGCGCAATATCAATATCTGGATAGTCTGCTGCCATTGAGCTTTTGCCTATGTAATGATTATTAAGCTTTATAAAAAATTAAGACATTTATTATATATTAAACTAGATTGACTACGAATTGAAGCCTAAAATAGGCTGATTATCGAGTTTATATTTGATTAACTTTAAGTTAATTTAATTATTGTAACTAATTTATTAATTTTTAGACATTTTGCGCTTAAGGTAATACCACAGTTTTTTCTCAGTTAATTGCTAAAAAATCAAGAATAGTTCTAGCTAATGCCTGAGATAGCAAGTAAGGCACACCATTACCAATTGATTTAAACATATTAGTCAAAGACATTGACTCAGGAAGTACAAAATTTTCTGGTAAAGATTGTATGGCTAAAGCTTCAGCTACAGAAATTCGCCGCATTTTATAAGGATGTAAATGTACTTCATTGTTTCCATAGCAAGCTGTAGGAGAATAACGCCATCGATGCAGACGCTTAAAAGATTTTTTGGAATCATCTCCTTCATCGACAGTAGCAAATTTACTCATCCCTGCTCTTGGTTGAAAATAGTGTTCAGCATTAGGATGATTTTGGACACTATTTTTTCTAAACCAAAATTCAACAGTTAATTCCGGAATAATATTATCAGGACAAGGTAATATAGAATCTGCTTGAAACGATTGTCTTTGCGGCCAAGGATAAGCCAAAATCTTTTGTTGAGAATGTGTTGTATGTTTTTGCCAGAAGCCAATATTTAGCTGATTTAGAATTTTAATTTTATGAATAAAATTTTGATAAAAGCCTATGAGAATAATTCTTTCTCTATTTTGTGGCACTCCATATTCAATGGCATTAATCAAGCGTTCAGTCAAAATATAGCCTGCTTGCTGTAACCTAATTTTTAAAGATTCAAAAAATAAGCGATGTTTTTTTGTTCGCCATAAACCATTAACGTTTTCAAATAAAAAGAAATCGGGGAGATTTTGACAAATAAGTTCAATATAAACGGCAGAAAGTTTACCGTTGTCTCCTAAGTAGCCTTTATTTTTACCGCCAATCGAAAAATCAGGACAAGGCGGGCCACCAATAAAACCAATAATATTGTGAGACTTGCGGCAATTGTTGACTAATTCTAATAAACGTTGTGCTTGTATTTCTTCAACTAGGTTACTGACATCACCTGCTTCTCCATGATGATATCCATAATCAGGCTGTGGCAATTTGAGTAATTCTCTAGAATAGCGGTATGCTGCCATAAAAGAGGAGAAAACTTCATTGACGTAAACAATATTAAAGCCGCTATATTCAAAGCCTAAATCAAGAAAACCAGCACCAGCAAAAAATGAGAAAATAGCAGGGCGATCGCTAGTCATTAGCTATTGTAATTAGGATATATTCAATCTATCATTTTACTTTGGCATTTTCAGGAAAATATTTAGCGCATTGGTATCTCAATAACAAACTCAGTTCCTTGATTTAATTCCGAATTACAAAACAAATTACCCTGATGTTTATCAACTACAATTTGAGGTTCTTTAGTAAGCTGTCATGCATTTAAATTGTGTATTCTGATCTGCTGTCACAGTTCCAGCATAAGGATTTAGTGTTTTAGCCTTAACCGATCTAAATGACGAACAGCTTACTTGTTATGCCAAACTATTAGTTAAAACAAAAATTATGCTGTTAAATCAAAGCTTAAATGACCAGAATGCTTAAAAATCTAGTTTTTGTTAATAATTAAGGCATGTGTTCTTTGTATAGCTTGAGTTTTGAGCTTTTAATAGACATTTTTAGCATAATACATACCGAAGAGCCGAAAATTTTTATATTACACAAGAGAATTTAGTAGAGATTTTAAATAGAAAAATCTCTACTAAATTCAACCTCTTAATTATTAGCTACTAGTAACGTTATTACTTTCTAGAAAATTTACTCATTGGTAGTAATTTTTCTAGTTTTTTACTAGAAAAATTTCCTGTACTAATCCAAATCAAATGAGAATTTTGAGAACAAAGTATTAAATGAAACAGAGAAAAAACTAAGTTGAAATTTTACTTAATTTTCTGTTTAATAAATGTTACTACCTGAGCTAGCTGTTTCTTTAAACCATCAATTTCAGCTTGCATTTGAAATATTTTCTCATTCAGCGCTTTAATTTCTGCTAAGGAAGCTGTTTCAATATGAGATGTGGTTGGTAATGGAGAATTATCAACACTGACTGTGGCTGTTGTAGCACGCTCTGCGATCGCACCTGTACTAGTTGTACTAGTAGCACTATTTTTAGCGACAGATGCTCCTACTAAAGCTGGTTCTTGACGCGGCAATTTAGCTTTAGCCATTGCTGATTTAATCGCATCAATCAATTGCTTTTTATCAAATGGTTTGCCCAAAAAATCAAAGTATTCAAATGGTTCTGGGATTTTTTCGGTAACTTCCTGCTTGCTACCAGACATGATCACTAAAGGAATTTTTCTTAACTCAGGTTGGGCTTGAATTTCTTGAAAAACTTCCCAACCACTCATTTTTGGGAGTAGAAAATCTAACATGATCAAGCTGAGCTTTTCTTGACGGATAAACTTGAGTCCTTCTACCCCGTCTTTCGCTTCTAATACCTCAAAGTTACCAGGAGGTAACATTTCTCGTACTTTTACCCTGACAACGGTAGTGTCATCGATAACTAAAATTTTATTACTGGCCACGACTGATTTCTCTAACAGAAAATTTAAGTTTAATCACGGCTATGCCGCTTGACCTTGAGAGTCATCCCACTATATCTAAATTTCTGATGGTTTGGGGGATAGTATATTTCGGTATAAATAGCTTTGTTAATAGTGTTTTGTCAAACTTACCACCGTAGTCGCAGGAGTTTATGTCATGGTGATATTTAAGCCTTCAGTCTTGTTGGATGTGTAGAACTGACACAGTGAGACAAAAAACTCAAGGTTCTGAGAATGGTGGTGAGAAAAACCCTGACACATCAGCCTGAATGTAGAAAAACCAACCTTACGTTATCTTGGAATTTACCTAGGATTTATGACTTCGTTACAACCAGGCCAATTTAAGTCAGAAATTATGGCTATGCCTAGCTGGTTACGCCGTCCTCTGGGCAAAGCCAGTGAAATTTCAACTGTACAACGCATTATTAAACAGCGCCAAATTCACACAATCTGTGAAGAAGGACGTTGCCCTAACCGGGGAGAGTGCTATGCCCAAAAAACAGCGACTTTCTTACTGATGGGCCCAACCTGCACCCGTGCTTGCGCTTTCTGCCAAGTTGATAAAGGCCATGCACCAATGCCTCTTGACTTGGAGGAACCACAGAAAGTAGCACAAGCAGTACAGCTTTTAGGATTACGTTATGTAGTTCTAACGTCTGTGGCGCGGGATGACTTGCCAGACCAAGGATCTGGACACTTTGTCAAAACAATAGACGCGATTAGAGAGTTAAACCCCGCAACTCAAATTGAAGTACTAACACCAGATTTTTGGGGTGGTGCAGGTGCAGGTGAGGCAGGACAGCGCCAACGGATTGAGTCAATTGTGAATGCCAAACCCGCTTGTTTTAATCACAATATTGAGACGGTGCAAAAGTTAACTGGCCGAGTGCGTCGGGGAGCAAAATACGATCGCTCGCTGCGAGTCTTGGCTATAGTTAAAGAAATTGACCCAACTATTCCCACCAAATCGGGTTTAATGCTGGGACATGGAGAAACAGTAGCAGAAGTTCTCGAAACAATGGCAGATTTAAGAACTGTAGGCTGCGATCGCTTAACCATTGGCCAGTATATGCGTCCTTCCTTAGATCATCTGCCAGTACAAAAATACTGGACTCCAGAGGAATTTGAGCAGCTTGGTAGTCTAGCATGGAAAATGGGGTTCAGCCATGTCCGTTCTGGGCCGCTGGTTCGCAGTTCCTACCATGCAGGAGAAGATACTAGTGTGAAGTATGAAGTGTGAAGTCTGAAAGTTCCGTTTTCAGTACCCCATTTCCCAAATAGTCATACAGCAAAATTGAAATATCTTCTCTAACCTCTAGCCCCTCATCTCTAGCCTCTATTTTTCAGCTAGACAAATATTTTTAAAGAATGTGGGTAATTGGTGCAGCTATTTGGTATTTCTGAAAAAGTCATGACATTAAGGAGAACCTTTTATGGCTACTCAAAGCAAGAGTTCCGCAGTTGCAGACAGTGGAGCAAAACCTCCCTATCCATTTCGTACAGGTTGGGCATTGCTGCTTTTAGCTGTTAACTTGTTGGTAGCAGCTTACTATTTCCACATCATTGAATAATTAGAAGTGGGCTGGTGCTGCTCAAATCGTGCCTTTGAATAAACCTTTGGGACGTATGAGCAGCACCAAAATCATGATCAGCAGGGCAATGCCTTGTTTGTATTGCGACCCCAACCAAATAGTGCTAACTTCCTGAGCAATACCAATGATAAAAGCTGCGGCGATCGCTCCGTAGGGATTACCAATTCCGCCTAAAATTACTGAAGCAAACAAAGGCAAAATTAAAAACCATCCCATATTTGGGCGCACAGCTGTAATTAAACCGTACATACTGCCACCCAAAGAAGTGAGTGTCCCAGCAATCAGCCAAGTCCAAAGGATAACTTGCTCAACATTAATACCCGAAACTCTGGCTAAATCTAGGTCATCTGCCACGGCTCGCATCGCTTTCCCAATTTTTGTGTTTTGTAGAAGGTAATGCAGCCCTACAATTGCTAACACTGCTAGACCTAATACCAAAAGTTGATTTTGTGGGACTTTGACACCAAAAAACTCCCAAGCAGAAGTTATAGGAACATTGTAGTTTTGGTTTTTGCCACCCCAAACCAAAATAATTCCATTACGCAAAAACAAGGCTAGACCAATAGAAATAATGATCAGCGTTGTGGAAGTAGCACGAATTAGGCGCATTCTTGACCAGAGTAACTTCTCTGATAACAGCATGGCTGCGACTGTTCCGACTGCTGCCAAAATCATTGATAGCCAGATATTTACCCCAGCTGCATTTACCAACAAAGTGAAATAAGCCCCTAAAGTGAGAAAATCACCATGAGCAAAATTAGATAACCGTAAAATCCCGTAGGTAAGAGTAAGACCAACAGCAGCTAGAGCAATAATGCTTCCTAAAGCAATGCCATTGACAATCAGTTGTATAACTTGTGTATCCATGATTTTTAAGCAAATAAGTTACTCTAAAAAAATTTGACTTGAGTGATTTATTCAAAAAATATTGTTACGTCTGTTACCATAAACAATAAAAGTTAGAGTTTGTGAACAATCAAGATTTGTGAGCTAATATACATAGAATCTTGTTCGCAATTTTGCGCCAGGCTAAACTTGTTCAACGGTCTAGTTGACCATGCAGCAGTATTCAAGCTTACCAGAACAAAACTCACAGGTAGATGCAACGCCAACACTTTTGGCAACAATTCAACAACTCCGTGCCGAGTTGTGGTTAGAGCGCAGCTTGAACAAGTTGCAAAGTCGCCTGAATGATTACCTACTTTCTGTTTCTGCGTCTACTGTACAGGTAGAGGCGAAGGAAGCAGAGATTTTTCAAACAGTGGTCGATGAACTCGATATAGCTTTGAACAATAGTAGAGTAGCGATCGCTTTGGCTCAACCACAAACAACATTGGCTCAAGTTTGTTATGTTTCGGCTTCGCCATCTCCAGTCGGAGAAATAATGCCCCAAAAAGGCAAAAAACTGCGGTTGAAATTAACCCAGATGATCGAAGTTGAAGATTTGCAGCGTCTAGCAAATCAGCAACCGCCTAGTGCCTGGCCTTTAACCAGTGATTCTGGGACTATTGGCTGGCTAATTATTACAAAAGCACCGCGAGAACTACTAACAGCATCACAAGTACAACTGAAATCAGCATTATTTGCCAGAGTCACCCAACAGTGTACTAATGCTCTGGCACAGCTTAAACAAATACAATCTTGGCAGCAAATCTCGCAAAATATTGGTAGTTTTAATCAAGAACTAGAAAGAACAAATCAACTCAAAAATCAGTTTCTAGCTAATACCAGCCACGAAATTCGCACACCACTAAGTTCCATTATCGGGTTCACCCATCTACTGTTAGCTCAAGGTTACGAACCTACTAGAGAACGTCATCAAGAATATTTAAATATTATTCAGTCTAGTGGCAAACACTTGTTAGCATTGATTAATGACATTTTAGACCTCTCCAAAATTGAAGCTAATCAGTTAGAAGTACATCAAGAACAAGTCAATGTACCAGAACTATGTCGTAATGTTTTGGCATTAGTCAAAGAGAAAGCGGCTAACAAAGGTTTAAAACTGCGCTTAGAACTAGACCCGACAGTGAAAACTTTAGTTGCTGATCCTTTACGGCTGAAGCAAATGCTGTTAAATTTGCTCTTCAATGCCGTTAAGTTTACTTGTACTGGTGAAGTGGGTCTACAGGTTGTCTCTCAAGACCAATGTGTATGTTTTACAGTTTGGGATACGGGGATTGGAATTTCTCAAATAGACAAAGCACAACTGTTTAAACCTTATTTTCAGATTACTAACTCAGTAACTAGCCGTGATGAAGGTACAGGCTTGGGTTTAGTTGTGACGAAGAAACTCGCTGAAATTCATGGTGGCTCTGTGGAAGTGGAATCTGAAGTGAACAGAGGTTCACGTTTTACTATTACCCTTCCTGTGAAGCGAGTAACAGAAGTACAAGAAAATCAGACAGATCCAGTAGATGCAGCAGACCATACACCTTTATCTTCTTCAAATATCGTCCCTAGCTCCAACTTCAGCATTTTGTTAGTGGAAGATGATTTACCGAATGGTCAGTTGATGCAAACTTATCTTGAAAGATTAGATTATCAGGTAACTTGGATTAAAAATGCTAGAGAAATGTGGTCAATTCTGGCACAACAAACACCAGGATTAATTTTAATAGATATTCAGTTACCAGATGAAAATGGACTAGAGGTGGTAAAAAAACTACGTCAAAGGTCGGAATATCAAACCATTCCGGTAATTGCTCAAACAGCAATGGCCATGAAAGGCGATCGCGACACTTGTTTAGCATCAGGAGTAAATGAATATATCTCTAAACCGCTGGATTTGCCACTTTTAGCGGCTTTGGTAGCTAAGTATATTAAATTACCACAGCAAGAGTCTGAAGCGTCGCCCAGCTAAAACACAGATTTTCTTTACACCTCTAAAATGGAATTTGTGGGGAAATGTAAAGCTTTTGTCAGGAATTCAGAATGAGATTGACGGAAAAACTAGAGCAACTCAAAGCCTTATTTGGCGAAATGGAACGCGCCTTAATTGCCTATTCTGGCGGTGTAGATAGCACTTTAGTGGCTAAGATTGCTTATGATGTCTTAGGCGATCGCGCTTTGGCGGTGACAGCGGTTTCGCCTTCACTGTTACCAGAAGAATTAGAAGACGCAAAAATTCAAGCCGCAACTATTGGGATACCGCATCAAGTTGTCCAAACAAATGAGATGGAAAATCCTAATTACACATCTAACCCTGTCAACCGTTGTTATTTTTGCAAAAGCGAATTACACGACACTCTCAAACCATTAGCTGTGGAATTAGGCTACCCCTACGTAGTAGACGGGGTAAACGCCGATGATTTACACGATTATCGTCCAGGAATTCAAGCCGCAAAAGAACGAGGGGCGCGATCGCCCTTAGCTGAAGTTGGTGTATCAAAATTAGAAGTTCGCCAACTTTCTCAACAGCTTGGTTTACCTTGGTGGGATAAACCAGCTCAACCTTGCTTAAGTTCCCGCTTTCCTTATGGTGAAGAAATTACAGTAGCTAAATTACAGCGAGTTGGTAGAGCCGAAATTTATCTGCGAAAACTAGGATGGGATAATTTGCGTGTACGCTCTGAAGGCGACACAGCACGGATTGAATTAGCACCAGAGAAAATCAAAGATTTTGTGTTGTCAATTGATTTACCCGTTGTTGTTTCCGCATTTCAAGAATTTGGCTTTATTTACGTCACTTTAGACTTAGAGGGTTATCGTAGCGGTAAGTTAAATCAAGTCTTGAATGTGAATTCAGAAGTCAGAAGTCAGAAATCAGAAGGCAGAAGGCAGGAGGCAGGAGGCAGGAGTTAAAAAATTACTGTGCCGGATATCCACGCCCTCAAAGCCTCCTAATCTATATAAATAAAATATGTAGATA